>DASSYF010000066.1:0-80654 GCA_035703435.1 Chiayiivirga sp. | reverse complement strand
AATGGCCGGGTCGATGAACTGGTCAATTATGCCGACGGCAACTGGTCACAGAGTTACGGCTACGACGACATGGACCGACTCACGACCGTCACCTCGAACCTCGGCAACCAAGGCTTCACCTACGACGCCAACGGCAACCGCCTGAGCCACAGCCAGGGCGCGGCCAGCAGTGCCTATGCCATATCCGCCCACAGCAACCGCATCGCCGCCATCAGCGGCGCACTCGATCGCGCCTACAGTTACCAACCGATTCGGGAACACGCCAGCCGTATCTGAATCCAACGCGACCCGAATCGCCTCACCCTGTCCAATGGCACAGGCGCCTGATGGGGTCGGTTTCCTAGCATGAACGGAACCTGCACGCGTTGTGCAGGTCTGACTCGCTCCTGCTGGCCTTGGTCTCGACACTCCATGATCGAACTGCAATCCGTCTCCCGCCATTACAAGATGAGCGGCCAAACCGTTCGCGCACTCGATGGCGTGGATTTGCGCGTGGAGGCGGGTGAGTTCGTGATGCTCACCGGGCCGTCGGGCTCGGGCAAATCGACTCTGCTCAACGTGCTGGGCTGTCTGGATCGGCCGGACACCGGCAGTTACAAGCTTGATGGCATCGAGGTGCGCACCCTCGACGATACCGCCACCAGCCATGTCCGCAATCGCCGCATCGGTTTCGTGTTTCAGAGTTTCCACCTGCTGCCGCGTCTGAGCGTGCTGGAGAACGTATTGCTGCCACTGCGCTTTTCCGAAGTGCCGGACATGCACGCACCGGAACGGGCGCGTGAACTGCTGCGACGCGTGGGTCTGGGTGATCGCATGGACCATCGCCCGGGCGAATTGTCCGGCGGCCAGATGCAACGCGCCGCCATTGCCCGTGCACTGGTGCTCAAGCCCGCCTTGTTGCTGGCCGACGAACCCACCGGCAACCTTGATTCGCGCAGTGCGCGTGATGTGCTGCAACTCATCGATGAAGTGCACGCCGGCGGCCAGACCGTGGTGATGGTGACCCACGACAACGAACTGGCCGAGCGCGCGCCGCGCCAAGTGCGCCTGCGCGACGGGAAGATCGAACATGACACCGCGCAAGGCAAATGAACCCATGAGCGCACGCATTTCATTTTGGCTTGCAATCTCGCTTCTGCTCGCACCCGGCGTGCAGGCCGCGCCGGTGATGCTGACCGGCCAAGTACGCGCACTGGATGCGGAAGCCATCATGGTTCCGATCTCTGACACCTCGCCGACCACGCTGCGCTACCTCGTGCCCGAGGGCAGCCAAGTCAAGGAAGGCGACGTGCTGGTGCGCGTGGATCCGGGTCAGTATCTGGCGGCGGTAGAGGAAGCCGAGAGCCAGGTGGAACTGGCCAAGGCACGCCGCGACAAGGAACTGGCCGAACTGCGGGTGGCCGTGATCGACGCCAGGATGGCCTTGATCCAAGCCCAGGCCATCCGCGACAAGGCGCAAGTCGATGCCGAGATTCCACGCGAGCATCTGTCCGCACTGGATTTTGATCGCTATGCCGGCGAATACGAACGGGCCAAGCGCGAGTTCACGCTCAAGCAGAGCGAACTGGAGACCGCCAATGCGGCGGTCACGCGCAGGCTCGCCGATGCCGAACTGGAACTTCGCAAGCTGGCTGCACAACTGGAATTCAGCCGCTATCGCGTCAGCACATCCGAGCAGAAGGCCAGCCGCGCCGGCACGGTGCGCTTTGGTTTCGATCCGCGCCTCGGGCAACGCTACAGCGAGGGCATGAGCAGTTCGCCCGGCCAGCAGATCGGCGAAGTGTCGGGCGGTGGTGCCATGGGCGTGCGCGCCTATGCACTGGAGCCGGAACGCTCGCAATTGCGCGTGGGTCAAAAGGTGAACCTGAGCTTTGATGCGCTGCCGGGCCGAAGCGTGCAAGGTCATGTCGAACGCATCAGCGGCGCTCCCGAGCAGAAGATGGAATGGGGCACGGGGCGCTACTTCGAGATCGACGTGGCACTCGATGACACGCGCCTTTCAGACCAACTGTTGCCGGGCATGAGCGTGCGGGTGGATGCCACTGGCAACGAAGCCCTCGCACAGGAGAACACGCCATGAAAGCCGTGATGATCCTGATCCTGGCCATGCTGCCGATGCTTGCCGCGGGGCAAAGCCTGCGGCTGGATGGCGAGATCGTGGCGCAACGCAGCCAGCACTTCACCCCGCCCTCGATCGACAATGTCTGGAACCTCAACATCACCGAGATGGCGCCGGATGGTTCCAAGGTCGAAGTGGGCGATACGGTCGTGGTGTTCGACGGCGGCGAAACCCAGAACAGCCTGATCACCCAACGCAACCAGCTCTCGGAAAAACAATCGATGCGCGCCCAGTTGCTGCTGCAACTGGCCGAACGCGAACGCACCGAACACCTGGCCACCGAAGACCGCCGCGCCAAGCTGGACAAGGCCCAGCGCAAAGCCACCCAGCCGGAGAACCTGCTGCGTCGCGTGGACTACAAAAAGCTGGTGATCGAACGCGGCGAAGCCGAGGCCTTGATGACACTGGCCGAGCAACGCGAGACCTTGGCCGCCGAGCAGCGTCGCCAGGAACTGCGACTGGTCGACGCCGAAATCGCGCTGATGGAAAAAAAGATCGCCAATCTGCAGAAATCCATGGCCGCCTTGCGCGTGAATGCGACACAGGCAGGCATCGTCATCCATCGCACCGACTGGAGCGGCGAAAAGTTCGCCGTGGGCTCGCGCGTGTTTCGTGGGCAGTCGGTGGCCGAGATTCCCGACATGAGCACGCTGGGCATCCGGGCGAGCGTGGACGAGCGGAATCTGGGCAAAGTCAGTCTCGGCATGCGAGCCCGCGTGATCACCGAAGGCGGCGGCGCCACACTGGAAGGCAAGGTCATCGAGATCGGCCGCGTGGTGCACAGCAAATCACGGGTTCAACCGGTGCCGGTGGTGGATCTGCGGATCGCGCTGAACGATAGCAGCGACAGCCTCAAGCCCGGTCGCGCGGTGCGCGTGGAATTGTTCGCGCCCGCACACAAGGATGCTGCGCCATGAGATCCCTGTTTCTTGTCATCGGCGCACTTTCATTGGCCGCGTGCGGCAGCGCGCCACACAACGAATTGCCGACCGAAACCCTGGTCGAAGCGCCCTTGACACTGAGTGTGATCGCCGATGGCCGCCTGCGTTCGGTCGAAGCCACGCCGCTCCTGGTTCCGGGCCGCAACTGGACCCAGCAACAGCTGACCTGGATGCTGCCCGATGGGAGTCAGGTCAAGAGCGGCGAGGTCATCGCACGCTTCTCGGCGGCACAGGGCGAACTCAATCTCACCCAGGCCCTGCTGGACATCGAGCGCACCAAGCTGACGCGTCAGGCCAAGCAAGACGCACTGGAAGGCACGGTCAATCGCGTCGGTGTGGATCTGGCGCAGGTCGGCTCGGCCTTGGCCATTGCCAATCGCTATGCCGATGCCGATCTGGACATGTTTGCACGCAACGACATCCTGGATGCGATCGAGGACCAGCGTTTCCTCAAGACCAAGGATGGCACCCTGCGCTGGCAACTGGATCAGGCCAGCGAACGTGGTGCCGCCGAGTTGGGCGTGATCGACGCGCAAGCCGCCAGCTTCCAGCACACGGCCAGCCTGCGTCAGCAGGACTTGGACTCTCTCGAACTCATCGCTCCGCATGACGGGGTGTTGATGCTGACGACCAACTGGTCCGGGGAAAAGCCCACCTTGGGCCAAACCATGTGGGCGCAGAACGAGTTCGGCAGCCTGCCCGATATCTCCAGTCTGGAACTGGAAATCAGCGTGCCTCAGGTGGACTCGCAGAATCTTCGCACCGGCATGAAGATCAGCCTGTATCCAATGGGTCATCCGGAACAGCGTGCCGACAGCACACTCAGCTTCGTCGCCACCGCGGCACAGGTGGAAAGCCGTGATTCGCCGGTGCGCTACCTCAAGGTCAAGGCAGCGGTCGATGCCAAGGACATCCAGCGATATGGTTGGGTGCCCGGCATGGCCTTCCGCGCCGAGCTATCGCTGGCGTCGGCCGATTCGGCCATCAGCGTGGCCAACGTTGCAATCGAGTCGGTCGGCTCCGACCAGCACTTTGTCTATGTTCTGAACTCGGGCGAGGCTGAAAAGCGCGCCGTGCAAGTCGCTGAGCGCGGACCGGCTCGCACTCGCATCGTGTCGGGTCTCAAGGCCGGCGAGCGCGTGATCCTGTTGCCCGAGGAAGTCGAGCGCAGGCAACGGGAAGGCACCGAGGAGGCGCGCTCATGAGTCCGACCGGTGACACGTGGCACGCGCGTCTGATGCCCTGGCGCGAGGCCTTGGAAGAACTGTCGCGGCGCAAGCTGCGCACCGGTCTGACCCTGCTCGGCTTGATCTTCGGCATTGGCGCCATCGTCGCCATGCAGGCGGTGGGCGAAGGCAGCCGCCGGGAAGCCCTGAAATTGGTGCAAGGCCTGGGCTTGAACAATCTGATCGTGGAAGCGCGCAGTTTCGACGATGACACCCTGCGCGAAAACCGCAATCGCAGTGTCGGTCTGAGCGTGGCCGACGCCCGCGCCGCACTCGGCGCCGTGCCCGATGCCAATCACTTTGCCGCGGAAAAACGCATCAAGACCTATTCGGTATTCAGCGCTCAAGGTTCGGGCGATGCCCAGATCAGTGGCGTCACGCCCGACTACTTCGAGCTGGCCAGTCTGGCCATGGCACAGGGTCGCGCCTTGGCGGATGATGACGATGCACGCGTGGCCAGCGTGGTGGTGCTGGGGAGCCAGGCGGCACGCGACCTCTTTCCCAAGGGCGATGCGGTGGGGCAGCCGGTCAAACTCAACCACGCCTGGTTCGAGGTGGTCGGGGTGTTGGCCGACCGCGATCTGTCCTCCGACAAGTTCGAAGGCGTGCAACTGGGACTGGAGAGCAATCGCGCCTTCGTGCCGCTGTCCAGCGCCAGCGCGCGCTTTCGCTTGCAGCCGATGGAAGACGAGGTCGATCGATTCTGGCTGCGCATTGGTGATCCCGCCAACATCGCTGCAGCCGCACGGGTGACCTCGGCCTTGCTCGACCAGCGCCATGCCGGTATCGAGGACTTCAGCCTGGTGGTGCCCGCGCAACTGTATCGCCAGCATCAGGAAACCCAGAAAATCTTTCAGATCGTGATGGCAGCCATCGCGGGCGTAAGCCTTTTGGTGGGCGGCATCGGCATCATGAACATCATGCTTGCCAACGTGCTGGAGCGTAAGCGCGAAATCGGCCTGCTGCGCGCCCTGGGCGCACGCCAGCGCGATGTGATCCACCAATTCCTGCGCGAGACCTTCGTGATCTGCGTGCTGGGTGCCCTGCTGGGCGTGGTGTTCGGTGGCGTTCTGGCCTACCTGATCGCCACGCTCGCCGGATGGCAAGTGGCCTGGGCCCCGATTCCGATCTTCCTGGCCACCGTATCGTGTGCCTTGGTCGGCTTGGCGTTCGGCGTCTATCCGGCACGTCAAGCCGCGCAACTGGATCCGATCGCGGCGTTGCGCACTGAGTAGGTACTGCACACGTTGTTTCGATTGCGGACACGTTGAGTCACATGGGGTAATAACATCTGTTATAATTTTACCCCGGTTTCCTCGGAGTGCTCTCATGAAGCTCAAGATCACCACCGTCGGCAATTCCGCCGGCGTCGTCCTGCCCAAGGAATTGCTGGCACGTCTGCGCGTAGCCAAGGGTGATGAGTTGTACGCGCTGGAAACCCCGGATGGCATCCGCCTGACCGTGTATGACCCCACTCTGGCCGAGCAGATGCAGGTGGCCGAAGAGGTGATGCGTAGCCGTCGAACGCTACTCAACAAGCTGGCGCAGTAGCCATGATCATCTGGATCGAGCGCCCCTTGGCATTGGCCATCCACGACCGCCAACTGGCCGAACACGGCGGCGGCACCGGCGTGCGAGACGAAGGCATGTTGGAATCCGCGCTGGCGCGACCGCAACAACATTACGCCTACGGCGACCCGCTACCGGATTTGGCGGATCTAGCGGCCAGTCTTGCCTTCGGGCTGGCACGCAACCATCCCTTCGTGGACGGCAACAAGCGCACCGCTGCTGTGGCGTGCGAAGTGTTCATCCTGCTCAACGACGGCGTACTGGAGGCCGAGGATCACGAGCTCTATCCGGTCTACCTGCAACTGGCCGAAGGCAGCCTCGAAGAAGACGCCTTTGCGGCCTGGTTGCGTCCACGCGTCCGGATCAAAGCGGCGCGTCAGGTGCAGGAAGCGTCGAGCGTGCGAGGCGCGGCAACGTGAGTACGCCCGTGCCCCGCCCTCTTCGCATCGCGCTCGCCCAGTTCGATTTTCCCGTCGGCGCAGTGGCGGCCAACGCCCGGCGCATCGCCGAATTGATCGCTCAGGCCCGCGACCAGTGGATGGCCGATGTGGTGGTGTTCCCAGAATTGGCATTGAGTGGCTATCCGCCCGAGGACTTGCTGTTGCGTCCGGCCTTTCTGGCTGAATGCGCGCATCAGCTCGAAACCATCGCACGCGCCGCCCACGGCATCATGGCGGTGGTGGGCTGGCCGGAAGCCGCCGGTGCCGTGGTCTTCAATGCGGTCAGCGTGCTGCGTGATGGCCACGTCGAAGTCACCTACCACAAGCGCGAACTGCCCAACCATGCGGTGTTCGATGAGCGCCGCTACTTTGCCACCGAACCGGATGCCGAAGCCTGCGTGATCGATGTGGCAGGCGTGCGCCTCGGGATTCTGATCTGTGAAGACCTGTGGTTCCCCGAACCTCTCGCGGCGGTGGCGGCGGCCGATGCACCCTTGGTGCTGGTGGCCAATGCCTCGCCGTTTGAACGTGACAAATCCGCTCGCCGTCGGGCCTTGCTGCGCCAGCGCGTGACGGAAACCGGCGTGGCTATTGCCTACCTCAACGCCGTGGGCGGGCAGGATGAACTGGTGTTCGATGGCGGCGCCTGGCTGGCCGACGGCAGCGGTCACGTGCACCCGATGGCTCGCAGCTTTTCCGAGGGCTGGCGCGTGGCCGATTTTCATGCGCGCACACGCGGCTTCGAGCCGGTGCATTGGGAGGCGGAAGCCGATGCCGGCGCGCACGCCCAACTTTGGCGCGCCCTGGTTTGCGGCACGCGCGATTACATGCACAAGAACGGTTTCCGCAACGCGTGGCTGGGTCTTTCCGGCGGCGTGGATTCAGCCATGGTGCTGGCCGTCGCGGTCGATGCGCTCGGCGCGGACAACGTACATGCGGTGCGAATGCCCTCGCGCTACACCGCCGATCTGTCCAATGACCTGGCCGCCGAACAAGCCCGAGCCTTGGGCGTGCATTTGCACACCCTGCCCATCGAGGCGCCCTTCAAGGCGTTTCTCGACACCCTTGCGCCCAGCTTTGCCGGCCGTGAGGTCGACATCACGGAAGAAAACCTGCAAAGCCGCTGTCGTGGCGTGCTGATGATGGCGCTTGCCAACAAGTTCGGTGGTCTGGTCCTGACCACGGGCAACAAGAGCGAACTGGCGGTAGGTTACGGCACGATCTACGGCGACACCTGCGGTGGCTATGCGCCGCTCAAGGATCTCTACAAGACCGAGGTGTTCGCACTCTGCCGCTGGCGCAATGCGCAGGGCGATGGTGAGCGCATTCCTGCCGCCGTGATCGAGCGTCCGCCGAGTGCCGAGCTACGCGAAAACCAGCGCGACGAAGATTCACTGCCGCCCTATCCCGTTCTCGACGCGATCCTGCATCGGCATCTGGAACAGGCACAGTCTGCTGCGGAGATTTGCGCTGCCGGATTCGCATCGGACACGGTGGCGCGCGTACTGCACCTGGTGCGCATTTCCGAATGGAAACGGCGGCAGTACGCGCCGGGGCCGAAAGTATCGACGCTGGCCTTTGGCCGCGACCGGCGCTATCCGATCACCAGCGCCTGGCGCGAGTGATCGGGCGAGACCCTCAGCTATGCGCGCCCAACTCGGGCGTCGTTGCCGCCGCACGCAAGCCATCGCCGTAGTAACTGCGCTTGTCGGCGCCAAACGGGGTCAGCTTGCGCCACCACGAACGCTCCGATGGCCACTCACCGCGCAGGTAAGGATGTTGCGGATAGTTGAGCTCCAACACCCGGCGCGCATCCGTGGCCAGGGTCTCGCGCCCCAGTCGAACATAGGCCTCACTCATCACCGCCAAGGCATCGGCGTCATACACGCTCTGCGGGTATTCCTCGATGATGTTCTTGCCGCGATTGGCCGCGGCCACCCACGCGCGACGCTCCAGATAGAACACCGCCACATTGAGCTCGTGGCGCGCCATCTGATTGCGCAAATGCACCATGCGCAACCGCGCATCGGCGGCGTAACGGCTGTTGGGATAGCGCCGCAGCAACTCGCCGAAGTCGTTGAATGCCTGCTTGAGCGAGACTTGCTCACGTTGGGTGGGGTCCAACTGCGCGATGCGCAGCAAGGTGCCCTCACCGCGATTGGCATTGATCAACCCCCGCAAGTAATACATGTACTCGATGTAGCGGTGCGCCGGATAGGTGCGGATGAAGCGGTTGACGGCCGAGGTCGCGTCTTCCGGCTTGTTGCCCTTGTAGTAGGCATAGGCCAATTCGATCTGCGATTGCTCGGTGTACGGGCCGTAAGGGAAGCGGGCGACAAGGCGCTGGTAATAGCGTTGCGCGCGCGACACATTGCCCTTTTCGAGCGCGGTCTTGGCCTCTTTGTACATCGCATCGACCGGCAGGGTTTCCAGTGGATCGTCCTTCTTGCTCCACTTGCCACAGGAAGTGAGTACGACGGCCAATGCCATCAGGACGGCGATGCGGGTGAAAAGATTGAGTCGAGTCATCGAACGATTCATGCTGCCGTGACGGCCACGGGACGCGGCATAATAGCCGAAAGCCGCCGCGCCACTCATTAAGACGCCGTGAAACGGTGCAACCGAGCGCGCGCATTCATCCACACCACAGGTTCGACAGATCCCGATGAGCACCCCATCGCCCACCTCGCATGCGCACCGACAGGCCGAAATTCCGCTGGATGCCGCCGGCCAGCGCGTGGATCGGGTCCTGGCCGAGTTGTTTCCCGAGTACTCGCGCTCGCGCATCGCCGGCTGGATCAAGTCCGGTCAGGTTCGGGTGGATGGCGAGGTGCCACGTCCGCGCGATGCCGTGCGTGGCGGTGAGTCGGTGGAGATCGATGCAACCCTGGAAGTCGCCACCGACAGCGCACCCGAGCCGATTGCCCTGGCCATCCTGCATCAGGACGCGCATGTGTTGGTGGTCAACAAGCCGGTCGGTCTGGTGGTGCACCCGGGCGCGGGCAACCCGGCCGGAACCTTGGTCAATGCGCTGCTTCACCTCGATCCCACGCTTGCACTGTTGCCGCGTGCCGGCATCGTGCATCGACTGGACAAAGACACCTCGGGCGCACTCGTCGTGGCGCGCACCATCGAGGCGCACACCGCCCTGGTCGAACAACTGGCCGCACGCGACGTCCATCGCCAATACGAGGCCATCGTCAATGGCCGTCTGATCGCCGGCGGTACCGTGGATGCGCCGCTGGATCGTCACCCGGTCGATCGCCTCCGTCGCGCCGTGCGTGAAGATGGCAAGCCGGCCGTCACCCATTACCGCGTGCGCGAGCGCTATCGCATCCACACGCGCATCGAGTGCGTGCTGGAAACCGGCCGCACCCATCAAATTCGCGTACACATGGCGCATGTTCGCCACCCCTTGGTGGGCGATGGTCTGTACGGCGGAGCACTGCGTCTGCCCAAGGCCGCCAGCGAAGCCACCATCGCGGCACTACGCAGTTTCCGGCGGCAGGCGCTGCACGCAGAAAAGCTCGCTTTCGAGCACCCCATCCATGGCGGCTTGATCGAAGTCATCGCGCCGGCGCCCGCCGATTACCAGTCGCTTGTGCGTGCCTTGCAGGCCGATGCCACCGAAAACGACGATGCCGGCCACTGAGTTCCTCCGACCGAGCTGGCCGGCGCCAGCCAGGGTCCATGGCGTGGTCACCACGCGCGATCTACCCGGTCACTCAGAGACACCCTTCGATCGCTTCAACCTGGGCAACCGCTGCGGCGATGATCCCGAGGCCGTAGCGCAGAATCAATTGCTGCTTCAACGCTGGGCCGATCTCCCCAATGCGCCGCACTGGCTCACCCAGGTCCACGGCACCGACGTGCACCGGGTACGCAGCGCCATTCCGACGTCTGAACCCGTGCTCGCCGATGCTGCCGTCAGTGACGTTCCCGGCGCGGTGTTGGTCGTCCTCACTGCAGACTGCCTGCCGGCATTTTTCGCAGCGCGTGATGGCTCGGAAGTGGCCGTAGCCCATGCCGGTTGGCGTGGTCTGGTCGCCGG
Source organism: Chiayiivirga sp. (assembly GCA_035703435.1). Taxonomy (GTDB): domain Bacteria; phylum Pseudomonadota; class Gammaproteobacteria; order Xanthomonadales; family Xanthomonadaceae; genus Denitratimonas. The sequence continues at coordinate 70,308 of DASSYF010000066.1, read as the reverse complement.
CGTACTTGAAGCCACGGTAGCCGCGATGCTCACCGAACCCGCCGAGCTCATCGCGTGGTTGGGTCCGGCAGCCGGTCCCACGCGCTATGAAATCGGTGAAGAAGTGCGTGTCGCTTTCGTCGATTCCGACCCCGATGCGGCGCGCGCATTCAGCGCGACGCGTCCCGGCCATCATCTGATCGACTTGTACGCACTGGCACGCCGTCGCCTTGCGCAGGCGGGCATCACCGCCGTGGACGGTGGCGCGCTGTGCACGATCTCGGATGCAAGCCGTTTCTATTCCTATCGCCGCGATGGCCGCACCGGACGCATGGCCTCCTTGATCTGGATCGAGAACCGATCGCCAGCGTGAAGCGGACGTGAAGGCGGTGCGCCCAACGTGCCCGGTTGCTCCGCTTTTTTCCGTATGTTTAAGCAATGATCGTCTGGGGCTAGAATCTTGGCGACAGGAGATGTACGAACATTCGTGGTCATGGCAATCCAAGGGAGAAGGTCTGTGAAGAAACAATTTTGCTTGGGCGTGATGCTGGTTCTGGCATCGCTGTTCGTGGCGCAGACGGCACTGGCGCAGGGCAAGCCGTCCATCGGTGTCGCCGAGTTCCGCAATGAGTCCGGCGCCGGCTGGTGGCATGGTGGTGTGGGCTGGGAACTTTCCGGGATGCTGGCCAACGAGCTGGCCGCCACGCGCAGCTTCAACGTGGTGGAGCGCAGCAAGCTCGAATCGGTACTCAGCGAGCAGGATTTGGGCGCATCGGGTCGGGTCCGGGCCGGAACCGAGGCCAAGATCGGCCAGCTCACCGGCGCCCGCTACCTCGTCATGGGCACCGTGACCGCCTACGAGGAAGACGTAAAAGGTACCGGAGGCGGAATCAGTTTCCGCGGCATTTCATTGGGCGGCAAGAGTGAGAGCGCCTACCTTGCCGTGGATATTCGCGTCGTGGATACCACCACCGGCGAGATCGCCTTCTCACGTACTATTGAAGGTACCGCCAAGGGCGGCGGCATGCGTGTGGGCCTCTACCGTGGCGGCTTCGGTGGCGATCTGGCCAGCCAGAACAAAACGCCCGCCGGCAAAGCCATCCGCGCGGCTCTGGTAATGACCACCGACTATCTGGAATGCGTGATGGTGAAGCAGAACGGCTGCGAAGCCTCGTTCGACGCTGCCGATGATCGTCGGCGCGAGAAGACTCGCGGTGCCTTGAGCATCGACTGAGCTCAAGCTGACGTAAGGCACCCTCGAAAGGCCGCCGGAGTGATCCGGCGACCTTTTTCGTTCCGGCAAGTATCTTGATCTGCCGCCGTCCGGCCGCATCTCCTCCGTCATTGCGGCCCTTTGCCGCGCCTCGATACGGAACTCGCCATGCGCATGGACAAACTCACTTCGCGCTTTCAACAAGCCCTGAGCGACGCCCAGTCGTTCGCGGTTGGACGCGACCACAACATGCTCGAACCGGTGCACCTGATGCATGCCCTGCTGGAGCAATCCGGCGGTTCCACCGTGCCGCTGTTGGCGCAGGCTGGCGTCAATGTGAACGCGCTGCGCGCGCGCCTCACGCAGGCGTTGGACGCGCTGCCCAAGGTGCGCGGGCAAGAAGGCAACATCAATGTCGGCAACGACTTGAGTCGCCTGCTCAATCTCACCGACAAGCTTGCCCAGCAGCGTGGCGATGCCTTCATCGCCTCCGAACTGTTCGTGCTCGCGGCACTGGATGACAAGGGCACGGTGGGTGAAGCGCTCAAGGCCGCCGGCGCGCAACGGTCGCGTCTGGAGGCGGCCATCGAAAAGATGCGCGGCGGCGAGAGCGTGCAATCGGAAAGTGCCGAAGAAACCCGTCAGGCGCTGGAGAAATACACCATCGACCTCACCGCCCGCGCCGAGGCCGGCAAGCTCGATCCGGTGATCGGCCGCGATGAGGAAATCCGCCGCGTGGTGCAGGTGCTGCAACGACGCACCAAGAACAACCCGGTGCTGATCGGCGAGCCCGGCGTGGGCAAGACCGCGATCGCCGAGGGCCTGGCCCAGCGCATCGTCAAGGGCGAGGTGCCGGAAGGTTTGCGCGGCAAGCGCGTGCTGGCGCTCGACATGGGTGCGCTGATTGCCGGCGCCAAGTTTCGTGGCGAGTTCGAGGAGCGTCTCAAGGGCGTGCTCAACGACCTGGCCAAGAACGAGGGCCAAATCATCCTCTTCATCGACGAACTGCACACCATGGTCGGTGCCGGCAAGGCCGATGGCGCAATGGATGCCGGCAACATGCTGAAACCGGCGCTGGCGCGCGGCGAGCTGCACTGTGTCGGCGCCACCACGCTGGATGAATACCGCAAGTACATCGAAAAGGATGCCGCGCTCGAACGTCGATTCCAGAAGGTGTTCGTGGGCGAACCCAGCGTCGAGGACACCATCGCCATCCTGCGCGGATTGAAGGAACGCTATGCCGTGCATCATGGCGTGGAGATCACCGATCCGGCCATCGTCGCGGCGGCCACGCTCTCCCATCGCTACATCGCCGACCGACAACTGCCCGACAAGGCCATCGACCTGATGGACGAGGCCGCCAGCCGCATCCGCATGGAGATCGACTCCAAGCCGGAAGAACTGGATCGGCGCGAGCGCCGTCTGATCCAACTCAAGATCCAGCGCGAGGCACTGAAGAAGGAAAAGGACAAGGAATCCAGGCAACGTCTGGCCAACCTCGAAACCGAGATCGCCGCGTTGGAGCGCGAATTCAACGATCTGGAAGAGGTCTGGAAGGCGGAAAAAGCCAGCCTGCAGGGCGCCACCAAGATCAAGGAAGAAATCGAACAGGCCCGCGTGGATCTGGACGCCGCCCAGCGGCGCCAGGACTACACCCGCATGAGTGAAATCCAGTACGGCACGATTCCCGAACTGGAAAAACGCCTCAAGGCCGCGCAAGAGGCTGAAACGCGCGGCTTCACGCTGTTGCAGGACAAGGTCACCGCCGAGGAAATTGCCCAGGTGGTGGCGCGCTGGACCGGCATTCCGGTGTCGAAGATGCTGGAGGGCGAGCGCGACAAGCTCTTGCGCATGGAGGACGAACTGCACCGGCGCGTGGTCGGTCAGGACGAGGCCGTGACCGCTGTCGCCGATGCCATTCGTCGTGCCCGTGCCGGCCTGTCCGACCCGAATCGACCGACCGGCTCTTTCCTTTTCCTCGGCCCCACCGGCGTCGGCAAGACCGAACTGTGCAAGGCGCTCGCCAGTTTCCTTTTCGATACCGAAGAGGCCATGGTGCGCATCGACATGAGCGAGTTCATGGAAAAGCACTCGGTCAGCCGCCTGATCGGTGCGCCCCCAGGTTACGTGGGTTATGAGGAAGGCGGCTATCTCACCGAAGCCGTGCGCCGCCGGCCCTACAGCGTGATCCTGCTCGACGAGGTGGAAAAGGCCCACCACGATGTCTTCAACGTGCTCTTGCAGGTGCTCGACGATGGTCGCCTCACCGACGGCCAGGGCCGCACCGTGGATTTTCGCAACACCGTGATCGTGATGACCTCGAACCTCGGCTCGCACTTCATCCAGGAGTTGAACGGCGACGACGAAGCGGCCTACGTGCAGATGAAGGCCTCGGTGATGGGCGCGGTACAGGGCCATTTCCGGCCCGAGTTCATCAATCGACTGGATGAAATCGTGGTGTTCCGTTCGCTCGACAAGGCGCAGATTCGCCAGATCGCGCGCATCCAGATCAGGCACCTCGAAAAGCGTCTGGCCGAACGCCAACTCAAGCTCGCCATCAGCGACACGGCGCTGGACCTGTTGGCCAATGTCGGCTTCGACCCAGTCTACGGGGCACGGCCGCTGAAGCGCGCGATCCAGCAGCAGTTGGAGAATCCCTTGGCCAAGGAAATCCTCGAAGGTCGCTTTCAGCAGGGTGGCACCATTGCGGTGGAGGTCGAGGCCGGGCACCTACGGTTTGCGCAGCGAGGCGTCGCTTCGCACTGAGTGCGCACGACTACCCCGGTCCGCGTGACGCACGGATCGGGGTACAGACGCCAGCGTCAGGGGCGGTCGGGAGGCTCAGGGATGCGCGGCCCGGCAGGCGTCATAGTCTGCCCCCATCACAAGCATGCAGGGGTCTTGGGGCTGCCAATCTTTGGGTGGTTGCCTGGGCAGGCCGTAATAGGCAAGACGCTCTTCCAAAGCCTCGAGTTCGCCCAACCGGATTTGATCTTCAAATAGCTTCATGAACGGGTAGTCACGGAGTTGGCTGGCACCTAGCCTTTTCCCTGCCTCGAGCACGTACGCGTGGCGCCGTCGCAGTTCGATGGCCTCCTGCTCCAGTGGCGTCCCTCTCGAAAGCCGGCGGACCACATTGGAGCCAAACATCCGTACCAACAAGTCGACCCTGGCACGCATCATCATCAATCCAACCGTTTTGCAGTCCTCGTAGGCCGTGTTGTCCTTGAAATAGCCCCTTGCCGGATTACATCTCCGGTGGAATGTCTGCCACGCAGTCAGCCGGGTACCGCCGGTTTCCACGGCGGCAATGGCAAGTTCGGGGGGCAGTTTTGGAAACAGTGCGCGCGCAGGTCCGGCCAACAGCTCCGGTGCAGGGACGTGTGCTTTTTTGACTGCTTCAATATAGCGGGCAAGATCAGAGTTGTAGTTGTCTCTAAAAGCGGTTGCGCGCGCCGCTTCGTGCAGGGCTGCGCGAGCCTCGCCGCCTTCGGACTCCATCATTCTCAACAGCCAAGGAAATGCATTGTCTCGGTCAAGTCGGACAAGATTTCTTGTGGCATCGGAGCGACAGTGCACATATCCACTGGCGCAGTTGACGGCAGCAAACTCCCAGACCGCGGGGTTGTCTGGCTGAGCCACGATGGCCTGATCCAGAAGGCTGGAAAACCTGCTCGGTTCATTGGCGGTCGGTACTGTGTCCTCGTCGCTCATACGGGCCGCGTTTTGTTCCGTGTTCAAAGCCAACTGCGCAGCCAGTAGATAGCGACTGGGCTCCGTCCCCGCGACCAGCGCCGCAATCAATTGGTCGCGGTAGGTATTACCCATCACGCCAACCACAGGCAACAGAAACGTTTCGAACCCAAATCCGTCGCCGTGTGTATAGATGCCTTTCGCGAAAGCGGTCAGAACCTGAGCCTGCCGGGACTCGTCCCCTGGATAACGCTTGCCGAGCCATTCCAACATACGCTCGCCGGTGCCCCTGTCGTCCTGAGCCGTTTTTTTTGCGCTCGCGTTGGCGTCAGCTAGCGCGGACTGTGTGTACAGCCACGCCCCCAACTCCGCGACACCCTGCGCCAGATCCCGTTGCTGTTCGGCATCCGTCCGTGCTGCATCAGCTGAATTGCGCTGCGCCACCGCGTTATCACGTTGCGTGCTGGCCTCGCGCCATTGCCAGGTGGTGGCGCCTGCACCGATCAGCAAAGCCAGCACCGCCCCGCAGGTGGCGAAAGCCAACCTGGGTTCGCGCTTGAACCATCGCCGCACGCGTTCGGCGTTGCCGATACGCCGCACACTCACAGGCAAGCCATCGCGCACCCGACGCAGGTCGTCGGCCAGTGCGGCAACGCTGGGGTAACGATCGGTGGGTTGCAGCTCCAGGCACTTCATGCACACCGCGTCGAGATCACGCCCGATCGATGTGAGCAGTTCGCGGGGTCGCCGGATGCGCCCGGCCGCGGCGCGGCGGATCACGTCATCAGGCTGGCCTTCACCGTGGGGTGAGACGCCGGTCAGCACGCGATAGAGCAAGGCGCCCAAGGCATAGAGGTCGGTCGCATGGGTCAGGCGGTATTGTTTGATGAGGATTTGCTCTGGCGCCATGTATTGCGGCGTGCCGGAAACTTCCTGCGCGTCCACGCCACCTTGGCCATCCATGTGACGAGCCAGACCGAAGTCCGCCACTAGGGGTTGTTGGTGTTCGTCGATCAGGATGTTGGCCGGCTTCAGGTCCAGGTGCAGCAGGCCAAGGCGGTGCGCGTAGTGGATCGCGTCACACAGCTTCAGAAGCAGTGACACGGCTTCGTCCGGTGTCAGTGGGCCCTTGTCCAGACGATCGGCCAGGCTCTGTCCGCGCATCAGCGGCATCGAGAGGTAATGCAGGCCATCGATGGAACCGACCTCGTGCACCGGCACGATGTTGGGGTGCACCAGCCGCGCCGCCGAACGCGCTTCGGCCAGGAAGCGCGTGACGTGGAGACTGTCATCGATACCGGCGGCGATGAACTTGATCGCCACGTCGCGATCCAGGCTGAGCTGGTGGGCGCGATACACCACGCCCATGCCGCCGCGGCCGATTTCTTCCAGCAGTTCGTAGTCGCCGAAGATGCGCTGGCCGGCGTCGCTCAGGTCGAGTGTCGGCCACACGGCCGGCTCGCCGGTTCGCGTGGCCATTGCGGCGCGGGCCAGGGTGACAAGAACCGATTCGGATGGACTTGGGGCGACGCGGGTGACGGGGGTGTTGCTCATGGGTGTGACTCCGAAGCAAGGCGTTTCTGCATCCGTTCAATACGACTAGCCCGCCAAAGGTGACAGGCGCGGAAACTCACAGGGCACCCAGCACGGCGTGCAGGGCCGCCCGGTCGGCTTCGAAGGCGGCCTGATCCACGCACAGTTGCCGCAATTCCTCGGACAAGGCTGCGCGCAATCGCATGCGCAGGCGCTTGAGCTCGACGGTCAAGGTATTGGGGTTCACATTCATGGCCTCTGCGGCCTGCTTCAGCGCGCCATGGTCCGGTGGATCACCCACAAGCGGCAGCAGTTGATCGAACAGGCCATCGCGACCGCGTTCGCGATATTGGGTGCGCAGGGCGTCCAGCGCGCGCCGTGTCAACAGCAGGGCAAAGCGGGTGTCGAAGGCGCGCTCGGGAGACGGCGCAGGATCGCTCGGTTCAGCCACCTCGTCCAAGGCCAGGTGAGGTGCGTGGCCGGCTCGAACATGGCCGAGGTGGCGATGCATCAGCATCAAGAGAAAGCCACGAAAACTGCCGATGCCGGCATCGGCCCTAGCCCACCAGACGTGCTCGAAACTGGCCGCCAGAAACGATTGGACGGCATCATCGGCATCGGCCGACGGCAGACGCGCACGGAAGAACGCCACGATGGCCGGGCGATACGCCTGCACCAGTTGCGAGAAGGCCGAATGCCGCGCCGAAGGGCTCTCGGCGCTACGACGAATCAGGCTCCATTGCGTATCCGGGAATCTGGCCATGGGCGACTCGATGACCTCCAAGCTATTGGGAGGAGCAACATCCGTTGCAATCCAGAAATACGCTACGAATCAATGACGTGGATTGCTTTGCTCTCCATGAACCCATGCGATAAGTTGTTGATTCGTCATCGCGAGCGCAGCGAAGCGATCCAGCGCTTTGGCTCCGAATTTCTGGATGGCCACGGCCCTTCGGGCCTCGCCATGACGGCTGGGTGTCAGGTTCATGGCCCGTGGGCATTTTCGGAACGGAAAGGGGATCTCGCAATGACGGCGTTTCAACGGGAACAGAAGTTCACTAAAACGGCAACACCAAGGTGCTGTCCACCGCCAACATTTGCTCGCGGAACACATTCTGGATGCGCTTGAGTGCGTCCTCGTCGTCGGCATCGAAGCGCAACACCAAGGATGGCGTGGTGTTGGAGCAGCGCACCAGGCCCCAACCGTCGTGCCAATCGGCACGCACGCCATCGATGTTGGAAATGCGGGCGCCGTCGAACTGGGCCTGCGCCACGAACTTCTCGATGTAGGCGTAGTGCGCGCCTTCCTTCATTTCCACTTTCAACTCAGGCGTGCTGGCGCCCTTGGGCAATTCCTCGAAAATTTCTTCCGCCTCGCGGCCATCGGCGGCGATGATTTCCAGCAGGCGTGCGGCCGAATAGATGCCGTCGTCGAAGCCGTACCAGCGCTCGCGGAAGAAGAAGTGACCGCTCATCTCGCCGGCCAGCTCGGCTTCGGTTTCGCGCATCTTGGCCTTGATCAAGGAATGCCCCGTCTTCCACATGATCGGGCTGCCGCCATTGCGCAGGATTTGTCCGGCCAGATGCCCGGTGCACTTCACGTCATAGATGATCGTGGCGCCGGGTGCACGACTGAGCACGTCGCGCGCAAACAGCATCAGCACGCGATCGGCGAAGATGATTTCGCCAGCGCGCGTCACCACGCCCAGACGGTCGCCATCGCCATCGAAGGCCAAGCCAATGTCAGCGCCCAATTGCTGCACGAACTGGATGAGGTCGGTGAGGTTGTGCGGATCGCTCGGGTCCGGGTGATGGTTGGGGAACTGGCCATCGACTTCGCAATACAGCGGCACGACTTCGGCGCCGATGGCTTCCAGCACCTGCGGCGCAATGCCACCGGCCACACCATTGCCGGCATCCACCACGACCTTGAGCTTGCGCTCCAGGAGCACATCGTCGGCGATGCGACGCACGTAATCGGCCGAGACGTCCATGCTTTGCAGGCCGCCATTGCCGTTGTCGTCGAGCAGGCGGTCAGCAATGCGGAAGTAGAGGTCATCGATGGCCTCGGTGGCGAGGGTTTCGCCATCCAGAACGATCTTGAAACCGTTGTAGTCCGGCGGGTTGTGACTGCCGGTCACGGCCACGCAGGAGCCGGCCTGAAGCTGATAGCCGGCGAAATACACCACCGGCGTGGGAGCCATGCCGATATCGATCACGTCGCGCCCGGCCAAACGCAAGCCTTCGATCAAGGCATTGGCCATCTCCGGCCCGGACAGGCGCCCATCGCGCCCTACCACGATTTCGCGCAGGCCACGCTCACCCATGACCGTGCCGATGGCCTGACCGATCAGGCGTGCCACGTCCTCGTTCAAGGTTTTGCCGACCACGCCCCGGATGTCGTAGGCGCGGAAGATGCTGCGCTCGACATGCACGCCTACCGAGGCACGCGCCACGGGCGGTGCGGCCGGGGCTACGGGCTTGCTGCCAGCTGCGCGCTCGGCCTTGGGCGCCGGCTCGATGCCTTCGGCGCGCAAGGCGTCGGCCATGGTCGGCTCGACCACGGTGCTCTTGCCGCTCAATTGCGCGATCACCTTGCGCAGTTTCATGCCCAACACCGCAGCAAAAAACAGCGCGCCGAGGCCAAACGCGATCTGGGTGCCCGTGGAATACGGCAAGGTGGCGACATAGCCGGGTGCGGCCGTCGCCAGACTCAGCGGGATTCCGGTCAGATCGGTGCTTTTCGTCGCAAAGCGCAAACTGTCATCCCCACGCTGGATCAACGCGCGCTGGCCGCTGCGCAACTCCAGATAACCGCCGGGCAGCGACGCATCGCTCACGGGTTGGATCAAATCGGCCAGCGTCATCGCGCCATACACGACCGCTGCCACGTCGCCAGCCTCGTCCTTGATCGGTACCGCCATGCCAAGGTCCAGCGTATCGCCGCGGCCGACCACGTCGAGGCGCGCTTCGCCGTCGTGGGAAACGCTCGTCAGCAAGGCCAGTTTGCTGAAGCCAACACGCGCAAGGTCGGAGGAAAATGCCGCATCCAGCGATGGATCGAACACGCCCACGTCCTTCAACTCGGGCCATGTCTGGCTAACGCGCGCCGTCGCAGCTTCGAAATCCCGGGCTTGGATGTCGCTCACCAGTTCGGCGTCCACCGCCAGCGTCTGCAGGCGCTGGCGAAAGGCTTCCACCTTGGCATCGATGTTGGTCACGAGGTCTTGGCGCAAGGATTCCAAGCGAGGCCCGACACTTTGGGCACGCGAAACCTGCCACGTTTGCCACAGGATGCCCAGCCCACCGAGCAGGGCCAACAGGACGAATGCGCCCAGCACCGCGGCATTGACCCGCGGTGGCAGCTGCATCAATTCGCGTTCTTCGTTTTTCTTGCGCTTGGCCATCCGTCTTTCCCCTCAGACAATCGGTTGGCACATTCCCGACTCAACGCACGCCGGTGTGGCCAAAACCGCCCTCACCGCGTGCACTGGCATCGAAATCTTCGACCTCAACGAAACGGGCGCGCGCCACTGGCAGGAACACCAGTTGTGCTACCCGATCACCTGGCTGGATGGTAAAGGGAGCCTCACTTCGGTTCCATAGGCTGATCATCAACGGCCCTTGGTAGTCGGCATCGATCAGTCCGGTGAGATTGCCCAGCACCAGACCGTGGCGATGGCCCAGACCCGAGCGCGGCAGCACCACGGCACACCAGGACGGGTCAGCGATATGAATGGCAAGGCCGGACGGCACCAACTCGGCCTGACCCGACTCCAAGGTCAGGGGTGCGGCAAGCATGGCGCGCAGATCCATGCCAGCCGAGGCGGCGGTGGCGTAGTCGGGCAAGGGAAACTCCACGCCCAGGCGTGGATCAAGGCGTTTGAGCGCGACCTCGATCATGCCTTGCCTTCCATGCGCCGCGCGATCAGGGCCAAGAGTTCACGTGCGATCTGGGCCTTGCCAGCGGTGGCGATCTCGGCACCGCCATCGTCCCACATCACGCTCAAGGCATTGCTGTCGGCATCAAAGCCCGAACCTTCCACGCCGACGCGGTTGGCCGCGATCATGTCCAGTCGCTTGCGCTGGAGCTTGTCACGCGCGTAACGCCCCAGATCCTCGGTCTCGGCGGCAAAACCGACCACGAATGGTCGGTCCGGACGGGCGGCGACTTCGGCCAGGATGTCCGGGTTTTGCACCAGCTCCAAGGTCAGGCCGCCATTGCTGGCCTTTTTGATCTTGTGGTCGCGTGGCTCACGCGGGCGAAAATCGGCCACCGCCGCCGAGGCGATGAACACCGCACTATCGGCCACCTCCGACTGCACCGCATCACGCATTTGCGCGGCGCTGCGCACGTCGATACGACGCACGCCGGCGGGCGTCGCCAGATTCACCGGCCCCGCCACCAACACCACCTCCATGCCCAAGCGTTGAGCCTGTGCGGCGATGGCAAAACCCATGCGTCCGGAGCTGCGATTGCCGAGGTAGCGCACCGGATCCAGGTCTTCGAAGGTGGGGCCGGCATTGATGAGCAGACGCTTGCCCTTCAACATCCCGGCCACCTGTGGGTCGGGCATCGGCTCCAACGCGGCGGCGGCGATGGCTTCGGGCTCCCACATGCGACCGGCACCGGTTTCTCCGCAGGCCTGCGCGCCGTCGTCCGGCCCCAGCATCATTACCCCGCGTGCTGCAAGGGTCGCCACATTGGCCTGAACGGCTGCGCTGGCCCACATCACCCGGTTCATCGCCGGCGCCAACAACAAGGGCGCCTCACTGGCGAGGCAGAGCGTGGTCAGCAGATCATCGGCGTGGCCTTGCGCAAGGCGGGCAATCAAGTCCGCCGTCGCCGGCGCGATCACGATGCGATCGGCCCAGCGCGCCAGTTCGATGTGTCCCATCGCCGCTTCGGCAGCGTCATCCCACAGCGTGGTACGCACCGGCTCGCCGGACAAGGCCTGAAAAGTCATCGGTGTCACGAAACGCGTGGCGCTCTCGCTCATCACCACCCGTACCTGTGCGCCGCGATCGCGCAGGCGCCGCACCAGCTCGCAGGCCTTGTAGGCCGCGATCCCGCCGGCTACGCCCACCAGAATATTCGTGGGTGCAACGCTCATCGGCAGCACCGCAGCGGCGAGGAAAGACAGGTTCCCAGCATGGGAAAAATCCGAGGCAAAAGACCGGCACAAGCTTACTTCAAAGCCGGCCGGTACCGATGCCGTGTGGTCCTTGGCTCAGAGATGCTGGTGATCTCCAGCCTGGGACACCGCATGAACATCCGAGAATGGCCCGCCGATGAGCGGCCGCGTGAAAAATTGCTCGCAAAAGGCGCCGTGGCCCTGTCGGATGCCGAACTGCTGGCGGTGTTCTTTGGCACCGGTCAACGCGGCCTCAATGCGGTCGAACTGGGCCGCAGCCTGCTGGCGCGTCACGGCGGCTTGCGCGGCCTGTTGCGCCTGCCGTGCAATGCCTTGGTGCGCGAACCCGGCTTGGGCTTGGCGCGGGCCTCGCGCCTGTGCGCCGCGCTGGAACTGGCCACACGCCATTTGCAGCAACGTTTGGAGGAGCCCGGCGCCTTGAGCAATCCACGATTGGCCGGCGAGTATTTCCGCGCACGCTTGCGCGATCGCCAGCGGGAAGTGTTCGTCTGCCTGTTCCTCGACACCCGCCACCGCCCGATCGCGATCGAGGAACTGTTCCAAGGCACGCTCGACCGCAGCGAGGTGCACCCGCGCGAGGTGGTCAAGCGTGCCCTGGCCCACAATGCGGCGGCGGTGATGTTCGCCCACAACCATCCCAGCGGTGTGTGCGAGCCAAGCGCTGCCGACCGCCATATCACCGAGGCCTTGCGGCGTGCGCTTGAGCTGGTGGACATCAAGGTGCTGGATCACCTCGTGATCGGCGACGGCACGCCCACGAGTTTTGTCGAGCTTGGCTGGCTCTAATCCATTGGCGCGCACCAAACTACAATCGCATGACCCTTTCCATGCGACACGCCCATGTCCCGACTTCGCCCGTATCAAGACACCAATCCGCAGCTCGGTGAGCGCGTGTACATCGATCCGGCCGCCTGCGTGATCGGTGACGTGGGCTTGGGTGACGATGTGTCGATCTGGCCCGGTGCGGTGCTGCGCGGTGATGTGAACTTCATTCGCATCGGCGCGCGCAGCAGCATCCAGGACGGCAGTGTGGTGCACGTCACCCACGACGGCCCGTTCACGCGGCCGGGCGGGTTTCCCACCGTGATCGGCAGCGACGTAACGGTCGGACACAAGGTGCTCCTGCATGGCTGCACCATCGGCAACTTCTGTTTGATCGGCATGGGCGCGATCGTGCTCGATGGCGTGGTGGTGGAGGATTTCGGCTTTGTTGGCGCGGGCGCGCTGGTGCCTTCCGGCAAGATCGTGGCATCGGGTGAATTGTGGGTGGGCAATCCTGCGCGCTGCGTGCGCGTCCTGAACGAGCGCGAGCGCGAATCCCTGCGCTACAGCGCCGCACACTACGTGCGTTTGAAAGATCGCTATCTGGCCGCGAATTCGGACTGACCGGCACGCAGTTGCGCCAGCACGGCGTCCGTTTCCGGGCGTACGCCATGCCAGCGCTGAAAGGCCTCGGCCGCCTGTTCGACCAACATGCCCAGCCCATCGGCGCGCCGCTCGATGCCGGCGGTGATCGCCCACTGCAGGAATGGCACGGCCGCCGCCCCATAGGAAAGGTCATAGGCCACCGCATCGGGGGCAATCAGGCTGGTCGGAAGGTGAAGTTGCGCACCGGCGCGTGCGGCCGAGGTGGCATTGATCAGGAGGCTGAAGCGCCCAGCGCCATCGAGGGCCTCCAGCGCACAGGCATCGATCGGGCCACAGGCATCCAGGTCGAATGCCAGGGCCAATGCGCGTTCGGGCGAGCGATTGGCGACCACCAATTCGGCCACGCCCTCATCAAACAATGCCGGCACAATGCCGCGCGCCGCGCCACCCGCACCCAAAAGCAACACCCGCCGCCCACTCAGTTCCACGCCTAGATTCGCGCGCAGGTCACGACACAGGCCAAGGCCATCGGTGTTGTCGCCGGCCCAACCGTCGTCGCGTCGAATCACGGTGTTGACGGCGCCACTCAGTCGCGCCTGCGGCGACAGCTCACGGCACAGGCGCGCGGCCTGTTCCTTGTGCGGCAAAGTGACGTTGGCGCCCGCGGCGCCCGCAGCGTGGAAGGCAGCCAATCGCGCGGCAAACTGCTCGGGCGCCACCTCGATCGCCTCGTAGTTCACCTCGATGCCGCAGGCGGCACCGAAATGACGGTGGATGCGCGGCGACAGGCTATGTGCGACCGGCTGGCCGAACACGGCAAATTGGGTACATGAACGATGCTGTGGCACGGCCAGCCTTCCTGACACATGGGCTCACGTTACCATCGACACCTTGAAAACCGCCGTAACTGGCCCATCTCGGTGGGGCGTGGGATAATCCCCAGCCTTTGCCGCTTCATTTCCCTCAACCCATTCCCGGAGTCACCGATGGCCGACGAAAACGCCAACGGCGCCGCAAGCGCCACCCCGCAAGCTGCCAACCAGCCCATCTTTGCCCTGCAGCGCGTGTACATCAAGGACACCAGCTACGAAGCACCGAACGTGCCGCAGGTGTTCCAGGAGCAAGGCCAGCCCGAGTTGCAGCTCAATCTCGGCCAGAAGGTGAACCCGCTGGCGGAAGGCGTGTTCGAAGTGGTGTTGACGGTCTCCTTGACCTGCACCGTCAGCGGCAAGAACGCCTACCTCGCCGAAGTGCAGCAGGCCGGCATCTTCACCGTGGCCGGTTTCGATGCTGCCAACACCGACGGCTTGCTCGGCACGTGGGCGCCCAACACCTTGTTCCCGTATGCGCGTCGTGCGATTTCGGACATGGTGCAGGATGGTGGCTTCCCGCCCTTCCTGTTGCAGCCAATCAACTTCGACCAGATCTACGCCGACGTGCTGCGTCGCCGTCAGGAAGAGGCCCAGGCCGGTCAGCCCGCGGCTACCGCGGCACCGGACGCAGGCCACGCCTGAGCAATGACTGCCGCCCCGCTGCGGCTGGCAGTCCTTGGCGCCGGCTCCTGGGGCACGGCGCTTGCGTCACAGGCCGCGCGCAATGCGGTGATCACAACCCTTTGGGGCCGTGACGCCGAGGCTATAGCGGCCATGCAGGCAACGCGCCGCAACGCGCGTTACCTGCCTGATCTGGACCTGCCGCCATCGCTCCAATTCAGCGCCGACCTTGCCCACACCGTGGGCGAGGCCGACCTCGTGCTGGTGGTCGTTCCCAGCCATGCCTTTGCCGACACCGTACGCGCCATCGCGCCGATGTTGCGCGCCGGCGTGGGCGTGGCGTGGGCCAGCAAGGGTTTCGAACCGGGCACGGGCCGTTTCCTGCACGAAGTGGCACGTGAAGCGTTTGGCCCCTCGGTGCCACTGGCGATCGTCACCGGCCCCTCGTTTGCGCGCGAAGTAACGGCGGGCTTGCCGACGGCGGTTACGGCACACTCGGATGATCCCGCGTTCGCGCAGCAGGTGGCGAGGGTGCTGCACGGCCCGACGTTCCGCGTCTATACCGGCTCGGACATGCTGGGTGCCGAACTGGGCGGGGCCATGAAAAACGTACTGGCCGTAGCCACGGGGGTGGCCGATGGCATGGCGTTGGGCCTCAATGCCCGCGCCGGCCTCATCACGCGCGGCTTGAACGAAATGCAACGACTCAACGAGGCATTGGGTGGTCGGGCCGAAACCCTCGTTGGCCTTGCCGGGCTGGGTGACTTGGTACTGACCTGCACCGGTGATCTGTCGCGCAATCGTCGTCTTGGCCTGGCCTTGGGGCGCGGTCAGAGCGTGGTCGATGCAGTGCGCGAGATCGGTCAAGTGGTCGAGTCGGTGCAAACCGCCGATGAAGTCATGCGCTTGGCGACGAGGCACGGCTTGGACCTCCCCATCAGCGCCCAGGTGCAGCGCGTGGTGCACGGCGAGATCACTCCGGCCGAAGGCCTGCGTTCATTGATGGCGCGCGAGCAAAAATCCGAGTTTCCCGAAGGCCGCTGATGCCTTGCATCGGCGCCTTGTTGATCCGATCCTCGAATTGTCCGGACCTGACGTAGCTGCCGAGCTTGCTCGGCAGGCAATGGAGCAAGCTCCATTGCTGCAAAACACGGGCATGATCAATTGTCGCCGGTATCCAGCGCACCATGAAAATCCTGCTGCCGCCATGCCTCGTACACCGCAATGGCCACGGCATTGGAGAGGTTCAAGCTGCGGTTGCCCGGCCGCATCGGCAGGCGCAGGCGGTGCTCGATCGGAATGGACATCACCACGTCATCCGGCAAGCCGCGCGTTTCCGGGCCAAACAACAGTGCATCGCCGGACGCGAAGTGCACGCGGTCGTGGCGTTGACTGCCCTTGCTGGTGAACGCCAGCACGCGCGCTGGACGCACCTGCTGCACGAACGCCTCCAACGACGCATGCACGCGCAAGGACACGAACTCGTGATAATCCAGTCCCGCCCGTCGCATCTTGGCGTGGTCGATGGGAAAGCCCAAAGGTTCGATCAGGTGCAGATTCGCCCCGGCATTGGCGCACAGGCGGATCACGTTGCCGGTGTTGGGCGGAATCTCGGGCTGGTAGAGGACGACGTCGAACATGTTTACATTCTGACAGCTGACACACGATGCATGCGATGAATACTCCAAACGATTCCAGCCTTGGCCGCGCTGCCAGCTACCCACGGCACTACGATGCCAGCGTCCTGTTTCCGATCCCCCGCGCGCAGGGCCGCGCCGCGCTCGGCCTCGGTGATGAACTGCCGTTTCATGGCGTGGACATCTGGAACGCTTATGAGCTGAGTTGGCTGGATCACACCGGCAAGCCGCGCATCGCGCTGGCGCGTTTCTGGATTCCCGCCAGCAGCCCGAACCTGATCGAATCCAAGAGCTTCAAACTCTATCTGGGTTCGTTCGCCGGCACTCGTATGGACGATGCCGAACAGGTGCGCTCATGGCTGGAACGCGATCTATCGCAGGCTGCCGGCGCAGCCGTCAGGGCGCGATTGGATGATGGCGCACACGGCGCCAGTGAATGCATCGAAGCCTTGGCCGGTACCTGCATCGATCGCGCGTCGGTCAACATCGATTGCTATGGCCCACCCACGCCCGCGTTTCTGCATGCAGACCCCAATGCCATCGTCGATGAAGTCCTGGTGTCGCACCTGCTCAAATCCAACTGCCCGGTCACCGGCCAACCCGATTGGGCCAGCGTGCAGATTGGCTATCACGGCCCGCGCATCGACCCGGCCGGATTGCTGCGCTATCTGGTGTCCTATCGTGAGCACAGCGGCTTTCACGAACAGTGCGTCGAGCAGGTTTACTGTGATCTCATGGCACGCTGCGCGCTCCAATCGCTGACGGTCTACGCGCGCTACACCCGCCGCGGCGGGCTCGACATCAACCCCTGGCGCAGCAGCACGCCCGGCACACCAATCAACCCACGACTGCCGCGCCAGTAACATGGCGGCCTCGATACCGCCACGCTTTTCAGGAATTGACCATGCCCTACTGCCCCATCATCGGCACCCTCGGCTATGTGCTTTCGCCCGACGGAAAGGAGGTGCTGATGATCCACCGCAACGCCCGGCCCGAGGATGAGCACTTGGGCAAATACAACGGCCTGGGCGGCAAGCTGGAAGCCGATGAGGACGTGGTGGCCGGCATGCGCCGCGAGATTCGCGAGGAAGCCGGCATCGAATGCGAACACATGGACTTGCGCGGCACCGTCAGTTGGCCAGGCTTTGGCAAGAACGGCGAAGACTGGCTCGGCTTCATCTTCCTGATCACGCGCTGGTCGGGCCAGCCTTTCACCCAGAATGCGGAAGGCACGCTGTCGTGGAAGCCGCGTGCGCGCATCATGGAACTGCCGATGTGGGAAGGCGATCGACACTTCCTGCCGCTGGTGTTCGACGACGACCCGCGCCCCTTCCACGGCATCATGCCGTACAAGGACGGCCGCATGGTGTCCTGGGCCTGTTCGCGCATCTAAGACAAGGCTCGCGCCATGACCTCCACCCTGGAACGCCAACGCCTTCAATGGGCGCTGCTGCGCGAGCTAATCGACATCGATCCAAACGAACGCGCAGCTTGGATTGCCGCCCACAGCGCCGGCGACACCGAGCTTGCCGAGCAATTGCAGGCACTGGTCGAGACGTCCGTCGATGATGTTTTCGAACGTGGACTTGACGTGCTTGCGGCAGCGCTGGTGGATGACACCGAGAGCATCAACCTTCCGAGTGGAACGCTCGTGGGTGCGTGGCAAGTCGAGCGTGTCATCGGCCACGGCGGCATGGGCACGGTGTACCTCGCCCACCGCGACGGCGAAGGCTTCCGCCAACACGGCGCCCTCAAGCTCATCAAACGCGGCATGGACTCGGCCGCGGTGCTGGCCCGCTTCCGGCGCGAACGCCACATCCTGGCGCGCTTGGATCATCCACACATTGCACGTCTTCTCGATGGGGGTGCCGGCCCGGATGGTCAACCCTACTTCGTCATGGAGTTCGTCGAGGGTCAGACCCTGCGCAACTGGCTTGACATCACCAACCCTGACCTGAGTCGACGACTGGCTGTTTTTCTGGAAGTCGGCGACGCCATCAGTCACGCCCACCGACATCTGGTCGTGCATTGCGACATCAAGCCTGAGAACGTGCTGGTGACCTCGGAAGGCCACGCTCGCCTGCTCGATTTCGGTATCGCTCGTCTGCTGGGTGAAGACGACAACGGCCGCACCGCCACGCTACAGCGCTTCGTCTCGCGCGCCTGCGCAGCGCCGGAGCAGCTCGCTGGCGATGCAGTCAGCACCGCTACCGACGTGTACCAACTCGGCGTGCTGCTGCACGAATTGCTCACCAATCACCGCGATGGCGTGCCGTCCACCACCCGGCATGATGGGCAGTGCCAGAGCGCCACAACACGTCCACGCCTGCGCGGCGACGCCGCGGTGATCGTGGCTCGGGCCACGGATGATGAGCCGGCGCGACGCTATGCCACGGCAGCGGCCGTGTGCGCCGACGTGCGCGCCTGGCGCGCTGGCCTGCCGATCGCAGCCCGTCCCGACAGCGCCAGCTATCGGATACGACGACTCATCGCTCGCCATCGTATCGCGAGCGTCGCCTTGCTGGTGGCCCTGTGTGCCATCTTCAGCGGAGCCGGTCTGGCACTGTGGCAGGCGCATGAGGCACGGCTCCAGGCACGCCACGCTTCGGCGGAGGCAGCCAGTGCCAAGGCACTACAGGACTTCATGCTCCGTGTCTTCACCCAGGCCGAACCATGGCGCAATGCCGGGCACCAGCCCACTGCACTTGACCTGGCCCGCACTGCCCTTGGGCGCGTCGAGATCGAACTTGCCGGGCAACCGGACGCCCGCGCGGAGATGTACCTCGCACTGTCACGCCTGTTCAGTGTCGCCGGCGACCTGCACCAGAGCACCGAGGCGGCTGCCCGCGCCATTACCGCCCTCGAACAGTTGCAGCCGCCGGATCCACCGCGCTTGTTCGCGGCCCGCCTGCGCCTGGCTGCTGCCTACCTCTACACCATCGACTTCGACCGGGCCGAAGCCCAGCTCGACCGCCTTGAACATGATCCGCTGGCGACCGAACCCAAGCGCGCCCTGAGCCTGTTGGGCCTGCGTGCCGACTTGGCGCGAGACCGCGGACGACCCGCTGCGGCACGGCGCCTGTCGGAACAGGCCTTGGCCTTCGCCACGCACTACGTGCCCGAACACCGTGCCGAACGCGCCTGGCATCTCGCCCAGGCCGAGCGCACACTGGGTCATTATCCCGCAGCCCGCCACGCCCTCGACCAAGCCCGAGCCCTGCGCGAAACCGCCTCACCACCATCACTGGCGATGCTCAACCACACCGTGCTGTCAGCCTGGAGCTTGGCCGCCGAGATCGACGCCCCTGCGCAAGCACTCGAACCACTGGCGCGTGCCTGCATGCGCAGCCAGCAGATCTTCGGGCCAGGGGTGATGACGGCCCGGGCACTGCGGACGTACGGTGAAGCCTTGAACCGCGTGGAACGGCCGACGCAAGCCGTAGGCGTGCTGCGCGAGGCGGTGCGTCAGGCCGAGCAAGGCACCGGTGGCAGCGCCTATGACGCGGCCGCGCCACGTGTGGCGTTGGCAACGAGCCTGATCGACCTAGGGCACCAAGACGAGGCCAGGACACTGCTTGCCGCAGCCGACGCTGCGTGGAGTCGCGTGGCGGATCCGGATGATCCGCGTCGATGGGTGCTGCGCCTGGTGGCCGCCCGCGCTGCGACGGATGCGCCCGCCGCATTACACGCCGCTTGGGTCAAGAACACCCCCAGCGAAGCTCAGACCAAGCCAAAGGCCATGATCTGGCTGGCCGAAGCCGAGGCCCATGCCGGACGGACATCCGAGGCGCGTCGATGGTGGCTCGATGCGCTCGATGCGCTGGGGCGACAAGGCCGACCTTCCAGTGCCCTCGCATGGCGCGCCCTGCATGGACTGGGCATGCCCGGCGATCCACGCGCGCGCCAACGCCTGCCATCTCGCACTCGACCTGTTTGGGCCAGCGGCCCCGCAAACCGCCGGCTGCCCAGCAGCAACGACCAATCGCCAGAAACCCAAGGCTTACGCCGATCTGGACCACCTCGAAGCGGTGGTGGACGCCGGCATACCGATCACAGCGACTACCCGCACCTGGCTTGATGCCCTGCGTGGCGACGTCGCGGCCATCGAGACCTCACGCCCGTCGCACCCACGATCTGGCTCGATCGAACCACCGCACTAAGCGTGATCCACGGGTAAACTTCCTCCAGCTCGACACTCATTCGCCGCGCGTCCATGTCCACCGATCGCACTACCGAATTGCTCGAAGCTCTGGCCCGCGACGACAGCGCGGCCCGTGACGAGCTGTTTGCCCGCCTCTACGACGAACTGCGTCAGTGCGCGCGGCGTCAACGGCGCGGCGCTCAGGACACGTTGTCGACCACCGCGCTGGTGCACGAAACCTACCTGAAACTGGTTTCGGCATCGTCCCTGCCACTGGATAGTCGCCGTCATTTCATGGCTCTGGCAGCGCGCGCGATGCGCCAGATTCTGGTCGATCAAGCGCGCCGCGCACAGTCCGGAAAGCGCGGCGGCGAAGCCCTTCACATCACCCTTGGCGAGGACGTCATCGAGGCCCCGGCCGAAGCGGGCGACGTACTGGCTCTGGACCAAGCCCTGATGCAACTGGAGCAGATCGACGCACGCGCCGCACGCGTGGTGCAACTGCACTTTTCTGCAGGGCTGAGCTTTGGCACGATTGGCGCGCTCGAAGGCCTGAACGAGCGCACCATCAAGCGCGACTGGGAAGCCGCACGGCGTGTACTGGCGATGGCGATGGATGGCAACGGCTGATCTGCGCTGTCTGCACATGTCCCGATCCGGGTAGAAATTGCGTACTCCACGATGAAACCTTCGCTCGGAGCCTCGCCATGCGCAGCCACCCTGTCACATCCTTGTTCCTCGGCGCCCTGCTCGCCGCCGCTGGTAGCCTCGTCGCGGGTCACGCGGTGGCCGCCGACCACGATGTCGATGCGAGTTTTGGCGCGCAAGGCTATCCGGGTTGGGCGCGGCTCTTCGAACCCGGCGAGGCAGCAAGTCAGGACCAACACGGCGTGGCGTTCGCGCGCACCGCAGACGGTGGTTTCGTGGTGGTCGCTTCGCTACCCGGTGGTGGCGCCAACAACGGCACCGGCGTTCGCATCGGACTCTTCTGGGTGGACGCAGACGGTAGCTGGTCCACCGCAAATGACTTCGTCTCCAAAGACGCCTGGTTCACTTCGATCACCGACATGGCGATCGACTCGCAAGGCCGCATCGTGGTATTGGGTGAGACGCCGGGACCGGGCGGCCTGAATGATTTTGCCGTGGCCCGATTCCTGCCCGATGGCAGTGACGACATCAGTTTTGCAGGCGACGGTGCCACCGCCATCGGCATGGATAGCCTTGGCTCCTCTTTTGACGATGAGCTCGGCACACTCCTGATCGATCGAGACGATCGCATCCTCATTGCCGGCAACAGCACCTACCCCGGACAGTTGACCCAATTCGGCGTGGTGCGCCTGAACCAGAACGGCACTCGGGACAGCAGTTTCGGCAATATCGATGACGGCCAAGGCGGGCGGCGCGGCACCTTGGGCAGATTCATTGGTGCCCAGGCGGCCTACGGCGTTCGATTGGTACCGATCAGCGACGACTACATGGTACTGGTCGGCAATACGCAAGAGTCGGGAAGTGCGGTGAATTTCGCCGCCACTGTTCTTCGACCGGACGGCGTCTATTGGGCCGATGACGAAGGCTCGATCTCCGTTGCGGTCAGTGCCGATCCGATCCACATGGACTTTGTCAAAGACGCCACATGGGCCGGCTCGGATCGGGTATTGATCGCGGGCACGTCCGGCGATCGCTGTGCCGCCATCCGTATCCTGGCAACGACCAACCAACTCGGCGAATACGTGCATCTGACGCTCGACGACGACTTCGTGGGAAGTGCCCAAGTCGGCAACCCCAACCGCTACATCGGCACGACAAGCGGTACTTCCTGTGCTGGCGTGACGGTCGATTCGCAGGGTCGGGCGATCTTGGTGGGCTTGGAAGGGATCGCCAACCGACCGGGTCCGTTGGCTGCAGGTCATCCCAAGCGCCCGGTTGGCAGCGGCAATCTGGTCTCGGGCCTGGCAACGCGCTTGCTGCCCAACGGCAGTCCGGATCCCACATTCGGCGTCGGTGGGGATTGGTGGTACAACGCATCAACGGGCGGGGGCGGTCAAAGCCACAATACCGCCCTCAAGCAGGTCGTGATGGCCGGCGACCAGCCGGTGCTGCTGGGCACCTCGGCCGATGATCCCACCGGAACCGATGACATGGACGCCGTGCTTACCCGACTCGGGCTCGGCGCAGGCGTGTTCAGCGACGGCTTCGAGTAAGCACGGCGATCGCGGCCGCGTTTCCGACGGCCGCGGCCGGCATCACGCGAATCGCGCCTTGAGCATGATCCAGGCCGAACGCAAGGCAAGCGCCTCGCCACCGCGCGGCCGGCCGGGGCGGTCTTCATCGTTCCAGGCGTAGACGTCCAGATGCGCCCACGCCTGACCGTCCGGGATGAACTGCTCCAGATACAGCGCCGCCGTCACCGCGCCGGCCATGCGTGAACCGGCATTGGCGACATCTCCGATCGAACTTTTGAGATAGCGCAGGTACGGCCGCCACAGCGGCATGCGCCAGACCGGATCGCGCGCCGTCTCGCCAGCAAGAATCCATGCCGCGGCAATCGCGTCATCGTTGGCGAACAGCGCGGGAAGATCCGGCCCCAAGGCTACTCGGGCAGCCCCGGTCAGGGTGGCGAAGTCCACGATCAGATTCGGCTCGGATTCGGCCGCATACGCCAAGGCGTCGCACAGCACCATGCGTCCCTCGGCGTCGGTATTGTCGATTTCCACCTGGATGCCCTTGCGCGTGGCCACGACTTCGCCGGGGCGGTAGGCATCCGGCCCCACCGCATTCTCGACGGCCGGCACCAAGAGCTGCAGGCGCACGGGCAAGCCTTGATCCATCACCAACCCCGCCAGGGCAATCGCGTGAGCCGATCCGCCCATGTCCTTCTTCATGTTGCGCATGCCATCGGAGGACTTGAGGTCGAGGCCGCCGGTGTCAAAGCACACACCCTTGCCGACCAGGGCCAGCGTGGGGTGCGATGGATTGCCCCACGTGAGTTCGATCAAACGCGGCGCACGGTGGCTGGCACGACCCACGGCGTGGATCGCGGGAAAGTTCTGCGTGAGCAGGTCATCACCCGCGATCACGCGAACCTGGGCGTGATGAGCCTGCGCCACGTCACGCACCGCCGCTTCCAGTTGCTCCGGTCCCATGTCCTGGGTTGGCGTGTTGACCCAATCACGCACCCGCAACGAGGCGCGCAGCACGGCACGCGCTTCGTCCAAACCCTCCGCCGAGTGCGGCAGAATCAAGGTCGCCGGTGCACGCGCTGGTTTGCGATAGCGGGTGAACTGATACGAAGCCATGCCCCAACTCAAGCAGGCCAGCGCCGGGGCGATGCGCTCACCCAGGCTTTCGTGCAGGCGATAGCGCCCCTCTGGCAAGGCCATCGGCAACACCCCGAACACATGTGGGTTGGCGGCATCGTCGATTCCGACCAACACAGCAGCCAGATCCCCATCGCTGCCGGGAATGGCAAGCCATGTGTCCGGCTGACCCGAGAAGCCATTGGCAGACACCCAATCGCGCGCCTGCGGCTCCAGCTCCGCCAGCACCGTGGAGAGGTTCGACGTGTGCACCGCGATCAGGGCGGTGCCGTGTGGCTGGGCGGCAGGTTCAATGGAGTCGAGCATATGAGTTCCTAGTGTGGTGTGCGTCCCAGCCGCTCGGCCAGTTCCGCAAGGTCGTGAACGGTGTAATCCGGCTGCACCTGCGCTTGCGTCCAGTCCGCAGCCGTGCGGTTGATCCACGCTGTGTGCATGCCCACTCGTTGGGCACCCAGCACATCCATCACCGGATCATCCCCGACATGCAATACCTCGTGGGGAGCCACGCCCAAACGCTCACAGGCCGCGTGAAAAATGCTCGGCTCGGGCTTGGCAGCGCCATGTTCGCCGGCACCCAGAAGAAACACGAAATGCTGGTCGATACCGATCCGGCCAAGATCGGCACTGCCATTGGTCAAGGCTGCCACCGGAAATCGCTGTGCCAGCCATGCCAGCGCCTCGATCGCCTCGGGATACAACTCCACGAGGTTGCGATGAGTGCTGAAAACATCCAGACATGCCTCGGCCAGGCATTCATCCTCAGCGCTGTCGCGCAGCGCCTGTCTGAGCATTCGGCGGCGCTGCTCCAGTACGTCATGCGCGATCTCGGGGTGTTGCTCGATCACGCTGCGGTGCAAGGTGCGCAGGGCCGCCACGGGATAGCGGCGAGCCGTGCGCGGCGCATGACGCGACAACCACTGGTGCTGCTCCTGCTCGGCCCGATCGATCACCGGCCAGATCGGCCACAGGGTGTCATCCAGATCGAGGGTGATGGCGCGAATCGGCACGACGTATGAACGGCTACAAGGCCCGTCACGATACCACGCGCAGCGATCACTCCATTACGGCAAAGTAGGCGCGAGACCCCCTCACCAGGGTGAGCAACAATTGCTGTGGCGGTGTATCGAGGCTGCGCTGCAGGACTGAAAGGTCGCCGATGTCACGACGATTCAAAGCCGTGATGAGATCACCCTTGCGCAAACCGTTGGCCGCGGCGCGCGTGCCCTCGGCTACCTCCAGCACCATCACCCCGTTCAAGCCTTGGCTGCGCAGGCGCTCGGGCACCGCACCGAAGCGCGCGCCGCCCAGTCTCGGATCCAGGTCGGCACCGGCAAGCTCGCTCAAGCGCGGCATCAACTTGGCGCGCAATTCACGCGTGCCGCCATCGCGCGCCACGCTGAAGCGCACGACCTCTCCCACCGGCAGCAATCCCTCGACATTGCTCAATTCCTGCGCGTCGGCGATCGTCTGACCGTTGATCGCCACGATCGCATCACCGGCACGCAAGCCCGCTTGCGCCGCCGTCGAACCAGCCTGCACGCGGGTCACGATCACGCCGCGCGTGGCATCCAGATCAAGCGCGTCGCGGATCTCGTTGCTGATGTCCTGCGTCTCCACGCCCAAGGTGCCGCGTCGCACTTCGCCCGTGGCCAGCAGCTGCTGCATCACATCCAGCGCCAGATCGGAGGGAATCGCAAAGCCGATGCCGATGTTGCCCGACGTGCTGCCGCCCGGATTGAAGATCGCCGTATTGATGCCGATCAGTTCGCCACGCAGGTTCACCAAGGCGCCACCGGAATTGCCGGGATTGATGCTGGCATCGGTCTGGATGAAGTTCTGATAGCCCAAGCCCGGCAAACCATGCCGCCCCAGTGCCGAAACGATGCCCGAGGTCACCGTTTGCCCCAAGCCGAAGGGATTGCCCACCGCCACCACGAAATCCCCCACCCGCAAGGCGCTGGTGCGTGCCATCGGCACCGCAACCAAGTTGTCGCCCTTGATCCGGATCACGCCCACGTCGCTGTCCGCGTCACTGCCCACGACTTCAGCGGTGAAACTGCGCCCATCGGCCAGCGCCACCTGGATGTCGTCGGCGCCATCGATGACGTGGTTGTTGGTCAGGATCAGGCCACGCTCGGCGTCGATGATGACGCCCGAACCGAGCGACTGGCGGATGCGTTCCTGCGGCGCATTGGGCAGGCCGAAGAATTGCCTGAAATACGGGTCATCGGCGAACGGACTGCGCACCTTCACCACGGTCTTGCTATGGATGTTCACCACCGCCGGCGTGACCTGTTCCAGCATGGGCGCCAGCGACGGCATGGGCGTGCCGGCGACTTCGCTGGGCAGGGCGGCAAATGTCGTCACCGGCAACGACATGGCCAAAGCCACACAGACGGCGCGAAAGCTTCGATTCAAGGCTTGCATGTGAACTCCAGGACCAATCGGATGCGCGTTTCGACCGGCATCGTCGACTTGGGTTCCCGCGCAGGTGAAATTATCCGCGCCAATTTTGGCAGTACCTCTTGCGTTCCTTCACGACTAAGCGCAGATTCAGCGCTGATCCCACGCCCATGACGAGGAGGGGCGAACATGAGCAACGAGAGTGGAGTGACCGCGGTGATTGCCAATGCCGCCGAGGCTGTTTCCGAGAAGGCTCAGGAATTGGCCGCCGACACCAAGGCCGCCGTCAGCAGCGCGGTGGAATCGGTGAAGGAAAAAACCGCCGACGTGCGCAAGGCCGTCACGAAGAAGGTGGCCGCGGTGAAGAAGGCCGCCAGCGCCAAGGTGACCGAGGCCAAGAAGGCGATCGACAAGAAGGTCGCATCGGCAAAGAAGAGCATCAAAGCCAGCGCCAAGCCGGCCAAAAAAGCACCGGCGAAGAAGCCTGCGGCAAGCAAGGCACCTGCCAAGAAGGCCGCGGCAAAGAAAACCGTAGCGAAGAAGGCCGCGGCAAAGAAAACCGTAGCGAAGAAGGCCGTGGCGAAGAAAGCGGCCACCAAGCCTGCGGTGAAAAAGGCCGCGCCGAAAGCCGCGCCCAAGGCCGCCGCGAAGAAAACTCCGGCGAAGAAAGTCGCAGTCAAGGCGCCCGTGAAGAAAGCGGCCGTCAAGAAAGCGCCGGCGAAGAGGGCCGCAAGCAAGAAAGCGCCCGGCAAATAAGCGCGCCCGCGTCACCATGGACCGATCGCCCCTGCCACACGCAGGGGCGATTCATTTGGCATCCAGACTCGAATCAAGCCGCAAGGCGCGCAGAAACATCCAACCACCCATCAGGATCGTGGCCAGCGACAGCAACCACAGCAGCCCACCCCAGAACCAATGCGGGCCACCCAGCAAGGCCCCGATCTGGGCCGTGTCCGATGCCATCTCTCCGGCACCCGTCGTGGCCGTTGCAGCAAACAGGTAATCGCTGCGCGCAAAACTCGCCAGACACGCCTGCACCGCCAGAAAACAAGTGAAGGCCTGGTTCGCCAGCGCAGACGTGCGCCAAGCCACCCAGCCCGTGCTCGCCATGCACAGGGCGACCCAGACCCAGCCAAATCCATTGCGCACCCACAGCAGCATCGCCAGCAACAGAAGCAGACTGATGAGCGCAAGCGTCGCGCGCGCCATGCGCGCATCGCAGGCTGCAGCAAACAATGCGGCACCCGCCAATGGCGGCCCAAACAAGCCACCAGCGGCAATGGCGGCGCGCAGCCAATCGCTGTCGGGGCTGCGCGTATACGCCACACCGGAGCCATCGAGATACAGCTTCAGAGACTCAAAACTGCCGCCAGTGACCATCGCCGTCAATCCATGACCCAACTCGTGTACCAGGGTGCCCGCCAGAACCTGCGGCCAAGCCAGCCAGGCCAAGGCCGGCAGCCAGTGCGGAACGATCAGCAACAGCACCGACACCGCCACCGCCCAGATCAGGGCCTGACGGGCGCGACTAGCGGCACGCATGAGCGAGATGCCGCGCACAGTTTGCGAGCACTGGCCTGATTCCTGCTTCTTCATGGACACAGAATCGCTTGACGGGAATCCTCAACATGTTCAGCCCACTGCTCGTAGAAAAAGTCATCTGGCCACTGCTGGATTGGAGCCTGGCCATCGTGCAGGCTGGCGCTCATCTTGCGCAAGGTACACTGTGCAGCCTTCCGGTCGTGGCGCGACACGCCGACGCGGAGTGACCCGTCGCGCCCACTGAGCTGACGCGGCGCGTCACTCGCGGTCGGGAATGTCCAAACGCGAGCCCGACGTCCTTGAACCTGTTCACACCCTCCTTGACTGCCGCCGATCGCGGCGACACCCACCGCTCCAACGCCTTCGCCATGATCGGCTTCGACGCCGATGACACGCTTTGGCACAGCGAGCCGTACTACCGCGACGCCCACGACGCGTTCGAGCGCATTCTTTCGCCCTACCTCGACTTGGCCAATCCCGGCGTGCACGAGCAGCTTCTGGCCACCGAGCGCCAGAACATCAAACTCTTCGGCTACGGTGCCAAGGGCATGACACTGTCGATGCTGGAAACCGCCATTGCCATCACCGATGGACGCATTGACTCGGCCTCGCTCGCCCGCATCCTGCACCTCGGCAAAGACGTGCTGATCCATCCGGTCGAGCTGCTCCCCGGCATCCGCGAGGCCGTGGAAGCGGTTGCCACGCATCACCGCCTCGTCTTGATCACCAAGGGAGACCTGTTCCATCAGCAGGCCAAGATCAAGGCTTCCGGCCTGTCGGACCTCTTCACTCGCATCGAGATCGTGTCGGAAAAAGACCCCGCAGCCTATGCCCGCGTGCTGGGCGAATGTGCCTGCACACCGCAGCAGTTCGTGATGGTGGGCAATTCGCTGCGCTCGGACATCGAACCCGTGCTTGCGCTGGGTGGCTGGGGCGTGCACATGCCCTATGAAGTGACTTGGGCGCTGGAAATGGAACACGGTGTGGCCGAGAACGATCCCCGCGTCGCACGCGTGCAGAAGGCAGTCGACATTGCCGCCGCGATCGAACACCTGCAGACGCAGGCCGCGCAGCAAGGTCCCTGATTCAGCCGAGGTTTCTGCAATCGCTCACAGGTTGCGTTTCAGTTCACCCGCGATCGCCGAGTCTGGTCGCCGTGCCCAAACCGCGGCACGCATGCAACGAGGTGAGCTGCGATGCGCATTCTTCCCATTCTGGCCAGCGCCGTCCTCGCCCTGGGCCTTGTCGCTGCAACGCCTGCCGGCGCCCACGGTCCCGAGGCGCGCGTCTGGGTGTCGATCGGTGATGTGGCATTCAGTGCGGGCCGACCGTTTCACCGCCACCATCATCACCCCTTGCAGGTGATCCACGGCAGCCACGGCCCGCGCTATTACTTCGTCCCAAGTCCCGGCTACAGCTACTACCCCGTCCCACGACCGGTCGCCGTCCCGATGTATTCGTACCCACCACGCTACTACCTCCCGACACCTCCACCACCACGTCCGGGTTATTACCGACACTATCGCCCCGGCTATTACCGCTGAACGGCGGGTACGTACCAGAAACAGCGGGCCGCTGTACGCGGCCCGTTTGCAGTCCGAACGGAAATCGCCCCTGACGGACTCGACTGCCGCACGCCGACGACATGCTTCAGGCATCCAGATCAGGAATCAGCTTGTTTTCCAGGTAGGCGATCATGTCCTTGATGCGCAACTTGCGGCGCTTGATGCGCGTCACCAGGACTTGATCCAACCACGGACTGTCGATGGCCTTCTCCAAGGCCGCGTCCAGTTCACGGTGTTCGCCGCGCAAGGCGGCGATCTGCTGGACGATGTCGGCGGTCTCGGACATGGCATGGAAGATGGCGGGTCGAGCAGCTAGCTTACGGCCCAAGCCGCGTGGCGGCAAAGCACCGCTACAATGGAAAGTTCCCGCCCGCCGCCGCAGCGCGCCACGGGACCCACCCTCAGGCCCATACCCATGACTGCCGCCGCCCGCAAACAGGAACTGGAGCACAACAAACTCACCAAGCGCCTGCGCCGACAGGTTGGCCAAGCCATTGCCGATTTCGGCATGATCGAAGACGGCGACAAGATCATGGTGTGCCTGTCTGGCGGCAAGGACAGTTACACGATGCTGGACCTGCTGTTGCAGCTGCAGGCCAAGGCACCCGTGCGGTTCGAGCTGGTGGCGGTGAATCTGGATCAGAAGCAGCCCGACTTTCCCGAACACGTACTGCCGGAGTATCTGACTTCGCTGGGCGTGAACTTCACCATTTTGGAACAGGACACCTACTCGGTAGTCAAGCGCGTGGTGCCGGAAGGCAAGACCCTGTGCTCGCTGTGCTCACGTCTGCGGCGTGGCGCGCTCTACACCCACGCGACGCTCCAAGGTTTCACCAAGATTGCGCTGGGCCACCACCGTGACGACATCGCTGCCACCTTCCTGATGAACCTGTTCTTCCACGCCAAACTCGCCACCATGCCACCCAAATTGCTCAGCGACGACGGCAAGCATGTAGTGATCCGGCCGCTGGCCTATTGCAAGGAAACCGACATCGCGCGCTATGCTCAGTTGCGCGAGTTTCCGATCATTCCCTGCAACCTGTGCGGCTCGCAGGAGAACCTGCAACGCAAGCAAGTGGGCCGTCTGCTGGCCGACTGGGAACGCAGCGCCCCCGGCCGCGTGGATCAGATTGTCCGCGCCCTCGGCAACGTGCGCCCCTCGCAATTGGCTGACCGCGACCTGTTCGACTTCCATTCCCTCGGCAAACGCGGCGATGCGGACCTGCCAGACAGCCATGCATGGCTTGCAGGCGAACCGACCACGGCACTGGACATCGCGCCACTCAAACAACAGCACATCGAGATTCAGGCCGATGACGGCCTTGATATCTTGATGAATTGAGCATCGCTTTCGCTCACGCGACACCCGAACCTCCGATCCCGAACCCCGAACCCCGAATCCCATGCTCTTCCGAAATCTCACCCTGTTTCGCTTTCCATGTTCCCTGCAAGACGCGTGGAACGATCTGAATGACAAGCTCGCCAGCCATCCGCTCAAGCCGGTCGGCGCGCTGGAGTTGTCCAGCCAAGGCTTTGTTTCTCCCTTCGGTCGAGGCCATGATGCCCTGTGCCATCACGTCGGCGATTGCGTGCTGTTGCACTTGGGCACAGACGCCAAGATCCTGCCGGCCGCGGTGGTCAACGAGGCGCTGTCGGCCAAACTCGATCGCATTCGCGAGGAGGAAGGCCGCAATCCCGGCTCGCGCGAACGCAAGCGCATCAAGGACGAAGTCCTCACCGATCTTCTGCCGCGCGCGTTTTCACGCCCGGGGCGCGTTCCCGCCTATCTTGATCTGAGCGCGCACTGGCTGGTGGTGGACAGCAGCAGCCGCAAGAACGCCGAAGCGGTGGTGTCGGCCATCCGCGAAGCCTTGGGTTCCTTCCCCGCCCTGCCGGTCAACGCCGAATCCAGCACGCGCGCGTTGATGACCGGCTGGCTCGCGGGCGAAGCTTTGCCTGAAGGTTTTGAGTTGGGCGACGAGTGTGAACTGCGCGATCCGGTCGACGCGGGCGCCATCGTCAAATGCCGCCGACAGGAATTGGACAGCGGCGAAGTGCGCGAGCACCTCAAGGTCGGCAAGCAATGTTTCCAGCTTGGCTTGGTCTTTGCCGAACGCCTGTCGTTCGTGTTGGGTGAAGACCTGGTGATCCGCAAACTCAAGTTTCTCGAAACGGTGACCGAAGCGCTGGAAAGCGACGACAACGCCTCGCGCGAGGCCGAACTCGACGCCACGTTCGCCTTGATGAGCGGCGAACTGCGCCTGCTGCTGGAGCGCCTCGAAGCCGAACTCTCCCTCAGCTCTGCCGACGCGTGAGCGGATGCCCCGCCGGTCAAAGCAAGCGCGTGAGCGGGTGCCATTGCGCTTGCCCGACGGGCGCGAGGTCGAGTTGCTTGAGGTCCACGATCCGCGTGCCCGTCACCTGCGCCTGTCGCTGACGGCGCATGGCCCACGCCTGACGATTCCGCCCGGTGCCAGCCACAACGATGCCCAGGTCTTCCTGCGGCGGCACCTGGCTTGGTTGCACGACCATCTCACCGAAGACCCCAAGGCCAACACGTCAAGCCAAAGTCCACGGCCCGGCGTCGCCGGCAATGTGATGTTGCGGGGTGAAACGCTGCGACTGGATTGGCGCGATGCGGCCTGGCTGCACGTTGCGAAGGAGCACGATCAGCTGGTGATCGCATTGCCAGCTGCCGCAACCCCAGCGGCGGTGACACGCGCCCTGCAGGAATTTCTGCTCAGTCAGGCACGCGCAGATGTAGGCCGCTGGTTGCCACGTTATCTGCCGACGCTACCGCGCGCGCCGCGCAGTTGGCGATTTCGCGTGCTGTCCTCGTTGTGGGGCTCACTCAGCCATTCGGGCGCCATGTCGCTGGATCTGGCGTTGATCCTGGCGCCGCCACCGGCCTTCGAATACGTCGTGGTGCACGAACTGTGTCACCTGCTGCATGGCAATCATTCGCCCGCCTTCTGGGCCGCCGTCGAGCAGCGTTTTCCCGACTGGCGCGCGCAGCGCGCGTGGTTGCGTGACGAGGGCGGCGCGATCAAAGTCGAGCTGCGTCGCCTGCTGGGCTGATCAAGAATCCAGCTGCAGTTCGACAATGCGCGCAAGCGCACGAACGTGGGCCGAATCGGCGTTGAGCGCCGGAATGTAGCGCAAGGCCTGCCCACCGGCGGTCTTGAAAAAACCGGCGTTCTGGATCGCGATTTCTTCGAGTGTTTCCAGACAATCCACCGCAAATCCGGGACACACCACATCCAGATTGCGCACCCCGCGTTTGGCCAGCTCACGCACGGTTCGATCGGTATAGGGTTCCAGCCATTGCGCCTTGCCCAGTCGCGACTGGAAGCTCAGGCTCCAATCGACCTTCGCCAGACCCAAGTGCGCCGCGATCGCCTCGGCGCTGGCGCGGCATTGATCGGCATAAGGATCGCCCTGCGTCACGCAGTCTTGTGGGATGCCATGGAACGAAAACAGAAGGTGTGCAGGTTCAGGGGCATTTTGCCGATGTTCGCGTATTTTTTCGGCAATAGCCTCGATCCAAGCCCGTTCCCGATGATACGAGTCGATCAAGGTGAGCTTGGGCCAACGTCGCCAAGTCCCCAACTCCGCGCAGACGGCATCGAACACCGAAGCGGTGGTCGTGCCCGAGTATTGAGGGTAAAGCGGCAGCACCACCAGTTCCTTGACGCCGCGTCCCTGCAAGGCGCGAAGCTGCTGCGCCACCGAGGGTTCACCGTAGCGCATCGCCAGCATCACCTCGGCGCGCCCCTGCAGATGCGCGCGCAAACCCTGCGCCAGATCCTCGCTGAACACCCGCAAGGGCGAGCCACGTTCCGTCCATATTTCTCGGTAGGCCGCGGCCGATCGCGGTGCGCGCAGCGGCAGGATGATGCCGTAAAGCACCGGATACCAGATCGCGCGGGGAAGTTCCACTACGCGACGATCCGAGAGAAATTCACGAAGATAACGACGTAATGACGACGCGTTCGGCGCTTTTGGTGTTCCAAGATTGACCAACAGGACGGCGCGTTCGAGCGGGGTTGTCGAGGAATCAGAAGCTGGCGGAAGCATGAATTGCGCGCATGACGACGAAACAGCCATCCTAGCTGGTTCCCGCCACAGCGTTGAACATCGGGAAAAATGCTATGCTCAATCACAGCGCCCACGCTTCACAAACAGAGGCGCAGTGACAATCGCCCGCATACACAACAAAAAAGGACGGCTCCAATGCGTCCCACGCTGTTTCGTCGACCATGGCTGCTGTGGCTCATGTTGGTGCCGTTGACGGCACTGGCTGCGCCGCAGACGGCGTATGTGTCGGCATTCAATCAGCTCTACAAACTCGACCTCGACACGGCTCACGCCGAGCCGATTGGCACAGGCATTGGTTTCAACGATGTCGAAGCCATCGCCTTTGGTCCCAACGGCGTGCTCTACGGCATTGCCGATGGAACGGTCGGCCTGGGCTCGAGTTCGACCGACTTCCTGATCCGCATCGATACCTCGACCGGTGCAGGGACGCTGGTCGGCCACCTGTCCGCACTCGAACAGCAAGGCCCCAATGGCCAGCTCGATTACGGCTTGGCTTTCACCTGTGATGGCAAGCTCTGGGCCTCGTCGGACACCACCGGCCGGTTCTGGGAAATCAACCCCAGTTCGGCAACCACGCGCGAAGTCGGCAATACCGGCTTGCCACTGAGCGACGTCAGCGCACGCGGGAATCAGTTGTTCGCCATCGGTGTCACCCGCGGCTTCGACGATCCCAATCAGCAAGCGCTGTATCGACTCGATCCGACCACCGCAGCCGCCACACGCGT
Source organism: Chiayiivirga sp. (assembly GCA_035703435.1). Lineage (GTDB taxonomy): Bacteria > Pseudomonadota > Gammaproteobacteria > Xanthomonadales > Xanthomonadaceae > Denitratimonas. The sequence goes on along the minus strand of DASSYF010000066.1, from coordinate 36,445 downwards.
GGGGAGCCTAGGCGTGCCGGACATCCTGAGCAGCGTCGGCATGGATTTCGATGCCAACGGCCAGCTCTGGGCCACCTTGGACTCCCAGCCGCCGGACATCAACCGCCCCTCGCGATTGGCACGAATCAACCCCGAAACCGGCCAGGCGACGGTCATCGGATCGATCAACGGCATCATCGACAACCTGTCTGCGCGTGCATTGGCGATCGGTCCCGCGGGCGCGTGCTCGGGCAATGGGCCTGCCGGAAGTGGCGATCCGGCGATGGTTCCAGGGCCGGGCATCCCGGCGCTCCTCGTGCTTGGGCTGGTTGCAGGCTTGAGCGGGGCACGACGCTTGCGCCCGCGTCCAACACGCTGAACCAAGGTTCATCGCTCTGCCACCATACTCTCGATTCATCACGAATCCGGGAGTCTGCGATGCCGCGTTTTCTGATCTCTGTGCTGCTGGTCCTTGGCCTGTCGATGCTGGCAAACAGCGCCCACGCCGCGACCCAAGACGAAAACCAACGTCTGACGCGTGCCACGCAGGTGCTGGATGAAATCATGCGCATGCCTGAGCGCGCCATTCCACGCAAGCTGATCCACGACGCCTATGCGATTGCGGTGATTCCGGACGTGGTGAAGGCCAGCCTGGTGGTCGGTGGTCGCCACGGCAAGGGCGTGATTTCGATCAAGTTGCCCGATGGCACCTGGAGCACGCCCAGCTTCATGAAGCTCACCGGCGGCAGCGTCGGCTTCCAGGCCGGCGTCCAGTCCACCGACGTTGTGCTGGTGTTCCGCTCGGAGCGCGGCGTGGATTCGATCGTCAATGGCAAGTTCACGCTCGGCGCCGATGCCGGCGTCGCGGCCGGTCCGGTCGGGCGCTATGCGCAGGCTTCGACCGACGGTGGCCTCAAGGCGGAAATCTACTCCTACTCGCGTTCGCGTGGCCTGTTTGCCGGCGTGGCGCTGGGTGGCGCAGTGTTGTCCATTGATGACCGCGCCAATGCCCGCGCTTTCGGCCCCAACACCACGGCACGCGCCGCGTTCGAGGGTCGCACCCGCCAAACCCCGGCCGCGGTGGTGGACTTCCGTGATCGACTGGAAGAGTACGGTGCTGAATAAGCTGCAACCCTGCCGACCTGCACATGCCGCCGGTCGGCAGCCTGCGCTATGCTCGCCATCTTGATTGACACGTGAGACCCATCGCATGGGCGGTTTCAGTATTTGGCACTGGTTGATCGTGCTTGTGGTCGTGGTGCTGTTGTTTGGCACCAAGAAGCTACGCAATGCCGGCTCGGACTTGGGTAGTGCCATCCGCAGCTTCCGCAAGGGCCTGCAGGAAGAGGACGATCCCCAGAAGCTGGGCAAGGACGGTAATGCCAGCGAGGACGCCAAGGCCAAGGCCAAGGCGGGCGCGGACAAGGACGCCTGATCCCGGGCGCCGAGCATGTTTGATGTCGGTCTAGCCGAGCTGGCGGTCATCGCCTTGGTCGCGCTGCTGGTGCTGGGTCCGGAGCGACTGCCGCGCGCGGCACGCATGGCGGGCCTGTACGTACGCAAGGCCCGTGCGACTTGGCACACCATCCGCAGTGACATCGAACGCGAACTGGCAGCCGAGGACCTGAAACGGGCACTCAAGGACACCCGCGAGGAGCTGGGCGTGGGTGAAATCCGACGCACGCTGCACGAGGCCGAGCGTGCGGCCAGCGCGAGCCTCAATGGATCGGACAAGCCCAGGACTGATCCGGACACGGCCAACTCAGCGAGTGAAGTCGCAACAACCGACCTCGGCCGCGAGCCCGATCATGACCCCGCGCCCCGTACCTGACACCATGGGTTCGGTCGAAGGCGACAAGGAACAAAGCCTGATCGGCCATTTGGTCGAACTGCGCTCACGTCTGTTGCGCGCCGTGGTGGCGGTGATGGTGGTGTTCCTGGGTTTGGTGCCGTTTGCCAATCGCATCTATGCCTTCATTGCGGCGCCCTCGCGCGGACACCTGCCGGAAGCGGCCACGATGGTGGCGATCGATGTCGCCAGCCCCTTCCTCACCCCGATCAAGCTGACCTTCTTCGTGGCCATGGTGGTGGCCATGCCGGTGGTGCTGTATCAGCTCTGGGCCTTTGTCGCGCCCGGTCTGTATCGGCACGAGCAACGTCTGGCCAAACCACTTCTGGCCTCGGCCGTGCTGCTGTTCTATGCCGGATGTGCCTTCGCCTATTTTCTGGTGCTGCCGGCGGTGTTCGCCTTCCTCACCAGCGTGGCGCCGGAAGGGGTGTCGGTGATGACCGACATCAGCCGCTACCTTGATTTCGTATTGGTGCTGTTCCTTGCATTCGGCTTCAGTTTCGAAGTGCCGGTTGCCGTGGTGATCCTGGTCCTGCTGGGTTGGGTCGATGTGGCGCAATTGCGCGAAGCACGCGGGTATGTGGTGGTGGGCGCCTTTATCGTGGCAGCGGTCATCACGCCTCCCGACGTGATCTCGCAGTTGATGCTGGCCATCCCCATGTGCCTGTTGTATGAAGCCGGCATCGTCGCAGCGGCGATGTTGGCCCGCCGCCGAGCCGAACCACAGGAGCCTGCGGAGCGCCCATGAACCACACCGAACGCATCAACCTGCTGCATCGGATCCTGAGCACCGCACGTTATCCAGTTCCGTTGGAACGGCTGATCAACGAACTGGAGTGCTCACGCGCGACGGTCTATCGCGATGCCGCATTTCTGCGTGATTGCTTGGGCGCACCGCTGGAATTTTGCGATAGCCCGGCCGGCGTTCGATACGCCGACGACGAGCATGCCGGACGTTTCGAGTTGCCGGGCCTTTGGCTGAGTCCGGATGAACTCCATGCGCTTCTGGCGACCCAGCAATTGTTGGCAAAGTCGGGCCCCGGTGATTTCCTCGCCGAGGCCTTGGAGCCGGTGCGTGCGCGCATCCACACGATCCTGTCCGAACATGCCGATGGCCGCCACTGGCCCATGGACCGCGTTCGCGTCATCACCAGCGGCACCCGCGTGGTGGATCAATCAACGTTTCGACGCGTGGCCAGCGCGGTGTTGCAGCGCCAACGACTGGGCTTTTCCTATCGTGCCCGGTCCACCGACAGCCACAGCCAACGCACGGCATCACCACAGCGCCTGACACACTACCGCAACAACTGGTATCTGGACGCCTGGGACCATGACCGCGAGGGCCTGCGCAGCTTCTCACTGGATCGAATCAGTCAGCCGCGTGTCCTGCCGGAACCCTGCAGCGCCATCGCCGAAGTCGAGCTCGACCAGCATTTGGCATCGAGCTACGGCATTTTTTCCGGGGCGCCCAAGGCGTGGGCGGTGATCCGGTTTTCACCTCAAGCCGCACGCTGGGCGTCGGAAGAACGTTGGCATTCGCAACAACAAGGCCACGTCCTGCCTGATGGCAGCTTCGAGCTGCGCCTGCCTTACAGCAACTCGCGCGAGCTCTTGATGGACGTGCTTCGCTACGGGGCCGATGCGCAGATCATCGAGCCGGTGAGTCTGCGCAGCGAAGCACGCATCCAACTGCAACTGGCGCTGGGTCAGTATCAGGACTGATCAGAACGCCACGTTGAGACTCAGCCAGAGATTTCTGGCCTTGTCCTTGTTGTTGTAGTCATCGATGTAGCTCGGGGTGTAGTTGCCATCGGGGTTGTGCACGAAGGTAGTGGCAAAACTGGTGAAGTCCTGGTCGAGCAGGTTGTTGATGCGGGCGGCGATGCGTACCGCCTCATTGACTTCGTACTGAGCAGCCAGATGCAGCACGGCGTAGCGCTTGTAGTACAGCGGATCGCCAGCCGCGTCCTTGCCGCGATAGCGTCGGCTGTGGCCCTCGGTGATCAGTTGTGCGCCCCAGCGATCGTTGATCGACCATTCGAGGAAGGCATTGGCCATGTGCTTGGCGGTTTGGGTCAAGGGCAGGCCGATGTCGGCACCCGACAGACGCTCGCTGTCGGTCAAGGTGTAGTTGGCGCGCAGCGCCCAGGAATCGCTGAGGCTGTAGCGCCCGGCCAGTTCCACGCCCTGGATCCGCGCGCGGTCGACGTTCACCAGTTGGCTGACGAAGCCCACGCCCAGCACCGCCCAGTATTCGCCGATATTCACACAAGGACGGACGCCGCCGGTTTCGGTACAACTTTGGCTGGTTTCGGCGCGTTCGATCTTGTCGCGGAAGTCGTTGCGGAACACGGTGGCATTGAAGGTGTGGGCTTCATCGTCCGAGGTCCAGTACAGGGCCAGCTCACTGTTGCGACTGGTCTCCGGTTCCAGTTCGGGATTGCCGGCCCAGGGGATCGTTCCCTGGCCGCCAAAGCCGGTGATGCCGTCGTACAGGTCGGTGGTCTTGGGCGTCTTGTATCCGGTGGAAATGCCACCTTTCACGGTCCAGCCACCGCTCAAGGTGTAGTTTCCGTAGAGACGCGGGCTCAGATGTCCACCAAACAGGTTGTGCTCGTCGTGGCGCAGACCCGCGGTCAAGGTGAAGCGATCGGTCGGGCTCCAGTTGTCCTCGGCAAACACCGACCACATGCGGTGCGGTTGCACCGTGCCATGGCCATCACCGCCGCCTTCCATGCCGAACACGCCGTCCTCCAGTTCGCCATCGATGGCTTGGACGCCGATCACGGCGTGGTGATAGCCCATGCCACCTTCAATCGGCAGGTCGAGCTTGGCGTCGAGTACGTATTGTCGACTTTCCATGGTGCGCTTGGGTCGCGGCAGGAAGGTCTCGGCCATGATCAGCTTGCGATCGTCCACGCTCATGCCGGCGTAGTTTCCGGTGCCGTTGAATATCGCCTTGTGCAGCACCCGCTCGGCCACGGTGAAGGGCAAGGTGCGACCGTTGTTGGCCGTTTCCACATGCGAAAGCGAGACGAAGCTGCGTCCGAACGACCAGTCGCCCTCGTGCGTGACAGCCCACTGATCACGGGTGAAGGCTTGATCTGCGCCATAGCCCACGCGCGGCGCCGAGCGCCACAGGCCGCCCAGACCATCGACCGTGCCCAGTGGATAGGTTTCGGTGCCGAGATTGTTGACGTAGGGCGTGTTGTCGTACGCCTGTCGCGAGATGTCGTAATCGAGCACCAAGCTTTGGCGATCACTGGGTTTGAAGCTCAGGCTGGCTCCGGCGGTCTTGTTCGTGTTGTCCACGGTCTTGCCGCCACTACCGAAACCCAGCGCACGCTCGAACTCGGTGCCATCGGGCGCCACAACGACGTCGTAATCGGGGGTGGAGGCATCGCGCTGGTACCACGACCCCCGCACCGACAAGCCCACCACATCGCTGGCCAGCGGCCCCATCAGGGCAAAATCCACGCTGCTGTCGCTGCCGAAGGCCGAGTTCTGCTGGATGTTGTGGCCGAAGGTGGCCGAGCCGGTCCAGCGCTCGCTGACCTTGCGGGTGATGATGTTGATCACCCCGCCCAGCGCATCGGCGCCATAGAGCGTCGACGCGGGGCCGCGAATCACCTCGATGCGTTCGATCATGTCCAATGGCGGAATGTGATTGAACTGGTTGCCGCCGAAGTTGTTGGGGTAGATGTCGCCATGATTGTTCTGGCGGCGCCCGTCGATCAGGATCAGGGTGTAGTCCGAACCCATGCCGCGCAGGCTGATGGTCTTCTGGCCGGTCTTGTCCGAGGTTTCGCCCACGTCCACGCCTTCCAGGTCGCGCACCGCATCGATCAAGGTGAGATACGGACGTTTTTCAAGGTCTTCACGGGTGATGACGCTGATGCTGGCAGGCGCATCGGTGATCTTCTGTTCGAAGCCGGCGGCGGTCACCACCACTTTCGACAGCGTCGTGGCTTCGGGACTGGCCGCGCCACTTTCAGCGTAGGCGAACGGCGCTGCGCCCAAGGCGAGTGTCAGGGCGATGGCAAGGGGACGAAGGAAAGGTAGTGGCACGTTCGGTTGGCGTGTCATGGGGGCCTGAATGGCAAAAGGGAATGGGTTGCATTGCAGTGCACAATGCTAATGCGAATCGTTATTGTTTATTTGACAAAGATCAAGAAACCCGCGCACCCGGCACGGTGCAGCCGATCCAGATCAGACCTCGGCCCAGCGCCGCAACAGGTTGTGATAGCTGTTGGCCAGTTGCAGCACGGCCTGCGGGTTGGCGTTCTCGGCGCGCAGCGCCTGGATGGCGGCATCCATCTGGAACAAGAGGCGCCGTTGCGACTCATCCCGCACGAGGCTCTGCACCCAAAAGAAGGCGGCCAGTCGGGCGCCGTGCGTCACCGGCGCGACCCGATGCAGGCTGCTCGACGGATACACGATCGCATCGCCTGCCGGCAGCTTGACCTCGTGCTCGCCGTATGTGTCGGCCACCACCAGCTCGCCGCCCTCGTACTCATCGGGCTCGCACAGAAACACCGTGCAGGACACATCCGAGCGCAGTTGCACCTCGCCCCTGCGCAGCACCGATCCATCGACATGAAACCCATACTCGCCGCCATCGCGATAGCGATTGAAGCGCGGCGGCAGGCTGGTGCGCGGCAAGGCCGCGGCGAAGTACAGAGGGTTGCGCGCCAACGCGGCCTGCACGATCTGGCCCAGTTCTTCTTTCAAAGGCGAGGCATCCTCGATCTGCTCGTTGCGTTTGACTTGGGCGCCTAGGCTGCCGACGGTCTGGCGACCATCGACCCAAGGCGCCACAGCCAGCTTGCTGCGAATGTAGGCGAGTTCCTCGCCCGTGAGCACGTTGGGGATATGCAAGAGCATGGCGTGACCTGCGTGATCAGAACTGGATGTCGGCGCTGACTTGCAGCGTGCGTGCCACACCGGGCAGATAGCGATAGCCACTCTTGTTGATGGCGGCCACGTAGTGCTCGTCGGTGAGGTTGTAGGCGTTCAGGCGCAAGCTCAGGTGTTCGTTCACGTCGTAGCTGAGCACGGCATCGAACACCGTATAGGCCTCGGTTTTCTCGGGCGTTCCCACGGCACCATCGCGGCCACGATGCAGGCCATCCATGTAACGCGCACCACCACCCAAGATGAAGCCCGTCGGCCAGCGGTAACTGGTCCATGCGGTGAAGCTGTCACCGGGCGTATAGGTCAAGTTGGCACTGCCATCGTTTGCCACGGGCGCTCCCTCGGTGACCTCGGCCTCCTGATGACTGAAGCCCGCCGACACCGTCCAGTTGTCGTTGATGCTGCCCTGCGCCGAGAGTTCGTAACCCTGAACTTCCTTGGCGCCCGTCTGGGTGGGATTGCCGGCGTCATCGAGCACCTGGGTGTTGATCTCGTTCTCGACCGAGGTGCGATACACCGCCGCCGCCAGCAGAAGGTGTTCGTCGATCAGGGTCCACTTGCCTCCCAACTCGACGGTTTCGGCCTTCTGTGGGTCGAGGTTGGGGTTGTCGGCGCTTCGGTTCGAGTCGCTGAGCTGGAAGTTGCTTCCGCCCGGAGGCTGCTGTGACAGCGCGCCATTGGCATACAGACTCAGGTTCGGCGTGGGCTTGTAAACCACGCCGAGCTTCCAATTGAACAAACTGCCCTCGGTACGAAGATCGGCCGTATCCACGATGCTGCCCACCGGCGCATCGCCACACAACACCACGCCGCGTCCCGAACCCGAACTGCCTTCACGATTGCAAACCGCCGAGCTGTAGTAGGCGGTGGTGTACTGATCCAGGCGCAGGCCGGCCGTGGCAAGCCAGCGTTCGCTCAGTTCGAGACTGTCGAAGACATAGACCGAGGTGGTGTCGGTCCAGCCATTGCGAACGCTGCCGTTCTTGCTCCAGGACAGGTCGCCCACGGCGTTCCAGTCCGGCGCGTAGAGATTCACCGCTGGCAAACTGCCGTGGACGGTGAAGTTGTCGGAATCCTGTTTTTCGCCCGTCAGCTCCAGGCCGGTGCTGAGGGTGTGCAGGACTTGGCCGGTCGCAAACTCGGCGCGAAGGTTGATCTGATCGGTCCAGATGCCATTGCGCTGGTCCTTCAATGTGGGAATGGTGCGTTTCAGGCTGTAGTCCGACAGATCGTTCGGATCGGCACCCGGTGCCAACACGACGTTGGCGCCGGTGGACATGAACGAGGTCAGGAGGTAATCCTGCCGCGTCGCACCCCAGCGCAGGGTGTTGCTCAAAATCAGTGCATCGCTGAAAACATGTTCGAGCTTGAGTGTGGCCATGTCGGCGCGCACTCCGTCGTGATCGAGGCGACTGCCGTAAAAATTGCTCGAATCCACCGGCTGGCCCACGAGTGCTTCCTGCCCGGCCTGTGGTGTCCAGCCTGGCATGCCGAGGGTGGGCACAAAGCCATCCGGGATATTGTCCTGCCGCACAGCCAGCAGGTTCAGCACCACCTGGGTATCACCGCCGATGCCCCAAACCAGTGATGGCGCGATGCCCCGGCGACTGTTGTTGACCCGATCCCGTCCGGCAACATCGCTGTCCTGCCACATGGCATTGATGCGCAACGCCGATGCCTCACCCAGCGGCTGATTGAGATCGACGCTGGCGCGTCGCTGTCCATCTGCCCCGAATGCCAGGCTGGCTGACGTGGCCTCGCGCAACTGCGCCTGCTTGCTGACCAGATTGATGGCGCCGGTCGGCGCGGTGCGGCCGTTGTCGGTGCCCGCCGGGCCTTTGACCACTTCGATCTGTTCGATGTTGAACACATCGCGCGCGATCGAACCCAGATCGCGCACGCCATCGACGAACAGACTGCCGGAACTGTCAAAACCGCGCATGGACACGGCGTCGCCGGTGCTGGTGCTGCCGTTCTCACCAGCATAGAAGGTGCCCACGCCGGCACTGTTGCGCAGGGCTTCGGTCAAGGTGGTGGCGCCTTGTTGGGTGAACAGGGCGCGGTCGATCACCTGGATGGTTTGCGGTGTATCCTGGATCGGCTGGGTGAACTTCGGCGAGGACAATTCCGCTGCCGGGTACACACCGTGTGCTTCCACCTTGACTTCGTCCAGCTCCACCGCGTTCTTCTTGGGTTTGCGCCAGGCGGCATCATCGACCGCGCCTGCTTGTGCGGGAGGCACGCTCAGAGCCAGCGTGGTGAGTAGGGCGAAGGCGGAGGTGCCATGAAGCAGGCACGGGTGTTTGCGACTCTTGATGTAGGACATGGGGAGACGAGATCTGGTCAGGGAAGGAAGTTGAGCTGCGAGGCTGCACCGTTGAACCGAACGGGCTTTGACAAACGCGATTGGCTCGCAACAAGCGATCATGTTAATCAAGAACGGTTATCATTTACAATCTGCCGCAGTGCAATATCGTCATGCCTTCAGGGCCATCTACCGCCATGCCACCCTCCGCACCGTCCGAACGCGCCCTCTGGTTGCGCACCGTGCACCTGTGGCACTGGATCAGTTCGGCACTGTGTCTGGTCGGCTTGCTGTTGTTCACCGTGACCGGCTTCACCCTCAACCACGCCAGCCAGATTTCGGCCACGCCCGATACCCGCAACCTCACGGCTACCCTGCCGACACGGGTGCTGGAGCAACTCAAGGCAGACGTGGCGCAGATGGGCGACCGCGCGGCTCTGCCGCCCGCTGCACGCGCGTTTTTCGCCGACACCTGGTCGCTGCGTGTGGGATCACGCGAAGCGGAGTGGTCGGCCGACGAAATCTATCTCTCTCTGCCCGAGCCGGGCGGCGACGGCTGGCTGGCCATCGACCTGGGCACGGGACACGTGGAGTACGAGCACACCGATCGCGGTTGGATCGCCTATCTCAACGACCTGCACAAAGGCCGCAACACCGGCCCGGCCTGGCGTTGGTTCATCGACGTGTTTGCCTTGGCCTGTCTGGTGTTTTCCATTACCGGCTTGTGGTTGCTCTATCTCCACGCCCGCCACCGTCGCTTGACCTGGCCGATGGTCGGCGTCGGTGCCTTGTTGCCTTTGTTGATCCTCTTGCTCCTGACCCATTGAACGAGACCCCCGCATGAAGCGACTGCTCCTTTCCGCCCTGCTGCTTAACCTGATACCGGCCACACACGCCGCGCAGCTTTCCCTCGATGTGGAAATCCCGCAATTGAAGGTGGCCGAATACCACCGCCCGTATGTGGCCATCTGGATCGAACGCGAAGACGCCAGCGTGGCGGCGAACCTCGCGGTCTGGTATCAGCTCGACAAAGCCAACGACAAGGGCGAGAGCGGCACCAAGTGGTTGCCCGACCTGCGTCAGTGGTGGCGTCGCAGTGGGCGCAGTCTGAGCTTGCCGGTCGATGGCGTAACCGGCGCGACGCGGCCGGTCGGTGTCCAGCGCCTGCAGTGGGACGACCGCGAAGGCGCGCTGAAAGAACTGGCACACGGCAACTACCAGCTGGTGGTCGAGGCGGTTCGCGAAGTCGGTGGCCGCGAACTGCTCAAACTGCCGTTCACCTGGCCACCGAGCCAAGCCAGCCAGTCTGATGCCCAAGGCCACAGCGAGCTGGGCCACATCACCCTCCAAATCCAACCCTGACAGCCACACAAGGAACCCTGCCATGACTCATCGTTCGACTTTCTGGATGCCCGCCATCCTTGCCGCCGCGCTCGCTCTGCCCCTGGCCGCCCACGCCCACAAGGCCTGGATGGTGCCCTCCGCTACCGTGGTTTCGGGTGAAACGCCGTGGATCGGCGTGGACGCCGCCATCTCCAACAGCCTGTTCTATCCCGATCACTTCCCGATGCCACTGGATGCCATCACCATCACCGCGCCCGATGGCAGTTCGGTGCCGGTACAGAACCCGCACACCGGCAAGTGGCGCAGCGTGTTCGATGTGGAACTCAAGCAAGCCGGCACCTACCGCATTGCCAATGCCGGTGGCGGCCTGTTCGCCAGCTGGGAAGAAAACGGCCAGCCCAAGCGCTGGCGCGGTAATGCCGAAACCTTCGCCAAGGAAGTGCCCAAGGATGCGGCCAAGTTGCAAGTCACCCAGGCCAGCAATCGGGTGGAAACCTTCGTCACCAACGGCGCGCCCAGCACGGGTGCCTTGGCACCGACCAAGGTCGGCCTGGAGCTGGTTCCGGTTACCCACCCCAATGATCTGTTTGCTGGCGAAAAGGCCAGCTTCCAACTGCTCATCGACGGCCAGCCGGCGGCGCAAGCCAAGGTCGAAGTGCTGCCCGGTGGCTCGCGCTATCGCAACGATCCGGGTGCGATCCAGACCACGACCGATGCCGAAGGCAAGTTCAGCGTGACCTGGCCTGCTGCCGGCATGTACTGGCTCAACGCCAGCATCAAGGACGACAAGGCCAAGGCTCCGGCCACCAGCCGTCGCGCTTCCTACACGGCCACGCTGGAAGTGTTGCCACAGTGAGCGCCCTGCGCTGCGAACACCGTCGCTGCAGGCGTGCGACATGATCCACGCCCGCAGCTGGGTGTTCGCGGCCGGCATGCTGGTGGCCCTGTGCCTTTCACTGGCCGGCTGCCGTGCCACGCCGGAGGCCTTGCAGCTTGAAGGTCGCGCCATGGGCACCACCTGGCACGTCAGCGCCTTTGCGCCGGCTACACAACGCGAGGCGCTACACGCCGATATCACGGCACGTCTGGCGGATTTGAACCAGCAGATGAGTGCTTGGGTCGAGGACTCGGCGCTCAGTCGATTCAACCTTGCCAAGGCGGGGGAGTGGATCGATCTTCCGCCGGATCTATGGCGCGTCCTTGAGCACGCACTGGATCTGGCCCGCGCCACCGATGGCGCTTTCGACCCCACCATCGCGCCATTGGTCGCGCTGTGGGGTTTCGGACCGGATGGCAAACTGCGCCACGCGCCGCCTGGCGCCGACGAAATCGCGTCTGCAAAAGAGCGGGTGGATTGGCGGGCCTTGCAACGGGATGCCACGCGACATCGTGTGCTCCAATCCGGCGGCATCGCGCTGGACATCAATGCGCTTGGCCCCGGTTACGCCGTGGACGCCATCGCGCAGCTTCTGGACGATGAAGGCATCGAAAGCTATCTGGTCGAACTTGGCGGCGAGATGCGTGCCCGTGGTGACAAGGCCGATGGAGCGCCATGGCGGGTCGCGGTGGAATCCCCGGATGGCCGGGCCGCGGCCAACCTCGATACCATCATCGCCTTGCGCGACAATGCCGTAGGTACCTCCGGTGACTACCGCGTCGGCTTCATTCACGAGGGCCGACGGTATTCTCACACCCTTGATCCACGCACCGGCGCACCCATTCAACACGCACTGGCCGCTGTCACCGTCATCGACAGCCGTGCGATGGTCGCCGACGCCTATGCCGCCGCCCTGCTCGTACTGGGACCGGATCGCGGCATGGTGTTTGCCAAGGCACACGCGCTGGCTGCCGTGTTCACCTTGCGCACCCCGCATGGCTACCAACGCCTGAGCACCCCACAATTCGAGTCTTACCGTAGTCAATGAACGCCGTGCTCCAAACCCCGAACCCGCCCTCCCGCAACAGCCAACGCGTGGTGTTGATCGCCTTGCTGGCCGTCGCCATGGCGTTCGCCACCCTCACCGACGGCACCTGGCAATGGAACGGCACGCCCACCCGACTCCTGTTGGCTTTGCTGGGCACCGCCGCTTTTGCGGCCTTGTGGAAACTGACGACCTTGCCCGTGACCTCCGACAAGCCTGTGCCTGAGAGCGCAGACACCCCACCCGATCCACGCGGCGACACCCAATTGCCGGTGTTTTTCGCCAGCCAAACCGGCACCGCCGAAACACTGGCCCGCCAAACGGCCGAACAACTCAGCCGCGCCGGCCAAGCCGCGCAGGCGCGTTCGCTGGAAGAAACCAGCCGGGAAGAACTCGAATCCTTGCGCCGAGCCCTGTTCATCTGCAGCACCACGGATGAAGGCGACCCACCCTACCCCGTGGCCGGCTTCGTACGGCGCGTGCTGGACGCGCCCGCCGCACTTACTGGCCTGCGCTTCGGCCTGCTGGCGCTGGGCGACAGTTACTACGACACCTTCTGCGGTTTTGGTCGCCGTCTCGATGCGTGGTTGCTCGAACAGGGCGCGACAGCCGAATTCGCACGCATCGACGTGGATGACAACGACCCCGCCGCACTCGCGGCCTGGCAGGCGCGCATGGCGGAACTGGCCGGCGCGAACTTGCCGGCCATCGATGGCGCACCGGCTTTTCAGGCCTGGAAGCTCGATGCGCGCCAGCAACTCAATCCGGGCAGTCTGGGCGAACCGGTCTTTCGCCTGACACTGCGACCGGACAGCGGCGTGCTGCCGATCTGGCAGGCCGGCGACATTGCCGAGATTCTGCCGCGTCACGCCGAGTCGGCACTGGATGCGTGGTTCGCGACAAACCAACTCGATGGCGATGCCGCGCTGCCGGACGGCACGGAAACCTTGCGTCAGCGCCTGGCCAAAAGTGAATTGCCCGCACCCGAGCAAGCGCGTGGCCAGAGTGCGTCAGCGCTTGCGCACGCCTTGGTGCCGCTGCGGCACCGTGACTATTCCATTGCCTCCCTGCCCGCCGATGGGCGCATCGAATTGTTGATACGCCAAGGTCGCCGACCCGACAACACCGTCAGCCTCGGCGCGGCGTGGCTGACCCAGCACGTGGCCGTGGGCGACACGGTCGAACTTCGCCTGCGCGCCAACCCCAATTTCCGTGCGCCGGCCGATGCCTCTCCATTGATCCTGATCGGCAACGGCACCGGCCTGGCGGGCTTGCGTGCACTGCTGCGTGAGCGCGTGGCACGCGGACGCCTGCGCAACTGGCTGATATTCGGTGAACGCCAGCGGGCTTGCGATTTCTATTACGGCGACGAATTGGAAACCGCGCTGGCCAAGGGTCAATTGGCACACCTCGATCTTGCCTTTTCACGCGATACGCCCGAACGCACCTACGTGCAGCACTGCCTCGATGCACGCGTCGAGCGCCTGCGCGAATGGGTCCAAGCCGGCGCCACGATCTGTGTGTGCGGAAGTCAGGACGGCATGGCCGGCGCCGTCGATGCCAGCCTGTGTCGACACCTGGGCGATGCAACCGTGCAGACCCTGATCGAAACCGGGCGCTATCGGCGCGACGTCTACTGAGCGGACTTGTTCCACAAAGCAAATGGCCCCAGATTCACGCCATGGCTACCGGATGGGCAAAAGAAGGCGCGGTACAGGAGCAGATCGACAGCACCGTCGATGATGCGGTGCGCCGTGCACGCAGTCGCTTGCCACAAGGCCCGAGCCTGCGTGAGTGCGAGGACTGCGGTGAAACGATCCCGGCGGCACGGCGCAAGGCGCTACCGGGCGTGCGTCGCTGCCTCAGCTGCCAAGCGAAGTTCGACGAGGCCAACACCACGGCTTTGTACAACCGCCGCGGCAGCAAGGACAGTCAATTGCGTTGAGCGGGAAGATCAACCGTTCGGCAGGCTGCGGATGTGCCCATCCTGCACCAACCAACGACGTGCGCCATCGATCACGTACAAGGGCTTGCCAGCCCGCAAACTGAGGTAGACATGCACCTCGTTCGGGCCTGCACTGCTGCCGTCGCTGACTTGCAGGGATGGCGCATCGGCAGGGTTCGGCACGACCGTGCAGGCATCGCCACCCAGCGCCTTGCTGGCGTCGACGCGCGTGCCATCAGCCGCGACCGTCACCCGCAAACTCCCACCCAGCATCAGCACGTCATTGAAGGTCGAATGGGGCAAGACATAGGCCTGCCAGACCGATCCGGCCGGCGTGGACTCCGGAATCAGCAGGATGTCGGTCTGGGTTGCGCACTGGGTCCGCGGCAAGGCTTCAGCCAATTTGCGTGCGTTGTACTGCACCAGCAAATCACCACTCAAGGGTTCCTCGTCGAGGCGCTGCATCTCACCGACCGGCGTACCCGATGCCGTGATCGCCACCTGGAACAAGCTGATTGGACCTTGCTTCTTCGATTCGCCCACGAAGGTGAGCCACGTATCGCCTTCGCGCCGGCCTGACACCCAACCGGTGATTTCATCGCTGCGGCGGAAGGCGCGCAGATCCTGCCCGGCGACGTTCGCCGCGTTCAAAGCACGGTCCAACTGATACAGCTGTTGGCCAACGCGCTCGGCCCGCTCCTGCTCGCCGGGTGCCTGGGCGTGCGCCACAGTGCCCACGCCCATCAGAAAAAGACCAACCCACAGTACTGACAACACACGTCCCATCTTCATCCTGCCCATCATCATCTTGAACAAACGTCCCACCACGAAAACCTGCGCCCCAACGCAGGCACCACGCATCAATTCTCGGGAAACACGAATCGCCACGGCAGTAGCGCATCGGCACTGACCGCAACCCAGCCACCATCGGGTTGCCGAAAACTCACGGCCGCATCCGGCCCGAACTCCACCAGCGCCTGTCGACAACCGCCACAGGGCGACACCGGCAGCGCTGCACCGTCCTCGGCAAACGCCGCCACCGCAATCTCCGCCAGACGAAAGCTCGCACCTTCTGCCTGCACCGCCATGGCGATGGCGCCGCGCTCGGCACAACCACCCAAGGGATAGGCGGCGTTTTCGACATTGCAGCCGCTGTAAACGTGGCCTGCTTTCGAGCGCAGTGCGGCGCCGACCTGAAGCTTCGAATACGGTGCATAGGCCTGTCGTGCGACGGTCATGGCCAGCGCGCACAGGGCGTCGGTATCCGCCACCACGGCGTCGCTCGGCGTGTGTACGGCGTGCTTGGAAAGCTTGGGCGTTGCGCGTTCGAACATGAGTCAGGTCAGCAAAACGGGGCAACCATGCTACAGCCTGCGGCGGAATCAGGCATCAAGCCTGGCCAGATCCATGCCACGCATCACCATTCGGAACTCGACACCGTCGCCGGAAGCCAGGTTGGCGGCACGCGCAAAACCGCCATGCCGCTGCGCCACCAAGCGCACCACGTGCAGGCCAAATCCCAGATGCGGTGCGCCATCACCGCGTTGACCGGCTGCCCGCAGGCTGACCAATGAATCAAACAGGCGATCCTGCATGCCCAAGGGCAGACTCGGGCCGGCGTTGGCCACGGAGATCTCGGTGCCGCGCTCGGTCCGGGCCAATGCAATCAGCACCCAGCCATCGGCCGGGCAAAAACTTCTGGCGTTGTCGATCAACTTGTCCAAAGCCTGCACGATCAGCTCGGGCGAGCCATGCATGGGCACGGCATGCGCCGGAAGCATCGTTTGCAGGCTGCGCGGCGCCAGCAGTGCGCGATACGCTTCGGCACAGTCAGCCAGGAGGGCGCGCAGATCGAAGTCTTCGGCCTCGGTGGCGGCGATGGCGCGCTCCATGCGGCTGGCTTCGCTCATGGCGCGCACGATGGCGGCCAAGCGATCCACGCCGGCGCGAGCACGTTCGACGTAGGTGCGCGAGTCCGATGTCAGCGACTGCGCTTCGAGGTTCTCCAGTGACGACCGCACCACCGCGATCGGGGTGTGCAGTTCGTGCGACAAGGTTCCGGCCAGGCCACGCAGATACTCGGAATAGGCGTCGATCTCTTCCAGCAAGCGCGCAAAGCTGCGCGACAGATCCCCCAGTTCGTCGCGCGCGTTGGAGGCCTGGAATGCCAGCGGCCCGCTGCGCCCCGCACGCGTGATGGCGCGTTCGGCCGCCCGGCTCAAGTTGCGGATACGCCCACTCAGGCGACCGGCAAAGGCGAACAAACCCAAGCCCACCACCAGCAAGGCAAGAAGGCTGGCCAGCATCAAGCCCGCCAATGCCTGCCGCCCCAGCAACAGGCTTTCGCTGCTGCGCTCCAACAACAAGGCCGCACGCACCTGCGCTTGGATTCGGATCGGCACGGCGGTCGCGAGCAGCATGCGACCACCTTGCGCCACCGAATACCACGCCACCGCCGGACGATCGGACAAGGCCTGCCACAGTTCCGGGCTTTCCAGTCGCGAGGCCTCGGACACGGGCGGCGCCTCAGGCACTTCCATCATCAACAGGCGATACCACACCGAACGCCAGAAGCCGGGTGCCTGCGAGGCCTGCGCATCGACACGGCGGCCGGCCTGCGCCAACACCCAACCATCGGTCTGGGTCAAACTCGCCTGCACGCCATCAGGCACGAGATTGTCCAACAGGGCTTGCAAAGCCTGCGGCCGGTGCTGCACCAGCCAACGCCCATCGGCTTGATCGGGATGGGTGCCGAACTGCCTCGGGACTTCGGCCGGGTCGTGAAAATCCAGCACCTCGAAGCCAAGCCGCGTGGGCAGATCGGCCGCAGCAAAGCGCAGTTCGAGCTGATAGCCGCGTGCGTCTTCCTGCCATTCGCCGACGATCCGCGGCGCCCCCGCGGGTGTCGAATCCAAAGCCTTGACGCCCAGCACGCCCGGCGCAGCGCTGGCCAATCGCATCCGGTGGGTGCCGCGTGCGTCTTCGATCACGAGAATCAATTGATCGGCCGCGCCGGCCTGCGACCAGTTGGCATCGGCACGCACACGCGTGGCGTCCTCGATGCGGGCAAACAACTGGAGTTGCCCCTCGAATTCGGCCAGCGCCACGCGCAAGTCGGGCGCGAGGGCTTGCGTCAACAGCCCTTGTGATTTCCAGTCGCCATCGTAAGCATCCAGTTGCAGTGGCCAGCGCGCCTGTTGCACAAACAACGCCGGTCCCAGCGCCGGCAAGGCCTCGGCCTGCATCGCCACCGCCCGCGCCAGCATTTGTGCCGATGCCAATTGCACCTGCGCCTGACTTTCGCGCAACGAACTTTCGAACTGCCGCGCCAGCGACCAACCCACCAGCGGCAACACCAGTGTCGACAAGGCCAACAACACCAACTTGGCGCGCAGGGACATCGATACCGGCGAGTCGGAAAACCAGCGCAAAGCGTAACCCAGCCGCACGCGGCCTGCTGCGTGCCTAGCCGTGCTGTCCAGCGCGTGCCGCGCTCAGCCGCTGATGTAGTTCTGCAGATGCTGGATCTGTTCGCTTTGCTGATCGATGACGGCCTTCACCAAGTCGCCGATCGACACCAGACCAACGACGGCGCCGTCTTCCATCACCGGCAAGTGTCGAACATGGTGATCGGTGCACAGGTGCATGCAGGCTTCCACGGAATCTGCCGGTGATACCGTCACCACCTCTCCGGTCATGATTTCGCGCACGCGGGTTTCGCTTGAGGAACGCCCCTTGAGGATCACCTTGCGTGCGTAATCGCGCTCGGAAACCATGCCGACCAGCACACTGGACTGCATGACCAACAAGGCGCCGATCCCACGCTCGGCCATGCTCTGGATGGCCGCCAGCACCGGCTCATCGGGCTCGATGTGGTGCACGGTGCTACCTTTCAGTTGCAGCAGATGTCTGACCTGAAGCATACCCACCTCCACCTGGCCTGGACGCAGCCAGCCTAGCGCATTGCACGGAAGGAAGCGACTTCATCGCAGCGCCTGCGCAAGCCATCGCGCACGACTGAACCGGCCGCACCGTGATTCCTCATCGACGAGCCATGACGGATTTTCCCTCGCTTGTTCGTAACTGGAACATCGAGCCTACTCATTCGGAGCCTCCCATGCGCATGCCATCCCTGCCGGCATCTCTCCAAGCCGCGACGGTTTCGCTCCTGACCTGCAGTGCGCTGGCACTGACGGGTACTGCCGGTGCAGCGGTGACCGTCAACGTCGATTCCCATGCCGACGTACGCGCGCTCAGCCCATTGATCTTCGGGGTGAACTACGGCGATGACGCACGCAATGCGCAGATCGGCTACCCGCTGCGGCGCTGGGGCGGTAATTCGACCACGCGCTACAACTGGCAGGTCGATGT
The DNA here is from genome assembly GCA_035703435.1 of Chiayiivirga sp. GTDB lineage: Bacteria > Pseudomonadota > Gammaproteobacteria > Xanthomonadales > Xanthomonadaceae > Denitratimonas. The sequence goes on along the minus strand of DASSYF010000066.1, from coordinate 17,816 downwards.
GCACAGCACCGCGGCCGATTGGTACTTCGAGAACATCCCCGGTGCCTCCGACCGCAGCCAGGTGCCGCCACTGGGCAACGCGGCCGATGCGTTCATCGGCGCGACGCTCGGCTATGGCGCCGATGTGCTGCTGACGATCCCGACCATCGGCTGGACTCCGCGCGCCGACAGCCCGAAGAACCATCCGTATTTCGCCGGATTTTCGGTGATCAAGTACGGCGCGCAGCAATCGACGGACCCCTGGGATCCCGATGCCGGCGATGGCATCCGCCTGAGCAACGGCCAGCCGATCACCGGCAACGATCCCACCGATACCTCAACTCAAGTCACGCCGTCGTTCTGGCAAGACTGGATCAACCATTTGAAATCGACCTTTGGCGCAGCCGGCACTGGTGGCGTGCGCTTCTATGCGCTCGACAACGAAGTGATGCTGTGGAACTCCACCCACCGCGACGTGCACCCCGATCCAACGACCTACGACGAAACCTGGGCCAAGGCGCTCGCCTATGGCGCGGCGATCAAGCAGACCGATCCGTCCGCGCAGGTGCTGGGGCCGGTGACTTGGGGCTATTGCGACCTGTTTGGTTCAGGCGCAGACAATTGTGCCGAGGGCGCTGACCGCGATGCCCATGGCGGCCTGCCGTTCGTGGCTTGGTATCTACAACAGGTCTGCGCCCATCCACTGGCCGGTGGTGCACGCGTAGTGGATTACCTCGATCTGCATTACTACCCGCAGGGCAATAACGTCTCGATGAGCGATGATGATTCGGCGGCCACCGCGCAGCGCCGCCTGCGCGCGCTGAAAGAACTTTACGATCCGAACTGGGTGTCAGAGTCGTGGCTGTCTGACCTGGGCGATTTCGACAGCAACCACTACAGCAAGCCCAACCTGATCCCGCGCGCCCGCGCCTGGATCGACCAGTACTGCCCAGGCACGAAACTGGCGATCACCGAATACCGCTGGGGCAACGACGGCACCGCCAGCGGCGCGGTGGCGCAGGCCGAACTGTTCGGGATCTTTGCGCGCGAGGGCGTGGACATGGCCACGCGCTGGGTGGCACCCGAAGCCGACACGCGCGTCGAGCGGGCTTTCACCCTGTTCCTCAACTACGACGGCAACGGCGGGCGCGTGTCGGGCAACAGCGTGCGCACCGTCAGTGGCAATGTCGATCAGGTCGGCGCCTATGCCTTCGTCGGAAGCGGCGAACGCATCATGGTGTTGCTCACCAACAAGACCGCTGCGACGCAAACGGTGAGCGTGAACTTCGCCAGTTCGCCCGGCGCGCAATGGCATCTCTACGGCTTCGACACAAACCAAGGCGTGCATGCCATCAGCAATGGCACGCTCGCCGGCAATTCGATCACCTTCAACGCCTTGCCAGCGATGAGCGCCAACCTGCTGGTCATCACGGGCGATTCCGGACTTTTCAGCGATGGCTTCGAACCATGACTGATGCAAAAACCGCATGAGAAGATGCGGTTTTTGGCTGTGCGGCCTTATTCCAACAAGGCATGATGGGAACCCGATTTCCCCAAGGACCCATCATGAGCCAAGCCAACTGGAAACCCGAAACCCTTGCCGTGCACGCCGGTTACTCGCCGGACCCGACCACCAAGTCGGTGGCGGTGCCGATCTACCAGACCGTGTCCTACGCCTTCGACGACACCCAGCACGGTGCCGATCTGTTCGACCTCAAGGTCGCCGGCAACATCTACACGCGCCTGATGAACCCGACCACCGACGTGCTGGAGCAACGCGTGGCGGCGCTGGAAGGCGGCATCGGCGCATTGGCCCTGGCCTCGGGCATGACCGCGGTGAGCTATTCCATCCAGAACATCACCGAGGCCGGCGACAACATCGTTTCCGCCGCCACCCTGTACGGCGGCACCTACACCCTGTTCGCCCACACCTTCCCGCAGATGGGTGTGGAGGTGCGCTTTGCCGATTACCGCGATCCGGCCTCGTTCGAGAAATTGATCGATGCCAAGACCAAGGCCATCTACTGCGAATCGGTGGGCAATCCCTTGGGCAATGTCACCGACATTCCGGCGCTGGCGGAAATCGCACACCGCCACGGCATCCCGTTGATCGTGGACAACACCGTGCCCAGCCCCTATTTGTTGCGCCCGATCGAACACGGCGCCGACATCGTGGTGCACGCGGCCACCAAGTACATCGGCGGCCATGGCAACAGTCTCGGCGGCATCCTCGTGGACTCGGGTAAATTCCCTTGGGCCACGCACAAGGCACGCTTCAAGCGTTTGAACGAGCCGGAAGTGAGCTATCACGGCGTGGTCTACACCGAAGCCGTGGGCGCGGCGGCCTACATCGCCCGCGCTCGCACCGTGCCGCTGCGCAATCTCGGTGGCGCGATCAGCCCGATGAACTCCTTCCTGCTGCTGCAGGGCCTGCAAACCTTACCATTGCGCATGGATCGCACCTGCGCGAACGCACAGGCCATCGCCGAGTATCTGCAAGGCCATGCCAAGGTCGCCAAGGTGCATTACGCCGGCCTGCCCAGCCATCCGGATCACGACAAGGTCAAGCGCCTGATGGGTGGTCGTGCATCGGGCATCATCAGCTTCGATCTGAAGGCCAGCGATGGTCGCGCGGCCGGCGCGCGCTTCCAGGATGCGTTGAAGCTGTTCCTGCGTCTGGTCAATATCGGCGACACCAAGTCGCTCGCCTGCCATCCAGCCTCCACCACCCATCGCCAACTCGATGCGGCGGATCTGGCCAAGGCCGGTGTCAGCGAAGGCATGGTGCGTCTGTCGATCGGCATCGAGCACATCAACGACCTTTTGGCCGACCTGGAACAAGCCTTGGCAGCGGTTTGACCTGCCTTTGATTCGCGCCCATCGGCCAAGACGGATGGGCGCGAGCAGACGTGCGGCATTTGGGCGACACTGGCATCAACCCCGTTGGCGGGCCTGTCGCGTTGAAACTGCTGCCATCCACGTCGGAGTACGACCATGCGCTGCGTCTTGCTGTTGTTGCTGTGTTGCCTCGGGCTTTCGGCTCAGGCCCAGACCCGCGTCTGGATTCCACCTTCGCCCGACCTGAAACCCATCGTGCTCGATACGGTGGCCATCGAGGTGAAGATGCAGGGCTTCATCGCCCGGACCCGCATCGACATGAGCTTCGAAAACCCGAACGCGCGCGTGCTGGAGGGCGAGTTCGTGTTCCCGCTCGGTCCGGGGCAAACCGTCACCGGCTACGCGCTGGAGGTCAATGGCGCCCTGCGTGAGGGCGTGGTGGTGCCGAAGGAGACCGCGCGCGTGGCATTCGAGGACACCACACGAGTGCAGATCGACCCCGGTCTCGCGGAACTGACCCGTGGCAATGTGTTTCGCACGCGCCTCTATCCCATTCCGGCACAGGGCAAAAAGCGCATCGTGCTGGAATTCGAACAGGTGATGGACGATGCCGGCACGCACTGGCGCTATCTGATGCCACTGCAATTCCGCGAGCCGGTCCGGCACTTTTCCGTCACCGCCGAAGCACCACTGGATGAAGCGGCACCGGAAGTCGGCTCGGATTCGCCCGATCCGCAGTTGCAGTTCGATCCGGCGACCAGCGTTTGGCGCGCCAGCTTCAGCCGCGAAAACATCACCCCGCAACGTGAGTTGGCCTTCCGCGTACCCAAGCAGGGGATCGTGGTCACCCAACTGGAAGCACCTGATGCGCTGGAGCCGGCCGAACGCGCCCTCGTGGCACGCATCGATACCGGACGACCGACAAACCTTGCGCCACTGCCGTCACCGAAAGTCGTGGCGCTGTATTTCGATGCCTCGGGCAGCGCCAACGACCGTGATCTTCCGCGCGAACGTGAACTGCTTGCGACATGGTTCAAGTCACTGGGCACGGTCGATGTCAGCCTGATCGCGGTACGCGATGTAGCCTCGGCCCCGCAGCACTTCACGATCAAAAACGGCGATGCCACGGCCCTGCTCGATGCGATCAAAGCCCTGGCGCTGGATGGCGCGAGCAACTACGGCGCCATTGATTTTCGCGCCGTGCCGCGTGCCGATCTGGCGATCCTGATCGGTGATGGCCTGGACACCTATGGCAGCGGTCACACGGATTTCACTGGCGCACCGGCTCGCGTGTTCGCCCTGCACGCTGCGCAGCGCGCCGACCACGCACGATTGGATGAGATGGGTCGTCATGGCGGTCAGGTTCTGGACCTGAGCCGTATCGATGCCGCCGCCGCGTTGGCCGCGCTTTCAACGCCCACTTGGCGCCTGCTGGACATCGGCAGCGAGGGACAATGCCGCGACATCGCCCCGCTGGCGCCACAGCCGGTGAACGCGGTGCTCACGCTCACCGCTCGCTGCACCGGCAGCGGCCGACTGCACCTGCGTTTTGGCAGCACCGAGGGCACCACCACGGTGGAGCGCAGCATCGCGTTCGGCAGCGCCAAGCCCACGACGGGCGCACTGGCCGAGGTGATATGGCGCCGCGTCGCACAGGCCCGCATCGCACAGTTGCAGGCCGAATCCAAGCCCGACGCCGAAGCCATCACGAAGCTGGCGGTCACGCATGGCGTGGTCAGCGCCTACACCTCCTTGCTGGTGCTCGATCGCATCGAGGACTACGTGCGCTATCGGGTCGAACCCCGTGAGGATGCACTCAAGGCCGAGTATCAGCGACTGCTCGCCCACACCCCCAAGGCCAACACCAACGGTGGTCGCGACACGCGCCTTGCCGGGCTCGCCACGCGCTGGCGCGCATTTCGCGACTGGCACGCGGAACGTCACGCCTGGCTTGAAACCCTGCTCCTGCCGACGGCGCAATCCGAACGCGACCTCTGGATGTCAGTGAGTGCGGGCGAAAAGCTTTCGCAAAAGGAACTGGACGCCCAGCGCACCCAACTGGATGGCGTGCTGAAGCAGTCCAAGGCACTGATCGAGCGCTGGGCCAGTGAAGGCGCCCAAGCTGCAACCCGTGCCGCTTGGGAGCGCGAAGCCACGCAGGTGATGCTGCAACTGGATGCCATCCGCAACCTGCGGCTGGAGCGTGGTCTGGTCAGTGCGGCCACGAACGACGAAGAGACCTACGACCGGCCCACGCCCATGTCGGCACCGCCACCGGTGGCGGCAGCGCCTGCAGCACCGGCATACGAGGAAGCGATGACGGCGCGGCAACATGCCAACACGCAGTCCCTCGACGAGGTTCAGGTGACCATGATCGAACCACCGCCGCCTCCCGTGGCGCAGCAGAAGGCGACCGAACCTGCGATGCAGGCGCAGATCGAGTTGGCCGGTTGGAATCCCGACACGCCCTACCTCAAGACCCTGCGTGCGGCCAAGGATCCCTATTCTGCCTACCTTGGGCTGCGCGCAGAGAACGTCCGCACACCGACGTTCTTTCTCGACGTGGCCGACTATTTTCGCAACGAAGTCAAAGATTCCGCCTTGGCCCTTCGGGTGCTGTCCAACCTCGCCGAAATCGGTGACGAGAACACCGCCCTGATCCGCATCCTGGGCTATCGATTGGTGCAGTGGGATCGCGCCGAACTGGCCATCCGTCCGTTTGAAGATGCACTCGCACAGCGCCCGGAAGAACCTCAAAGCCATCGCGATCTGGCCCTCGCACTGGCGCGCACCATCAAGCCCGACGTGGCCCGCGCTGCCGCGCTGCTCTGGACCGTGGCCAGTGGCGAATGGTCCTCGCGCTTCCCCGACATCGACCTCATCGCCCTGCACGAACTGACGGCACTGCTGGCCTCCCATCCCGAGGCCGACGTGCGCGCACTGGCCATTCCAACCGAACTGCTCGCCCCGGTGGAAGTCGGTCTGCGCGTGGTCTTGACGTGGGACGCCGACAACACCGACATCGACTTGCACGTGATCGATCCGGCCGGCGAAGAGGTGTTCTACAGCCATCCACGCAGCGCCAGCGGTGGCGATCTCAGCCGAGACTTCACCCAAGGCTACGGCCCCGAAGTCTTCACCATCGCACGACCCTTGCCGGGCACCTATCGAGTGCAGACCAACTACTTCGGCGATCGGCGCCAATCCATCACCGGCCCGGTCTCGCTGCAGGTCGAATTCCAGACCGCTTTCGGCAGCCAAGAGCCCACCCGACAGGCCACCACGGTGCGTTTGGAAAGCCGCAAGGAGCGCATCGATATCGGCCGATTCCGTGTCGCTCCGGCCGATGCCGAAGTCGCCCACTGAGGCCGTCATCCCGTGTTGCGCTGCGTTGGGTCGTCGTGCCCAACGCAGCGGGTCGTGGCGCTGCGCGCTCAGCGCAAGCGCACCCGTACCGGGCCGATCCACTTCAGATCTTCGGCGGCCCCCTGCAAGCGAACGGCGAGCGCATCCAGTTCCTGCGGCGCGACCCGCTTCGCGCTCATCAGTACGTCGATGCCGATGCGCCCTTCGAAGTAGTGCAATACCAGATCGGGCCAGGCATCGGCCGGCAACAGCTCGCCCCAGCACTCGCGCAAACGCGCGGTGACTTCACGGCGCAGCGGCAGGCCGCGGGTCAATTCTTCCTGTTCTTCGCTTTCCAGATCGACGTGGATGGTGACATCGATGATGCCAAGCTTGCTCGCCAGCAATCGATCGCGCACGTACATGCCGATCTGGTGGCCTTCCGATACGCTCAGTTCGGGGCTGACCAACACATGCGCATCGAGCAAGACTTGCCCGGCGCTGCGACGGGTGCGAAGCAACAGCAGATCGCGCACGCCTTCGACCTCGTTGATCAAGGCCCGAATGGCACGCAGGCGCTCCGGCTCCAATCCGGTATCGACCAGTTCGCGGGTCGCCTTGCGAATCAGGTCCCAGGCGATGTGCGCGATCATCAAGGCCACGCCGACCGCGGCAAAGCTGTCCATGAACTTGAAACCGAGCAGGCCGCCGGCCACACCGACGAACACCACCACCGAGGAAATCGCATCGCTGCGGTGGTGCCAGGCATTGGCGCGCAGCAGGTTGGACTGGAAGAAAACCGCGGCACGAACGGTGTAGCGGTACAAACCTTCCTTCGCCAGAATCGTCACGGCGGCCACCACCAGCGCCAGTGCGCCGGGGGCTTGCAGTTGCGAGGGATTGAGCAGGCGCTGGCCGGCACTCACGAGGATACCCAGCGCCGTCAGCATCAACACCGTGCCCAGCGCCACCGTGAACACCGTTTCGATGCGGCCATGGCCGTAAGGGTGCTCGCGATCCGGCGGTTGCGTGCTCACCCCGGCGGCGAACCACACCATCACATCGGTGGCCAAATCCGACAGCGTGTGCACGCCATCGGCCACGAGGGCTGCCGAATGCGCCATCACACCCACCACGATCTGCCCGATCGTGAGCACCAGGTTGATGCTGGCGCCCACGAGGCTGGTGCGCCGCATCGCTTGGGCGCGGGCCGCGGCTGGGCAGGTTCGCAGTCATTGCGCGGGAGTCGAACTCAGGCCGCGCGACGCAGGGCTTCGATGCGCTCCTGCAAAGGCGGATGCGAAAGCATCAGGCGACGCAGGCCTTGCGCCACGCCACCGGAAATGCCGAAGGCGCGAATCTGGTCCGGCAGCGTGCTCTCGCCGTGGTTGCTGGCCAGTCGCTCCAACGCCGCGATCATCTTGTTCCTGCCCGCCAGTTGCGCGCCACCCGCATCGGCCCGGAACTCGCGCCAACGGCTGAAGCGCATGGCAATCATCGAGGCGATCAGGCCGAACACCATGTCCAGCACCAGCACGATGATGTAGTAGAAGAAACTCGGACCATCGTTGTCGCGGTTGCCGCTGAGCATGCCATCGACCACGCGCCCGACCACGCGTGCCAACACGATCACGAAGGTATTGAGCACGCCCTGGATCAAGGCCATGGTCACCATGTCGCCATTGGCCACGTGGCTCATCTCATGCGCCAGCACGGCTTCGGCTTCGTCGCGATCCATCGCCCGCAACAAGCCGGTCGACACGGCCACCAGCGAGCTGTTGCGGCTGGCGCCGGTGGCGAAGGCGTTGACGTCGGGCGCGTCGTAGATCGCCACTTCCGGCATTTTCAGGCCCAGCGTTTGTGATTGGCGCTGGACGGTGGAATACAACCAGCTCTCGACTTCGTTGCGCGGCTGGGTGATGACATAAGCGCCGGTGCTGCGTTTGGCCATCCACTTGGACATCAACAGGGAGATGATCGAGCCGCCGAACCCGAAGATGGCGGCAAACACCAACAACACGCCGTTGTTGCCCAGTTGAATTCCGAACACCTTTTGCAGCACGCTCAGCACGATGCCAAGCAGGATCATCACGGCCAGGTTGGTGGCCAGGAACAAGGCAATGCGGCGAATCAACATCATGAAGTTTCGTCTCCAAAAGCCCACCGGCACGGCGCCGGTGAAGATCACTGATTGTCGCCCAGATGACGCCGACGCCCGCTGAATTCAAGTCGGGCGCCCATGTCGGACGCTTTGCGCCCTCGCCCACCGGCCCCCTGCATTTCGGCTCATTGGTGGCGGCCTTCGGCAGTTTTCTGCGCGCGCGTTCGCTGGGCGGGCGCTGGCTCTTGCGGATCGAGGACATCGACACCCCGCGCGTGGTGCCGGGCGCAGCTCAGATGCAAATGGATGCGCTGCTGAAACTGGGCCTTGAATGGGATGGCGATCCGATGTGGCAAAGCCAACGCGATGCCGCCTATCGCGCAGCACTCCAATCGCTGCAAGCCGCCGGTCTCGTATTCGCATGCCGATGCAGCCGCAGCGAATTGGCCGGCGAGATCCACCGTCAATGCGTGAGTCAACGCCAGCACGGACCGGCAGCGATCCGCCTGCGTCTGCCCGATCAATGCCTGCACTGGCTCGATGGCATTCGCGGGGCGCAGCAACAGAATCTGGCGCAGGACGTCGGCGATGTCGTGCTCTGGCGCGCCGATGGACTCGTGGCCTACCAATTGGCGGTGGTGGTGGACGATGCCGAGCAGGGCATCACCGACGTGGTGCGCGGTGCCGATCTGCTCGAGTCCAGCGCGCGCCAGATTCATCTGCATCGTCTGCTGGGACACACCCCACCGGCGTTTGCACACCTGCCGCTGGCATTGGATGCGGCCGGCCACAAGCTCGGCAAATCGCAACAGGCGCTGGCGATCAAGCCGGATCGCCCCATGCCCCTGCTGCGTGCAGCATGGGCCTTTCTCGGCCAGAACCCAGTGGTGTTGGCCGACGTCGGCAGCGTGCCCGCCTTGCTGGACGTGGCCATTGCCGGCTTTGACTGGTCGCGCGTTCCAGGCCGCGACCAGACCATCACCGAATTGGCCGAGTGAACGCGCGCCTCAGCCTGCAATGCGGCCGGCGTAATCGACCAGACGCCGCGCCTGAAATGCGATCGAGGCGGTGATCTCATCGCTCAAGGGCTCGCCCTTGGCGGTGACGCTGGCGCCGTAGGGATTGCCACCGGAGGCAAAGATCGCAGGATCCGCGTAGCCGGGCGGCACGATGATCGAGCCCCAGTGCATGAAGGTGGCGTACCAACTCAAGAGCGTGGTTTCCTGGCCACCGTGCATGTTCTGCGCGCTGGTCATGGCGCTGACGGCCTTGTTGGACAGGGCGCCCTTGGCCCAAGCGCCGCCCAAGGTGTCGATGAACGCGCGCATCTGGCTGGCGACCGTGCCAAAGCGCGTCGGTGCGCTGAACAGATAGGCATTGGCCCATTCCATGTCCTGCGCCGTGGCATGCGGCACATCGGCGGTGCGTTCGGCGTGTGCGGCCCAGGCCTGGGTGCTGGCCACGACGGCCTCGGGCGCGGTTTCGCGCACCTTGAGCAAACGCACCTCGGCCCCGGCCTCGCGTGCCGCCGCGGCGGCCACTTCTGCCATCGCGTGATTGGTGCCATAGGTGCTGTAGTAGATGATGGCCAGCTTCACTGCGCTCATGGTGTCTCCCTGATGGTGTGTGTTCGGATCGTGGCCGTGTTGCCACGCTCGGGCATGCTAGGCCGAGTGCGCTCTCCCGACAATCAGCCGCGCATCAACGTGGTGTTCGCCGTTTCGAAACGACGTCGTGTTCGACCTGCCTGCGGGATCACGGTTGCACGGGAAGGCACGGCGACACGCCAATCGGTCACGGCATGGCTTTGGGAAAGTACAGGGTGAATACCGTCGTGCCAGCCTCGGATTTCACGGTCACATCCCCGCCGTGCGCGTTCACGATGGCGCGCATGATCGCCAGCCCCAGGCCACTGCCACTGGACGCCGGATGCGAACGTGCCGGATCGGCGCTGTAGAATCGATCGAATAGCCGCGCCAAGATCTCCGGCGCGATGTCAGGGCCATGGTTTTCCACACTGATCGCCGCGCCGTCTGGCGATGCCTCGCTGCGGAGGGTGACGGTGCTGCCCGTGGTGGCATGGCGCAGCGCATTGGAGAGGGCGTTGGACAGTGCGCGCCGGAACATCAGACGATCCCCGAGGATCGTGGCCTCGCCCAAGGTTTCGATCTTCAGTTGGCGCTCGTCGGCCACCAGCCCATGAAATTCCACCAAGGCGCGTACTTCGGCGGCAGCTGAGAAACGCTCCTTGTTCGGCAGGTCCACACCATGTTCGGTCTTGGCCAGAAACAGCATGTCCGACACCATGCGTGCCAGTCGCTCCAGTTCCTCGGCGTTGGATGCCAAGGTGTCGCGGTAGGTGGCTTCGTCGCGACGTGCCGAGAGCGTCACCTGGGTTTGCGTCAAAAGGTTGCTGATCGGTGTGCGCAGTTCGTGCGCAAGATCGCTGGAAAACTCCGACAGCCGTCTGAAGTCATCACGCAGGCGCAGCAACATGCGGTTGAGTTCGGCGGCCAGGTCGGCCATTTCCACCGGCACCGCCGCTTCGGGCATGAGGGCATCCAGACGTTGCGCGCTGACATCGGCAGCGCGACGCTTCATCGCCCGCAAGGGCGCCAGACCTTGATGCGCCGCGAGCCACGCCAAAAGTCCGGCCACGATCATCACCGCCGTGGCATACCACGCAAGGCTGCGTTTGAGTTGCTGCAGAAACTCGACGTGGAAGGCTGTATCCAGCAGCACGTCCACCTGCAAGGCTTGCGCACCCAGCGCAGGCGTTGACACACCAAAGTTCAGGCCATGACTCGGTGCGTGTACCGTGTGCTCGGCGTGGGCGGGCCATGCCTTCGATTGGTACAGCACACGCCCGTCCGACTCGCGCACCAGCACCTGCACCGCAGACTGATGCGCCAGCGCGCGCGCCAGCTTTTCCCGTGCCGTCGCGGCGTCGGGAGCATCTTCCAGAACGTGGGTGATCATGGCGCGCTTGTCCTTGAGCGCCATACCATCCAATTCCACGAAATGCCGGTCGGCCAAGGCCATGAACAAGGCGCCCAGACCCATCACGATCACCACGGCCAGCACGGTGAAAAACAGGGTCAGGCGTACGGTGAGTGACAGCCGGCGAAACACTCAAACGTTCTCCGGCTCGTCCAGCACATAGCCCATGCCGCGCACGGTCTGGATCAACTTGGGCTCGTGCCCCTCGTCGATCTTGAGCCGCAGGCGTCGCACCGCCACGTCGATGACATTGGTATCGCTGTCGAAGTTCATGTCCCAGACTTGCGAGGCAATCAAGGAACGCGGCAGCACTTCGCCCCGTCGCCTAAGAAACAGTTCGAGCAAGGCAAACTCCTTGGCGGTGAGGTCGATGCGTTGGCCGGCCCGGCTGGCGCGACGACGCAGAAGATCCAACTCGAGATCGGCCACGCGCATCACGGCCTCATCGCTGGCCGATCGCCCGCGTCGCAGGATGGTGCGTACCCGCGCCAGGAGTTCGGCGAAGGAAAAGGGCTTGACCAGATAATCGTCCGCGCCCAGCTCCAGTCCCTTCACCCGATCATCGACCTGATCGCGGGCGGTGAGAAACATCACCGGCGTGTCCAGACCACGCTCGCGCAAGCGACGCAGCACTTGCCAGCCATCCAGCTCCGGCAACATCACGTCCAGAATCACCAGCTCGTGCTCACCGGTTTCAGCCAGATGCAGGCCATCCAGGCCGGTACGCGCCAAGTCCACCACGAAACCGGCCTCGCTCAGGCCTTGGCGCAGGTAGTCGCCGGTCTTGGGTTCGTCTTCGACGATCAGGATTTTCACGCGCACCTCGCTGCCACGGGCGACAGTCTGCCTGCTTTGCCGGGTCGTGGATCGAAGATGACAAATCTGTCATCCGCGCGATCCGCTGTTGTCAGGTTCGAGATCGGACAATGGCACTCCACCGATTCCGCGTGCCCGATCATGAGAATGTCTGCCCTGCGAGGGGTATTTTGCCTGCTGCTTGCCGCCGTCGCGTCGGCCGCGTGGGCGCAGGCCGAGCCACCGCTGGGTGCCGAGCTCGATGCGCTGCTCGCATACGCCCGCAACAAACACCCGGCGCTGGCCGATGCGCAGGCACAGGTGGAGGCCGCCCAACAACGCGCCGCCTACGCCGGCGCCTTGCCCGATCCGCGGCTGCGACTGGAGTGGATGGACATCACCCGTGGTGGCGAACACGGGCCGAACCTGCTGCCGGGGCAGGTCGGAAGCCTGCGCTACAGCCTCATGCAAGAGCTTCCATGGCCGGGCAAGCGCGCCCTGCAACGCGCTGTGGCGACCGCCGAAGCCGAAGCCGTGCACGCGCAAGCGCGCGATGTCGCAAGCGGCCTCGCCGCACAGATCACCGATGTCTTTGCGCAACGATTCGTGCTGGCACAGATGCAGCAGCAAACCCGCGACATCCAGAACCTTTTGCTGCAACTGGAAGCGGCGGCCACGGCGCGCTATGGCACCGGCCTTGGCGCACAGCAGGATGTGATCCGCGCGCAGCTCGAACAGACCCGTGCGCGCGCGCAGCTGCTTGAACTCGACGGCCAGCAACGGCGCCTCGATGCGCAGCTCAATGCCCTGCTCAATCGACCGGGTGATGCCGCACTGGAGCCCGCGCGGGCGCTGCCTCCATTGCCGCCCGAGGCCGGTTGGAACACAGCGGCCTTGCGCGAACGCGTGCTGCGAAACAATCCGTCCCTTGCCGGCAACGTCGCGCAACTGCGCGCCGCGCAGGAAAACCGTGATCTCACGCGGCGCAATCGCTACCCGGACTTCAGCCTCGGACTGACGCCGGTGCAGATGGGCGATTCGATCCGCGAGTGGGACCTGATGCTGGAAATCGCCATCCCGTTGCAACGCGGCGCGCGGCGCGCCAAGGAACGCGAAGCCGAAGCCGAACTCGACGCCGCGCGCTGGCGTCAACGGGCCAGCGAGCGTGAGGTGCTGGGTGAACTCGATGCACGACTGGCCAGTTTGCGTACCGCACGCGCCACGGCCGATCTGATCGAACGCGACCTGTTGCCGCAAGCCGAACTCACCTATCAATCCGCACTCAGTGGCTACGAGTCCGGGCAGGTGGACTTTGCCACCGTGCTCGAAGCCCAACGCCAGATCCATCAAGCGCGCCTGGAACGCGCCCAGCGCCAGATCGAGGCCTACAGCGCGGTGAGCGCGATCGAGCGCCTGCTCGGAGAAACCCTGTGAACACGAACAAGCTCATCATCGCCGCTGCCATCGCCGTGTCGGCCCTGGCGCTCGCAGCGGGCTATCACTGGGGTCGGCAGCAAACGTCCGCCAGCGGTGTGGAGGCAACACCCAGCACCAACACCAAGGGCCGCACCGTTCTTTACTACCGAAATCCCATGGGCCAACCCGACACCTCGCCGGTGCCCAAGAAAGATTCCATGGGCATGGACTACATCCCGGTCTATGCCGACGAAGCCGATGACGCCGGCGTGGTTCGAGTGGCATCGGGCCGGATGCAAACCCTGGGTGTGCGCACCGAGGCCGTCCAACGCGGACACCTCGATGGGGTCGTGCAGGCGTCCGGTCGGATCGAGGCCGATGAAAGCCGCAACCACGTCGTCAATGCCAAGTTCGATGGCTGGATCGAACACTTGCGCGTGGATACCACCGGCCAGACGGTGCAGCGCGGGCAGGTGCTGTTCGAGGTCTACAGCCCGGAACTGCTCAACGCGCAGCGCGAATACGCCATCGCCGCGCGCGCCTTGGCGAAATTGGGCGAGGCCGATGCCAGCACGCGCCAGGGCATGCAGGCGGTGGCCGATGCCAGCCTTGCGCGACTGCGAAATTGGGATATTTCTGCCGAACAACGTCGCGCCCTGGTGGCCTCCAACACGCCGCGCCGCACGCTCGCCTTGTACGCGCCGGCCAGTGGCGTGGTGACCAGCAAGAGTGCCATCGAGGGCATGCGCATCAATGCCGGCGAAGCCCTGTTCACGATCACCGACCTGAGTCGCGTCTGGATGATGGCCCAGGTGTTCGAGCGTGATCTGGCACAGGTTGAAGTCGGCAGCGAGGCACAGGTATCACTGGATGCCTTTGGCACGGAACGCTTCGAGGGTCGGGTGGACTACATCTATCCGACCATGGACACCGCCACCCGCAGCGTGCCGGTGCGCATCGTGCTCGACAATACCGATGGCCGCCTGAAGCCCGGCATGTTTGCCCGCGCCGAGCTGGCCACGACGGCACGCGCCCCGAGCCTGATCGCACCGGCTTCGGCGGTGATCGACAACGGCATCGAGCGCATCGTGCTGGTGGCGCAGGGTGAGGGACGCTTCGCGCCGCGTCCGGTGCGCGTGGGCCGGCGTGTGGGCGATCGGGTCGAAATTCTCGACGGCCTGCACGAAGGTGACGCGGTGGTGGTGTCGGCCAACTTCCTGATCGATGCCGACAGTCGCATGAAGGCGGCGGTGGCGGGCTTCACCGCACCCACCACGGCCGATGAAGGCACACACGCGGCGCACGCCCAAGCCGCCATCGACCCCACGCTGCCGCGTCATCAGGCCGAGGCCACGGTGGAATCGATCGACCCGGCCAAGGCCAGCATCGTGCTCAATCACGGCCCGGTGCCGAGCCTGCACTGGCCGCCGATGACGATGCCGTTCACGCTGTCCGATCCGGCCTTGGTCGAGGGCTTGAAGCCGGGCCAGAGCATCCAGTTCGAGTTCGTCGAACCCGGCCCGGGGCAGTGGATCATCACAACCATCGACCCGCTGGACGAGGTGACGACCGAGCATGGCGCGGATGCAGATTCCGGGATGGATCACGCGGGCATGGATCACTCGAGCATGGAATCGGGCGATGGGAGTGGGCATGAGCACCACCACTGACCTGACCCGCGCACCATCATTGCGCGGAGGCCAGCACACGACGCGGCAATCCACCCGCGCCATGCTCCGCTCCTGTCGGGCTGAAGCCCGACCTACAGAAGCGGTGCGGCCCCAGACATCCGCCTCACCTCATCGTGAGCCTCCCCAGCGTCATCGCGAGCGCAGCGAAGCGATCCAGTGCCCTGCCCGTACCCAGAATGGATTGCCACGTCGCTTCGCTCCTCGCAATGACGAAACGGGCACCTGCAATGACGCTTGGAAGCCGGATTCAACGCCGACGGGTACTCCAGGGTTGGCCAGGCCATGTTGAGCCGCCTCATCACTTGGTCCGGGCGCAACCGCTTTCTGGTCTTGCTGGCCACGCTGTTCGTCATCGCGGCCGGCGTGCACGCCGTGCTCAAGACGCCGCTGGATGCCCTGCCGGATCTGTCCGACGTACAGGTGATCGTGCAGACCGACTACCCCGGCCAAGCGCCGCAAGTGGTCGAGGATCAAGTCACCTATCCACTCACCACAGCCCTGCTGTCGGTGCCCAAGTCGAAGGTCGTGCGCGGTTTTTCCTACTTTGGCGCCTCCTTCGTCTACGTCATCTTCGAAGATGGCACCGATATCTACTGGGCGCGCAGCCGCGTGCTCGAATACCTCGACGCCGCGGCCGGTCGCATGCCCGCAGGCGTCAGTCCGCAACTGGGGCCGGATGCCAGCGGCCTGGGTTGGGTCTATCAATACGTGCTGGTGGCGAAAGACCGCACCCTGGCCGAGCTGCGCTCGCTGCAGGACTGGTATCTGCGTTTCCAGTTGACCAAGGCCCACGGCGTGTCCGAAGTGGCCTCGATTGGCGGCTTCGTCAAGAGCTACCAGATCACGGTCGATCCGGTGAAGTTGCGCGCCTACGACATCCCGCTGTCGCGCATTGCCCAGGTCGTGCGCGAATCCAACCGCGATGTCGGCGGGCGCGTGCTGGAAATGGCCGAATCCGAATACATGGTGCGCGGGCGCGGCTATCTGCGCGGCATCGAAGACATCGCCAATCTCGTGCTCAAGGCCCAGGCCGGCACCCCGGTGCGCGTTAGCGACGTGGCACGGGTGGAACTGGTGCCGGAAGAGCGTCGCGGCCTGGCCGAACTCGATGGCACCGGCGAAGTGGTGTCCGGCATCGCGGTGGCGCGCCACGGCGAGAACGCGCTCGATGTGATCGAGAACGTCAAGGCCAAATTGTCCGAGTTGGCGCTCGGCCTTCCCGACGGCGTCGAGATCAAGACCGTCTACGACCGCTCCGAGCTCATCCATCGCGCCATCGACACCCTCAAGCGCACCCTGCTCGAAGAAAGTCTGATCGTGGCCTTGGTGTGCTTCGTGTTCCTCTTGCATCTGCGCTCGGCGCTGGTGGCGATCGTGATGTTGCCGATCGGCATCCTGATGGCCTTCATCGCCATGCAAGGGCTGGGCATTGCATCCAACATCATGAGCCTGGGCGGCATTGCCATCGCCATTGGCGCGATGGTGGATGCGGCCATCGTGATGATCGAAAACGCCCACAAGCATCTGGAACGCGTGCCTGCGCAAGCCGGTCCGAAGGCGCGATTGGACGCGATGCTGGCGGCGTGTCGGGAAGTCGGCCCGGCGCTGTTCTTCTCGCTCCTGGTCATCACCGTGTCCTTCCTGCCGGTGTTCGCGCTGGAAGATCAGGAAGGGCGCTTGTTCACGCCCTTGGCCTTCACCAAAACCTTTGCCATGGCCGGTGCAGCACTCTTGTCGGTGACCCTGGTCCCGGTGTTGATGGGCGTGTTCATTCGCGGTCGGGTGATGCCTGAGAAGAAAAATCCCGTCAACCGCTTTCTGATCTGGGCCTATCGCCCGATGATTGCCTTCGTGCTGCGCTGGAAGAAGCTCACCGTGGCTGTTGCCGTGGCGCTCTTGGCGATCTCGCTGTGGCCGGCACAGAAACTCGGCTCGGAATTCATGCCCACGCTCAACGAAGGCTCTCTGTTCTACATGCCAACGTCCTTGCCGGGCATGTCGGTGGGAACCGCAGCCGAATTGCTTCAAACCCAGAACCGCATCATCAAGAGTTTTCCGGAAGTCGCCTCGGTGATCGGCAAGGCCGGTCGCGCCAACACCGCCACCGATCCGGCGCCGATGGAAATGTTCGAGACCGTCATCAACCTCAAGCCCGAATCCGAATGGCGTCCCGGCATGACCACCGATCGGTTGGTCGAAGAGCTCGACGCCACCTTGCAGTTTCCCGGTGTTTCCAACGCCTGGACGATGCCGATCAAGGCCCGCATCGACATGCTCTCCACCGGCATTCGCACACCCATCGGAGTTAAGGTGTTTGGGCCGGATCTCAAGGGCATCGAACGCCTGGCCCTGGAGATCGAACAGGTTGTCAAGGCGCTGCCCGACACCCGCTCGGCCTTTGCCGAGCGCGTCACTGGCGGCCTGTATCTGGACATCGATCCCGATCGCACGCAATTGGCGCGATATGGCCTGAGCGTGGGCGAAGTGCTCGACGTGGTGGCGCTGGCCTTGGGTGGCGAGAACCTCACCACCACGGTCGAAGGGCGCGAGCGCTATGGCGTCAGCCTGCGTTACCCACGCGCCTTGCGCGGAGACCCGCAGCAGATCGCGCAACACGTGCTGGTGCCCACGCCCGATGGCGCGATGTTGCC
>DASSYF010000060.1:0-2237 GCA_035703435.1 Chiayiivirga sp. | reverse complement strand
GGATTCAGGCGCTTGAGCAGGCGATTGAAGTCCTCGGCATGGGCCGTGTGCACCAGCGCCGTCACCCGCACACCCGGCACGGTTTCGACCAAGGCTTGGCACAGCTCCAGACAGCCCAGATGCGCGGTCACGATCACCCCGCCCTGGCCGCGCGCCATGTGCTCGACCATGACCTGACTCTCGATTCGCACCTTGCCGGCCGGATAGCGGCCATGGCTGGCGAGAATCTTGTCGAGCAGGGTTTCGGCGAACCATGCGAAGTGGCGAAGGCTGGTGCCGATGCCCGGCGCCTGTGAAAAAGGCGCGACATGGGCCTGCAGACGCGTCAGATACTGCCGCGAGGCGCGTCGCGCCGTGGCGTTGAACAGCCAATGCGCCAGCACCACGGGCGCCAGACACAGACGAAACGGCCAGCGTCCGAGCAGACGCTCGACCGCACACAGGAAACGAATCCCCGCGACGAAGGTGGTTTCGCCGAGCATGGCCCAATGTGCGGGTGACGCACTCATCGGAACCTGCGCGCCAGCCAACGCGGAAGGCGCCAGAGCATGCCGAAGAACAGGCGTGCGTGCAGGCGGCTGATGCGCACGTTGTCGCGCCACACATCAAAATGCGACACACCATCAGCGGGGTAACTCACCGGCGTTTCCAGAGTGCGCACGGCCACGCCGCGCCAGTACAGCCGCACCAGAATCTCGGGATCGAAGTCCATGCGCCGCCCGATCGGTTCGGCCTCGATCAGCGCCAACACCGGCGCCAGCGGATAGACGCGAAAGCCGCACATCGAATCGCGTATCGCAAACGACAGCGTGTTGATCCAAACCCAGACGTGGGTGAGATAGCGCCCGTACAAACGCGCCTTGGGCACGCTCTCGTCATAACGCGGGGCGCCAGCGATGACGGCATCGGGCTCGGCCTCGGCGGCAGCCAGAAAGCGCGGGATGTCGCGGCAATCGTGCTGACCATCGGCGTCGATCTGCAAGACATGGCTGGCGCCACGCCGCGCCGCTTCACGAAAGCCGGCCAACATCGCGCCACCCTTGCCCTGATTGACTTCGAGGCGCAACAGCGACACACCCTCGCGCTGCGCCAGTGCGCGCAAGACCTGCGCGCAGGGTGGATGCGAACCATCATCCACCAACAGGCATTCCTGACCTGCCGCACGCACACCCTCCACCATCGCGGTGATGGCGTGCTCGTGGTCGTACACCGGAATTACCACCAGTGGGTGAAAGCTGCCGGCGTGAGGAGCCGATGATGCAGCGCTCATGCCATCACCTCGGCAAACACCACCCGACCGCTGGCGTGTGCGCCGTGCTCGGAGTGATAGCTGAAACCCAGGCGAGACTGCTCGGGCGACCAGTTCAACTGCAAGGTGATGACGGCACCAGGCCGCACCACGCGCTGGAACTTCAAGGTTTCCAGCCGCACGAACGCGCGCCCATCCAACGCGAACGCCTCGCGCGCAAACTGCACCGCCCAATCCACCTGCGCCACGCCCGGCAAAATCGCGACCTGCGGGAAATGGCCGTCGAACACCGCCAGCTCGGCCGTGATCGGCAACTGCGCGATGGCCTGTTCGGCACCACGCGCCTGCCACACGGGCGTCGGCCGCAACGGCCGGAACAAGGCACGCAACGCGGTCTCGGTGACCTTGCCTTGGGCATTGCTCGGCAACTGCGACACAAAACGCCAACGCCGGGGGCGCAGCAAGGCATCGGTCTCACCCGCGATGGCGCGACCCAAGCCCAACCCGACTGCACGCACGCCCTCCCGGGCCACCCGTTCGCTACCGCGTGCGCTCAACACCACCACGGCGGCCAATTGGGTGCGCGTGCCATCGAGCAACAGCACGCGGGCTTCGGCCACCTCGTCCAACGCGCTCAACAGGCGTTCGATGTGATCAAGCGATACCCGCCGTTCTTCGACCTTGACGATGCGATCGACCCGACCGACGAGGCGAAAACCACCCTGCGCATCAGCCACGACGCGATCGGCGCTGCGCCACCAACCGGCCTCGGCCAAGTGCGGGGACGTCACTTCCAGTTGTTGCTCAACGATGCGCCAGACCACGCCCTGCAAGGCCTGCCAGGCGGTGTCGGCACGGTCACGTCGACGCCAGGCGATGCCGCCGGTTTCGGTGCTGCCATACAACTCCGTGACCGCTTGACCCATGCGCGTGCGCACCTGGCTTGCGGCATCCTCCGACAGCGCGCCGCCGGAACTGAACACGGCGC
>DASSYF010000044.1:0-70533 GCA_035703435.1 Chiayiivirga sp. | reverse complement strand
CGGGACGGTAGGCGGTGCCGGACGGCATGTTCTCGGCCAGCGCGGCGTAGGCGATGACGGTGACCGGCAGGCCGAGCCGGGCGGCCCCGAGCACCGTGGCGACCACCGCCGCCGCGCCGGCCATGTCGCTGGTCATCTGGTCCATCTTGGGACCGGGCTTGATCGAGATGCCGCCGGTGTCGAAGGTGATGCCCTTGCCAACCAGAACCTGGGGTTTGACCTCGGCTGTGGTGCCCTCATAACGCAGTACGATCAGGCGCGGCGGATTGACGCTGCCTTGGCCTACCGCCAGCAAGGCGCCCATGCCCAACTCGCGCATTTGATCGGGATCAAGGACCTGCAAGCTCACGTTGGCGTGTTTGTCGGCGATGGCCTGCGCCTGCTCCGCCAGATACACGGGGGTGCAGATGTTGGGTGGAAGGTTGCCCAACTCACGCGCCAGATTCACGCCCTCGGCAATGCCGGATGCGATGCGCAGGGCGTCGGCGCAGGCGTCATCGCCGCAGAGGCTCAAAGCCTTGAGGTTGCTGGGCTTGGTCGCCTTTCGGGTGGCTGTGTAGGTATAGGCCACTCGCATCGCAGCCAACGCCGTGTGACGCAGTTTCCAGGCCATGTCGCGACCGGCGACATCCAGTTGCGGCAGGGTGCTGTGGACATGGGCGACCGGACCATTGCGAAGCGACTGGATGGTGTCATGGGCGGCACGCAGGTAACGCGCGGCGTCCAGCTTGCCGGATTCGCCGACACCGACCAGCACGACACGCGCGGCACGAATGCCCATCGGCGCGAGTACGAGTGCGCTGCGACCCGGCTTGCCCGAGACATCGCCGCGTTCGATCAAGATCCGGATCAGGCCGTTGCTGGCTTCGTCCAGTTGCTGGGCGGCCAAGGACAAGGCGCCATCCTCGAACACGGCAGCGATCACCGCGTCGGCTTCGACGTGGGCTGGGTGGGCGTGTAGCAGACTCAGGTTCAGGCTCATGGTTTTCCTGCATCGTTAAGACCAGCGATACTTTCGCACCCGAATCGTCTCGGGCCGCTACCTGCATCGCGGATGTGAAAGCGGCCGCAAAGTCTAGTGCATACCCACGCCAAGCCCTACGTTTCGCCAACGCACCACGGCCTCGACACGATGTTCGAGGCCGGTCGGTGAGCGCGTCCGTGCGCTGGAGCATCATCGATCGCTACCTGCTGCGGCAGTTGCTGCTGGCCTTTGCCGCCTGTGTGATCGTGCTGGTGCTGGTGAGCATGGGCGGACTGGTGGCCGATCTGCTTGGAAAGATCGCACGCGGCAAGCTGCCGGCCACCCTGCTGGTGTCGCAGTTGGGCTTGCGCGCCTTGGATTTTCTGCCGCTGTTGTTGCCGTTGTCGTTGTTTCTAGCGGTGTTGCTGACGTATGGCCGCATGTATCGCGACAGTGAAATGGCGGTATTGGCCAGCGCCGGCCTCGATATTCGGCGTTTGGCCCGGCCCTTGCTGTGGCTGGCCGTGGTCGTGGCGATTCTGGTCGGTGCGACCTCGTTGTGGCTGTCGCCCATTGCCTTGCGCACGTCGCAGGCGATGATCGACTCGGCCAACAAGTCCTTGCTGGCTGCCGGTTTGGAGCCGGGACGCTTCGTTGATCTTCCGGGTCGAGCCGGCGTCATCTACATCAGCCAGATGGATGACAACGGGCGCTATTTTCGCCAACTCTTCGTTCAGAACGAACGCGGTGGACGGGTGGATGTCATCACCGCGCAGGCCGGCGAGCTGTTTCAGGAAAGTCAGGGCGAAGAGCGTTACCTGCGCCTGAAGGATGGCTTCCGGGTCGAAGGTGAGCGCGGCAGCGATGCATTTCGCATGATGCGATTTGCCTTGAATGACATTCGCCTGCCGGATGTCGAGCCCAGCAACGTGGGTCGCGACGAGCAGTTGCTGTCGAGTCTGGAGCTTCTGCGCGATGATCAACCTGTGCAGCAGGCCGAACTGCATTGGCGTCTGGCCACGCCACTGGCGACCTTGATATTGGCCTTGCTGGCCTTGCCGCTGTCGCATTCGCCCCCGCGCAGTGCCCGCTACGGGCGCGTGTTGCTGGCGCTGGTGGCCTACATCGTCTACCTCAACCTGTTGGCGCTGGGGCGCATTTTTCTTGCGTCGGGGCAGGTTCCGATCTGGGCAGGACTGTGGTGGGTGCACCTGCCGGTTCTGGCACTGGCCGGCTACCTGCTGTGGCGTGACGCACGCAGTGTGCGCAAGCGGAGCGCGGCATGAGGCTGGCACCGGCACTGGCCGATCGCATGATTGCCGCGCGCGTGCTGCTGACGCTGTGTGCGGTATGGGCGGTGTTGATCGGTTTTGATGCCATCACTGCGCTGGCCGATGAGTTGGGTTCGGTCGGCACCGGCGACTACGGCTACAGCCAGGCCTTGATCTACATCCTCTTCACCCTGCCACGCCGCGCCTACACCCTGTTTCCCACTGCCGCGATCATTGGTGCCTTGCTGGGCATGGGCGCCCTGGCCACGACTTCGGAATTGACTGCGTTGCGCGCACTGGGTCTGTCGCGGGCGCGCATCTGTGCCGCCGCCGCTGCGGTCATCGTCATCCTGACCCTGATCATGGCTCTGGTCGCGGAAACCATCGCGCCGGCCGGTGAACAGTTCGCGCAAAGCTATGCGCTTCGCGCCAAGTCCAGCGAGGTCGGAACCACCCAACGCGCCGGTCTGTGGGCACGCGAGGGCCGCACCTTCCTCAATGCCAAGAATGGCCGCAGCTCGGGCCGTGGTGCCGAGTCCAGCATCGAACTGGACGACGTGACGCTGTACGAGTTCGACGCCCAGGGGCGTCTGGCCTCCATGGCCTGGGCGCGGCGCGCCAGTCATCGCGACGGTAGCTGGACCCTGCACGACATCCATCGCTCGCGCTTTGGCCGCAACGAGGTCAAAAGCCAGGACGTGGCCGAAGAACATTGGGACTCGGACCTCAGTCCCGATGTGTTGAAACTGGGCGTTGCCAAGCCGCGTTACCTGCGCCTGAGCGAGCTCGACGAAGGCCTGGACTACATGGAGCGCAATCAACTGGATGACAGTGAATTCTCGACGGCGTTCTGGTCGCGCATCTTCTACCCATTCAGCGCCATCGCCCTGTGCCTGGCGGCACTGCCCTTCGCCTTTGGCAGTCTGCGCTCGGGGGGCTTCGGCAAGCGCCTGTTCCTTGGCGTGGTGTTCGGGGTTGGCATGTTCACCATTCAGACCCTGACGGTGAATCTGGCGCAGGTCTATCACCTGCCTTTGCCGCTCGCCTATGGCCTGCCGCCCCTGTTGGTGGCGCTGGCGTCGTGGTGGCATTTCCGGCGGGCGTTCTAGCGCTCGGAAACGGTTTCCGGTTCGATCCTGCGCTGGCGTGAGCGCCACAGGCCTTCCCCGGCGAACAGTAGCAAGGCCAGCCAGATGAAGCCGAAACCGATGGCGCGTTCGCGGCCAAAGGTTTCGCCGAGGAAAAATACCCCGCAGGCCAGTTGCAGGCTCGGTGCGATGTATTGCAGCAGTCCGACGACATTGAACGGAATGCGCCGCACCGCATCGGCAAAACCAATCAAGGGCAGGGCGGTCAGCACCCCGCCAAAAATCAGCAAGGCGCTGATGTGCCAGCCCCAGGCAGGCGTGTCTCCATGCGCCACAAATCCACCACTGCCGTGGGTTTCGCCCCAGAAGATCAAGACCAACGCCGGCAACACGAGGTAGACGCTCTCGGCGCCCAGCCCACGTACTGGCGGCACGTTCACCAGTTTGCGGATCAAGCCGTAGAGGCCAAAGGACACGGCCAAGGCCAATGCAATCCAGGGAAAACTGCCGTAATTGAACGTCAGCCACAGCACGCCGACGGTGGCGATGGCCACCGAGAGCCATTGCATCCGACTCAGGCGCTCGTTGAGCACCACGACGCCGAGCACGATGTTGAGCAGTGGGTTGATGAAATAGCCCAAGCTCGACTCCACCACGTGCCCGGCATTCACCGCCCAGATGTAGAGGCCCCAGTTGAAGGCGATCAAGACGCCGGTGATGGCCAGCATCCAGCGCGCACGCGGCAGGTTCAGGGTGTCGCGAAACCAGTGGCGCCCATATTTGAAACCCAGCCAGATCGCCACCAACAGCGCACTCCACACCACCCGGTGCAGCATGATCTGGAGTGAGGGCACGATCTTGAGCAGGTGCCAATACAGCGGCATCAAACCCCAGGCGACATAGGCGCCAATGGCCGCCCACAGGCCGCGCCGATCCAGATGCGGGTTCACGCTGAGTGGCCTTGCGACACGCGGGGTGGCCTTGGCGTGCGCAAAAGGCGCGTGCCCGAGGCCAGGTCGTGCCAGGTGCGGCGTTCACGATCAAACAGGCTCCAGGCAAAGCCGAGGCCCGCAGCCATTAGCGAGACGATCGCCACCAGAAATCGAACGGCCAATTGCGACCACGCGATGTTCGCACCGGCATTGGCATTGACCAGATGCACACGCCAGGCGCGCATGCCCAAGCTCTGGCCACCACGACGCCAGCTCAGGCCAAGGTAGCCAAAATTGACCAAGACCATAACGCCGAATTCGGCAAGCGCCGCGGGGGAGTTGGGCGTGACCGGTACGCCACCACGCAAGAACAAGCCGAGCGCAGCCACCGCAAACCATAGGCCCGCCACCGGAATGGCGTCGTACAACATCGCCAGCAGTCGCCATGAGAGCGCGGCGGGAATGGTGGTTTCCGAGGTGGTGGTCATTTGGGTGTCAGGTGCTGCCATGGCGACGACGGTGCAGATCGATCGCGCACGACGACTGCAGGGCTCAGGGGAGGTCGCTCATTCTGCCAAAGCCGTCGCTATGCTGTCGCCCATGTCTGCACCCAGCGTCACCGATCGTCGCCTGCGCGCCCGCGCCATGCCGCCACTGCCCGCTGCGGCCAGGGTCGAGATTGATGGATTTGTCGATCGGATCTGGGCCGAGCGTGGTCTGTCGCGTCAGACCCTCGACAGCTACCGCCGCGATCTGGAAGGGCTGGCGCGTTGGTTGGGTGAGGGCGCGAGCCTGGCGCAGGTCGATCGCGCCTGCCTGTTCGACTATCTCGCGTGGCGTGTCGATGGCGGTTACGACGCACGCAGTAATGCGCGCTTGCTGTCGAGCCTGCGCGCGTTCTTTGGGCAGTTGTTGCAACGCGGCCAGATCGCGGCCGACCCCACCGCCTTGCTGCAAGCGCCCCGCATCCGGCGCAAATTGCCGCGCAGCCTGAGCGAAAGCGAGATCGACGCGCTGCTGGCGGCGCCCGATGTCGAAACCGCTGTGGGCCTGCGCGACCGCGCCATGCTCGAACTGATGTACGGCGCAGGCTTGCGGGTGTCTGAACTCATCAGCCTTGCCGTGGGCGAAGTCAACCTTCGGCAAGGGGCATTGCGCGTCACCGGCAAGGGCGGCAAGGATCGCATCCTGCCGATGGGCCAACCGGCGCAGGACTGGTTGGAACGCTACCTCGTCGAGGTCCGGCCCGCGTGGTTGCGCGACCGAGCAACCCCGCTGTTTTTGAGTCGACGCGGCAATGGCCTGAGCCGCCAGGTGTTCTGGCAAACGATCAAGCGCCTGGCCGTGACGGCCGGCATCGATCCCGCACGCATCAGCCCGCACGGCCTGCGCCACGCCTTTGCAACGCACCTTCTCAACCACGGCGCCGACCTGCGTTCACTGCAGATGCTCCTGGGCCACGCCAGCCTTTCCACCACCCAGATCTACACCGCCGTGGCGCGCGAACGCTTGCAACGCCTGCATTCCGAGCACCATCCGCGCGGGTGAATCGGCTGCCGATCAGCGGTTTCAGCTCAAGCTGAAGGCCGGATCAAGCCGTACTGGCAATTTTCGCCGACCTGCCTTTATAATGCGCGACTGCCCACACGGCGCACCGTTCTCGTAGCGGTTTCTGCCAGCCGACCGGGCCGTCCTTGAACCACAACCAATCCCGACCAACGGGCCGGTGCCATCATGACCAACAAGATCATCCAGGAATTCGAGGCCGCGCAGGCCAGTCGCCAGTTGCCGGAGTTCGCCCCGGGCGACACCGTCATCGTCAACGTCAAGGTGAAGGAAGGCAATCGCGAGCGTGTCCAGGCCTATGAAGGCGTGGTCATTGCCAAGCGCAATCGCGGCCTGAACTCGGCCTTCACGGTGCGCAAGATTTCGCACGGCACCGGCGTCGAGCGCGTGTTCCAGAGCCATTCGCCGGCCATCGACTCGGTCGAGGTCAAGCGTCGTGGCGCGGTACGTGCCGCCAAGCTGTACTACTTGCGCGATCTGCAAGGCAAGGCCGCGCGCATCAAGGAAGACTTGAGCGCCAGCGCCAAAGCGGCGGGCTGAGCCTCAGCACACCACTCAAGAGCCTACACAGGGTTCACCCGACGGCCGCGCAAGCGGCCGTCGGCATTTGTGCGCCTTGAAAATCCTGTCCACGCACGCCATGTCAGTCGGACCCTGAATCGCTTCCTTGAGTTGCCATGTCCACCGAAACCTTTCAATTCCAGGCCGAGGTGCAGCAGGTGCTGCGCCTGGTCGTGCACTCGCTGTACTCCAACAAGAACATCTTCCTGCGCGAGCTGGTTTCCAATGCCTCCGATGCCTGCGACAAGCTGCGTTTCGAAGCCTTGAAGACGCCCGAGCTGTATGGCGATCAATCCGAGCTTCGGATCGATGTCAGCGTCGACAAGACCGCACGCACCCTGACCATCACCGATACCGGCATCGGCATGAGCCGGCAGGAACTGATCGACAACCTCGGCACCATTGCACGCTCGGGCACGCGCCAGTTTCTGGAATCCTTGAGCGAGGCGCAGAAGGTCGATGCGCAGTTGATCGGCCAGTTCGGCGTGGGTTTTTATGCCGCCTTCATCGTCGCCGACTCGGTGGCCGTGACCAGCCGTCGCGCCGGCAGCGAGGAGGCTTTTGTCTGGACCTCCTCCGGTGACGGCCAATTCACGCTCGAAGCGGCCGCTGCGGCGGCCCGTGGCACCTCGATCGTATTGCACCTGAAGGAAGGCGAGGACGAGTTTCTCGATGGCTGGAGCCTGCGTTCCTTGCTGCGCACCTATTCCGACCACATCGGTTTCCCGATCCGCATGCCGGTGGAGAAGGACGGCGTGCCCACGGATGAATGGGAAGTGGTCAATCAGGCCGCCGCGCTCTGGACCCGGCCCAAGGCCGAGATTTCCGACGCGGATTACCAGGCTTTCTACAAGCACGTCAGCCATGATTTCAACGACGCGCTGGCGTGGAGCCACAATCGGGTCGAGGGCAACCAGAACTTCACCTCACTGCTCTATGTGCCGAGTCATGCGCCGTTCGATTTCGGCACCGAGCGCGATCAGCGCAAGGGCCTCAAACTCTACGTCAAGCGCGTTTTCATCATGGACGCGGCCGAGCAGATGTTGCCGGCCTATCTGCGCTTCGTGCGCGGGGTGGTGGATTCGGACGATTTGCCGCTGAATGTGTCGCGCGAAATCTTGCAATCCAGTCGTCAGGTGGACAAGCTCAAGTCGGCCCTCAGCCGTCGCGTATTGGAACTGCTGGAAAAGACCGCCCGCGACGACGTGGAAAAGTACGCCACCTTCTGGAAACAGTTCGGCAACGTGCTGAAGGAAGGCCTGTCGGAAGATCATGCCAACCTGCAACGCATCGGCAAGCTGCTGCGTTTTGCCTCCACCCACGACGCCAATCTTGAAACACTGGTGTCGCTGGACGACTACATCGCCCGCATGAAGCCCGGCCAGCAGACCATCAACTACCTCACCGCCGACGGCTGGAATGCCGCCCGCCACAGCCCGCAACTGGAAGCCCTCAAGGCGCACGGCGTGGAAGTATTGCTGCTGCACGAGCGCATCGACGAATGGATGATCGGGTATCTGGCCGAATATGAAGGCAAGAAGCTGCGCAACATCAGCAAGGGCGAACTGGATGGTGAAGCGCTGGGCGAATCGCTGGTCGAGAAGGCCAAGCAGGAAGAAGTCGCCAAGGCGGCCGAAGGCGTGGTCGAAAAACTCAAGGCTTCGTTGGGTGATCGCGTCGATCAGGTGCGCGTGTCGCAACGATTGACCGAGTCGCCGGCCTGCCTGGTGCTGGCCGAATACGACATGGCCTTGCACATGCAGCGCCTGCTCAGAGCCGCTGGCCACGAAATCCCCAGTGCCAAGCCGACCCTGGAGATCAATCCGGCCCATCCCTTGTTGCAGCGTTTCGAGGCCGAAGCCGATGGTGCCCGACGCGATGACCTCGCGCTGGTGTTGTTCGAACAGGCGCAATTGACCGAGGGCGCACAGCTGGATGATCCGGTGGCCTTCGTGCGTCGGGTCAACAGCCTGCTGGCTTCATGAGGCATGGCGTGCATGGGCGCGGCCGATCGGTCATGCTGCGCCCATGTGTCTGATCCTCGTCGGCATCGATCCGCGCCCCGGCAGTCGCCTTCTGGTGCTGGCCAATCGTGACGAAAACCACGCGCGCGCCAGTGCCGCCGCGGCACCGTGGGCCGAAGATGCGCGCGTGCTGGGCGGGCGCGATCTGGTAGCCGGTGGAACCTGGCTCGCGGTACGCAACGATGGGCGCTTTGCCGCCATCACCAATGTGCGCTGCGGCCCGCCAAAGCCGGCACCGCGCTCGCGCGGGAAGCTGGTGCGCGATTTCGTTCTGGGTGACATGGCGGCGAACGACTATCTGGCCACGCTGCACACCCAGATCGATCAGTATTCGCCTTTCAACCTGATCGTCGGTGACAGCGAATCGGTCGTGGCATTCGATGGCGTCAGCCGTCAGCGCAAGACACTGGGCGCGGGTCTCCATTCCATCAGCAACGGTGCGCTGGCCGATCAATGGCCGAAGATGCAGCGCATCCAGCAACACGCCGAGGTAGCGTTGGCGCGTGGCGTTGATCGCGCGGCGCTTCTGGCCTTGCTGCGTGATCCGCAGGTGGCTGCCGATATCGACCTGCCCGACACCGGCTTCGATCTCGAACGCGAACGCCTGTTGTCTTCGATCTTCATCCAGGGCGAAAGCTATGGCACCCGCGCCAGCACGCTGGTGGAAGTGTCGAGCGGGGGCGAGGTTGAGGTGATCGAACGCCGTTTCGGTCCGGGCGCGAGCGACCTTGGACAAGACGCTTGGCGCGTTGTCGACGCCCACGCACGCTGGCGGCATCTGGTTGAAGCCTGATTGCAGTGCGGGTCCTGCACCAAAGGACAACTGCCAGCCGCAGCGCGAATAGCTAGACTGCAAGCAGTCATTCACCGGTTGATTCCCATGTCCGCACCTGTCTGGATTCCGAGCGCCGAGCGCGTCGAGCGCGCCAATCTCACGCGTTTCATCAAGTTCGTCGTGGCCGAAACCGGCAACACCGACATCACGGATTACCCGAGCCTGCACGCCTTCTCGGTGGCCGAGCCGGAAAAATTCTGGACCTTGCTGTGGGATTTCTGTGGCATCAAGGCCCACGGTGAGCGCACGCCGGTGCTGGTGGATGCCGACAAGATGCCCGGCGCGCGCTGGTTCCCGAACGTGCGCCTTAACTTTGCCGAGAACCTGTTGCGCTTCAAGGATGATCGCATCGCCATCCTGTTCCGTGGCGAGAATGGGGCCAGCGCCCGCATCACCTACGCCGAATTGCGTCAGCGCGTGGCCGCCTTGGCCGCAGCCCTGCAGGCACAAGGCGTGCAGCAAGGCGACCGCGTGGCCGGCTTCATGCCGAACCTGCCCGATACCGTGGTCGCCATGCTGGCCACCACGTCGCTGGGCGCGATCTGGTCCTCGTGTTCTCCGGATTTCGGCATCAATGGCGTGGTCGATCGCTTCGGCCAGATTCGACCCAAGGTGCTGTTCACCGCCGCCAGTTACCAATACGGCGGAAAGTCACTCGATTGTCTGGAGAAGATCGCCAGCGTGGTCGAACAGATCGATTCCATCGAGCGCGTGGTCGTGGTGCCGTATCTGGCGCGAGCCGAATCGCTGGATCACCTGCCGCGTGCCATCAACCTCGATGATTTCGTCGCCCCGCATGCACAGGCCGAGTTGTCGTTTGCTTCGATGGCCTTCGACGATCCGCTCTACGTCATGTACAGCTCGGGTACCACCGGCGTGCCCAAATGCATCGTGCACGGCATCGGCGGCACCTTGTTGCAGCACCTGAAAGAACACGTCTTGCACGTGGATCTCAAGCGCGACGACAAGATTTTCTACTACACCACCTGCGGCTGGATGATGTGGAACTGGCTGGTGTCCGGGCTTGCGGTTGGCGCCACCCTGGTGCTGTACGACGGCAACCCGTCGTGGCCCGACGGCAACGCCTTGTGGAACCTGGCTGACGAATACGGCATCAGCATCTTCGGTACCAGCGCCAAATGGATCAGCGCCATCGAGAAGGCCGGTATCAAGCCGCGCGAAACCCACAAGTTGCTCAATCTGAAATCGATCCTTTCGACCGGTTCGCCGCTGACGCCGGAAAGCTTTGATTACGTCTACCGCGACATCAAGGAGCGGGTGATGCTCGCCTCCATTTCCGGCGGCACCGACATCATCAGCTGCTTTGCGCTCGGCTGCCCGATCCTGCCGGTGTGGCGCGGTGAATTGCAGTGCCGCGGCCTCGGCATGAAGGTTGAAATCTACGACGACGAAGGCCGCAGCGTGGTCGAACAAACCGGCGAGCTGGTGTGCACTGCGCCCTTCCCGGTGATGCCGATCGGCTTCTGGAACGACGCCGATGGCGCACGCTATCGCGCCGCCTACTTCGAGAACTTCCCCGGCATCTGGTCGCACGGCGACTACGCCAAGATCACCGAACACGGTGGGGTGATCATCTACGGCCGTTCCGACGCCACCCTCAATCCCGGCGGCGTGCGCATCGGCACCGCCGAGATCTATCGCCAAGTGGAGCAACTGCCCGAAATCCTGGAAAGCCTGTGCATCGGTCAGGATTGGAAGGACGACGTGCGCGTGGTGCTGTTCGTGCGCCTGCGTGAAGGCATCAACTTGGATGACGCCCTGCGCGATCGAATCTGCAAACAAATCCGCGCCAACACCACACCACGGCATGTGCCGGCCAAGGTCATCCAGGTGACCGACATCCCGCGCACCATCTCCGGCAAGATCGTGGAACTGGCCGTGCGCAATGTGGTGCATGGCCGCCCCGTCAAGAACACCGACGCACTCGCCAATCCGCAGGCGCTGGAGCTGTATCGCAATTTGCCTGAACTGGCGAGTTGAGCATCGCCATCCACGCAAGCGGACTCACCCGAAGTCTCAGCCCACATTCCCTTCTCCCTCGGGGAGAAGGTGGCGCGAAGCGCCGGATGAGGGCATGCGCCGAGTAGTGGCGACTGGACACGGGCCTGCCCTCAATGCCACCCATGGGGACTGCACGCGCCATAACGACCGAAGTCGAATGGCGGCTCATCGGCAAATTGATTCTCCCACGTGGCCTGCGCCCAGGCATCGGCGCGGGCGATGTCTTCCGGTGAGATCAGTGCGCGCGCTGCGGCACTTCGGAGCATATCTTCGGTCATCGAGCGCAAATACGGAGGGGCCCTGAGCGAGGCCAAGCGCGCCACCTCCCAAACCCGGACGATATCGGGCAGTGGTTCGGATGTGCTTGACGGCAGTGGGTCGGGTCCGGTGGCTCGCAAATAATCAGCTAACGTGCTGAAACCAACATACGGATCCGCTCGCTCCAGTCCAGCTTCGGTAAATGATCTGTGGTACTCAGCATATCGCGGGCCTACCACATGCTGGTATTCCAGAGGGCTTAAATAACGCCCGTCAATGCCCATTTTCAGAAAGCAGGTCTGAGCATCCGGGTCGCCCCTCAAGGCCGCCTCGAGTTTGGCTCGTTCGTAGGCATGGTTCACGGCAGCTCGATCTGAACCTTCACACAGCGCGCTGGCGCGGTCGATAATGGTCTGTCTGCGCGTCATATCCTCATCTAGCTCCTCGAGATCTCTGAGATTGAGCTTTGTCAATTCTATTTTGCGTGGGCTATTGCTAATTACTTGGAGATAAGCCACGGCATCGTGGTAATGATGGCACTGCATCGACTCCTGAAAGGTCTCGATCACGGCATCGAGATCGCGGCGGCCCCCACGCGCAGCCAAGCGCCTGGCCCATTCGCTGGTGTCGGAAATGGCAACGGTTGAGTCCGCCGGGTTGAGGCGCGGTGACTTGATCTGTGTCGCCAAGTCGATGGGCGGTGGTTCGGACAGATCGGCCGGAATGAGGATGGCTCGCTCAACCTTCGATGGCGTCACGGGTGCATCCAAGGAAGGGGCACGTGGCCACGCCAGCCACGCACCCACGACGGCCATAACCGTCGCAAGGACAAACATCACCTTCATTGGCTTGCTGTGTCTCATTCGACGTGATCACCACACCTCAAACCACGATACGACAAAGTTTGTCTCATGACAGACGCTCGTGGATTGAATGCTTCATTCAGGGCGCCCTGCGCACGTCGCACCACCATCCGATCTGTATGCCAACACGGCAAATATGCCAAACCAGCCTGCCTCTCATCGCCAATCCTGATTCTCAGCGGCTTTCACTCCCTCTCCCCTGGGGAGAGGGCTGGGGTGAGGGCGATCTCGCGAACGAGCTGCCCTCATCCGCCCTTTGGGCACATTCTCCCGACGGGAGAAGGGATACGCAGCGTTGCCGCACTGCGAGGTAGGCGAATCAGGATCATGTATGGATCGAATTGGCTGATGCGGTTCATTGCACGCCGCACGGTTGTAGTTCATCCGGCGAGACGTAGGGCACATCGGCGAAGTTTCGGGCGTACAGAAGCTTGGCTTCGTTCAGAGCCGCCTCGGCGTCTTGCAAGGACCATTGGGTCCGCTGACTGATATTGTTCAAAATAGCTGTGTAAAACTCGCTATCGCGAGCGTTTCCGGCGTTGTTTGCACCCGTGCCCAATACGGCCGCGTAGATGTAGGCCGTACGTAGATCGAAGGGCCAGATTCCGGTGGTCCAATCGTGCCCAAGTCCGCGCTGGGAGCCTCCATGAATCGCGATCATGTTATCGGCCATCAGCCAACTCCCATGCGCGATTCCCTCCTGCATGTAGCCATTGGCCAGTTCGCGATACTCGGCGAGTAGCTGCGGCGAGGTGGGTGACTCGAACGTAGCCATGGCGCGGAAGACATAACATTCTTTCGCCCGTTCACTCCCGGCACGGGCCGCATTGCGCAGTACCGAGTAATTGTCCGCATCGATCTCTTTTCGAGTGGTTTGGCTGCACAGGGCCTCGTTTTTGGCCGCCAAGTCGGTCCACTCTGCCTTTGCCTCAAGGGCGTCCTGGCGCCGCTTGGGGTCCGCGATCCCTTCCGCCAGTGTGCGATCAATAACCGCGACTGTGTGCATCTGCCCCCAATAGATCAGGCAACGACGATGGTCGTTGTACAAGCGGTCCGCAGCGGCAACATCGCCATTGGCGATTCGTGGTGTCAATACGCTGCGCAGCTCTCCCCAGGGCGTATTGGCTGGTGGCAATGGTTCGGCCTTGCTGCTCGTGCTTTGAGCGGGCGCGTTTAGCAAGCCGATGCGCGCATCCAATCCTTCTGCCGTGGTTTGCTCCAGGCGCGCTGAGTGCGCGTCTGTTGGGGGGTTGGTCGATTGATGCGCTTCGGGCACCGAAGCCACTTGCCATCGAAACCCAGCCCACGCGATCAATGCAACCGCAAGCAATGTGGTGAGCCAGCGGCTGCGGTAGGCGGTTGTCATGAAGATTCAGCGACAGGGTCGATCGGAAGCGTTGGCGTTGAATCAGAATCTACCCAAGCTGGCGGGATAACGCACCTACGAAGCGCTGCCGGTACCTAATGCCGGTTGGCGCGTCCAGCGTTCCAGCGCATGGCCGATGCGAGCGAACACGTCGCGGATTTGCGCAGGTTCGGGCAGCAAGGTCACGCGCAGGTGATTGCGGTAGGGCACGTTGAAGCTGGAGCCGGGCACCACCAACACGCCTTCGTGGGTGAGTAGGTCGAGTGCGAAGTGGTGGTCATCGAAGTTGTGGAGGCCGGCGGTGTCGATCCCCGGGAAGGCATAGAGCGCGCCTTGCGGAGCCACCAGCGACAGTCGTGGATTGGCGTCGCAGGCCTCGATCACGGCGCGGCGCGCTTCGTACAGTCGCCCGCCGGGTGAGGTCAATTCGGAAATCGTGTCCGGTCCGGTGAGCGCGGCCAGCGCGGCCCATTGTCCGGGCACGTTGGCACACAGGCGCAGGGCGCCCAAGAGGTCGAGCGCGTGGTGATAGTCGCCGCTGCGGATGGGGTCGCCCGACAACACCATCCAGCCCACGCGGTACCCGCAGGCGCGGTGCACCTTCGACAGGCCGCTGAAGGTCAGGCACGGTAGATCACCGGCGAGGGGTGCCAAGGGCACGTACTCCGCGTCGTCGTAGAGCACCTCGTCGTAGATTTCATCGACCATCAACAAGAGTTTGTGGCGTTCAGCCACGGCCACCAGTTGCTGCAAGGTTTCACGCGGATAGACCGCGCCGGAGGGGTTGTTCGGGTTGATCAATACCAGCGCACGCGTGCGCGGGGTGATCAGGGCTTCGACTTGTTCCGGGTCGGGCTGGAATCCGTTCTCGGGCGTGCAGTCGTAATAGACCGGCACGCCATCGTTGAGGATGGTGGCCGCGCTCCAGAGCGGGTAATCCGGACTGGGCAGCAACACTTCGTCGCCGGGGTTGAGCAGGGCACGCAGCGACATGTCGATCAATTCGCTCACGCCATTACCCATGAAAACGTGGGCGGCGGTGACCCCGCGCGCGCCGCGTCCCGCATGCTTGGCCGCGATCACTTCGCGCAGGGTTTGCAGGCCTTGCTGGTGGCAGTAGGGATCACTCTCGCCGACGTGCTCGACGATGGCCTGCTGTAGATGTTCAGGTGCACGAAAGCCGAAGGCACCGGGGTTGCCGATGTTGAGCTTGATGAGCTTGCGCCCCTGCGCCTCCAAGTCACGTGCTCGCCGCGCCAGCTCACCGCGAATTTCGTAGCGAACCTGGGAAAGGCGTTGACGGGTGGCGATGGTGCGGGTGACTGGAGACATGAAGCAGAACCGGAGAAGGGGAGGAGATGATTGCAGTGTAGGCTGGAGCCTGCGCTCGATTCGGGCGATTTGCGGGCAAGCAAGGGCGGCCTGATGCCACGACGGCTGCGCCAGAGCGGACGATAGCCCGACAAATGGCGCGCTGCAACATGGGTCGATTCGCGCAGTGACGGGGCGAACAGGGGCTTGGGGCTATCGACCCGGTCCTCAAATTGTCCGAACCTGGCGTAGCTGTCGAGCTTGCTCGACAGTCAATGGAGCAAGCTCCATTGCTACATACCAATGGCCGGTTCGATAAGCTGTGGCCGGGATTTGCGAAAACAAAGGGTGGTCATGAGCACATCGGCAAGGGCTGACACCGTGATGAAATTCTGGCGCGAAGCCGGCGCGCAGCGTTGGTTTGCACGCGACGCGGGGTTTGATGCCGAGTTCCGCGCCCGTTTCGAAGCGGCCCATATGGCGGCGGCGCGGCGCGAGCTGGATCACTGGCTGGACTCGCCCGAAGGCGCGCTGGCCTTGATGATTCTGCTCGACCAGTTTCCT
Organism: Chiayiivirga sp.; assembly: GCA_035703435.1. Lineage (GTDB taxonomy): Bacteria > Pseudomonadota > Gammaproteobacteria > Xanthomonadales > Xanthomonadaceae > Denitratimonas. The sequence continues at coordinate 54,908 of DASSYF010000044.1, read as the reverse complement.
CGCAACAGCTATCGCGGCACGGCCCACATGTTTGCGACCGATGCCTTGGCGCTGTCGTTTGCGCGCACGGCGCTGGATCGCGGACACGATCAAGCGATTGAAGCGGCACTGCGCCTGTTCCTGTATTTGCCCTTCGAGCACAGCGAAACCCTGGTCGATCAGCAACGCGCGGTCGATCTGTGCGAACCGCTGGGCGATCCCTTCGACCACTACGCCCGCGTGCACTTCGATGTGATCGAACGTTTCGGGCGATTTCCGCATCGCAATGCGGCGTTGGGGCGGGTCACCACGCCACCGGAACAGGCCTTTCTCGATTCTGGTGGTTTTTCCGGTTGAATCCGGTCGTCACTTCAAGGAATCGGTGGCAAGGCCCGGTCCATTGACTGCCGCGCAGCGGCCTTCCACGCATTGGCAGGCGCTGATTGACGGAAAGCCGCACACGCCGGATTTGCCCGAGGCTGCGCACTCGGCTTTGACCTGCTCGGGGAAGGTCGGGCTGTCCACGTTCACGCAGGCCGGGTAATAGCCGCAGCAGTTGCCCACGTCCTTCACGCTGCAATCGGCATCCGTGCGGCACGAATAATCGACCGTGCCGCGCGTGCCCGTGCCGATGGCGGCATCCTTGGTGTCAGGCGCATCGGGATTGGCACGCGGCGCGTGGGCGTCACCTGCAAGGCGGCCGTCCCCCGTTGCTGTCGGCGCCGTGGCGTCCGTCGTCGATGGGCTGGCCTTGGACGGGCTTGCAGGCGTGGCGGTTTCACGCGCCGGCGCGCAGGCTGCCATCAGCAGGCACAACAGGGCGGCGATCCAGGCGCGTGCATTCATGTCGATGTCGTCCAGGTGTCGCGCAAGGTCACCACGCGATTGAACACGGGGCGGCCGGCGCGGTGGTCGTTGCGGTCGGTGACGAAATAGCCGGTGCGTTCGAACTGGAAGCGGGTTTCCGCGTCGGCCTGCGCCGCGGCCGGTTCCACGAAGCCCGTCACCACGCGGCGCGAGTCGGGGTTGATGAAATCGCGGTAGGTCTTGCCATCCGATTCGACGTCCGGATCCGGCACGCTGAACAAGCGGTCGTAGAGGCGGACTTCGGCCTGCACCGCGTGCTTCGCACTGACCCAGTGGATCGTGCCTTTTACCTTGCGATCGACCGCACTGCCGCCGGGGCGGGTATCGGGATCGAGCGTGCCGCGCAGTTCCACTACGGTGTCGCCGTCCTTGATGACCTCATCGCAGCGCCAGATGCCGACGCCGCGCAAACGCACTTCGCCACCCGGCACCAGTCGCTTCCAAGCTTTGGGCGGCACTTCGGCAAAGTCCTCGCGTTCGATCAGAAGTTCGCGCGAGAACGGCACGTGGCGCGTTCCGAGCGATTCGTCCTTGGGGTGATTGGCAAACTCCAGCATTTCCTCGTGCGCGGGCGGCAGGTTGGTGATGACGAGCTTCAAGGGCTCGATCACGCCCATGCGACGCGGCGCGTGGGCATCGAGGTCTTCACGGATGGCGCCTTCCAGCACCGAATAATCGATCAAGGAGTTCTGCTTTGAAATGCCGATGCGTTCCACGAACAGGCGCAACGATGCCGGTGTCGCACCACGGCGGCGAATGCCTTGCAGGGTGGGCATGCGCGGGTCGTCCCAGCCATCGACGAGGCCATCGTTGACCATCGCCAGAAGCTTGCGCTTGCTCATTACCAGATAGTTGAGGTTCAAGCGCGAAAACTCGATCTGGCGTGGTTTTGCCGCGGTGTTGGGCAGGCCACGCGCCACCAGCGGCGCCATCAATTCCGGATGGCCGGCCAAATCCACCTTGTCCACGCACCAGTCGTAGAGCGGGCGGTGGTCCTCGAACTCCAGCGTGCACAGCGAATGGGTGATGCCTTCGATCGCATCGCCCAGCGCGTGCGCCATGTCGTACATCGGATAGATGCACCAGGCATCACCGGTGTTCTGGTGCTCGACGTGCTTGATGCGATACAGCGCCGGATCGCGCAGGTTGATGTTGCCCGCGGCCATGTCGATCTTGGCGCGCAAGGTGTGGCTGCCATCGGCAAATTCACCGGCACGCATGCGGCGGAAGAGGTCGAGGTTTTCGTCCACGCTGCGGTTGCGATACGGCGACTCACGGCCCGGCTCGGTGAGCGTGCCGCGATAGGCGCGCATCTCTTCGGCCGACAGATCACAGACGAAGGCATCGCCTTGCTGGATCAACTTCTCGCAGGCCAGGTAATACACCTCGAAGTAGTCCGACGCATGGCGCAGCTCGCACCACTCGAAGCCCAGCCAGCGCACGTCATCCTTGATGGCCTCGACGTACTCGGGGTCTTCCCGCGCCGGATTGGTGTCATCGAAACGCAGATTGCATCGCCCGCCAAACTCCCGTGCGATGCTGAAATTCAGGCAGATCGCCTTGGCGTGGCCGATGTGCAGGTAGCCATTGGGCTCGGGCGGAAAGCGGGTCTGGATCGCCGTGTGTTTACCCGAAGCCAGGTCCTCGCGGACGATCTGGCGAATGAAGTCGGTGCGTTCGGGAGCGGTGTCGGACATGGGGCGCGGCGATTGATCGGGAATGCGCAAGTTTAGCCTAGTCGCGGCCGGGCACTACGGCTGCGCGCCGCTCGCGAGCCTGTAGCATTCTGGCTTTGATGTCACGGAGGCGATGCCATGAGTGCCACACGACGACTGCGTTGTCAGGTCAGACACGATCCGCGTCTCGAACGCGGCATGACGGCCATTCGACGCGAGCTGGACGTGCGCGAGGGCTTCGATGCCGAGGTTGAGCGTGCGGCCGAGGTGGCAGTGACGCAGACGCGCTGGCCGGACTTGGATCGCAGCGACATCCCGTTTGTCACGATCGACCCAGCCGGTGCCAGGGACCTCGACCAAGCCTTGCACCTTGAACGGCGAGGTTCGGGCTATCGGGTGCATTACGCCATCGCCGATGTGGCCGCCTTCGTGCGTGCCGGCGATGCCATCGACGTGGAAGCACGTGCGCGTGGGGAAACGCTGTATGGGGCAGACACCAAGATTCCCCTGCATCCCAAGGCATTGTCGGAGGACGCCGCCTCGTTGCTGCCGAATCAATTGCGGCCGGCGCTGCTCTGGTGCATCGATTTGGATGCGCGCGGAGCAATCACGGCAACGGACGTGCGCCGCGCGCGGGTCAAAAGTCGCGCACAACTGGATTACGACGGCGTTCAAGCCTTGATCGACAGCGGCCAACACGATCCGATGTGGAGCCTCTTGCGCGAAGTCGGTGAACTGCGCCAACGCTGTGAGCAGGCGCGTGGTGGCATCAGCCTGCCGCTGCCATCGCAGGAAATCAGCGTGGATGAGGCGGGCAAGTGGCAACTCGCGTTTCGTGCGCGGCATCCGGTGGAGGACTGGAATGCGCAGATTTCACTGCTGACCGGCATGGCCGCCGCCGAACTGATGCTGCGCCACCGCATCGGCATCCTGCGCACCTTGCCGAGCCCGGCTGCGATCGACATCGAACGCTTGCGGCGCAGTGCCGCCGCTCTGGGTGTCGCCTGGCCCAAGGCGCTGGATTATCCGGCCTTCATTCGCAGCCTCGACCCGGCCAAGCCCGCGCATGTCGCGATGATGGTGGACTCCACCAGCGTGTTGCGTGGTGCGGCCTATGTCGCATTCGATGGCGAGTTGCCCGAGCACGGTCGGCACTCGGCGCTGGCAGCGAATTACGCCCACACCACCGCGCCGTTGCGGCGTTTGGTGGATCGCTTCGTGGGCGAAACCTGCGTGGCGCTGTGTGCCAACGCGCACGTGCCCGATTGGGTGCGCAAAGCACTCCCGACCTTGCCCGACCTGATGGCGCAATCCAATCGCCGTGCCAACGCCTACGAACGGGCCGTGCTCGATCTGGCCGAGTCGGTGGCCTTGAGCGCGCGCGTGGGCGAAGTGTTCGAGGCCAATGTGATCGATGTCGATGCCAGGGACGCGCGCCGAAGTCAGGTGATGCTGCTGGAGCCGGCGGTCACCGCACGGATCGAGGCCGCTCAGGCGCTGCCGCTGGGCGAGGCGATCCGTGTGCGCCTGCTTGAAGCGGATCCGGAAAAACGCCAGACGCGGTTTGAGTGGCTGGCTTGAACACGACGGCGCACGCGCAGCGCGTGCGCCGGGCGTGGCCGGCGGTCGAATTTGCCAATGACAATGCGTCTCGATTTGCCCTCGTTGGTGCGCAAGGCGTCATACTTCAAGCGTTCACGTTCGGAGTACCGCCATGAAAGGCCAGCCAGAAGTCATCGATTACCTCAATTTCCTGCTGCGTGGCGAACTGGCCGCACGCGACCAGTACTTCATCCATTCGCGCCGCTACGACGATCTGGGTCTGGCCGCTCTGTACCAGCGTCTCGACCACGAAATGCAGGAAGAAACCCAGCACGCCGATGCCTTGCTGCGCCGCATCCTGTTTCTGGAAGGCACGCCGGACATGCGCGCCGAAGCGTTCGAGCCGGGTGATACGGTGGAGGCCATGTTGCAGAAGGACCTCGATACCGAATACGCGGTGCGCGCGCATCTGGTGAAGGGCATCGCCCTGTGCGAGCGCCACGGCGACTACGCCAGCCGCGAGATCCTCGTGACCCAGCTCAAGGACACCGAAGAAGACCACGCCTACTGGCTGGAGAAGCAACTGCGCCTGATCCGCATGATCGGTCTGGAGCGCTACCAGCAAAGCCAGATGCGCGGTGGTGCGGGTTGATCCACGAGGCGCGTTACAGCACCACCTGATCGTTTTGCAGCGGCACCGAAGCGTGCCATCCCAGCTCGCGCACGATGCGCTCGCGCAGGGCCTCACTGGCCTCCGGTTCGCCGTGAACGATCAACACTTGGCGAGGCTTTTCCTGGAAGCCCGAGAGCCAGCGCATCAGTTCATCGCTGTCGGCATGGGCCGAGAGCATGGGCAACTCGGCTATCTCGGCCTGCACCGCAATCCAGCGCCCGTGCAGCTTTACATCGCGTGCGCCATTGAGCAACTTGCGTCCGCGCGTGCCGGACGCTTGAAAGCCGGAAAACAGCAGGGTGTTGCGGTTATCGCCGGCGAAGGCTGCGATGTGATGCAGCACGCGGCCACCCGTGGCCATGCCGCTGGCCGAAATGATGATCTTGGGGAAGGTGTTGGCAGAAAGCGCCATGGATTCTTCCATGTCGCGCACATAGTGCACGGCATTGCAGGCGGCCTCGTAATCGCTCGGTTCAAGTTTGTGATCTTCGGGATGACTGCGCAGCAATTCACTGGCGCTGGTGGCCATGGGGCTGTCCAGATACACCGGCACATGCTGCAGGCGGCCTTGCTGGCGCAGTTTCCATAGCAGCTGGATCAAGATCTGGGTGCGCCCTACCGCAAAGGCCGGAATCAAGACGGTGCCGCCACGTTTCACGGTGCGCTCGATGACCCGGCCCAGTGCGTCGACGGGATCTTCCCGGGAATGGATGCGATCGCCGTAGGTCGATTCGATCACGATCACGTCGGCCTGCGGTACTGGTTCGGGTGCGTGCATCACCGGGTCATCGAAACGTCCGAGGTCGCCGGAGAACACGATGCGTTGCCCGCCAATGTCGATTTGCGCGGTGCATGCGCCGAGGATGTGCCCGGCGCGGCGAAAGGTGAGCTGCGCACCACCCGGTAAGGGATAGGGTTGATGCAACGGCACGATATTGAAGCGCTCGATGGCGCGCTCGGCATCGACCACCTTGTACAAAGGCAGAGCCGGAGCATGTCTGGAAAAACCGTGCCGGTTGGCGAATTCGGCATCTTTTTCCTGCAGCCAGGCGCTGTCCAGCAGGATGAGGCGGGCAATGGCGCGGGTGGCGGCGGTCGCATGCACGCGGTGCTTGTAGCCATCCAGAACCAGACGCGGCAGATAGCCGCAGTGATCCAGATGCCCGTGGGTGAGCACCACCGCGTTGATGTCGCGCGGCTCGATTGGAAGGCGCTTCCAGTTGAGCTCGCGCAGGTTCTTCATGCCTTGAAACAGGCCGCAATCGATCAGGATGCGGGTGTCATCGAACTGCAACAGATGCTTGGAGCCGGTGACGCTACCAGCCGCGCCCAAACAAGTGAGTGAAAGCATGGTTGCCCCTGAGTGATTTCGCCCACCGCCATGATGCCGGGTTTTGCCGCCGTTGGCGCGTGCGAACTGTTCAAGCTTTCAGCGCAAGAGCACCTGCGCGTGCCGAGCCGCGATCCATTCTTCATTGGTTGGCTCCGCCGCCACGCGCACGCGACTGGATGTCGTGGAAATGGTCGCGGCATGGCGGTTGTTGGCCGCATCATCCAGCACGATGCCGAGAAAGCCCAGATCGCGGCAAATGCGCTCGCGCAGAAAGGCGTTGTGTTCGCCGTTGCCTGCGGTAAAAACGAGAAGGTCCAGACCGCCCAGCACGGCAACCAAGGCACCGATTTCGCGCACGATGCGGCGGACGTAGAGCGCCAGCGCCAAGCGCGCACGTTCACCGGTTTCACCGGCATCGTTTTCGTGCTGCACGATCACACGCGGTTCGGCGGAAATGCCGGAGACGCCCAAGAGGCCCGACTGGTGGTAGAGAATCTGGCCGACCTCTTCCAAACTGCGCTTCTCGATTTCCATCAGATACAGCAAGGCGCCCGGATCGATTGCGCCGGTGCGGGTGTTCATCATCAGGCCATCGAGCGCGGAAAAGCCCATCGTGGTGGCGACGCTCGCAAGGTTTTGCATCGCACACAAACTGGCACCGCTGCCGAGGTGCGCCACGATCACCCGACCTCGGGCGAGATCACCGTGACGCTCGGATAGGACGTGGCTCATGTATTCGTACGACAGTCCGTGAAAACCATAGCGGCGCAGGCCGTGTTGCCAAAAGGCATACGGCAGCGGCAGGGCTTGTTCGACCGCAGGCAGGTCGTGGTGGAAACCGGTATCAAAGCACGCGATTTGTGGCCAGTCCGGGTGCTGCTGGAGCAGGATCGACATGGCCTTGAGCGGGAAGGGCTGGTGCAGGGGCGCCAGGGGAATCAGCGCGCGCAACTCGTCGATGAGGGATTGGGTGACGCGGGTCGGGGCGAAGTATTTTTGTCCGCCATGCACCACACGATGCGCGACGCTGACCCGCCTTCCATCTTCAATGCGGGCCTCGACCCGCGCAAGGATGCGGTGCAAGGCATCGGTGTGCGGATGATCGGCATCGAGCGACAGTGCACAGGACTCAGCATCGGACAGACTCAGTTGCGGGCTCGGTCCACCGATGCCCTGCACCTTGCCGCCCCAGATTGGAGTGCGTGACACAGCATGGTCAGCGGCTTCGAACAGCGCGAACTTGATGCTGGACGAGCCGCAGTTGAGGACGAGGATCACGTTCATGAACAACGTCAGGCGGCGGTGTAGCCGCCATCCACGACCATGGCGCTACCGGTAATGAAGCTGGCACCTTCCGACAGCAGGAAGGCTGTCGCGTGGGCGATTTCTTCGGGGCGTCCGATGCGCCCGATCGGGTGCAGGCCGACCATGGCGGCGCGCTCGGCTTCGCTGAGCACATCGAGGATCGGAGTGTTGACGTAGCCTGGGTGGATTGAGTTGATGCGAATGCCTTGGCTGGAATACGTCAGCGCTGCAGCACGACTGAGGCCGGTCACGCCATGTTTGGCAGCGGTGTAGGCCGGTGCAGCGCCAATGCCAACCAGGCCGAGAATGGATGACATATTGACGATGGCGCCACCGCCGGACTTCAGGATCGCCGGAATTTGGAAGCGCAGGCCGTATTGCACCCCGCTCAGGTTGATCGCGATCACGCGCTGCCAGTCTTCGGGTGACAGCTCACCACAGGGTTTGAGTGCGCCGGAAATCCCGGCATTGTTGAAGGCAAAATGCAGGCTGCCAAAGTGCTCGATGGCCTGACTCACCGCCGCTTCGGCATCCTCGGGACGGGAAACATCTCCGGTGTGGGCGCTGGCCTGGCCTCCCTTGCTGCGGATCTCGGATACGACCTTGGCAACTACCTCGGCGTGCAGATCGGAGACCACCACATTCAGGCCGTTCTCGGCCAGCAGCTGGGCTGTGGCTGCTCCGATGCCGGAACCGGCACCCGTAACCAAAACGGTGTTTCCCTTGAATGAGTAACGCATGATGGCCTCCGGCAGGAATGGGTCAGCAGGGTGAAGTGTGGTAACGGCGCGCCAGCAGCAAAGCCACGGCGCAGGACGCAAGACGCGTATCGCGGGCGTCGGCGCGACTGGTGAGCACGATCGGCACGCGCGCGCCCAACACGATGCCGGCGCTGTCGGCCTGGCCGAGAAACTCCAGTTGCTTGGCCAGCATGTTGCCCGATTCCACATCCGGCACCACCAGCACATCGGCCTGGCCTGCGACCGGTGATTGGATGCCTTTGACCTTGGCCGCATCGGGCGATACGGCATTGTCGAGCGCCAGCGGGCCATCCAGGATGCCGCCGGTGATCTGGCCACGATCGGCCATCTTGCACAGTGCGGCGGCATCGAGGGTGGATGGCATGCGCGGGTTGATGGTTTCCACCGCCGACAGGATCGCGACCTTGGGCGTGGCCACGCCCAGCACCCGCGCCAGCTCGATGGCATTGCGCACGATGTCGGCCTTCTGCGTCAGGTCTGGGGCGATGTTGATCGCCGCATCGGTGATGATGAAGGGACGCGGATAGGCGGCGGTTTGCATTACGAAGCAATGCGACAGCCGACGCTCGGTTCGCAGGCCCACTTCGGGCACGAGGATGGCGCTGAGGTATTCATCGGTGTGCAGACTGCCCTTCATCAGGGCTTCGACCTCCCCACGGCCGGCCATCTGTGCGGCCAAGGCGGCGGCCGCATGGCTGTGCGGCGCGTCGATGATTTCGCATTGGGACACATCAAGGCCTTCGCGTTCCGCCACCGCCAGAAGCTTGGCCCGAGGTGCCACCAGCACCGGCGTGCTGATGCCGGCATCGCGGGCATCCAAGGCGCCGGCCAAACTGCGTGCATCGCAGGGATGCACGACGGCGGTGCGCAAGGGTGGCAGGCCGCGACAGGCCGCCACCAAGCCGTCGATGTGCAGGATCCTCGGCGCGCTGGCGCCGTCTGATGAACTTGCGCCAGTGCCGTTCATGCCGATCAAACCAGCCGCGTCAACCAGCCGTGGCGATCCGGCTGGCGGCCATATTGGATGTCGGTCAGCTCCTTGCGGATCGACATCGTCAGTTCACCGGCGGGGGCGTTGATATCACCCACCGAAAAATCCTTGCCCTTGAGTGCGCCGATCGGCGAGATGCTGGCGGCGGTGCCGCAGGCGAAGGTTTCCACGATGTCACCGGAAGCCACGCCGTCGATCCATTCCTGCACATCGATGCGGCGTTCGGTGACGGTGATGCCGCGATCGCGCAGCAACTGGATCACCGACAGGCGCGTGATGCCTTCGAGGATGCTACCGGTCAGTTCGGGAGTGATGACGCTGCCGTCACGCTGCACCAGAAACACGTTCATGCCGCCGAGTTCTTCCAGATAGCGCATCTCGCGCGAATCCAGGAACAGAACCTGCGAGCAGCCGTTGGCCACGGCTTCCTTCTGCGCGATCAAGGACGAGGCGTAGTTGCCGCCGCACTTGGCCGCGCCCGTGCCGCCATGACCGGCGCGGCTGTAGTCGCGCGTCAGCCAGATCGCGACCGGCTTCACCCCGCCCCTGAAGTAGGCGCCGGCCGGGCTGGCGATGACGTAGTAAGCCACCTTCTGAGCCGCACGCACGCCGAGGAAGTTCTCGTTGGCGATCATGAAGGGACGCAGGTACAGGCTGGCTTCGCCGCCGCTGGGCACCCAGGCCGCATCGATCTTGACCAGTTCGCGGATCGAATCGACGAAGGTGTCCACCGGCAGTTCCGGCAGGGCCAGGCGACGCGCCGAACGCTGGAGGCGTGCGCCGTTGGCTTCGGGCCGGAACGACCAGATCGAGCCATCAGCATGGCGGAAGGCTTTCAGGCCTTCGAAGATTTCCTGTGCGTAGTGGAACACCGCCGAGGCGGGATCGAGCGACAGGGGGCCATAGGCGCGAACTTCGGCGTCATGCCAGTTTTTCTCGGCATCCCAGTCGATGGCGACCATGTGGTCGGTGAAGTACTGGCCGAAGCCGGGATTAGCCAATTTCGCGGCGCGGTCGGCGTCGCTTTGCGGGTGTTGGGAGGGCTTGATCTGAAACGGAATGCTCATGATGTACTCGTACTGGTGGATCAGATGTGCAGGGCGTGGCCCAGCGCACGCAGGGCGGTTTCCTGCACGGCTTCACCGAGAGTGGGGTGGGGATGGATGGTGCCGGCGATGTCTTCCAGCGTAGCGCCCATCTCGATCGACTGCACGAAGGCGATGGAAAGCTCCGACACCTGCACGCCCACCGCCTGCCAGCCGAGGATCAGATGGTTGTCGGCGCGCGCCACCACGCGCACGAAGCCTTCGGACGATTCCAGCGTCATGGCGCGACCATTGGCGGCGAACGGGAACATCGCGGTCTTGACCTCGATGCCCTGTGCCTTGGCTTCGTCGGGTGACTGGCCGACCACCACCACTTCCGGATCGGTGTAGCACACCGCCGGGATCGCGGCGGGTGCGAAATGGCGCTTCTTGCCGGCGATGATCTCGGCCACCATTTCACCCTGCGCTATGGCGCGATGCGCGAGCATCGGTTCGCCGGCGACATCGCCAATGGCCCAGACATGGCGCATCGAAGTGCGGCACTGGTCGTCGATCTTGATGGCGCGGCCGGCCATGTCCAGCTGCAGGGCTTCGAGATTGAAACCCTCGGTCTTGGGCTTGCGCCCGACGGCCACCAGGATCTGATCGGCCTCGAATGCCAGTTCCTTGCCCTCGGCATTGCGCACCTTGAGCGCACCGGCGTCGGCCAGGCCCAGCACGCTGTGTCCGGTGAGGGCCAAGATGCCCAGATGTTTGAGATGCTTGGCGACCGGCGCGGTGAGTTCGGCGTCATAGGCCGGCAGGATGCGGTCTTGTGCCTCGATCACCGCGACCTCGCAGCCGAGCTTGCGATAGACGATGCCAAGCTCCAGCCCGATGTAGCCACCGCCCACCACGATCAGGCGCTTGGGCAAAACTTTGGGCGACAAGGCCTCGGTGGATGAGATGACCTTGCCGCCAAAGCGCAGGAAAGGCAGCTCCACCGGCACCGAGCCGGTAGCCAGCAGGAGGTGATCGCAGCGGATGCGCAGGGTGTCGCCACCGTCACCGGCACCGGCGACATCCACGGTCTTGCCATCGACGATGCGGCCCAGGCCATGTACCACGCGCACGCCGTTTTTCTTGAGCAGTGCAGCGACACCGCCGGTCAGGCGTTTGACGATGCCATCCTTCCAGGCCACGGTTTTGGTGATGTCGAGCGTGGGTGAACTCAGCCCGATGCCGAGCGCGGAATCGCCCTTGGCAAAGGCGGCCACTTTGGCAAACTCCTCGGCGGCGTGGATCATCGCCTTCGAGGGAATGCAGCCGATGTTGAGGCAGGTTCCGCCCGGATTGACCGCTTCCACCAGCACGGTTCGGATGCCGAGCTGGCCGGCGCGAATGGCAGCGACGTAACCGCCCGGGCCGCCACCGATGACGAGCAATTGGGTGTCGATTGTCTGGCTCATCGTTTACTCCACGAACAACAGGGCCGGGTTTTCGAGCAGCGCACGGATGGCCTGCACGAACTCGGCCGATTCCATGCCATCGACCACGCGATGATCGAACGAGGATGAGAGGTTCATCAGCTTGCGTGCCACGACCAGACCATCGCGGATGCAGGGCCGCTCGATCATGCGATTGACGCCAACGATGGCCACTTCCGGATGATTGATGATCGGGGTGGACATGATGCCGCCGATCGGTCCCAGACTGGTGATGGTGATGGTCGAGCCCGACAATTCCTCGCGCGTGGCCTTGCCGGCCCGCACCGCGCTCGAAAGGCGACTGATCTCGGCCGCGATCTGCCACAGGTCGCGCGCTTCGGCGTGGTCGATCACCGGCACCGACAGACCGGCCTCGGATTGCGTGGCGATGCCAAGTTGCACGGCATGCGAACGGGTGATGACATTGGCTTCGTCATCAAAGCGCGCATTCATCTGCGGAAAGTCGCGCAACGCCAGCACCATGGCACGCGCCAGGAAGGGCAGGAAGGTGAGCTTGCCGCGCTCGGCGCCGTACCGGGCGTTGAGCTTGGCGCGCAGATTCTCAACCTCGGTCACGTCGATTTCCTCGACGTAGGTGATGTGGGGAATGCGGCGCCAGGAATCCTGCATCTTCTGCGCGATTTTGCGGCGCAGGCCCATCACCGGAATCTCCTGCGTGCCTTCGCGGCGCGCATAGGCCGACGAGCTTGCGGTCGATGTGGCCTGAGGTCCGCGTGCGGCATGGGCGTCCAGATCGGCGTGCATCACCCGTCCACCGGGACCGGTGGGTGTGACATAACGCAGTTCGATGCCCATGTCCCAGGCGCGACGACGTACCGCGGGCGAGGCGAGTGGGCGTTCGTCGGCACTCAATGCGCCGCGGGTGGGTACGGAACCGGGATTGGGGAGTGGGGAATGGGGAATGGTAGAAGCATGCACCTCCGGTGTCGGGGCGGGTGCCGGGTTTGCTGGCTTCGCTTGAACCTCGGGTGCTGGAATCCTGGGAGGCGGCGCAGGCGCCCGTGCCACCGCAGGCTTTTCACTCTCGATTCCCGACTCCCGATTCCCGATTCCCGGCTCCCCCGACACATTCCCCGCCCCGTCCACTTCCAGCCGGATCAATTCCGAGCCGACCGCCATGACTTCGCCGAGCTTGCCGCCGAGCGAAATCACGGTGCCGTGCACGGGCGAGGGAATCTCCACCGTGGCTTTGTCGGTCATCACCTCGGCGATGATCTGGTCTTCCACGACACGACCGCCGACTTCGACTTTCCAGCCGACCAGTTCGACCTCGGCGATGCCTTCGCCGATGTCCGGCATCTTGATGACATGCTGTCCCATGATTCAGTCCTCCAGCACGCGCTGCATGGCGTCGATGACCCGGGCCGGGCCCGGGAAGTAATCCCATTCCTGCGCATGCGGATAGGGCGTGTCCCAACCGGTGACGCGCTCCACCGGCGCTTCCAGATGGTAGAAACAGTGTTCTTGTACCAAGGCCACCAATTCGGCGCCGAAGCCGCAGGTGCGCGTGGCCTCGTGCAGCACGATGCAGCGCCGGGTCTTTTTCACCGATTCGACGATGGCGTCCAGATCCAGCGGCCACAGGCTGCGCAGGTCGATGACTTCGGCGTCGATGCCGGATTCTTCCGCAGCCGCCTTGGCCACCCACACCGTGGTGCCGTAGGTGAGGATGGTCAGCGCACGGCCTTCGCGGGCGATGGCGGCCTTGTCGAAGGGCACGGTGTAATAGCCTTCCGGCACGGCGTTGCCTGCGTGCTTGGTCCATGAAGTGACCGGGCGCTCGTGGAAGCCATCGAAGGGCCCGTTGTAGAGGCGTTTGGGTTCGAGAAAGATCACCGGATCATCGCACTCGATCGCCGAGATCAAGAGCCCCTTGGCGTCGTACGGATTGGAGGGCATCACCGTGCGCAGGCCGGCGACGTGAGTGAACACCGCTTCCGGGCTTTGCGAGTGGGTCTGGCCGCCGTAGATGCCGCCGCCACAGGGCGTGCGGATCACCATCGGCGCGGTGAACATGCCGCAGGAGCGATAGCGCAAACGCGCCGCTTCCGACACGATCTGGTCGTAGGCCGGATAGATGTAGTCGGCAAACTGCACCTCGGCCACCGGACGCAGGCCATAGGCTGCCATGCCGATGGCCGCGCCGACGATGCCGCTTTCGGAAATGGGGGCATCGAACACGCGTTGCTTGCCGTACTTGGCCTGAAGGCCGTCAGTGCAGCGGAATACGCCGCCGAAGTAGCCCACGTCCTCACCGAAGATGACGACGTTGGAATCGCGTTCGAGCATCACATCCATGGCCGAACGCAGGGCCTGGATCATGGTCATGGGCTGACCGGTTTGAATCTCTGGCTGGCTCATGATCAGACTCCCAATTGCTGACGCTGGCGACGCAAATGCTCGGGCATGTCCTTGTAGACATCTTCGAACATGTCGGCGGCACCGGGACGGTTGTCGCTGCCGAGGATGCCGTGTTGCTCGGCCTCCTTGAGCGCGGCGGCCATTTCCGCATCGAGTTCGGCGCGCAGCGCTTCGTGCTGGGCCTCGCTCCAGAGACCGCGCTTGATCAGGTGTTTCTTGAGGCGTTCGATCGGATCACCCAGCGGAAAGTGATCGGCATCGTCGGCCGGCCGGTACTTGGACGGATCGTCCGAGGTGGAATGCGGGCCGGCGCGGTAGGTGATCCATTCGATCAGGGTCGGGCCCAGATCGCCGCGCGCGCGCTTGGCTGCCCAGCGCGACACCGCATACACCGCGAGGAAATCGTTGCCATCCACGCGCACCGAGGGAATGCCGTAGCCCAATCCGCGCGTGGCGAAGCTGGTGTATTCGCCACCGGCAATCGCCTGGAAGGTGGAAATCGCCCACTGGTTGTTGACGATGTTGAGGATGACCGGGGCTTCATAGACTTCGGCGAAGGTCAGTGCGGCATGAAAGTCGCCTTCGGCGGTAGCGCCATCACCCACCCACGCGGCAGCAATCTTGGTATCGCCCTTGATTGCCGACGCCATCGCCCAACCGACAGCTTGAATGTACTGGGTGGTGAGGTTGCCCGAAATCGAGAAGAAGCCGTGCTCCTTGTACGAGTACATGATCGGCAACTGGCGCCCGCGCAGCGGATCGGCGGCGTTGGACAAGACCTGACACATCATTTCCACCAAGGACACATCCTTGGCAATCAGGATGCCCTGCTGGCGATAGGTCGGAAAATGCATGTCGCCATCGCGCAGCGCCAGCGTCTGGCCGATGGCAATGGCTTCCTCGCCCAGGCATTGCATGTAGAACGAGGTCTTCTTCTGGCGCTGCGCGATCAAGAGGCGGGCATCGTAGGCGCGGGTCTTGAGCATGGCGTGCAGACCCTTGAGCAGCACTTCGTCGGGAATGCCCTCGGCCCACGGCCCGACGGCGTTGCCATCCTCGTCCAGCACCCGGATCAGGCCGCGTGCGTGCTCGAAGGTGGCCGAAGACGGCAATTCCAATGGCAAGGCCGGCATCGCGCCGGCCGCAGACAAATTCAAATAGGAGAAGTCGGTGCGCTGTCCGGGCCGAGCGCTGGGCTCGGGCACGTGCAGTTGCAGCGGGGCGTAGTCACTCATGGCGAAAACCTCACACGGCGAAACGACGGTGGTCACGCGTCCGCGCGGTGGCGCGGTCGGGCTGGGTGCATGCAACCGCCAATTTTAGAGTGTTTACTTGTTATCGTAAAATCTGGAATCACTCATTCTGGTATCTATAAAACAGATGTCACTTCCCAGTGAACTTTCCCTCAAGCAACTGCGCTACTTTGCCGCGGCCGCCGACGCAGGACAGTTCTCGCTGGCCGCGCGGCAGATGCGGGTGTCACAGTCCGTGGTGACCACGGCCATCGCGCAACTGGAAACCATCCTCGGCGCCGACTTGTTCGAGCGCCTGCCGCATGGCGTGGCCTTGACCGCCATCGGGCATCGCTTCAACCAGCATGTCCGGCATGCGCTCGACACCCTGCAGGATGCCGTCGGTGAACCCCTGTTTCTGGGTGAATCACTCAGCGGCGTGGTGCGGTTGGGGGCTTCCTACACCGTGTTGGGCTACTTCCTGCCGGGCTTGCTGGCGCGCTTTCGCCGTGACTATCCACACGTGGACTTCGACTTGATCGACATGGATCGACTCGGCATCGAGCGCGGCGTCGAAGCCGGCGACTTGGACCTCGGCCTGTGCATCACGTCCAACATGGACGCTGACAGCGGCTTGCGTCGGCAGGTACTGGCACGATCGCGGCGACAACTCTGGTTGGCGCAGGAACACCCGTTGGCGGCCTTGCCGCAGATCCGACTGTCCGACGTGGCCGAGTTCCCCTACATCATGCTGACCGTGGATGAGGGCGAAGAAGCCGCCCTGCGCTACTGGAACGCCGCCGGCCACACGCCGCGCATCGCATTTCGCACCTCCACCCTGGAAGCCCTGCGCGGCCTGGTGGCACACGGGTTTGGCGTCAGCATCCTGTCGGACATCGTGTATCGGCCGCTGTCGCTGGAAGGTCGCCGCATCGACAGCCGCATGCTGGCCGATATCGTGCCGCCGATGGAAGTGGGCGTGGTCACCCGACGCGACGCACCGCTGGCGCCCGTGCCACACGCCTTCCAGCAGTTTCTGGTGTATGCCTGCAGTGCCCTGCCCGAGACGGTGGTGCGGCAGTGAATCACCACGCTGAGGCGCGTTCCACAACCTGGTTGCCCCTGATTCTCATCGACTGCACAACCGCAGGATTGGCTTGCGCTCCCTCTCCCTCGGGGAGAGGGCTGGGGTGAGGGAAATCTTGCGAGAGGCTGCCCTCATCCGTCCTTTGGGCACCTTCTCCCGATGGGAGAAGGGAGAAGCAGCGCTTCCTCAATCCATTCCCAGCGCTTGTCTTTGACCATCACGAACCGGCATCGGCCTTGCGACAGATTGGCCCACAGACCCGCGATCAGGCGGTCAACTTCAGCACCGTTCCAGAGATTGGCACCCTTGTACTCCACCACCAGAACGGTGCCGCTGGGCAGCCTGCAAACGAAGTCCGGGTAGAAGCGTCCATCGGCCTTCTGCAAGAAAAATGAACTGCCTTCGCGCCGAACCAGATTGCGCACCCAGAACTGGATGTGGCCCTGCTGCGCCCACGTGTCCAACTGGCAGGCACACTCGAACTCCTCCTTGCTGTCGAAGTCACCCACGCGTCCATGGAAGTGCTTGCGGAAATCGAAGTGCCCAAAGCGCCCATCGTAATCACGGCTGGGGGCATAGGCTTGGGGCGCGAACTCGAAGGCGTATTGATCGCTCACCGCTACCCGCGTGGTCGCATCGTCACCGAACAAGGTCTGCTGGAAGGCCTTGCCAACGGCTTGCTTGCGCAGTTCACGAATGCGCGCCTCGATCAGATTGCGGATCAGAAACTTCTGAAGATTCACGCGTGCCAGCGTGAACCCTTCACGGCGCAGCAGATCGGCAAGCCATGCGGCGACGAATGCTTGTTTGCTGGCGTGGGTCAGCGACGGCTCGGGCAAGTTGCGGCACAGCCACGTGGCGATGCGCACCTCATCCCAGTTTCCTGGTTGATAGACGAGGCCCAGATCGCGCTGCAACTCCGGCAGGAAGCGCGACACCACGCGACCACCACCGTCAACGTCGATCTCACCGCCTTCCGATACCTTCAGCGCCGCGCCCAAGGCGGCCATGTCATCGGCCGTCGGCGAGGCCTCATAGGGTGATAGGTCCCATGGGTACTCCAGCATTTCAGGATCATCGAACAAGGCCAGCTCACCCTGCACACGCAGCGCCAGTTGCGGCACGCGCAAGCGTTCGCCCAGTTCGGCAGGCGTCTGGAAGAACTCGATCGCCGTGGTTCGACTGACTTCGGCGGCTTCCACAATCGCCGCTGCCGCCGTTTCGGACGTGACCGATGCCTTGAGTACTTCGGCCTCATCTTCGGTGAGTGGCGAACTGATCGTCAGCGTATTGAGCTTGCCATCCCAACTGACCTTGTCGCGCACCGGCTTGGGCACGCTCTTGAGATCGGGCTTCTCGCTCAATGTGATCGCCACGGGCCGAACCACGACGCGCCCGGCGTGGCCGTCCAGGTCCAGCCGCGCCTGTTCGGCTTTGGCGGCCGTGACGAACTCGGTGACGTCGCGCCGCTCGAAACCGGCACCGGCCACCAGCCGGTCGCGCAGCGCGCCTGCCGTTTCGGCAAAGTTGCGTGACACCACGAAGGCATAGGACTGATTCAATGCGCGGGCACGGCGATGGCTGGCACCCGGTTGCCGCAACACGCGTCCAAGCAACTGCTCCACCGCCGTGGCCGACGACAGAGATGCCATGCTCACCAGAATGTAGGCAAACGGGCAGTCCCAGCCTTCGGCCAGTGCCTTCTGGGTGATGACGAACTTCACCGGGCAGGCCGGGTCGGCAATGCCCAGCGTGTACTCGGCGTCGATCTGCTCCAGACCCTTTTCCTCGCCGGTGGCTACCGCGATTTCGCTGGCAGGAATGCCGTGATTGGTGATCAGCTCGTTCTTCACCTTCTCGAAGTCCAGCGTCTCGATGCCGGCGCGGCGCGGTTCGGATTGAATCAACACCAGCGGCCGCAAATACGCCGCCCCGGCGCGACGCTCATCCTCGGCCAGCGTGTGCAGGGCATCGCGCCGGCCAATGGCATCGGCCAAGCATTGCTGCCAGTTGGGTTCGGTTTCCAGCACCACCGGCAGCTTGATCATTTCTTCCGCCTTCAACTCGGCGGCGGAAACGCTGTGCAGCACGTTGGTCGGCGTGCGCTCCAAGTCAGGCGTGGCGGTCAGTTCCATCACCCCGCTGGGGCGGAAGCGCGCCAGCATGTCGAAGGCCAATGGCGTGCGGCTGTTGTGCGCCTCGTCCACCACCACGAACGGGCGGCGCAGGCGCAGCACGTTGGCCAGCGAATACGGCGTGCTGCGTTCATTGCCCTCGCCATCGCTCAGCAACTCATCGCGCTGCGTGGGCGACAGGTTGTCGAAGTGGTGCATCAGCGCGCCGCTGGACTGGTACACCTTGCGGCATTCTTCCTCTTCCACCTGGAACGCCTGCCGCGTGGCAACGATGATCGTGGTCGAGGTGTCCAGCGTCGCACGGGTTACGCTCTTGGCTTCTTCGAGATCGAGCACCGTGATCGGTCCCGCCTCGCGCAGTGCGGCGTGATACGGATGGCTGCGATCCTTCAGCGCCTTGATGGTTTGCTCGCGGATGGGCTTCGACGGCACCAGCCACAGAATCACGCTGTGCGCGCAGCGCAGCAAATGCGTGTTGACGAGCTGGACGCTTTTCGCCGCCAGCCAGGTCTTGCCGCCACCCGTCGGAACGCGCAGGCAGAAGTACGGCATATCGGCCGGAAAGCCCGACAGCGGGTTGTACGAGTTGCCGCGCCCCCACAGGCGCTCGGTGGTGGCGGTGAAGGCAATCGACGGCGATGGCAGTTCATGGCAGGCCCTGAAATACGCCTCGACACTGTCGAGCACCTGCTGTTGATAGATTTTTGGGGCGAATGGCGTCATGAAGAAGGGCGCTCGATCCAGTAATCCGGGTGGCGGTGCTGGTGCATGACGGCGATGACCACCACGACTTCGCCCTCGATGGCATACAGCAGCTTGTAGGGAAAGCGATTCAGCACAAACCGGCGAATATCGCCACGTTCCACCTGCCACGTAAATGGGTTGCTCGCGATGGACTGAGACGCTGTGTGCGCCTCGATCTGCAAGTGTTCTCCCAGGCCCTTTTGAAGGTGGTTGTAATAGGCCTTGGCCTCTCGCAGTTCTTCTCGGGCAATTTTGGAGTAGAACAGCCGCATCACAAGTCCCTGAACACCTCTTCCATTGAGATCACCTCCAGCTTGCCTTCGCGATACGCCTGCAAGCGGCGCTCGGCCTCCTCGATCCAGACGCGGTCTACTTCCGGGTCGGGTTTGTCCAGGCTTTTCTGCAGCATTTCCAGCAGCGCGTAACGCTCCGACGCCTTCAGTCGCAGGGCCAATTCCATGACTTCAGCGGTACTCATGACACGCTCCTCTTCAATGAGACGACATCCGACAATTTACACTTCCAACGCGTACGGGGTCTGCTTGAAGACGATACCCTCGCGCGCGGTGCGGGTGCCCATGCGGTTGGCCGCGGCGTAGATCACTTTCGGACCAATGAACGTGGGCAGCACCTCGAACACCGGGCCGGTGAGCACATTGCCGCCGCCGACGGACTTGTCCTTGAGGATGCCGTTGTACAGCAAATAGATGGCGCGGCCCTCGAACACGCCCAAGAGCGGCGACCACGACTTTTCTCCCTCTCCCCCCGGGAGAGGATCAGGGGGAGGGAAACCCGTCCCCGTTTCGGCAAACCACACGAACTCGGCCAGTTGCGCAAAGCTCACATCGCTACGGATTTGGCCGCAGGCAGAGAACAGCGGTTCGGCGGACAGCCGGCAGAACTGGAAGCCACCGCCCAAGCCCGCAACAACCTTCTCCCCTCGCCCGCTGGCGGGAGAGGGGTCGGGTGTGAGGGCGCCTTTGTTATAGCCCTCAGCCACGCGTTTGACACGCTTGCGGGTGACGTTTTGGGCGATGTTTTCATCCATTTCGACGAGGATGAAACGCCGGTTGCCACCATCCTCGACATTCTGCTTGAGCACCGCGTGACCCGTCGTGCCGGACCCGGCAAAGCTGTCGAGGACGATGGAATCCGTGTCGGTCGCAATTTGCAGGATGCGCTGGATCAGGCGGGTGGGTTTGGGCGTGATGAACACGTCGTCAGACGTATCGAAATCGACCAGTTCGAGCAGCTCTTTCTTGGCTTCTTGTGTGTGGCCGACATCTTTGTAGAACCACATCGTCTGAGGGACGATTCCGGCTTTCACGTCCTCCAAGTATCGTTTGAGACGTGGCATGTTGTTGCCTTTCTCCCCCCACCAGATTCGGCCTTCGGCGTCCAGTGATTCGAAAGACTCCTTTGAGATGGTCCAGTATCGGCCCGCAGGTGGTCCAGCAATCACTCGACCCGAAGGCGACGTAACAGAGTATGTGCCCAAGCTGTAGAAGTTCCGTGCGGTCAAGTCGCTGGAAGTCCATGGGCCTTTTGTGTCACCAGTATCTTTGTAGCGCGCGTCTGCTCCCTCGGTACGTGGCAAGAGATTCGGCTTCCACTTGTCTGCATTAGATGCATACACCACGACGTAATCATGATCTTCGGAAAAATGACGCGCGGAATTCTTCGGGGAGAAAATTTTCTGCCACAGCACCGTGGCCACGAAATTCTTGGCACCAAAAATCTCATCCATCAACAACCGCAACGCAGCCACTTCGTTGTCATCGATGGACACGAAGATCGCCCCATCCTCGCGCAGAAACTGCTTCAGCAGCATCAAACGCGGGTACATCATCGACAGCCAGCGGTCGTGCCGGTCCAGCGTTTCGCCTTCCTTGCCGACCACTTCGCCCAGCCAGCGGCGAATTTCCGGACTGTTGACGTTGTCGTTGTAGACCCAGCCTTCATTTCCGGTGTTGTACGGCGGGTCGATGTAGATGCATTTCACCTGCCCGGCATAGCGCGGCAGCAAGGCTTTCAGCGCGTGCAGGTTGTCGCCTTGCACGATGAGGTTGCCGGCATAGCCGCCCTCACCCCCAGCCCCTCTCCCGGAGGGCGAGGGGAGCGAGAGTTCGGCCACCGGCTCCAGCAGGCGAAACGGCACATCCTTGTGGTGTTTGACGACGGCGTCCTTGCCGATCCAATTCAATGTTGGCATTCAACCCATCCCCTCAACTGCGGCTCGATGGCGTCGGGCCATCGCTGCGTCGCGCTGTGCCTGCCGGCTCCATTCAGCGCGCATCACGCGCATGCCGTTTGCGCAAATCCTTGCGAATCTGTTCAACGGTTTCCGCGGTCATTTCACCGGCAGAACCGGAGGCAAGCCCCTCGGCAATCAACTGACGCTGGAACTCCGCCGACTTCGCGCGTTGGCGTTGGCGGATGAGGTCACGCACATAGTCGGAGGTGCCGGCGAAACCGCCTTCGCGCACTTCCTCGTCCACGAATTGTTTCAGCGGTTCCGGCAGCGAGATATTCATGGTGGCCATGACCAGCTCCAATGGCAAAGTTTGCCATCGCAGTATGGCCATGCCGGATTGGCGCTTCAAGCGTAGCGGGCATGGCAACGACCTGACCGCGATCCAAGGCGATCGACGTTGTCACAATGGCGGGTTCCTGACATCGTGTCAGACCATTTTCAGAGATCGTTGCAATGGATCATTCAATCGAGCTGGTCGATCTGCGCAAGGCGTTCGGCCCGAAGCGTGCGGTCGATGGCGTGTCGCTGAGCATTCCGCGTGGCGCGCTGTACGGGGTGATTGGCCCCAACGGCGCCGGCAAATCCACCACGCTGCGGATGATCCTGTCGATCCTGTTTCCCGACAGCGGCACGGTTCGCGTGCTGGATTGCGACTCGGCGCTGAAAGCCAAGGATCGCATCGGCTATTTGCCGGAAGAACGCGGTGTCTACCGCAAGATGAAGGTCGCGGAATTTCTGCAATACATGGGCGTGCTCAAGGGTGTCGAGCGTGCGGAGGCGCGGCGGCGTGTCGATCGCTGGCTGGAACGCGTCGGCCTCGCCGATGTCGGCAGGAAAAAATGCGAGGAGCTGTCCCGTGGCATGCAGCAGAAGGTGCAGTTCATCACGGCGGTGTTGCATGAGCCGGAACTGTTGATCCTCGACGAGCCCTTCAGCGGCCTCGATCCGGTGGCGACGCGCCTGCTGCGCGAGCTGATCGCCGAACAGCACCAGCGCGGCACCACCATCCTGTTTTCAACCCACGTGATGGCTCAGGCGGAAGAACTGTGCGAGCACATCGTGATGATCCACAACGGCCGCAAGGTTCTGGATGATCCTCTGGCGGCGATTCGTGCGCGCCATGCGCCGCACGCGCTGCGCCTGGAGCCGATCGACGCCGATCTGGACGTGGCGGCCACGCTGCGTGACCTGGCCGGACACCGAGGCATCGAACGGGAGGCGGGAAGCTGGTTGGTTCGCTTCGCCGAGGGCGTCGATGCGGGCGCACTCGCGCAAGCGGTGGCGGCGCGGGTGGCACCGGCGCGATTGGAACTGGTTCGCCCGAATCTCGAAGACATCTTCATCGGGATCGTCGGCGACGCGCACGAGGCCCGCGAGGAGGCCGCCTGATGACCAAGATCCTGACGATTGCGTGGCGCGAGTTTTCCACCACGGTACTGACCAAGTCCTTCCTCATCGGCGTCCTCTTGGTGCCGGCGATCATGGCCGTCATGATCGCAATCGTGCCCATGCTGCTGCAGAACGAGGCGCCGCACATCGAAGGCTATGTCGTCATCGTCGACCCGAGCGGCAAGGTCGCAGCGCAACTGACCGAGCAACTATCGCCGGTGGGTTTTGCGCAGCGCCGACTGGCGCTGCAGAAGGACGTGCGCGACGCCCTGCCGGAGCAGTTGAGCGAGCTCGCCGCCGCCGCTGCGGGCAATGAGTTGTTGAGCAAGCAGTTCGACGACGCCATGGGCAAGGCACCCTCGCTGATCGTCGATACCGTCGAGGTGGGGCAGCTGGATGCCGCCAAGGACGCGCTGCGGCAGGACGAGCATCTGGCGGTCATCGCGATTGATCCGGATGCGGTGACGGCCCGCGCCGACGGCGGCAAGCTCGGGTCGTATCGCTTGTACGTGCGCGAGAAGTTGGACAGTCGGCTGATCGACGAATTGCGCGAAGCGACCAAGGCGAGCGTGATCAGCGCCCGATTCGCCGAACGTCAGATGGACGCCGACGAGGCCTTGCGGCTGGCCAAAGTGGCAGCGGTGACGCCGGTCGTGGTCAGCAAGGACGGCGAAAAGCGCAGCAGCGACGCCGCGCGCGAACTGATGCCGATGGCCTTCCTGTTTCTGGTCTTTCTGGGGGTCATGACCGGCGGCCAGCAATTGATGACCTCGACCATCGAAGAAAAATCCAGTCGCGTGGTGGAAGTGTTGCTGGCGGCGGTCTCGCCCACCGAACTGATGGCCGGCAAGATTCTCGGCCAGCTTGGTGCCGGCGGCTTGCTGGTGCTGATTTACGGCGGCATGGGTGTTGCGGCACTCGCCAGCCTTGCCATGCTGGGCCTGCTCGACCCTTGGCTGTTGTTCTACACCCTGATCTTCTTCGTGCTCGCCTTCATGATGCTGGCTTCGCTGATGGCGGCCATCGGCGCGGCAGTCAACGAGTTGCGCGAGGCGCAGTCCTTGCTGTCGCCGGTGATGATCGTGCTGGTCTTGCCGATGATGCTCTGGCCGCTGATCAGCCGCGCGCCGGACTCGGGGCTTGCGATCGCGCTGTCTCTGATTCCGCCGATCAATCCCTTCGTGATGATCCTGCGCATGGCCACCAACACGCCACCGCCGCTGTGGCAGGTGTGGCTGTCGATCGGCATCGGCCTCGTCTCCGCCTTCGCCGCGGTGTGGTTCGCCGGCAAGGTGTTCCGAATCGGCCTGTTGATGCACGGCAAACCACCCAATTTCCGCACCCTGTGGCGCTGGGTGCGGATGGGTTGATCGTGCAAACGCAGGGTGATGGCAGGCGGCACGAGCAATCTGCGAATTCAGACCGTGGCGATCAAGGACACGCCACCGCTGCGTTCGTAGACGTAACGAACGAGGTCGCCTGCAGCGATCCTTGTTCGGCACCGTGCATCGCCCGCCTGCCTTACTCCAGTCCGGGCTGCGGCAGGTGGTCGATACCGCGTTCGGCCTTGGCCACCATGCGGTGACCGTCGGGCATGGTCACCTGCCGCAGATTGCCGAGCATGTCGTACTGGAAGGCCGTGGTGGTGTTCGATGTGGTGTCGGTGATGGCCACCAACTGACCGGACTGGTTCCAGCCGTAGCTTTCGCTGCCGCAGGCGGTGGTAGCGCGGCGATCGCGGGTCACTGCGGCGGTTCATCCCAGCATGAAGACGGTAGGGGGTAAGGTGGATAAGTGCGTTCGGACGTCTTGTATTGAAGACCATCCAATGCGTTCATGAACCGATCCTTATCCAACTTGTAATACTTGGCGCCAGCACGAACCCGTCCACATCCATCAACAAACACCTTCATGATGGGTGTAACCTCGACCATGGCTTTTATATCCCTAGGCTCATACGCGCCACGGGATTCATCGCTGGTGAGCATTCCAATAAACGCCAAAGTACCAATGCTGTGCTTGCATAAACGACCCACTTGAATGGTTTCTTCCGTGTGCGGTAAAACAATCGGTATATCGAACGATATGAAACAAACGCGGCTATTGGAGTGCCATCCACCAACCAAAGCGATCAACTCCGTCCTTGGCGAAAGGCCAAACAACGCGACGGTAAGAAAGGTAATCCATGAGCATAGCCATAACATTGCTGACTACTCCCTAAAGTATGAGGTTCGAGCTGGAAAACCCATTTCCTCACGAATTGGATTTTCCACCATTCGTACATTGGTGCCAAGACCGTCGCTTCCGAGGGGCTTGTCCTGATATCCCCACGCATGTCCAAGCTCATGACCGATCAGTACCGGAATAGGTGTGGGCTGGTTCCCGGCGGTCGTTGGCGCTCGATCTCGGTGTCGAGGATGCGGGCCATGAAGTACTCCTCCTGGCGAAAACCTGCCAAGCCCCGCGGGCAGGGAAAACGCGGCTGGCATCCTACGCCATATTGGCGTACCGTCAACGCCCGCTCGCAAAACAAGGTTTATTGTTTGGCCCTGATCGCCCACCCCCTGATCGGCCCCATGACCCCGAACAAAAATGCCTTCTTCAAGCTGCTCGGCGCCCGCATCGCTGGCTTACGCCGCGATACTGGCCTGACCCAGCAGGTCGCGTCCTTCGAGATCGGCCGCCATCGTGTCCCTGCGTCGCTGCTGCCCAGCCTCGCGCACGCCCTGGCGGTCAGCGTCGAGGAACTGATCGGCGAGACGCCCAAGACCGTCAAACGTGGCCCAGTACCCAAACTGCAGCAGCTCGAACGCATCACCCGCCTGCCCAAAGCGCAGCAACGTCTCGTGATGCAGATCTCGATACCGTCCTACAGCAACCAAGCCGCTAAGAGAGAGAACCTATGCGCACCCTCCTTGCCCTGCCACTGGGCGCAATCCTCGGTTACTGCAGCCCGACCGTAGCGAATCCGGAGGAAAGCTGGACACCAAGCGTTGAGTTCAACTTGGAGGACGCTGATCGCGCGCAGACGCTTACATGGGTGTCCGGGTGGTCCTACGCGCTGACAGCCGTGGGAAGAGAGCAAATGATCGATAGTAGACACCGAATGTTCTGCTTACCCGACGGAGGGAACATCGAGTCACGGATTATGTTGGATGCTTTGAACAAGCAGTTTCGCGGAGAGCGGGTCACGTCGGAGCAAGCTGCGGCTGTTCTCTGGACTACCGTGAAAGCGCACTACGTCTGTAGTCCGCTATAGACCCCATCGCTAGGTAGGATGGCATGTGCTCCCATCCCAAGACATCCCAGCAAAAGTGCCGCACACCAGACGCTTAGCTTCCTCATTCGTCCCCCAAGCAGGCATTGCCGACAGTGGATAAGCCCGCCATGAATACCCCAGATGATGCGACTGGTGCAACTTTCGACTGAAACTCTCCAACCGCATCGACGTTGGCTAACTCTGGGTTAGGCAGAACCTGCGCTTCGTTGGCCCTCATCCTGTCACGCCGCCGCTGATGGCCTTCCTGGCCAATGCCGGGCATTTCCTGCTTTACGCTGGCCTCATGCTTTCTTCAAGATGGATGGTGTGCTGCGATGCGTGCTCTGAGTACGCGCCGCATGTGCATCGCGTCCTCAGACCAGCCCAGTGGCGTAGAACACCCCGATGATGTCGAAGACCACCGCGGTCTTGATGCAGGGCGCCGCGAATGACCTTGTAGCGCGGGCGGTGGAAGATGCCCGTTACGGCTGGGGCGTGGTGACCTCGCCAACGCGTGGCAGGTGCGTGATGCCGCGCTCGGCCTTGGCCTTGGCCACCATCGCCCGCACGTCGGCGCGCAGGCGTGCGGCGTCGTACACGATGCCGTCCTTGATGGTGAGCGCCACGCCGGCGGTGCGGTGGGCCTTGCCGTCGGTGCCCAGGCGAATGTGGCCGGTGCCGTAGAGCACCTTGAAGTTGGCCAGCGGGTTGTCGGCGATGACGACGAGGTCGGCGAGTTTGCCCGGCTCGATCGAGCCGATGCGGTCGGCGGCGCCGAGCAGTTCGGCACCGCTCAAGGTGGCGGCGCGGATGACTTCGAGCGGATGGAAGCCGGCTTCGCGCAAGAGTTCGAGTTCCTCGATGGTGCCGAAGCCGTAGAGCTTGTAGATATAGCCCGAGTCGCTACCCACGGTGACGCGCCCGCCACGGTTTTTGTAATCGTTGACGAAGGCCATCCAGCGCCGATAGTTGTCGCGCCAGGCGACTTCTTCCTCGGTGCCCCAGTCGAAGAAATAGCTGCCGTGGTTGTTGCGGTTGGGCGTGTAGAAATCCCACAGCGCGGGCAGGGTGTATTCATCGTGCCAATCGGCGCGGCGCGCGCGCATCAGGTCGCGGTTGGCCTGATAGATGGTGAAGGTCGGGTCGAGGGTGAAGTCCAGGTCGAGAAGTTCCTTCATCACCGCTTCGTACTTTTCGCTGCCGGGTTTGGCGGCCTGCGCCCACAAACGTCCGGCCTGGCCGAAGCGGTCGTGCTCGTTGTTGTAGTTGTAGGCGGCCGGGTAATCCTGCACGGTGCGGTCGTCGAACAGGGCTTCGGGCAGGCCGTACCAGTGCTCCATCGAAGTCAGGCCCCAGCGCGCCGTGGTCAGCACGTTGACCCGCGCCACATCCATCTGGGCGTGGTGGCAGGTGCCGCGCATGCCCTGCTTTTTCATCTCGTCGATGCCGGCTTCGAGGATGTCGGGACGGTAGCCAAAACACTTGAGCCCGAGCGCGCCACGTTTTTTCATGTCGCGCACCCATTGGCGTGCCTCCTCGGGCGAGGTCATCGGTGTCTGGCGGCCCATGCCGAAGAAGGCGTAGGGGAAGATGCGCGGGGCCACGATCTCGTTCTTCTCGCTGCGTTTGGATTCACTCACGCACCAGTCGATGCCATTGCCGCAGCCCGGCTCGCGTACCGTGGTGATGCCGTGGCCAAGCCAGAGTTTGTAAACGTATTCGGCCGGCACGCCTTGTTCATCGCCACCGATATGACCGTGTGCGTCGATGAGGCCAGGCATCACGTAGTGGCCGGTAAGATCGATCTCATGCCCACCTGCCGAGTGCTTGGGTCGATGGGCGGCATTGATCGGCGCACCGGGACTGCCGACCGAGGCCACGCGCACGATGCGATTACCCTCGATCACGATGTCGGCCGGGCCGAAGGCCGGCGTGCCGGTGCCATTGATGACGGTGACCCCACGCAGGATCAGTTGGCGGTAAGGGCCTTGCCCCTCGTCTGCGGCTCGCGGCGGAGCTGCGGGAATGGCGGCCTGTGCACTGGCGCCGAGCACGCCCAACAGGGCTGCAAGTACGATCGATTTCATTTCGGTCTCACGCGCTGATCCAAAGCGCAAGCCTAGCGCGGTGTGCCGAGTTGGACAGTGTTGGAAGGCACGGACGCCGCCGGGAGTCGTCCGAGGGCGGCGCGTTCGGCATTCAATTCGCTTCAGCCACACGACTGCCAAGGCGGTCGCCATGCACAGCGCGTGAGCTTTCCGAATTCAAACCCTGACGTGACCTTTGCCTTGCGTCATCTTTCGATGCCGCAGACCGAGGCCCAGCATCATCAGCCCCAAGCCCATCAGCACCCACTGGCTGAGGGTGGGGATGAGAGTGGGCGTATACGAGGCCACGAAGATGCGAACGTAGCCGGGCATGCCCGTCGCAGCTTGCACACCGGGTGCTGCAGTTGACGAGAGGCCGCCGGCGCCACCGAGACCGCCACCTCCGATTGAGGCGGTGGCGTTACTGATGGCATTGCCCGGATCGGACGCGGTACAGGAGCCGCCTGCGCCGCCACCCGTGGCCGCCGTGGCGTTATCCGCGCCGGACGTGCCACCGGTTCCGACAGCGCCCGTGTACCCGCCACCGCCACCACCGCCACCGCCGCCGTCGGTGGACGCATCGGCTCCGTTCATGCCGGCAGCCGCCGTGCTGCAGTCGACGGTGTCGACCAGTGCGCCGCCGCCGGCAACCCCTGAGACGCCTGGCTGCGCCCAGGAACCACCGCCGCCGCCGCCGCCGCCGCCAGCTCGCACGGTGCTGCCGCCCACCTGCAGCACGGATGCGCCACCACCGCCCGCACCACCGCCACTCCAGTTGCCACCACCACCGCCGGTGTTGCCGCCGCGTCCACCGGCGCCATCGCCCGCACCGCTGCTACCACTGCCGCTACCGAAATACGCGCCCGTACCACCCACGCCGGCGGCACCTACGACACCGGAAATCACCTGACCTGACGCGACTTGGATCGTGGCTACCACGCCCGCGCCTGCGCCACCGCCCGCACCATCGCCACCGCCGATATCGCCCGCACCACCACCGCCACCGGCACCGCCGACTTCCACTTGGATGGCAGTCACCCCATTGGGGACGGTGAAGCTGTAGGCGCCGGCGGTCGTTTGTTCGAACGCGGGCGCTTGAGCCAATGCGGCGGGTGCGCACGCGGCAAACACGAGGCTTGCCAGCAGCCGCTTGGGCCAGACAAAACCGGCGTCGTGCTTGCGTTGTGAATCGTTGAAGCGGTTGCTGGCAAAGCGCTGCACGGTATGACTCGACATGGAAAACCCCTGATGTGTTGAGAGTGGCAATCAGACGCCAAGATCATCGAGTGAATGCGATCAGCGTCACGTTTCGACTATCTCAAACCACCGGAAAAAGCCATACCGCCAAAGTCAGAAAACAGGCACTTTCTTCGCTGGAAGGAGGGCGTTGGTCGCCACACCCCCGATCCGGCACGACCCCGTTTACAATCTTGACGATTTGTAAACTTCGAGCGAGGGGTGAGGTGATGCGCAAGGTCTGGATCGTGGTGGCGGTCTTGGTGTTGGGTGGCTTGCTGTGGTTTGGCCTGGGCCGCAAGGCCGAGGTGGCGATTGCGCACGATGATCCCTTGGCCTTCGTGCCGGACGATACGCCGTACGTGTTCGCCAATGTCGAGTCGATACCGACCGATGTGGTGGTGCGCTACATGAAGCAGTCCGATGCACAGTTCGGACAGTGGCGCCAACAACTGCAGAAGCTTGAGACGAGCTTGGAGGCAGCCTTGGACGAGGCCGCGACGTCCGATGCTGGGACCGACAACGCTGTCGACGAGGGTGACTCGGACGGCGATACGAGCAACGTCGCGCACGACGAATCGAGCCCGTCGGACAAGAGCGAGGCCAGGCAGCGGCGCGCGTTGGCCTGGCTGCGTGCCTTCAGTGCCGAGTTGGAGCCGGTTCACACCGTGAAAGACTTGATGCAGCGCATGGGCATGGACATGTCCGTCAAGGTCGCGTTTTACGGCGTGGGCGTGGTGCCGGTTTGGCGTACGAGCTTGGCCGATCCCGCAGCGTTCAAGGCCTTCGTGGAGCGGCTTCAGAAAACCGCTGGCGAGTCATTCCCTACCTTGCAGTTGGACGGCATCGAAGCCGGCTGGCGCGTTGCGATCGACGATGTGCCGATTCACCTCGTTGTGGCGATTGTCGGCAAACACATGGTGGTGACGATTGCGCCGGCCGAAGGCAGCGATGGGCTGCGCCAGCTTCTGGGCCTGGATCGTCCGGCGAAGTCGCTGGCCAGTAGTGGCGGGCTTCAGAGCTTCAATCGCAGCGAGGGCTTTCTTCCTTACGGCAGTGGTTATCTGGATACGGCGCGTGTCGTGGCGCAGTTCCGCCTGCCGGCCACGCCCTTGGAGGCGGCATTTCTCAAGGTGTTCGGAGTCAGCAAGCCGATGCTGCCAGCCGAGTGCGAAGCCGATGCCACGCGTCTGGTGAGTGCAATGCCGCGCTGGTCGGCGGGTTATCTCCGTCTGGATGTGGACGGGGCGGAAACGCTCGCACGCATCGAAACGTCGCCACCCATTGCTCAGGCCTTGATGAAGCTGCGTGCGCCGGTGCCCGGCTTGGCCAGCGCGGCTCAGTCGCTGGGCAGCTTTGGATCTGCGCTCAAGGTGTCTGAACTTCCCGGACTGGGCAATGCCCTGGGTTCGACCCTGTCTGCCGAGCCTTTGACCTGCCCAGCGCTGGACGGTGTCAACGACGTGGTCGCTGCGATTCGCACCCAACTCAACAATCCCGCCCTGTTCGCGGCCGGTCCGGTCTACAACAGTTTGATGGTGGCGGTGGACCAGTTCTCATTCGACATGGACACCAAAAAGTTCGATGAACTGGTCGGTCGCGTGGTCATTGGTTCGGACAACCCCGCCAGTCTGATCGCAACTGCCAGCTCCTTCGTGCCGCAACTGGCCAGCCTGAAGCTTTCGCCGGATGCAGCGCCGCAGTCGGTGCCGGCCGAGCTTCTGGGCGGAACCATCGAGCAGCCGGTGTTTGTTGCCATGACCAAGGGCGCGATCGGCCTCGGCATCGGCGCGGGTGAGGAGAAACGTCTGCCCTCCCATCTTGAGGCGGGTAGTGCGCAACCACTGCTGCACCTGCGCTATCGCGGTGCCTTGATGGTCAAGTTTGCGAAAATGATGGAAGACCAAGCCCAGGACCTTCCCGAACCCGAGCGCAGCGAGATGATCGACAGTGCCAAGATGCTGGCCGATGTTTACGGGACCTACATCGACGCGCTGGAGATGTCGATCGAGTTCGCGCCCAAGGGCATCGAACTGCGCCAGAAGGTCGACCTGCTGCAGTGATCGCGGGCATCGGCGAATCGGTGCAGTCTTGCATCGATTCGTCGAATGGCCTCTCGCGCACCGGGGCTGCGCGGTCAGGCCATCACTGGGCTGGCGCGGTTGTGCTCGCCGCGGCTTGCAAGGCCGTCGCCTTGTCGGCTAGTCCGAGCGCGGTGTAAGCCTCAGCCAGGCGTTTGCGTGCCAGTTGGGTCTGTGGATGCTCGGGGCCGCGCTGCTCGGTGAGTTTCGCCAACGCCGGCTCCAATCGATCGCGCGCGCTGGCCGCATCACCGGCGGCAAGGTCTGCCGCTGCGGCATTGGATCGGATGACCGGCAGGTTCGGAAAGTTCTCTCCGACCACATCGGGCGCGATACGAAGGACTTCATCGAAACCGGCGCGAGATTCCTGAATTCGTCCGGCCTTGTGCAACAAGGTGGCGCGCGCGCTGCGCGCCATCACCGAATCTCGCGTTGGCTGCCCGTGTTCCATCGCGATCACCTCATTGGCCAAGGCCAGGGCCTGATCGGAGTGACCCAGCTTGTCGAGTGTGGTGATCAACATCACGCGGTCGACCACGGCATCTTGAGTCTCGCCTTCGCCACGCGCGATGCGCGCTTCGAGGGCGTGGCGCAACAAGGGCTCGGCTTCTTCCGGACGATTGAGCGTATTCAGGGCGGCGGCCAGCTGGCTGCCGGAATTGAGCGTGAGCGGATGCTCGGCGCCGTAGCGCGTGCGGCGCTTGTCGTACACCTCGCGGTAGAGCTCGACGGCATCCGTCAAGCGTCCCTGTCGATGCAGGGCCTGCCCCAACACCTTCTTGGTGTAGAGGGTCTGCGGATGATCGGCACCCAGACGCGCACTTTCCGAGCTCAGGGTGGCGCGGATCAGGCCTTCGGCTTCGGATGCATCGCCGCCCTGGACCAAGGCATAGGCCAGGTTGTGGCGAATGACATCGGTCACCTCGGCGCCGTCTTCCATGTGGGGTGGCTGGGCGTCGGCGAGTAGTTCGCGGTTCATGCGGATTCCGCCTTCGACATCGCCTGCCGCCTCCAGAGCCTGTGCGTGCAGCACGCGGGTGCGGACGCGCTGGGCCGCCGCCCACGCCTCGGGAACTTGCAACAGTGCAGTTTCCAAGTGCTCGGACTGCGCGATGGCGGCCTTGGCATCGCCTGCGCGAAGGCTATCTTCGATCTGGGCGAAGCGAAGCTGCGCGGCTTCCTCGCTCTGGCTGCCAAAACCCTGTTCGATCCAGCCTTGAGCGCGGGCGAGATCGCGTTTGGCCGCATCGCGCTCGCCCAAAGCGCTCCAGGTTTTGCCTAGCAGCAGGGCCACTTGACCGGCCACGCGCGGCGCGGGTGTGGCATCGACGAGGGCCTGTTCGGCGTGTTCGAGCACCTCGCGCAGTGGCATGTCGGCCGAGCCACCCAACTCGGGATCGGCCCCCACCAACATGGTTTCGACGAAGTCATTCACCGCAGCGAGTTCGGCGGTGCGTGCGGTGGCTTCGGCCAATGCCGCGCGTGCGCGTTGGGCCGCCAGGGTGCTGATCACTGCGGTGGCGACCAAGGCAAGAAATACGATGCTGGCGGCTGCGGTCAAGGCGCGATGGCGGCGCACGAAGCGGCTGATGCGGTAGCTCATCGTGGGTGCTCGCGCCAGCACCGGACGATGATCGAGCAGACGCTGCAGATCATCGGCCAAGGCTGCGGCCGTGGCATAGCGTTGCGCGGCCTCGCTCGCCAACGCTTTCATCACCACGGTGTCGAGATCGCCTCGTGCCTGTGATGACAGGCTGGCCAATCGCGGTGGCTGTTCGTACCGGAGAATGTCGAGTGCCTCGAACAAGGTCGATGTCGTCAAGCGCGGATGCGGCAGGCGACCGCTGATCAATTCATAGGCGATCACACCCAGCGCATAGACATCGGTGCGCTCATCGACTTCTCGCTGCTGGCCGGCCAGTTGCTCCGGGCTGATGTAGGGCAAGGTGCCCAGCACTTGGCCGGTGCCGGTCATGCCATCGGTATCTTCGCTCAGGCGCGCGATGCCGAAGTCGAGAATTCGCGGTTGGCCTTCATCATCGACGAGGATATTGCCGGGCTTGAGATCACGATGGATCACACCATGTTCGTGCGCGTACTGCACGGCTCGGCAGATCGCGATGATCAAACGCAGGCGCGCGGCCAGATCGGCCTGGGTGTGCTCAACGAATAGACGCAGCTCGTGTCCGCGCACCCGCTCCAGTGCCAGCCACGGCATCGGTACGCCGCCGATCACGTCCTCGCCGGCGGCGTACACGCGGCAAATGCCCGGATGTTCCAATTTCGCCAACAGTTGGCTCTCGCGCCGGAAGCGCGACAGGCTCGAAGCCGACATGCCGCGCATCACCTTCAGCGCCACCTCGCGCTCGGGATGCTCCTCACGCGCCAAGTACACCCGCCCCATGCCACCTTCGCCGAGCAGGCCGAGAATCTGGTACGGCCCGATGCGTTCGGGCAGCGTCGAGGCTGGCTTTGCGGGGTCGATGCCCACGGTGGGCGCGTGCGGGTCGTGCATCACGAAACTCTCGTCGGGTTCGATGCATCCTGCCACATTCAAGCGTGCGGCGAACACGACACACGCGTGCCACGCGACGGGCTGCACGTGGGTCGAGCCCTGGACCCCGGACCTGTGGCAGGATGCGGTGTCACTGACGCTCGTATCGGGCGATCGGGGTCGTTTCTCCATTCGGACATGAGGGGCGGGTGAATTGATCTGGCTATCGTTGGTGCTGGTCACGGGCATGGCGTGTGCGGCCTTGGCGTGGGCCTGGCATCTGCGTGGCCTCCTGCATCGGGAGCGGCAACAGGCGGTCGATCGTGTGGCGACCAGTGTCGGCCTCGCCGCCGAGCAGGCTGCAGCGCAAGAGCGCGAGCGCATCTACGCCGATCTCCACGATGACATGGGCGCGCGTCTGCTGACCTTGGTGCACACCGCCGAGAATCCTCGACAAGCCGACATTGCGCGCTCGCTGTTGCAGGAAATGCGGCGCGTCGTGACCCGTTCACGCGGCACGCCCGGAACCTTGACCGATGTGCTGGCGGACATTCGCAGCGAAACCAGTGAACGCCTGACGGCGGCCGGAATCGGTCTGGACTGGCAAAGCCCGGAAGGCCTGCCCGATCCCACGCTCGACAGCGGCCGATCCTTGCACTTGCAGCGGATCGTGCGGGAGGCGGTGAGCAATGTCATCCGACACGCGGAGGCCAAGCGTTTGCGGGTGCGCACGTCGGCCAACAGTGAAAATCTGCATCTGGAACTGACCGACGATGGCAGCGGGGCGGGCGTTGAAGCGCCCGAGAGCGGGCAGGGACTGCGCGGCATGCGCGCGCGCGCGGCGGAACTGGCGGGCGACATCGATTGGAAGGCCGGAACTGCCGGTGGTACCAAGGTGTTGTTGTCGATCCCATTGAAGAAAGTGCCATGAACATCGCTGGCCGCATCTTGATCGTGGATGACCTCGCATCCAGCCGAGACTGGCTGGCGAAGGCGGTGGCATTGGCGTTTCCTGCCAGCACGGTGAGTTCAGCCGGCAGCTTGGCGCAGGCACGCGTGCTGTTGTCCCCGGTGCCAAGCTTGGCCCTGATCGACCTGGGTTTGCCCGATGGCTCCGGCGTGGAGTTGATCGAGGCGCTGAATCCACTCGGTTGCCTGTGCGTGGTGGCGACCGTGTTCGACGATGATGCGCACCTGTTTCCGGCCTTGCGTGCCGGCGCACAAGGTTATGTCCTCAAGGACCAGTCCACTCAGGAACTGGCCGAATTGCTGACCGGAATCGCCTCCGGCCAGCCTCCGCTGTCGCCTTCGATTGCGCGTCGGCTGCTGCGCCATTTCCATCCCGAACCCACCCAGGAAGCACCCTTGACCGCACGCGAAAGCGAGGTCTTGAGCTTGATCGCCAAAGGCTTGAGCGTGGTCGAAGTGGCTGGGATGCTGGGCCTCTCGCGGCATACCGTGGCCGGTTACCTCAAGGATATCTACCGCAAGCTGGCCGTCGGTACGCGCGCGGAAGCCACCCTTGAAGCCATGCGGCGCGGGCTGGTCGCACCCTGATCTGGGCGGTATCACGCTGGCCGCATCACGGGTGCGCACGAGCGGGCCGCTATAATTGCCGACCCTTTGTCATCAGGCGGCCGCTCGGCTGCCCCAGCCCATGTCCGATGTTTCCTTGCAGGCGCGCCGTCGGCGCACCTTTGCCATCATTTCCCACCCCGACGCGGGCAAGACCACGCTCACCGAGAAGTTGTTGCTGTTTGGTGGCGCGATCCAGATGGCGGGGTCGGTGAAAGGCCGCAAGGCGGCGCGCCACGCGACCTCGGACTGGATGGCGCTGGAGCAGGAGCGCGGCATTTCGGTGACCAGTTCGGTGATGCAGTTTCCCTATGGCGACTGCATCGTGAACCTCTTGGACACGCCCGGCCACGCCGACTTCGGCGAGGACACCTATCGCGTGCTGACTGCGGTGGATTCGGCCTTGATGGTGATCGATGTGGCCAAGGGCGTCGAGGAACGCACCATCAAGTTGATGGAGGTGTGTCGTCTGCGCGACACCCCGATCATGACCTTCATCAACAAGCTCGATCGTGAGGGCCGCGATCCGATCGAACTCTTGGACGAAGTGGAAAGCGTGCTCGGCGTCCAGTGCGCGCCGGTGACCTGGCCGATCGGCATGGGCAAGCGTTTGAAGGGTGTGGTGCACCTCATCAGTGGCGAAGTGCATTTGTACGAAACCGGGCGCAACTTCACGCGGCAGGATTCCACCATCTTCGCCTCGCTCGATGATCCGGCGCTGGCTGCTCGCATCGGCGCGCAAATGCTGGCCGAACTGCGTGATGAACTCGAACTGGTGCAGGGTGCGAGCCATGGCTTTGATCTGGCGGCCTATCGCGCCGGCAAGCAGACGCCGGTGTTCTTTGGCTCGGGCATCAACAACTTCGGTGTGCAACCCTTGCTGGACTTCTTTGTCGAGCACGCGCCGTCGCCGCAACCCCATGCCACCACCACACGCACGGTTGACCCTGCCGAAGAAAAACTCAGCGGTTTCGTGTTCAAGATCCAGGCCAACATGGATCCGCAGCACCGCGACCGGGTGGCCTTCATGCGGGTGTGCTCGGGCCGCTTCAGTGCCGGGATGAAGGCTTTCCACGTGCGCAGCGGCAAGGACATGAAGCTCGCCAACGCCCTCACTTTCATGGCATCGGACCGCGAGATCGCGACCGAAGCCTGGCCGGGCGATGTCATCGGCATCCACAACCACGGCACCATTTCCATCGGTGACAGTTTCAGCGAAGGCGAGGCGCTGGTGTTCACCGGCATCCCCAACTTTGCCCCCGAATTGTTCCGCCGCGCGCGCTTGAAGGATCCGCTCAAGCTCAAGCAGTTGCAGAAGGGCCTGGCGCAGTTGTCGGAAGAGGGCGCGACCCAGTTTTTCCGCCCGTTGATGAGCAACGACTTGATCTTGGGCGCGGTCGGCACCTTGCAGTTCGACGTGGCGGCTTATCGGCTCAAGGATGAGTACGGCGTGGAAGCCGTGTTCGAACAGGTCGCCGTGGCGACGGCGCGCTGGGTGTACTGCGCCGATGCAAAGAAACTCGAAGAATTTCGCGAGAAGAACGCGATGAACCTGGCCCTGGATGCCGCGGGGCAGATGGTGTACCTCGCGCCCACCCGCGTCAATCTGCAGTTGGCGCAGGAGCGCTCACCGGCGGTGAGTTTTCAGGCCACACGCGAGCACGCGCAAGCCGTCGTCTGACGGTACGGATCCTGCGCACGCGGCGTGCGCAGGATCGTGGAACACGCTCAAGGTTTCAGAAGCCGCGATCGCCACTGAGCAGGCCGCCGAGGCCGCCCAGGACCGAGCCTTCACCACGGTTGGTGCCACCGCCTTGCGGGGCGGCGGCGAGCATGCGACCAGCCATACGCGAGAAGGGCAGCGACTGCAGCCAAACCTTGCCGGGACCGGTGAGCGTGGCCAGGAACACACCTTCGCCACCGAACAGCATGCTCTTGATGCCGCCGACCGGGCGCACGTCCATGTTGACCGAATCATGGAAGGCGACCACACAACCGGTATCCACATCCAGACGTTCGCCGGCCGCCAGTTCGCGCTCGACCACGGTGCCACCGGCGTGCACGAACACCCAGCCATCGCCTTCCAGTTTCTGCATGATGAAACCCTCACCACCGAACAGGCCGGTGAGAATTTTCTTCTGGAAGAAAATTCCCAGCGACACACCCTTGGCGCCAGCAAGGAAGGAGTCCTTCTGGCAGATCAGTCGGCCATTGTGGTCGGCAAGTTTCATCGCCAGCACCGTGCCAGGATAGGGCGCGGCGAACGCGACATGGGCCTTGCCCTGGCCCTTGTGGGTGAAGACCGTGGTGAACAGGCTCTCGCCCGTGACAAGCCGCTTGCCGGCCGAGAGCAGGCTGCCCATCAGGCCGCCGCCTTGATTGCTGCTGGAAGCATCGCCGAACACGGTATCCATTTCGACGCTGGCGGCCTTGTACATCAAGGCGCCAGCCTCGGCGATGGCGCTTTCGCCCGGGTCCAGTTCGACTTCCACGAACTGCATGTCGCCACCGACGATGCGGTAGTCGATCTCGTCTGCACCGCGGCTGGAACTGGGCGGTGGTGGGGGTGCCGCTGCGCGCAGGCCGGAGGCCAGTTCGGCCACCGAGCGGATCGGCTGCCACTCGCTCATGCCTTCGCGCCAGCAATGCCCATCGGGGCGACGGGCCGCTTCGGCGCGGGCAGCGGCATCGTCCAGAGGGCCGATGCGCTCACCGTTGAAACTCAAGTACCACTGGGCCATGACGTGTGCTCCTTCATGTTGTGTCTAACGGGGTAGGGTTGAGAGTACACGGCCTGCATGGGGTTCCCAATCGATGACTGCACAGCCCGACGCGCGTGCTGGCGATGAGATTCAGGACGATCATGCAGGCCGACTGTGACCGAGGTGTCAGCCAACACTTGGACCAGAGTCGAATGTGGCAGCGGCTGCCGCCATGGCGGCGATGCGCGCGCGGCGCACGCGCTCGCCGATGGCTTCACCGGCAAGGCCGGACAGGTCCAGATCGCGCGGGCGCACGGCCAAGGCCGCAGCGTGCAGGGCGTTCAGCCGTTCACGTGCGGGGTAGGCCGCCTGTTCGCGGCCACGGCGGCCACGTTTGTCGGCTTCGCAAGCCCAGCCCAGTTGTGCGATGCGCTCGGGTTTGCGGAAACCATCGCAGCGGGCGATGAGGTCGTGGATCGTGGTCATTCGCATGTCCGCAAGGCGGTGCACGTTCAGATGTTCGCGACACACGATGCGGGCCAGTTCGGCGTAGTCACTTGGCACCCTGAGGCGTGCGCACAGGGTCGCAAGCGGCTCCAGACCACGCATCTCGTGGGCAAGGTGCGCGGGCAAGATGGGCGCGGGTGTGAGCGCCTTGCCGAGGTCGTGGCCGAGGGCGCAGAAGCCAATCAGCTCGTCACCGGGTTTCAGCATCGCCGCCATGTCGAGCACCATTTCGGTGTGGATCCCGCAGTCGATTTCCGCATGGTGACACGCGTTCTGCGGCACGCCGTAGAGAGCATCGACTTCCGGCAGCACGCGCGCCAGCGCACCGCAGGCGCGCAGGGTGCGCAGAAGCGCGGCTGGCGTGGCCTCGCCCAGCGCACGACGCAGTTCCTGGAACACGCGCTCGGGCACGAGGTGATCGACCTCATCATCGATCACCATCTGTCGCATCAAGGCCATTGTCTCGGGCGCTACGTGGAAGCCGAGATTTGCCCAGCGCGCCATGAAACGCGCCGCACGCAGGATGCGCACGGGGTCTTCGGCAAAGGCTGGCGACACATGGCGCAAGACCTTGGCCTCGATGTCCGCGACGCCGCCGTACGGGTCGATCAAGTGGCCGTCCTCGGCCTGCGCGATGGCGTTGATGCTGAAGTCGCGGCGCGCGAGATCGTCTTCCAAGGTGATGTCGGGCGTGGCCAGTACGGTGAAACCACGATAGCCGCGCCCCGATTTTCGCTCGCAGCGCGCCAGCGCGTGTTCTTCGTGCGTCTGCGGGTGCAGGAACACCGGAAAGTCGCGGCCGACGGGGCGAAAGCCAAGGCGTTCCATCTGTTCGGGTGTGGCGCCGACCACCACGAAGTCGCGATCGCCGGCCGCCACGCCCATGAGGCGATCACGTACCGCGCCGCCGACCAGATAGGTTTTCATGGGGCCGCCGCGGACTGTGTGGACGGGCAGGAAAAACCCCGTCGTGCCTCCTTCGCAACCGCCACCCCGCGTGCCCGCGCTGCGATGGGTTTGGCGCTGCCGTAGAGGCGCCAGTCGTAGATCACCGCGAAGGCCAGAATGCGGGCCACGTAGTCGCGGGTTTCACGGTAGGGAATGGTTTCAATCCACAGGTCGATGTCGCTGGGCGGGCGCTGCGCCAGCCAACGCGCGATCGGGGTGGGGCCGGCATTGTAGGCCGCAGTCGCCAGGAAGGGCTGGCCGCCGTGTTTTTCCAGCATCGTGTCGAGGTGCGCAATGCCCAGTTGCAGATTGATTTCAGGCTCGAACAGGCCGGCGGCACCGGGGTAGCGCAGGCCACGCTTGCGGGCTTCGATGCGGGCCGTGCTCGGCAGCAACTGCATCAGGCCGCGCGCGTTGGCGTGGGAGCGTGCTTCCGGCAACCAGGCGCTTTCGGCGCGAATCAGGGCGCTGATCCAGGCCGGATCGAGATCGTATTTTTTGGCCTCGCGCTCGATGACATCGCGGTAGGGCAAGGGGAAACGCAGGGTGTAGTAACGCAGATCGGTGCCCGAGTTGAGGGTGAAGGGTCCGCGGTCGTACCAGCCTGCGGCATCGGCGATCTTGACCGCAGCCAGTCGCTGAGCGTCGCTCAACGTGGGCTTGAGTGCGTCCCACTCCATTCGCGCCCAGTCTTCGCGCCCGATGGCGTGGAGTTCCAGCGCCCGTTGCATCGCGGGCATGGACTGGATGGATTGGCCAAGGGCCGCGTCGTGCGGTGGTTCCAATGCGCACAGGGCATAGGCTTGATCGCTGCGCTCGGCCGCAAGGAAGCCGTAGTAGCTGGGTTCCCGCGCCAGATCACCGAACAGCGTTTTGGCTGCCGGATCGCCGGCACGCTCGCGCAGGCGCGCTTCCAGATAGCGCCAGCGCAGTTCCGCAGCTTGCGTTGCCGACATGGCCTTGATCGCGGCGAGCGCGGCGGCATCGTCCTTGCGTGCCAGAGCCTCGCGCACCTGCCATTCGTGCAGGCGTGCGTCCCAAGCCTCCGATGGCACCTCGGCAAAACGAGCCGCAGCGTCGGGCAAATAAGAGGCGGCGCTCCACAAGGCGATCTGGTAGCGCACCGTGCCGCGTTGGTCGGCGTTGAGCTTGAGGCGATCCTGGTCGGCCAAGAGCAGGGCTTTGGCGGCCGCAGGATCACGTCGCGCCAGTTGCGCCATGCCGAGCGTGGCGATCTGGCGACTGTGTGCGTTGACGGGCCAGTGCGAAAGGGCTGCGATCGTGGGTGAATCGAGGTAGTCGATCTCGGCGATGGCCTGCTTGCGCTCCTTGGACGGGAGTGAGCGCGCCAGATACCGCATGAGCCCGAGTTGGTTTTCCTCGGCGGCCAGACTCAGGCGTTCGCGCACCTGCTCGCTGCCGAGCTGGCCGCGCGCGCGCAGCAGGTCGAACACGGCATCGCATTGCTCGGGCTGGGAGTGACCCACGCGCCAGAGTGAGAGGGCAGCGTCGCGCCACGGTCTGTCGGTGGACTGGTCGCGCCGCGACAGCAGATCGGCGCATTGCAAGGCTGGATCGCCGCTGCCCACAAACAGTGTGCGAAAGCCAGCCCAATCCTTGCGTTTGGCCAGTGCGTACAAGGCCTGGGTGCGGAGCCTGGCCGCGATGGGTAGATCGCGATGGCGTTCGATGAAGGTCTTGATGGGCGTGGCACCCAGTTCATCGAGCTGACGCCGCAGGATGGTGTAGTCGAGATACGCCGCAAGCGGGTGATCGGCGAAAGGACGGACTGCCTCGACAGCCTCGGACGGAGGCTGGTGCTCGGCCACGGCCAAGGCCGTTTTGAACCCATCCCGTTGATCGCGCCAATCCGCTGGACTCGCGCAGGAACTGCCTGCGTGGAAAGCCAGCAATGCCGCGACGGCGACCCGTTGGAACAACAACGACAAACGAAGACTATGCATCGTTGCAGTGTAGCGGCGCCTTGCGTGCGCTCGCCGCTGTTGGCACCTCGTGATTCAGGCCGAGGTGGGTGCGGGATCGGGCAAGCGGATGCGTGCGGCGATGGCCAGATGGTCGGAAGGCATGTCCGGCAGCGCCCAGCGCTGTTCCACCTCGATGCCGTGGGAGACGAAGATGTGGTCGATGGCGCGCTTGGGCTGCCAACTCGGAAACGACGCGATGCGCTGCTCGGGCGGTTCCAGCGAGGAGTGGCGGAACAGCGTCTCCATTTCGCAGGTGGTGCTTTCGCAGTTGAAGTCGCCCATCAGCACCTTGTGCCCAGGGCCAGCCAGCAACTCGCCGAGAAAGGCCAACTGCGCGGCGCGGGCGCGTGGCGAAAGCGACAGGTGGGCGATGGCGACGGTGAGGGAATCTTCGCCCTGACCATAGCGAACCAACAATGCACCGCGGCCCGGGATGCGGCTGGGCAGGGCGTAGTCGATGACTTCGTCAGGTTCGAGTTTGCACAAGAGGCCATTGGCGCTGGCGGCGATGCCGGCCACGCGGCGATTGGCCTGATGGCTCCAGTATGGAAAGCCGGCGCGTTCGGCCAGATAGTGAGTCTGGTTGACGAAGCCCGAGCGCAAGGATCCGGCATCGCTTTCCTGCAGACCGACGATATCGAAGGCGGCGACGTGTTCGGCCAGGGAATCCAGATTCCAACGTTTGCTGCGACTGGGCAGGACGTGGTTCCAGGAGCGGGTCACGTAGTCGCGGTAGCGGTGGGTGGCGTGACCGGCCTGGATGTTGGCGCTGAGCAGGTCGAGCCGTCGCGTGCTCGCGACGGCATCGGATTCGGTGGGGCTTGATCGCGTCATGTCACCCAAATTGGGTGCGCTCGGGTCGGTCGTCAAGGTGTGGCGGTTTCGACCGGCGCGTTGACCGCGCGCGCAGCGCGTTCCTTGGCCACGAGGAAATCCACCACTTGCAGCAAGCGATTGAAGCCGCCCTCCTTGGGTGCCAGAACCCGATACTTGCCATCCACCACCATGGTCGGCGTGGCATCCACGCCATAGGCCATGGCGCGCTTGCGCGCTTCGTCGAGCTTGGCGTTCACCGGGAAGCTGTCGATGGTGGACAGGAACTGTTCCTTGTTGACGCCGTGCTCGGCGTAGAAGTCGGCGATGTCTTCCAGCTTGTTGATGGGGCGACGCTCCTCGTGCAGGGCCTTGAACAAGGCATCGTGGGTGGCGTCGACCACGCCCATGGTGGCGGCGGTGAAGTACACCCGCGCATAGACCTCCCAGATGCCGCCGAAAGCCGCCGGCAGGTATTCGACATTCACATCGGCGGGTTGCTTGGCCTTCCATTGGCTCATGAGCGGCGCGAAGTGCGCGCAGTGCGAGCACGAGTAGCCGAAGACTTCGACCACTTCGATCTTGCTGCTGTCCTTGGGCGGAACCGGCGGATCGATGAGGGCATAGTCCACGCCTTCGACCGGGTCGGCCGCATGGGCCGGCAATGCCGGAACGAGGGCGGCCGTCAACAACGCGGCGGCGAGCAAGAAACGGTGCAACATCGGGACTCTCCAATGGGGAAGACGAAGTGGCGTGCGCCACCGAGGCGACAGTAGACCACAGGAAACGGCGCCAGGTTCAGTGCTGGGGGGCGACGGGTTCCGGCGTGGCGGCGTCGACCGGCGACGGAAGGCTGGGCTCGGGTACGGTGCGCTTGCGATAGGGCGGAGTGGCCATGATCATTTCCGCCATGCTGAAGGCCAGTTCGCGCTCGGCGACTACTGCACCATCGGCGCCGTGTTCGATCAGGTGCCGCACTTCGGCATCGCTGTGGGCGCGGGCAAAGATGATGAGCGTCGGGTTGGCGGCGCGCAGGCAGGCCGTGACCTTGCCCGCTTCCAGCACCTGCGGGATGACCACGATGGCGATTTGCGCCGATTCGGGGTGGGCATCGGCCAAGACACTCTGGATCGCGGCATTGCCACGGATGGCGGGTACACCATCGGCGTGCGCCCGGCGCACCCGATCGACGTTGATGTCGATCACCACGACATTGATGCCGCGATCGCGCAGCAGGCGTGTCAATTGCGAGCCGACGCGCCCGTAACCGATCACGATGGCATGCGCGCCCGGTTCGAAGACAGGCCCGGGCGGCAATTCCGGCTCGGGATTGCTGGCTGCGATCGGTTGCGCCGGATGGCGCGCCTCGAATCGATCCAACACCATCAGCAGCAGCGGGTTGAGGGTGATCGAAATCAGCGCGGCGGCCAGGATCAGGTCACGCGATTCGGCCGACAGCACGTGCATCCAGAAGCCCATGCCGGCCAGGATGAAGGAGAACTCGCCGATCTGGGCCAGACC
Organism: Chiayiivirga sp.; assembly: GCA_035703435.1. GTDB lineage: Bacteria > Pseudomonadota > Gammaproteobacteria > Xanthomonadales > Xanthomonadaceae > Denitratimonas. The sequence continues at coordinate 10,838 of DASSYF010000044.1, read as the reverse complement.
CGTGGAGAGGGTCAAGGCCGCGAGCTTCGGGTGGCCCAGGCCGCGCATGATCAGATAAATCCAGGTGGACTTTCCGAGCAGGATGACCAAGACCGTGGCGACCAGCTGCAGCGGATGTTCGAGCAGGATGCGTGGGTCGAACAGCATGCCCATCGAGACGAAGAACAACACCGCAAACGCATCGCGCAAGGGCAGTGAATCGTTGGCGGCCTTGTGGCTGAATTCGGATTCCTTCAGCACCGTGCCGGCAAAAAATGCGCCCAATGCAAAGGACACGCCGAACAGCCAGGCCGAACCAAACGCCATGCCGATGGCGATGGCCAGCACCGAGAGCGTGAACAGCTCGCGCGAGCCGGTGCCGGCGGTGTACTCCAGCACGCGCGGGATCACGCGCTTGCCCACCAGCAGCATGGCCGCGACGAACGCGCCCACCTGCACCAAGGTGACCAACAGGGCCTTGAAGATGGCGTGCAGCGACTGCGCCGCCGATTCGTCGGGCTTGCCGACATGGGCGGCGAGCACCGGCAGGAGCACCAAGGCCAACACGCAGATCAGGTCTTCCACGATCAACCAGCCGAGCGCGATGCGGCCGCGGCGGGTGTCGAGCAGGCGCCGATCTTCCAGAGTGCGCAACATCACCACGGTGCTGGCGATGGCCAGGCAGAAGCCGAACAGCAGGCTTTCGAACACGGGGTGGCCGAGGCTCCAGCTCAGGGCGGCACCGACGCCGGTGGTGATGGTTGCTTGCACGATGGCACCGGGGATCGCGGTCCATCGCACCTTCAACAGGTCACTGAGCGAGAACTCCAGGCCCACGCCGAACATCAGCAACATCACGCCCAGATCGGCCAACTGCATGGCGATGTCGGCATCACCGACAAATCCTGGCGTATACGGCCCCACCACAATGCCGGCCAAGAGATAACCCACCAACGGCGACAAGCGCAGCTTGTTGGCGATGAATCCAAGCACGAACGCCAAGCCGAGGCCGATGGCGAGTATCTGGATCAGGTCGGTGTGCTGCGGCATCGGTGCGGGATCGATCAATCGGCGGGTTCTGGACTCGATGATGCCTCAGTTTCGTCGTGAGGCGGGGCGGGCGGACCGGCATCATCAAGGGCCGGCGCGTCGCTGGAAGGCGACTCGGACCGTGCCAGATGCAGCGAGATCGCGGCCTTGGCCATCATGTGTGCACTGATGGGCGCGGTGATGAACAGGAACAAAGTGATGAGCAATTCGCGCGGTGGGCTGTGACCGCTGATGAGCGGGTGGTAGAAGATCGAGGCGATCAAAAGACAGCCGACGCCCAGGGTCGTGGCCTTGGTCGGGGCGTGCAGGCGCTGGAAAAAATCCCGAAAGCGCAACAAGCCCAGTGAGCCGAGCACGATGAAGAAGCTCGACGTCAGCAGCATCGCTGCGATCAGGATTTCGACCACGACGCTCATTCGACGATGTCCCGACGCAGGATGTACTTGCTCAACACCAGGGTGCTGAAGAAGCCGAGCATGGCGAGCACGAGGGCGGCCTCGAAATACAGTTCCGAGCCGATGTTCATGCCATACAGGACCAAGAGGGCGATGGCATCGATGTTGAGCGTGTCCAGCGCCAGGATTCGATCCGGCAAGCTGGGCCCGCGAACCAATCGCCAGAAGGCCATGAGCATGGCCACGGCGATGGACCAGAAGGACAGGGTGATGGCGTGCTCGATCACGGGAAGATCTCGCGCAAGGGTTTTTCGTAGCGTTCCTTGATCTCGTCGATGATCGCTTGCGGATCGCGCAGATTGAGCACGTGGATCAGGATGTGGCGGCGGTCTTCGGACAGTTCAGCCGAAATCGTGCCGGGTGTGACCGTGATCAGGCTCGCCAGCGCCGTGATGCCGTGGATATTGGTCAATTCCAGTGGGATCCAGACCCAGCCGGACACAAAGTCCTGCCCAGGTCGCAGGATCAGCCGCGCCACCTGCAGGTTGGCGCGCACGATGTCATACAGCATCACGAAGATCAGCTTCGGCAGGGGTTTCAAGCTGCCTATGCGGGCAAATTCACGATCCAGTCTCTGCGCAACATGCGGAATCACCAGAGCCAGGATGAGGCTGAGTACCAGAACGCCAGGGCCGGGCTCGGCATTCAGCCACAGGCCCACCAGCAAGACCGCGAGGCTCAGGGGAATCGAAGGAAAGACGGCACGCAGCACGCACTTCATGGGGCCGCTCCGTGCTCGCCGGGTGGGGCGTCCGTGGCCAGCGAGGCCCGGAGGTAGTCGCCTTGGCGCAGGAGTTGCTGACCACAGGCCATGGTGTAGTCCAGCGCCGGACCCGCCAGCACACTCAAGCCCAGCACATAGCCCAGCAACAGGATGATGGCCGAGGTTTCACGCCGACGCCCCAGACGCGTGGAGGGCAGGATGCGCGGCACGAGCGCTGCAGGACGTTCAGGCGTGGGCATGCGCCAGAACAGGCGGCTGCCGCTGCGCGTCATCGCCACCAGCACGAAGAAACTGGATGTCAGCACGGCAAGGTAGATCCAGCCCACCTGTCCCATCGGTACCGCTTCCAGGATGCCGAGCTTGCCGATGAAGCCGGACAGCGGCGGCAGTCCGATCACGGCCACGGCGGCGATCAGGTAGAGCGTGCCGGGTAGTGCGCGATCCAGCATCGGCAGCACCAGGTTGATGCGATCGGTGCCACGGCGCTCTCGCACGGCTTCGGCGATCAGGAACAGCGCGGCGACCGCAAACACCCCATGCATCAGGTAATACAGGCCGGCGCCGATGCTCTGCGCCGTGCCGAGCGCCACCGCCACGAACAAGGTTCCGGCCGACGCCAGTACCAGATAGGCCACCAGCACGCGCAAACGCACCGCGGCCATGGTTCCAAAACCGGCCAGCAGCAGGGTTGCAAGCCCGGCCGGCAGCAGCCATTCCCAGGCGGGTCCGGCGAGTGCGGCATCGGCCGCAAACATCAGGGTGAATACGCGCAACACCGCGTACGCGCCGACTTTGGTCAGCATCACGAACAGCGCCGCCACCGCTGCCTGGGCACCGCCGTAGGTCAGGGGTAGCCACACGTACAGCGGCAACAAGGCGCCCTTGGCGCAGAACACCACCAGCAAGAGGCCGAACACGGCTTGCATCAACGCGCGATCGGCCACCGGCAGGCTCGCGATGCGCGTGGCCATCTCGGCCATGTTGAGCGTGCCGAACAGGCCGTAAACGAGGCCCAGTGCAATCAGGAACAGGGTCGATGCGGCGATGTTGAACACCACGTAATGAAATCCACGACGCACGCGCCCGCCACGCGCACCGCCGAGCAGGAGCCCGTAGGACGCCGCCAACAGCACTTCAAAGAACACGAACAGGTTGAACAGGTCACCCGTCAGGAATGCCCCGTTGAGGCCCATCAATTGCAACTGGAACAGGGCGTGGAAATGCGGTGCGCGCCGATCCCAGCCGGCGCAGGCGTGCAGCAGGCAGGCGATGGCCAACAGGCTGGTGGTCAACACCATGATCGCGGCGAGGCGATCGACCACGAGGCTGATGCCCAGATGTGCCGGCCAGTTGCCCAGACGATAGACCGTGATGCCGTCGTCGGCGGCCAGTTGCAGCAGGCCGATGGCCAGCACGGCCAGCACCAGCGTGCCAACGCCGGCCAGCACCCGTTGGAACGCGATGCCGCGCCGCTCCGACATCAGCAGCAGGGCGGCCAGCACCAGCGGCAACACGATCGGCATAATCGGCAGGTGCGAACTCATCGTTCCGATTCCTGTGCGCCAAGGCCATCGACGTGATCGGTGCCATTGTTGCCGCGGCCTCGAATGGCCAACACGAGGCTGAGCGCGGTCATGGCAAAGCCGATCACGATGGCGGTCAGCACCAAAGCCTGCGGCAGCGGATCGACGTAGTTGCCCAAGGTCGCCGCCACACCCTCGCGCAGGATCGGCGCCTTGGCCGATGCCACGCGGCCGCTGGCAAAGATCAAAATGTTGGTGGCATAGGACAACATCGTCAGGCCGAGGATTACCTCGAAACTGCGGGCGCGCAGCAGCAGGTACACGCCGGCCGCGACGAGTACGCCGATGGCGCTGGCCAGTGCCGCTTCCATCACAGCACCTCCGGTGTCATGCGTGAAGGATCAGGCCGTTGCAAGGCGCTACGCCACACCTCGCGCGTGAGCGAGGGGCGGATGCCGCCCATGGATGAGAGGATCAGCATGGCCGCGCCGAACACCACCAGATACACCCCGACATCAAAACCCAGCGGGCTGACCAGTGCGACTGGACCGAGCAGCGGAACGTGAAGGTTCAGCACACCGCTGGTCAGGAATGGATTGCCCAGTGCCAGAGGTGCCAGACCTGTGGTGGCGGCCGCCAGCAGTCCGATGCCGATGCACTGCACGTAATTGAGGCCAAGCTGGCGCTCGAAGCTGGCCAGGCCTTGAATCACGTATTGCATCAACACCGGCACCACCAGCACCAAACCGGCAATGAAGCCACCGCCCGGAGCATCGTGGCCACGCAGGAACAGATAGATCGATACCGTCAACGCCAGCGGGAAGAGCAACTGGCTCAGATCGGCCGGCATCGGCAGCTGCAGCGGTGCGCCGTCAATGCGGTCTTCCGGCGCCAGGCGACTGCGCCGCAGCAGGGCGTGCACGATCAAGGCGGCAATCGCAAAGACGGTGATCTCGCCGAAGGTGTCGAAGCCGCGAAAGTCCACCAGGATCACGTTTACCACGTTGTGGCCGTGGCCTTCGGGCAGGGCGCGCTGCAGGAATTCCTCGCCGAGGCCACGGCTGGGACGAATCATCACCGCATAGGCCAGCGCGGCCGCGCCCACGCCGGCCACGACCGCCAGGCTGGCGTCACGCAACTTGCGCCAGTGCGAGTGTTCCGGGCGCGAATGGCGTGGCAGATAGTTCAGTGCCAACAGCATCAGGCCCAAGCTCACCATTTCGACCAGAAGTTGCGTCAGTGCGAGGTCAGGCGCGGAAAAGTACACGAAGCTCATGCTGACGATCAGGCCGATCACGCTGGCGAACAAGAGCGCGTGCAGACGATCGCGAAACCGTGCCAGCAGCATGAGGGTGGCCAGCACCAGCAGCAGCCAGAATGCCCAGGCCAGAAGTGGAAGGCCATCGAATGCCGGCACGGTGGGTAGCATCGGATGCTGCAGGAAGGGGGCGGCCGTCGCCATGACCGCGACCACCAACAACCAGAACAGACTGCGTTGCAGGCTGCCATTGGCGATGGTGCGCGTGGCGCGATCGGCCAGGGTGAACAGGCGCTCGATGTTGATCCAGAACAGGCGTCGTCCGAGGGATTCGCGCACGACCGCGTGCAGGTCCAGCAATCGACGCAGGCCAAAGTACAACGCGATGCCTCCGATCAAGCCGATCACGCTCATCAGCAATGGCCAGTTGAATCCGTGCCAGATGGCCAGGCTGTAGTTCGGCAGTTGCGGGCCGAGAATCGACGCGGCGGCAGCCTTCAGCACCGGCGCAATGGTCCAGGCCGGTGCCATGCCGACCGCAACGCAGGCGATGACCAGCACCGCGATGGGAAATCGCATCCAGCGCGGCGGCTCGCACGGCATGTCCTCGATTGCCCGTGGGCCGCGTCCGAAGAAGGTGTCGGTGACAAAGCGCAGGCTGTAGGCCACACCCAGCACGGCGGCCAGGACCGCAGCGGCCGTGGTCCAGTGTCGCAAGTTGCTGTCGCCCACACGCAAGGCCTGATCGAAAAACATTTCCTTGCTCAGAAAGCCATTGAGCAGGGGCACGCCGGCCATGGCGAGGGCCGCGATGATCGCCAGAGTGCTGGTGATCGGCATGAAGCGACGCAAGTTGCCGAGCCGGCGCATGTCGCGGGTGCCGGTTTCGTGATCGATGATGCCTGCGGCCATGAACAAGGAGGCCTTGAAGGTGGCGTGGTTGAGCACATGGAACAGGCCGGCCACCACCGCCATCGGCGTGGAAAGCCCGAACAGCAAGGTGATCAGGCCGAGGTGCGAAATCGTGGAGTACGCCAACAGGCCCTTGAGGTCGTGCTGGAAAATCGCATACCACGCGCCCAGCAACAAGGTAATGGCGCCGACCGCACTGACCACATGGAAATAGAGATCGGTGCCGGAAAGAACCGGGTACAGGCGCGCCAGCAGAAACACGCCCGCCTTCACCATCGTGGCCGAATGCAGATACGCCGATACTGGTGTGGGTGCGGCCATCGCATGCGGCAGCCAGAAATGCAAAGGAAACTGCGCGCTCTTGCTGAAAACCCCGAGCAGCACGGTGGCCAGGATCCACGGATACAGCGGGCTGGCGCGAACCAGATCGCCCGAAGCCAGCACCACGTCCAGTTCGAAACTGCCGACGACGCGCCCGATCATCAGGATGCCCGCAAGCAAGGCCAGGCCACCACCTGCCGTGATCGCGATCGACATGCGCGCACCTTCGCGCGCATCGGGTCGTTGCGACCAGAAGCCGATCAGCAGCAAGGAACTGAGGCTGGTCAGTTCCCAGAACAGCACCATCACCAGAAGATTGCCGGCCAAGACCACGCCGAGCATCGCGCCCATGAAGAACAGCAGGAAGGCGTAGAAGCGCGCCGCACTGTCACGCGGGTCGAGGTAGTAGTGGGCGTACATCACCACCAGCGCGCCAATCACCAGCACCATCAGGGCAAACATCCAGGCCAAGCCGTCGAGCCGGATCGAAAGGTTCAGGCCCAACTGTGGTGCCCACTCAACAAACGCCATCGGCACCTGGCCGCTCAATACCTGTGGCGCCAGCACCACGAGCAGGGACAGGGCCAGCACTGGCGCTGCTGCCGTCATCCACGCCATCACGCGGCGCGACCTGCGATGGCTGAAGGCCACCAGTAGCGCCGTGATGAAGGGAAGCATCAGCATCAGGTAAAGCATTCAGGACGCTCGCTGATTGGGTGGGATGGTCCGTGCATTCAGCCGTCGCGATGGCAAAGTCAGGGAAGGTTCGGGTCGTTCGTCATCGCGCAGCACGCAACGGCGTGTCATCTCGAAGCGGCCCAATGAATCACAGGCATGGATTGCTGCGCTGCGCTCGCAATGACGCCGGTTCGACGCGTTCAGATGTTTCCGTGTAAGTGTGTATCACATCGGTGTTGCGGACGTGGTGCTCGTCGCCTCCAGCTCGGCCACGCGGGCTTCCAAGGCAGCCAGACGTTCTTCCAACTGCGCCAAGGCGTCTGCATGGGAGGCGGCGCTGCCCGTGCTGCCCGTGCTGCGCGTCGGCGCTTGGCTCAGGGCACTCACATCAATGGGGCCACACAGCAGATGGGCCCAGCGATCTTCGCGCTGCCCTACAGCACGCGGCAGCAACACGGTCAGGCTTGATTCGCGCTGTGACAGACGTTCAAGGCAATGGCGCAATTCATCGATATCGCTGAAACGCGCCAGCCGCTCGCTGCGAGTGAGGATTTCGTTGAGGGTTTGCGGCCCACGCAACATCAGCACGCAGAGCGCGGCCTGCTGTTGCGCGGTGATGCCGTAAAGGCTGGCGAATCGGTGTTCCCAGCGCTGCGCGCGCGAGGCGTGCTGGCTGCGCACCAGTTGCCGCGACTCCAGTTGCCGCAGGGTATGGCCGACTGCGCCGCTGGACAGGTCCATCACCGGCTCGCGGCTGGTTTTCTGGTTGCAAGCCAGAGTCAGTGAATTTTCGGTCAGTGGGTACTGGTCGGGCGTCGTGGCTTCCTTCTCGATCAGGCAGCCCAGTAGCCGCGCTTCGATCGCGGACAGGCGCAGGTTCTCGGGCAGTTCGGCCATCGTCGCCGATTCTGGGGTGACGCTGTCGCTCATGTTCTTTGGGTCCGCCGGCGGAACCTTGAACGATAAGCGCTGGCGCGCATCAGCGGCAAGCCTTGCGTGTCATGGTCGGGATTACAATGGGCGGCTATTGATGGTTTCTGGATGACCATGATTTCGTTTCGTGATTTCGCCCTGCGGCGCGGCACGCGCTTGTTGTTGTCGCGCGTGGACGTGACGGTGCACGCCGGCTGGCGTGTGGGTGTGGTGGGGCGCAATGGCTGTGGCAAATCCAGCCTGTTTGCCGTACTCAAGGGCGAGTTGGAAGGCGACGGTGGCGAGCTCGACATGCCCTCGCGCCTGCGCATTGCCTCGGTGGCACAGGAGACTCCGGCCGTTCCCGACTCGGCCCTGGACTTCGTGCTGGCCGGCGACGAAGAGGTGGCGCAGGCGCTGCGCGATGAAGCCGATGCCATGGCGCGCGAGGACTACGAGGCGGTGGCGTTGGCGCATCATCGGCTGTCGGATCTGGGGGGTTACGACGCGCGTGCACGCGCCGGCCGCCTGTTGCACGGCCTGGGCTTTGCGCCGTCCACCCATGAACAGGCCGTTTCCACGTTCTCGGGCGGCTGGCGAGTCCGCTTGAATCTGGCGCGGGCCTTGATGATGCCCAGCGATCTGTTGTTGCTGGACGAGCCGACCAACCACCTCGATCTGGATGCCGTGCTCTGGCTGGAACAGTGGCTACTCAAGTACAGCGGCACCTTGCTGCTGATCAGCCATGACCGTGAATTCCTCGATGGCGTCAGCACCCACATCCTGCATCTGGATGAGGGTCGCGCAAAACTCTATGTCGGTGACTACACCGCCTTCGAGCGGCAACGATCGGAGCAATTGCGTCAGCAGCAGATCGCCTTCGAGAAGGAACAGGTCGAGCGCGCGCACCTGCAGTCCTTCATCGACCGCTTCCGCGCCAAAGCGACCAAGGCGCGGCAGGCGCAATCACGCATCAAACGACTGGAAAAGCTCGCCGGCACCGAAGCCGTGCGCGCCCAGCGACCGATTCATATCCACTTTGCCGAACCGGAGAAATTGCCGACTTCACTGTTGAGCCTGCGCCACGCCGACTGTGGCTACCCGGTCGAATCGGCTGCCAGCGCGCACGACACCGGTGTCACGATCCTGAAGCAGGTGGGCTTTGCCTTGGAGTCGGGCGATCGCGTGGCCCTGCTTGGGCCCAACGGTGCCGGCAAGTCCACCTTGGTCAAGACATTGGTAGGCGAGTTGGCGCTGCGCGCAGGCGATCGCAATGCCCACCCGGACCTGCGCATCGGTTACTTCGCCCAGCACACCGTGGAATCGCTGCGCGAAGGCGCAAGCCCCATGGATCACCTTCGTGATCTGGCGCCTGACAGCGGTCAGCAGGCCTTTCGCGATCATCTCGGACGCTGGGATTTTCCCGGCGACCGGGCGTTCGAGCCGGTCGATGGCTTCTCCGGCGGTGAGCGCGCACGTCTGGCGCTGGCCCTGATCGCCTGGCGTCGGCCGAACCTCTTGTTGCTGGACGAGCCGACCAACCACCTCGATCTGGATATGCGTGAGGCCCTCGCCGAAGCGCTGTCGGATTTCCCCGGCGCGATCGTGCTGGTCAGCCACGACCGGCATCTGGTCGGACTGGTCTGCGACACCTTCTGGCGCGTGGCCAAGGGCAAGGTCGAGGCCTTCGATGGCGATCTCGATGCCTATGCGGCTTGGCTGCGCGGGCGCAATACCGAGGCCGATACGTCCGGCGAATCGCGCAAATCCAGCAAAGCCGCGGCCCAAACGGTCAAGGTGGAGGCCCGCAAGGTGGTCGACCCCGCCATCGCTCGACGCCTGAAGCGCATCGAGACGCGACTGGAAGAAGTCCGGGTGGCGCGCGAGGCCGTCGAGCAGGCCTTGGCCGACCCGAACCTGTACGAGCAGGCCGGGCACGAGCGTCTGAGCGATCTGGGTTTCCAGCAGGCGCAGTTGGCGCGCGAACAGGACGATCTGGAATCGCAGTGGCTGGAGTTGGCCTGAGCGAAGGTATTTCGATCACGAGCGCATGTTATAGTGTTGCAATTGCCGTCGTCCTGTGACTTCGATGCTCGATTCCACGCCCGAACCGTCTCCTGATCCACGCCTGTCCGCAAAGGATCGGCTTCAACACACCGGTGATCGCATTGGCTTGTGGGCCTCGATTGCCTGCGCGGTGCATTGCGCTGCCATGCCGGTGGCCCTGTTGCTGGCTCCGGCCTTGGGTTTGAGCGTTTTTGGTGGTTTCGATCTGGATCAGGTGTTCGTGCTGTTCGCCACGGTCCTGGGCGTGGCGATGCTGGCTCTGGGCTATCGCCGCCACCGCAATGGGTCGGTCTGGCTGGTCTTGCTGGCCGGGCTGGCGCTGGTGTGGAGCAATGCCTTCACTCCCTTGCATGCGCACGGTCCGCTGCATGCGCTGATGATGGTGACCGGCGGCCTGCTCGTTGCCTGGGCGCACTGGCGCAATACCCGCCTGTCGATGCAGGTCTGTCGGCACCTGCCGGCGACGGCGGCGCATCGCTCATCGCTGGCCTGATACGTTTGGCGGCAAGGATGCTAGGCTTGCACGGCGCGCTGCCGCGCGGAGTGTTTCGTCCAATTCAAACCAAGGAGCAAAACAATGGGTAAAGGTGATCGCAGGACCGCGAAAGGCAAGCGTTATTCCGCCAGCTACGGCAACAGCCGCCCGCATCGCGCAGGTGCCGCGGCCGCGGCCGCGCCGGTCGTCGCAGCGCCGGCCAAGGCACCGGCAGCACGCAAGACGGCGGCCAAGAAGAAAGCCTGAGACGGCCTGTCGCGGTTCACGGAACGCCCTGCATTGCAGGGCGTTTTGCTGTGTGGCACGGGGTCTGGGGAACCTCTGAACAATCCGTCATTGTGAGGAGCGTAGCGACGCGGCACTGCGAAGGCATGGATGCCGAAGCGAACATTTGCGCAGCGAATGGCCCGCAGGGCAGGCTGCAGGAGGCGGCCTGTCATCCATGGATGTTCGACAAATCAAA
>DASSYF010000064.1:0-17656 GCA_035703435.1 Chiayiivirga sp. | reverse complement strand
GGATTACTCCACGATCCCGCAACGATCACCCCGACCACGAACACTGCAGACATTGCAACACGTTTCCAATGCTGATGCATATCGACTTCCTGATCAAGTGGATGCCCCCGATGCGAATCGTTACATTGCCCCCCCTTGTGTCAAGAGGATGCATGCCGCGCCCTTCTGTGTTTTGATTATCAGCTCATGCTGTGTTGGTTGTGGCGTGGTGCCTGATTTGAGGCGGTATATTGGGTGACATCGAAGCGACTTTCGCGGCGCGAGTTCTCGGCGAGATCGGAAACGGGGAGTTGGATGGACGACAGCAAGCTTCTGGGCGAATTGCGCATCGACCGCAGCACACGCGATGCGAAGGCGACGGCATCGCGCATGCCGTGGTTGGTGGGGGTGGTTTTATTGTTGGCATTGACCGGCGCCGCCGCCTGGTGGTGGTCGCGCAACGATGCGATGGTCGTGCGCACGGTCACCGCCAAGGTGCCGGCTGCGGGTGACTCGGGCGCGGTGTTGCAGGCCACCGGTTATGTCACGGCGCGACGCATGGCGACGGTTTCGGCGCAGATGCTCGGCACCCTGACCGACGTTTTGATCGAGGAAGGCGATCGGGTCGAGAAGGGCCAGATTCTGGCGCGGCTCGAAGATGGCGCGCATCAGGCCCAGCTCAATTCGGCCAAGGCCGGCGTGAATGTGGCGCAGGCACGACTCGCGGAACTGCGCGTGCAAATAGCGCAGGCCGAACGCGATGCGGCGCGTCAGGCTGAGCTCGGGGCGCAGGGCTTGGTTCCGGTTCAATCTGCCGAGCAGACGCGGACCCAGCTCGATGCCCTGCGTGCGCAGTTGCACACCGGCAGCGCGCAGGCCGAGCAATCCCGTGCGCAACTGGCTTCGGCCCAGGTCAATTTCGAGTACACCGTGGTGCGTGCACCCTTTGCCGGCGTCGTCACGGCCAAGGCGGCGCAGGTGGGCGAGATCGTTTCGCCCTCGGCCGCCGGTGGCGGCTATACCCGCACCGGCGTGTGCACCATCGTGGACATGGATTCATTGGAAGTGGGCGTGGATGTCAACGAGGCCTACATCGGTCGAGTGCAGGCGAACATGCCGGCCGAAGCAGTGCTGGATGCCTATCCCGACTGGAGCATTCCGGCCCATGTGATTGCCATCGTGCCGACCGCCGATCGCGGCAAGGCTACGGTCAAGGTGCGTGTCGGCCTGGATCAGAAAGACCCACGCATCGTGCCGGACATGGGGGTGCGGGTTTCCTTCCTGGAAGCCGAGCGCAAGGAGGCGGCCATCGTGCTGGAAGGTGTCTTGGTGCCGGCATCGAGCATCGCCCAGCGTGATGGCCGGAGCGTGGTGTTCACTGTCGAAGATGAGCACGCGCGTTCGCATGCAGTGAACCCGGCGGCACAGACATTCGGCGATCAACGGCTGATTCCCGACGGCATCCGCGCGGGTGCCCGCGTCATTGATGCGCCACCGGAGGCTCTGGTGGATGGCGCGCAGGTACGCCTCGCCAAACCGTGAACATGATTTCGCGACAATGAAGGAACGGTCCATGCCTGACCTGATTGAAATCCGTGATCTCAGCAAGAACTACAGCCGTGGCAAGCAAACGGTGGAGGTCTTGCGCCATCTCGATTTGGACATCGCCCAAGGCGACTTCCTCGCCCTGATGGGGCCATCGGGTTCGGGCAAGACCACGCTGTTGAACATGATCGGTGGCCTCGATACGCCCACGGGCGGCACCATCACCGTGGCGGGCCAACGCATCGATTCGATGAGTCAGGGGCAGTTGGCCCGCTGGCGCGCGGCGCACGTCGGTTTCGTGTTCCAGTTCTACAACCTGATGCCGATGCTTTCGGCGCAGAAGAACGTCGAGTTGCCCCTGATGTTGACGCGCCTGACGGCCGCAAAGCGTCGGCAGCATGCTGCGATTGCCTTGCAGTTGGTGGGCTTGCAGGACCCCGCTTCACACAAGCCGGCCGAACTTTCCGGCGGCCAGCAACAGCGCGTGGCGATTGCTCGCGCCATCGTTTCCGACCCGGTGTTGCTGGTGTGCGATGAACCGACCGGCGACCTCGACCGCGAATCGGCCGAGCAGGTGTTGGCGCTCCTGCAACGACTCAATCGCGAACACGGCAAGACCATCGTGATGGTCACCCACGACCCGAAGGCCGCCGAGCACGCCAGCCACGTCGTGCAATTGGACAAGGGTGCGCTGGTGGAGCAGGTGCTGGCCTGATTCGAGTCGCGGGAACTGGCGGCGTGCGGTTGAGCGGATCACCACGAGCGGGGGTTGATACACTCCGCGCATCGATGCCGAACAGGCTGTGACAGCGAGGTTTGCATGAACCAGGAAGCCGTGGCGTCCGATGGCGTGCCCAGTGCGCCGTTGACGATCGAGCAACTCGCCAGCGTCCACACCACCAACTTTCCTGACCTTCTTCGGCAGCTTCGCGGCTGCCTGCTGGTGACGACCTATCAAGCGGGCAAGCTGGTGATCCTGCGGCCCGATGGCAGCAGCATCAACACCCATTTCCGCAGCTTCAATCGTCCGATGGGGCTGATGGCCGACCGGCAGCGGCTGGTGCTTGGCGCGCGACTGGAGGTGGCGAGTTTCCAGAATGTGCCGGCGGTAGCGCCGCGCTTGCAGAATCCACCGCGTCACGATGCGGTTTACATGGCCCGTGGTGGCCATATCACGGGCGCCATCGACATCCACGAGCTGGTTTGGGACGCGGAGGGCACGGTCTGGTTCGTCAACACCCTGTTTTCTTGCCTGTGCACGCTCGGTGGCACGTCCAGCTTCGTGCCGCGCTGGCGGCCGTGGTTCGTGAGCGCGTATTCGCCCGAGGATCGTTGTCACCTCAATGGCCTGGCGGTACGCGATGGCGTGGTGCGTTACGTCACCGCACTGGGCGAAACCGACGACCCGCAAGGCTGGCGCGCGAACAAGCGCGATGGCGGCCTGTTGATCGATTGCGTGGAGAACCGCGTGATCGTGCGCGGCCTGTCGATGCCGCACTCGCCGCGTTGGTATCGGGATTCACTGTGGGTGCTGGAATCGGGCCGTGGTGCCTTGGTGAAGGTGGATCCGGACACCGGCGCCAAGACCGATGTGGCCTTTGTTCCGGGCTTTGCCCGTGGCATGGATTTTCTGGGACCGATTGCTTTCATCGGCCTGTCGCAACTGCGCGAAACCAATGCCTTCACCGACATTCCCATCACCGAGGACAATGCCGATCGCCTCAGTGGCGTGTGGGCGGTGAACATCGAAACCGGCAAGACCGTGGCGCTGCTCAAATTCACCGGCGGTGTGCAGGAGATCTTCGCGGTGCAGGCGATAGCCGGTGTGTTGTTCCCCGAGATCGTCCACGAGGGCGATCTGATGGTGAATACCTATTCCTTGCCCGATTCGGTCATGGCCGAGGTGGCCGCGCCCAGAGCCATGCCGGGTCGGTCGGCAGCGGAAGGCGGGAAGTCATGACCAGCAAGCACGCGCAAAGACCAAAGCACGATGACGATCACGATCACGCGGGCCATTCGCATGCCGAGCACGACCATGCCCATCACGATCACGATCACGTGCCGGCGGTGAGTCACGACAACCAGCGGCGGGTGTTGTGGGCGCTGGCCCTGACGGCGGCCTTCATGTTGGTGGAAGTGGTCGGCGGCTGGTTTTCCGGCTCACTGGCCTTGCTGGCCGATGCCGGGCACATGCTGACCGACGTGGCTGCGCTGGCGTTGGCGTGGGCGGCGTTTCACTTTGGACGACGTGCCGCCAGTTCGCGCCGCACCTTTGGTTACCTGCGGCTGGAAGTGTTGGCGGGCTTCGTCAATGCCCTGATGTTGCTGGCCGTCGTCGCTTGGATTGCCTACGAAGCGATCATGCGCCTGCGCGAACCCACACCGATCCTCACCGGACCGATGTTTGCCGTGGCCTTGGCGGGGCTGGTGATCAACCTGATCGTGTTTCGCATCCTGCATCGCGCCGATACCGCGCACGTCAATATCCAGGGTGCCTTGATCCACGTGCTCGGCGATTTGCTGGGTTCGGCGGCAGCGGTGATTGCAGCGGGTGTCATCCACTTCACCGGCTGGGCCGTGATTGATCCGATCCTTTCGGTGCTGATTCTCGTGCTGGTGCTGCGCAGCGCGACCCTGCTCTTGCGCAACTCGATCCACATCCTGCTGGAAGGTGCGCCGACCGGCATCGACATCACCGCGCTGGAGGCGCACTTGGTGGAGAACATCGATGGCCTGCACTGCGTCGAGCACGTGCACGTCTGGTCGATCACCTCGGGCAAACCGGCGGCCACGCTCGAAGCGCATATCCAGGCTGAAGCCGACCCGCGTGCGGTGACGCGGGCGATCAAGCAGCGATTGTCCGAGCAATTCGGCATCGCCCACAGCACGGTCGAGATCGTCTGGGACGAGGACGGCAGTTGCGCGCTGGAACAGACGGCCGGTGAAGCCCATTCCCACGAGTGAGTCGGGCCGCTGGCCTCAGACCGAGGCCATGCCACGGCTGGATTGGTGCACCGCATCCACCAGGGCTTGCACGTGTTCGATCGGCACATCCGGCGTGATGCCATGACCCAGGTTGAAGACATGGCCGGGGCCGCGGCCGTAGCTCTGCAACACACGTTCGGCTTCGACCGCGATGCGCGCCGGTGAGGTCAGCAAGACCGCAGGATCGAGGTTGCCCTGCAAGGCCACGTTGCCAGCAGTACGGCGACGGGCTTCATCCAGATCGGTCAGCCAGTCCACGCCCACGGCCTCGGCGCCGCTGTCGGACAGGGCTTCCAGATGCGCGCCGTTGCCACGGCCGAACAGGATCAGCGGGGTGCGTTCCTTGCCTTCTCCGCGCGGCAGGTTTTGCGCGATCTTGTGCAGGTAGCGCAAGGAAAACTCACGGTAGGCAGCGGGTGCCAGCACACCGCCCCAGGAGTCGAACACCTGCAGTGCCTGCGCGCCGGCGTCGCGTTGTGCCGACAGGTAAGCAATCACCGCATCACTGAGCACGTCGAGCAATTGGTGCAAGGTGGCCGGGTCTTCGTACATCAAGGTCTTGATGCGCGAATAGGTGTCGCTGCTGCCGCCCTCGACCATGTAACAGGCCAAGGTCCATGGGCTGCCGGAAAAGCCGATCAAGGGCGCCTTGCCATTCAATTCGCGGCGGATCAAGGTGATGGCGTCGGTGACATAGCGCAGATCGCGGCCGACATCGGGCACGGCCAGTTTGTAAACGTCGGCACGCGAACGGATCGGGCGCTCGAACTTTGGACCCTCACCCTCGGCGAAATACAGCCCCAAGCCCATCGCATCGGGCACGGTGAGGATGTCCGAAAACAGGATGGCGGCGTCCAGATCGAAGCGCGCCAAGGGTTGCAGGGTGACTTCGCAGGCCAGCTCCGGCGTCTTTGCCAGTTTCAGGAAGCTGCCGGCGCGAGCGCGCGTGGCGCGGTACTCGGGCAGGTAGCGTCCGGCTTGGCGCATGATCCAGATGGGCGTGCAGTCGACAGGCTCGCGCCGCAGGGCGCGCAGGAATCGGTCTTGGCTCATGGTCTTGACTTCAGAAATGCGAGGCGGAGGTGGGCAGGGCTTCGGGTACCGCGTAGCCGCGTTTGGCAAACTGGCTGCGAAGGTCGTCAAAGGCACGCAAGGCCTTGTCGCAGTCGGTGAATATCTCGCGACGAAGCTGGCTGCGGCCGCCGATCTGCCCGGTTTCACGCACCAGTTCCCAGCTGCCCAGCAGGTCTTGCCCGACGGACAATCGAATGTAGCGCGGCGGCACCGGGCCGTCGGTGGATTGCTGCATGAACAGGTGCATGGCCGTAGTTTAACCGCTGGCACTTTCCGTGGCCGCGTTTGTCAGGCAGGCGTGCACGCGCGCTTCATCCACATCCGGCACGATGCAGGCGTGGCCGAGGCCGCGCCACAGAATCAAACGCAAGCGGCCGGAGAGATTCTTCTTGTCCAGCCGCATCAGGTCGAGCAATTGGTTGGAGTTGGCCTCGACCGGTAGGGTCACCGGCAGGTTCAGGCGGGCCAGCAAGGTCGCAAGGCGCGCGGTGTCCGATGCGGGTGCCATGGCCAACTCCGCCGACAGACGGGCCGCCAGCACCATGCCGATGGCCACTGCCTCGCCGTGCAGCAAGCGGCCATAGGCATCGGCGGTTTCCAGCGCATGGCCGAAGGTGTGGCCCAGATTCAAGAGCGCGCGGTCACCCTGTTCGGTCTCGTCACGCGCCACGATGTCGGCCTTGTGCCGACAACTGCGCTCGATGGCCTCGACGATGGCCGCAGGTTCGCGCGCGAGGAGTGCTGCGGCATGCGTCTCCAGCCACGCGAAGAAGGCCTCATCACCAAGCGCGCCGTATTTCACCACTTCGGCCAGTCCGGCGCTCAATTCGCGATCGGGCAGGGTGGATAGGGTCTGGGTATCGGCGATCACGGCGGCCGGTTGATGGAAGGCGCCGACCAGATTCTTGCCCTGCGGCAGATCGACCGCCGTCTTGCCGCCGACCGAGGAATCGACCATGGCCAACAAGGTCGTGGGCAGTTGCACAAAGGCAATGCCGCGCATCCAGCAGGCGGCGACGAAGCCCGACAGATCGCCCACCACGCCGCCGCCCAAGGCGATGACCGTGGCGTCGCGGCTGGCCTTGAGTGCGGCAAGGTCGTCCAGTGCCTGGGCAAAGCGGGTCAGATTCTTCTCCGGCTCGCCGGGCGGCAGGATTCGGGTGTGGATCAACTTGCCGCGCAGACGATCCAGAACGCGCTGCAGGTAGTGTGGCGCGACGTTCTCATCGCTCAGAATCAGGACATGGCGGCCACGCAGCAAGGCGGGCCAATCGCCCGTCTGGAGCAGACCTTCGCCGATCAGGATGGGATAGGCGCGCGCGCCGAGTTCGACGCGCAGGTGGCGCGGGCTTGCGGTAGTCAAAGGGATGTTTCCGTGGTGGTGGTCGCTGACCAGTGTGCCGTCAGGTGCTGCGCGATATGCTCCAGTCCCGCGCGGAAGCTGCCGCGTGCGGTGTCATGGCGAAAATCGGCGATGGATTCGTACAGGGCGGTGCGCTCGTCGCTGATGCGCTGCAAGGTGGCGCGGCGATCCGGGGTCTGAAGCAAGGGTCGCTTGTGATCGTGGCGCAGGCGCTGAAGCTGGGTGTCGGGATCGGCGGCCAGATAGAGCACGAAGCCGCGTTTCGGGAGTAATTCGCGGGTATGTGGGTTGAGGATGGCGCCGCCGCCGGTGGCGATTACTTGTCCGCCGTCTTGGCACAGGCGCTGCAACACCGCGTGCTCACGCGCCCGAAAGGCGGCTTCGCCCTCGAGTTCGAAAATTAGTGCAATGCTGGCGCCGGTGGCGCGCTCGATTTCGTGGTCGGCATCCACGAAGCGCAAGCCCAAGCGCGTTGCCAAGCGCTTGCCGATCGAGGTTTTTCCGGCGCCCATGGGGCCGATCAGGATGAGGTTGGGAGCCGATTTCATGGTTTGGATGCTAGCATTGCACCCCAGTATTCAACATTGGCCGGACGGCCATCGCTAAGAATGATTCGTTTTTTCGGCATTTTCGTTACTTTGTTGATAACCCTGTTTTCCCTGCGCATCAGCAAGTGGGGGCATGACTGGGTGACCGAGCCTTTCACCGACTTGCTCGCGCAAATGAGCGCCTGGATCGTCAAACTGTGGGACGCCGACGTGATTTCCTACGGCGTCGTCATCCAGAACAAGGTCAATGGCTTCGCCGTGGGCATTGCGCCCGGCTGTGACGGCATCGAGGCGGTGATCATGTTGGTGGCGGCGATCGTCGCCTTTCCTTCGCCCTGGAAGCACAAATTGGTCGGCATCGTGCTGGGATTTCTTGCCATCCAATCGCTCAATCTGGTGCGCATCATCAGTCTGTTCTACTTGGGTCAGTGGAGCACTATGATGTTCGACTGGTTCCATCTGTATCTGTGGCAGGCGCTGATTGTGCTCGATGCGCTGGGGGTGTGGTTGGTGTGGTTGCGGTATCTTCCCCGCAACGCTCGCCCGCAGGATCGTGATGCACCACCGCCGGGGGCGGTCGTCGGGGCGCATGCCTGAGCGATGGCCATGCACGGTTGACTATCGAAGGGATTGGATTCAATGAGCGACAAACCCCAGATCGGCCTGCTGGAAGACGATGATGACCTCAGCCAGTTGCTGTCGCTGTGGCTGGACGAGGCGGGCTATGGCGTGCGGGTGTACCCGAACGCGGCCGAGTTTCGACGCAAGCAAGGCGCGACATCGGCTGATCTGTTGATCTTGGACTGGAACCTTCCTGGCGAAAGCGGTTTGTCGATCCTGCGCTCATTGCGCGAAGCCGATTCGCAGATTCCCGTCCTGTTCCTGACCGCGCGCGACACCCAGCAGGACATCGTCGCCGGATTGCGCGCCGGCGCGGACGACTATGTCAGCAAGCCCGCCAGCCAAGGTGAACTGTTGGCGCGTGTGGCAGCCTTGCTGCGTCGCACCCAGCCGCGTGCAGAAGCCGCGGAACTGGATGGGGTCGAGCCCTATGTCATCGATCTCAACCGCCGTCGATTCGAGCTGGAAGGCAGCGAAGTGGTGTTGACCGAGCGCGAGTTTGACTTGGCCCTGTTTCTGTTTCGCCGTCATGGGCGCGTTGTCAGCCGCGAAATGTTGCTGGAAAGCATCTGGAATATCCGTGGCGACGTCGCCACGCGCACGGTCGACACGCATATCAGCCGCCTGCGCAAGAAGCTTTCCTTGGACGGTGCCCACGGCTGGCGCCTCAATGGCGTCTACCAGCATGGGTATCGTCTCGAGCGCGCCTGAGGGCGTCCGCGAAAACAAGGGTTTCATTCATGGATGATGTGTTGCATGCCGAGGCGCTTGCGCGCTTTGCCGGGCTACTCGACGAGGCGCGTTCGTCAGGCGACCCCGAACCGACGGCCATGAGTTTGGCGACCCAGGATGCGGACGGGCGCCTGTCGGTGCGGGTGGTCTTGCTCAAGGCGTTCGATGAACGCGGTTTCGTGTTTTACACCAATACCCTCAGCCGCAAGGGACGCGCACTCGCCGCACACCCATCGGCGGCCTTGTTGTTTCACTGGAAGGGCCTGCGCCAGCAGGTGCAAGTGCGCATCGAAGGCGCGGTGCAGCCCGTCGCTGCAGACGAGGCCGATGCCTATTTTGTCAGTCGCCCGCGTGGCAGCCAGATCGGGGCCTGGGCATCACTGCAGTCGCAGCCTTTGCCCGATCGCACGACGTTTGATGCGCGTTTCGAGCAGTTTGAACAGGAGTTCGAAGGCGGCGATGTGCCGCGCCCGCCGCACTGGTCGGGCTATCGGGTGGTGCCCGACGCCATCGAATTCTGGTACGGCCAGGGTTTCCGCCTGCACGATCGCCACCTGTATCGATGCGTTGATGGCATCTGGCGCACCGGCTTGCTTTATCCCTGAACGACCATCGCTGAATTCATGCTCAGGGAAGATCTGAATAAGCCTTCATTGCGAGGAGCGCCGCGACGCGGCACTGCGCAGGCATGGATGCCGAAGCGAACATTCGCGCTGCGAATGGCCCGCAGGGCAGGCTGCAGGAGGTGGCCTGTCATCCATGGATACTCGACAAATCAAAGACATGGATTGCTTCGCTTCGCTCGCGATGGCAGCGTTCTGACGTGTTCAGATGTTCCCTCAGGGCGATTGTGCCTTGAGGTGGGTATCGAGAAATTTGAGGATTCCATCCCAGGCGCGGATCAGGTTTTCCTTCTTGGTGAAACCATGGCCTTCATCGTCGAACACCAGATACTCGACCGGCACGCCGTTCTTCTTCACGGCAGCGACGATGTCATCCGATTCGGATTTGAGCACGCGCGGATCGTTGGCGCCCTGCAAGACCATCAGCGGGCGGGTGATCTTGTCGGCGTGAAACAGCGGTGACGTTTCCATCAGGAAGTCGCGTTGGGTCTCGGGGTTGCCGATTTCCCGATAGAGCGCTTCGCGGAAACTTTCCCAGTAAGGCGGAATGCTCTCCAGCGTGCGCAGCCAGTTGGCCACGCCATAGAGATCGACGCCCAGCTTGAACTCTTCCGGTTCGAAGGCCAACGCCGCCAGGGTCATGTAGCCACCGTAGCTGCCACCCATGATGCCGATCCGATCGGGATCGACGAAATCCAGAGTTTGCAGGTAGGCCTTGGCGTCCACGCAGTCCCAGAGTGGCTCGCGACCATGCTTGCCGTCGTCGGCGGCATAAAATGCCTTGCCATAGCCCGAGCTGCCACGATTGTTGATGCCAAGGACCACATAACCGTGGTTGGCGAGAAACTGCGCGGCGTAGTTGAACGCACGCGTGGTCTGGCCGCCCGGGCCACCGTGCACCAGGAGCAGTGCCGGCGCCTTGCTGGTGGCAGTTGCCTGATGCGGCTGCCAAAGAATGTTCGGAATCTCCAGGCCATCGCGCGCCTTGAACCGCACCACGCGCGAGTCGACGAGATCCTCGGGATCGATGTGTGAGCTGAGCGAAGACGTCAGTCGGGTGGCCTTGCCGCTGGCGAAATCGTAGGCGTACAAATCATTGGGCTGCCGATCGCCGTTGAGGAAGAAAACCATGTGCCTCTCCGAACGGGCGATGCGCACACCGCGGATCTCGCCGGCGGGCAAGGTCGGTAGCGCGATCGGCGCACCGCTGGCTGCATCGAACAGATCGACGCGGGCGCTGCCGTCGACATTGGTCACGTCGATGCGATAGGTGCCATCGAACGAGAACGTGGAATCGCTGATGTCCCAAGCATCGGCGCGCACGTCTTCATGCTTCCCGGTGGCCAATTCGAAGCGGCGCAGCCGCATGAACTGGCTGCCGTCGTTGCTGGTGTAGTAAAGGAATCGTCCATCGGGCGTGAAGGCTTGAGCGGCGAATTGCGCATCGCCGACGTGTGGCGTCAGGTGTTGGGTCTTGCCGCTGCTCAGGTCGAGCAGATGGATGTCGTTGTCCGTGGTCGTGCGCGATTTTCCCAGCACGATAAGGCGGCCATCGGCCGAGATTTCCTCCGGCTGATAGCCTTCGTTGTTGTCGAAGATGCGCGAACGCGCATACGTCTTGGCATCGTAGCGATACAGATCGAAATACTTGGGATCACGTTCGTTGCTCGTGACGAAGAACGCATCGCCGGCATGGTCGAAGGCGATGAATTCGGCCTTGTGGCCCTCGCCCGGCGTGAGGTCGCGCTCGCTGCCATCGGTTTCGATCACGAACAGGTGATCCAATTCATCGCCGCCGTGGTCGCGGGTGATCAGGATTCGGTTGTCGTGCGGAAAATAGCCCACGGCCCAGATGTTGTCGGCATCGGATTGGGTCAATACGGTCCATTCACCGCCACCGATCGGCATCGAATAGGCGTTCCAGACGCCGCTGCGATCCGAGGAGAACATGACCTGGCTCTCGTCGGGTGAGAACGATGCACCCGCGATGGAGACCGTGTCCACAAAGTCCTGAATCGCGTACTGCTTGCTGGGGCGTTGTATGGCCGATGCAGCGGCAGCCGGCGCTGTCGCGGGAGAATCGGTCGTCGTTACGGTGGGTTCGGTGGCGCAGGCCGTCACCAGAAGTATTGCGACAACGAGGGCGAGCGTTCGAGCGGGTGCGTAGCGATGCATGGGAGACTCCTGCGATGAGACTCAGGGCGCGCCATGCTCATTCAAAGATTCCATTGGCGCGATACGACAGCAGCGAACCAAAGACATTGAAGGTGTTGCCTGCGGCGTCAGGTCGGTATCAGCGCCGACGCACCCGCAGCGTGATCATTTGCGTGAAAAAAGACCCCACAGCCCAGCTTTTTCGGTCTTGCCTTGCAGGCGTTGCCGTGGGACATACTGGATGTGATCGATGGCGGCGTAGGCATTGAGGATGTCGAAGACTTCCTCCATGCGTGCACCGCTGGCGTGTGCGACTTCGTGCAGGGGTGTTGGCTTGCCCATGGCCGCGACAATGCGCGCGTGCGAGCTGAGCTCCGGTGCCGACGTGAACGCCTGCACGATGGCGTAGCTGCCGCCGGGATCGAGTTTGGGATTGAGGCGACCACGCGAGGCCGCCAGCGCGAACAGCCAGTGCATGTGCTCGAAGGTGTAGGCATGTTGGCTGTCGCGCACCCGCTGCAGCTCTGCACCCACGATGCCGCTGCGACCGACATCGGCGGTAGTCGCGCTGGCGTACGGGATCAAGTCCTGCAAGGGGCTTGCGCTGTACACGCTGCGCGCCTTGGGGTCGAGCACGACCATGGGAAGTCCGGTGGCGAACAAGCGCACGGGGCTGTGCTGCGCGCCCTCGCGCAGCAAGGCCGGCAAGATGGGTTCCTCGTTATTGGACTCCGCAGATTTCTGCGGGCCGGAATCGGAAACCAGCGGTTCGAGCGAAATTGCAGGTACGTCCATATGCGACACGCCGATCAGGCTGGCGGCATTGCCGTCGCTGGTATCACGTTGCAGACGTGAGCGGGCAGTCTCGCCGGTGTCTCGCGCCACCAGGGTGGTGGTGTCGGTGATCAAAGGGTCTTCCGGCGGCGCCTCGACCAAGGGGTCGCCGTGCACCAGCAATTCGAAGGCGTCGATGCCGCCTTCATCGTTGACCACGGCAGTTGGCTTGCTCAAGTCGCGGTGGGTGAACGTGCTGGCTTCCCAGCCGTGATGATCTTCGGCAGCAGCAGGCTGATCGCCCAGGTCGGCGTTGTAGAAGTCGGTCCCTTCGCCCGTCACCAAATCAGTGTCTTCGCGCAATCCTCCGACTGTATTGAGCAGGGCGACGACTTGGCCCATGGTCACCGGACGGCGCAGGGCCATGCCATGCAGCACGATGGCATCGGCTTCGCACAAGAGCGCGTAAGGCACGCCGTTGGATTCGCAGCGTGCCTTCAAGGCCTTGGTGGCCTCGTCATCACGGTGTTCGAGCAGGATCAGGTCGACAGCCTCGCCCTCAATCAGCTCCCATTCCTGTTTCAGGCGGGGTGCCGAAATTCGCAGCAACAGGCGGATATGGGCTGAGGTTTCATCGGAGGCGCCAATGATGGACAGGGTTCGCGTCGAGGACATGGCGGAAGGCAGTCGCGTTCACGGATCAATCCTGAGCATACGGCGAAATTGTGTCGATGCCTACAATTGTGAGCAATTGTTCACAAGTTTTTTGTGGTGAGCATCCTGATCCCGCGGGGCAGAAGGTGCCGGCGCGTGGGGTGATCCAGCGGATCGTGCGCTATTGCTCACCATGCCCTGCTACGCTTTCCCGTTATTCGGATGCGCGGCACCGGACAACGAGGAATCAGGCATGGCAAAGGCAAAAAAGCGGGCCCAGAAGCCGCAAGCGAGCGTTCGAGCGGCGGTAAGCCGGCCACGGCTGGCCCCGGACTATTGGCTGCTGGGCATGGCGCTGCTGGGTGTTGGGTTGACCGCGTACCTGCTCAGCCTCCACGGCACGGCCGGAAGCGCCCTGTTCTGTACCGAGGGTTCGGGTTGCGACATCGTGCAGAAAAGTCGTTGGTCGGAGCTGTTCGGACTACCCATGGCCTTGTGGGGCATGGGCCTGTACCTGCTGCTGGCCTTGGCTTCGGCAACAGGATCCACGCCTGCAAGCCGCTGGCGACGCACGTTTACCCTGGCGTTGTTCGGTGTGCTGATCAGCGTCTATCTGACCGCCGTGGCGTGGTTCGCTCTGGACGCATTCTGCCTCTGGTGCCTGGCCTCGTTTGCGCTGTTGGTCATCATCCTTGCGTGGATCATCGCGCGTCGTCCGACCCAGACGCCGGCGTCGGGCTGGTCGCGCACCTTGCTGGTGCATGCCATGGTCCTGCTGCCGGCGCTCGGCGTGATCGCAGCAGTACAGGCCAATTGGCTCTCGCCCCCCGATGATCCGCGTCTGGCACCGCTGGCCCAGCACCTGCGTGATGCCGATGCCAAGTTCTACGGCACGTACTGGTGCCCGGAGTGCCAACGGCAGAAGCGCCTCTTCGGTCAGGCTGCCGAGCAACTTCCCTATGTCGAGTGCAGCCCGAACGGGCGCAATGGCCCGATGGCGTTCGAATGTGCGCAGGCCGGCATCGAGAGTTTTCCGACCTGGATCATCCGTGGCCAGCGCGTGACCGGGGTGATGGAGCCGGAAGAACTGGCTCGGCGCACGCGCTATAACCGCTGGAATGCCCAGTCATCGGATGCCGAAAAGGCGCTCTGATGGTGAGAGAGTGCCGGTGTTGGATGGATGGAAGAGTGAGGCCCTTGCATGGCAGATGACGACAGTGGTTTCGTGCGCGGCCCTGCCAAGGTGATGCAGGCGGCGCGCTGGTCGATGCAAGGACTGGCCGCGTGCTGGCGGCATGAGTCCTCCTTTCGGTTGGAGGTGGTGCTGGCCCTGTTCCTCGTTCCGCTGGGCCTGTGGCTGGGGCAGAGCATGGTCGAGCGCGTCTTGCTGGTGACCAGCATCCTTGCGGTGATCGGCGTGGAAGTGGTGAATTCCGCGCTCGAAGCCGCGGTGGATCGCTTCGGGCCGGAACGGCACGAATTGGTCGGCCGCGCCAAGGACATGGGCTCGGCGGCGGTGTTCGTGTTCATGATGAATGTGCTGGTGACCTGGGGCCTGTTGTTGGTTCCAAGGTATTGGCCCTGAAAGTGGTCGATGTGTTTGATGAGTTTTGAAGGACGATTTTCCGATGCAAGATGAAGCGCTGCCCGAACTGGCACTCAAGCGCGGTGAGGATCGGCGCCTTCGCGCCGGCCACCTGTGGGTTTTCAGCAATGAAATCGATGTGGTCAAGACGCCCCTGACGGCGCTGCACGCCGGTGACCCGGTGCGCATCGTCGATGCCTCGGGAAGGTCGCTGGGCACGGGCTATGTGAATCCGGCCACCCTGATCGCTGCGCGCTTGGTGGATCGCAGTGGCCATGCGCTGGATCGCTCCTTGTTCGCGCACCGCTTGAACGTGGCCCTGGCACTGCGCGAGAAGCTGTATCCCGATTCACCGTTCTACCGTCTGGTGTTCGGTGAATCTGATGGCTTGCCGGGCTTGGTGCTGGATCGATTCGGCGATGTCGTCGTCGGTCAAACCACGACCGTCGGCATGGATCGGTTGAAGCCGGAGATCGTGGCGGCGGTGGAGAAGGTTTTGTCACCGGCCGCGATGGTGTGGAAGAACGATGGCGGCGCGCGTGCGCTGGAATCCTTGCCGAGCGAAGTCGAGGTGGCGCTGGGCGACGTGCCGGACGCCTTGACAGTGGAAGAGGGCGGTTTCCAGTTCGATATCGATGTGTTGGGCGGGCAAAAGACCGGCTGGTTCTACGATCAGCATGCCAATCGTGACCAGTTCGGAAATTATGTGAGGAGCGGCGCGCGGGTGCTGGACCTTTTCAGTTACGTCGGTGCCTGGGGCGTGCGCGCAGCGGGCTTCGGCGCGAGCGAGATCACCTGCGTGGATGCCTCGGCGTCGGCGGTCGCGGCCGTGCAGCGCAACGCGGCCCGCAATGGCTTTTCCGACCGCATCGAAGCGGTGTGTGCCGATGCCTTCGAGTTTCTCAAACAGGCCCGGGCCGAACGTCGGCATTGGGATGTGGTGATCGTCGATCCACCCGCTTTCATCAAGCGCCGCAAGGATTTCAAACAAGGTGCGCTGGCCTATCGGCGCATCAACGAAATGGCGATGCAAGTGCTGGATCGCGACGGGCTCTTGGTGGCCTGTTCGTGCAGCCACCACATGGGACGCGAGGCCTTGCTCGACGCCATCAACGCCGGTGCGCGGCATCTGGATCGGCAGGTACAGGTGTTGCAACGCCTGCAGCAAGGTCCGGATCATCCGGTGCAGGCCGCCATCGCCGAGACCGATTACCTCAAGGGCTTCGTGTGCCGAGTGTTGCCGGCATGAGCATCCTGCAGGACATCGATCCGGTCGCCATTCATATCGGTCCACTCGCCATTCACTGGTACGGCCTGATGTATCTGGCCGGCTTTGGCGTGGCCTGGTGGCTGGGGCTGCGACGGGTGCGTGCCGGGCGTTTGCAGGTCAGTGAACAGGCCTATTCGGATCTGATCTTCTACGGCATGCTCGGGGTGTTGTTGGGCGGGCGCATCGGCTATTTGTTGTTCTACGGCTGGGGCCAGATCCTGGCCGATCCGTGGTACGTGTTCCGGGTGTGGGAAGGCGGCATGAGTTTCCACGGCGGGCTTTTGGGAGTTCTGGTGGCGCTGGCATGGTGGTCGCGCAAGCAGGGTCGCCATTTTTTCGACACGGTGGATTTCATCGCACCCTTGGTGCCGCCTGGCCTGGGATTTGGACGCATCGGCAATTTCATCGGCGGCGAATTGTGGGGCCACACAACCGATGCGCCTTGGGGCGTGGTGTTTCGTCACGCTTTGCCGCCGGAGGTTGCGCAACTGCCGTCCGATGCCCTGCGAAAGCTGCATGAGTCAGGCGCGCTCGATGCCTATGCGCGCCACCCATCGCAGTTGTATCAGGCCTTTCTCGAAGGCCTGATGATGTTTCTCCTGCTGTGGTGGTTCTCCGCCAAGCCGCGCCCACGTTACGCCGTGTCCGGACTGTTTGCGGTGTTGTACGGCGTATTCCGTTTCGCGGTGGAGTTCGTGCGTGAACCCGATGCCCAACTCGGCTATCTCGCCTTTGGCTGGCTGACGATGGGCCAGCTCCTTTCGATTCCTTTATTGTCGGTGGGTCTGTGGTTGCTGTGGCGCTCACGTCGTGCGCCGACCTTGCAGCCCTTGGTCAAGGAGGGCTGAGATGCGCCAATACCTGGAACTTCTCGCCCATGTGCTGGAACACGGCGCGATCAAGGCCGACCGCACTGGCACCGGCACCCGCAGCGTGTTCGGCTGGCAGATGCGCTTCGATTTGAATGAAGGCTTCCCCCTCGTCACCACCAAGAAGCTGCACCTGCGCTCGATCGTGCATGAATTGCTGTGGTTCCTGCGCGGTGACACCAACATCGCCTATCTACGCGAGCACGGGGTGAGCATCTGGGACGAATGGGCCGATGCCGAGGGAAATCTCGGGCCGGTGTATGGCCATCAATGGCGTCACTGGACTGGCGCAAATGGGCAGGTGTTCGATCAGATGCAATGGCTGCAGGATGAAATTCGGCGCAACCCGGATTCGCGTCGCTTGGTCATCAGTGCCTGGAACGTGGCCGACTTGCCGAAGATGGCCTTGCAGCCCTGCCACGCCCTGTTCCAGTTTTATGTCGCCAACGGCAAGCTCTCCTGTCAGCTCTACCAGCGCAGCGCCGACATCTTTCTTGGCGTGCCCTTCAACATCGCAAGCTACGCACTTTTGACCCACATGGTGGCGCACGCCTGTGGTCTGGGCGTGGGCGACTTCGTGCACACGCTGGGCGATGCGCACCTGTATTCCAATCACCTCGAACAGGCGCGCGAGCAGCTCACGCGCACGCCCAAGCCCTTGCCGCGCATCGTGCTCAACCCGGCGGTGCAGGATCTCTTTGGCTTCGGCTTCGATGACATCGCCTTTGAAGGCTACTCACCGTGGCCTGCCATCAAGGCGCCGGTGGCGGTGTAAGGCCCACCGCGCCGCCGTCGAACTCGGCGGGGTGTGCAATCTGGCAAGATGATGCCAACTGGAAACAAGGGGTGTGGCATGAGCCGACCACGCATCTCGATCATC
>DASSYF010000052.1:0-65768 GCA_035703435.1 Chiayiivirga sp. | reverse complement strand
TTTGTCGAACATCCATGGATGACAGGCCGCCTCCTGCAGCCTGCCCTGCGGGCCATTCGCTACGCAAATGTTCGCTTCGGCATCCATGCCTGCGCAGTGCCGCGTCGCTACGCTCCTCTCCATGAACCCATGCGATAAGTTGTTGATTCGTCATCGCGAGCGCAGCGAAGCGATCCAGCGTTTTGGCTACGAATTTCTGGATTACAGACTGCCTCCTGCAGTCTGCCCTCCGGGCCATTCGCTGCGCGAATGTTCGCTTCGGCATCCATGCCTGCGCAGTGCCACGGCCCTTCGGGCCTCGCCATGATGGCTGGGGTGCAAGTTCATGGCCCGTGGGCATTTTCGGAACGGAAAAGGGATCTCGCAATGACGAATTATTCAGAGGTTTCCTAATTGGCATTCAACAACGCCATGCCTGCCGCGCCCACGGCCATTGCCACCAGCACACCGGCGATGACCAGAAGGAGTGCGCGCTTGCGCAGTACCCATTTGTCGAGGCGATAGCGCCACGAGCTGGAACGCGCCTGCACGCATTGATGATTGCGATGACGCCTGATTTCCTCGATCACGTCCTCGACCCGCGCATAGCGGGCCTCGGGCCTGTGCGCCATCGCCTTGATGATGATGGCGTCCAGATCTCCGCGAAGCGCGGCTGGGGGAAGTGAGGTACCGCCTGCCACGGCGCCCAGACTGGCCGGTGTCGCATCACAGAGTTTGATTTGCTGCAGGTACTCCATCCAATCGCCGTCGAAAGGTGGATGTATCGAACGCCCGACCAACAGCAAGTACAACAACGCACCCAAGGCATAGATGTCGGTACGCGCGCTGGCAGCACCACTCATCAACTGCTCGGGCGCGGCATACTCGGGCGTCACCGCCCATTGCCGGGTGATGGTGTCGTGCGCATCGGGCGACAGCAGTCGTGCGACCCCGAAGTCCAGGAGCTTGACGGTGCCCGAAGCGGTGACACGGATGTTGCTGGGCTTGAGGTCGCGGTGCACCAGTTTATGGCCGTGAGCGTGCGCCACCGCGTCGCAAATGGCCAGAAACACGTCCAGTCGCCGTTCGATGCTCGGGCGTTCCTTGCGCAACCAGACATCGAGACTTTCGCCTTCCGCCAGCTCCATGGCCAGCCACGGCATGTCGTCTTCCAGTACGCCGCCATCGATAAGACGCACGATGCCGGGGTGTTCAAGGCGAGCCAGCACGGCGCGCTCACGTTCCAGTGCTTCACGAAAAGGCGCGTCGGCGCGGTGCAGCAACTTGATCGCCACCTGTTTCACGAAGGCACCATCGGCGCGCTCGGCAAGATAAACCGTGCCCATGCCACCTTGGCCAATCTTGTCGATCAACTGCCACGATCCGATCCGCAATCCACGGCGCTCGAGGCTCGGGGTGCGCGTCACCTCGGCGGCCAGGCTGCCCAGCTCGGGCAACCGTGCATCGGGGTCGAGGGCGCGGCGCAGATCGTGTGACAGATCGGGGTGGATTTCCGCGCAAATCTCGACAAATCGTGCGCGTGCCACCTCATCCAGTTCCAGCGCACGATCCAATAAAGGTTCCAGACGACGGAAGCGTTCGGACAGATTGCTCACCATGTGGACCAGCCCATGGCCTCACCGACCCGGTACCACGCCCGATGCCACCAGGCGGTGTCGGCATAGAGCGCATAGTCGGCGCTGAAGTGGCGATCGGCTTCATTGCTCCAAACCTGCTCGAACCACGCGCCGGCAGCTTGCATCGCGGAGTGGTCGAGCGCCGCGGCGAACTCCACGCTGGTTTCAAGGTTCAGATTCGCCAGGTTGCGCCGGGTGAAGTTGGCCGAGCCCACGATCAGGCGCGCTTCTTCCCGGCTGCGCCAGAACAGGAATTTGGCGTGGCACTGCTCGCCGTGGGTGTCGCACCAACGTACCGGAACGCCCGCCTGCACCAATTCACCGGCCACCGGGCGATTGGGCACGCCGTTTTTCTTGCGACCAAACGCATCTTCGTTGGGATCAAGCAAGACGCGCAGCCTCACATCGCGTTTCTGCGCGGCGACCAGTGCCTCGACCACGCCACGATCGGACAGGTAGAACACCGCCACATCGAGTGCATCACCCGCCTTTGCCGAGTCGATGGCCTGCAACAAGGCCGAGCGAATCGCCGCCTCGGTCAGAACCCGCACTTGTGCCTTGGCCGTGGTTACCTGCGTTGCAACAGGCTCGGGCGTCGGCAAGGCATCGAGCACGGTTCCGGAAAGCGTCGCCACCGCCGCTTCCGATGCCACCAGATCCAGCGCCGCAGCCCCGCTGAACTGCAAGGCCACGTTGTCGTGCGCGCTGCTGGCGTCGTGGGGGTTGGCCGAGGTGACCAAGGCCTGCCAGTCTTCGCCGCGATCAACCACCAGAACCTTGCGGTGATTGGCGCGGAAGTTCGGCAAGGCCAACCAGCTGCGCAGGGTGATCGGTTCCTTGGCCAGAGGATCGGGCAACCATCCACCACCACGGCGATTGCCCAACCACGCGCAGCACAGCGCCCAAGGGCCAGACCAGAGCGGATTGGACGCGCGCAGGGCGGCAAGATCCGTCACCACCACCTGAGCGCCGGCTGCGCGCAGGCTTTCCAGGGGGGCAGAATCCACGCTGCCATACACGGTGTTGATCGGATCGGTGATCACCACCACGCGCAAGGCCGGCACTTGGCGCATGCGCGTCAATAACACCTGCGTCAGTTCACTGCTGAGCGGGCGAAAGATGTGCCCCTCGGCACCGGCAAAATCATTGAACAAGAACATGTCCAGCAACACGAACTGCCGTGCCTGGCCGATCATGGCAAAGGCGTGATCGAAAATTTGTTGCTCGCTGTGGCGTGCGCCCGTGGGATCGACATAGGTACGATCGGACAGGAAGGTCACGTCCGTGCTGGCGCGCCACGGCATCGCCACGCCCACGCCATCGGGTAGCGGCTTGTAAACCTGCCAGGCACTGCTGGCAAGCCAGACCAGCAGGGCGGCAAGCAGGACGATCGAGCGGGGACGAGGCTTGCGCACGGGCGCTCTTGGCGTTCGGAGGGAACCTGAGCATGCCACGGACCAACGCACGCTGCGCGGGCATTGCTAAACTTGCGCGTTCGATCCATCCGCGTGCACCCCATGAGCAAGACCCGCGTCCTGACCGGCATTACCACCACCGGCACCCCACACCTTGGCAACTACGTCGGTGCGATTCGCCCGGCGGTGGCTGCCAGCCGCGACACCAACGTCGATGCGTTCTACTTTCTGGCCGACTATCACGCCTTGATCAAGTGCGATGATCCGGCGCGCATCGAACGCTCGCGTCTGGAAATCGCGGCGACGTGGCTGGCTTGCGGCCTCGACCCCGAGCGCGTCACCTTCTATCGGCAATCCGATATCCCGCAGATTCCCGAACTGACCTGGCTTTTGACCTGCGTCACCGCCAAGGGCCTGATGAATCGCGCCCATGCCTACAAGGCCAGTGTCGATGCCAACCTCGCCGAAGGTCAGGACCCGGACGCCGCCATCACCATGGGCCTGTACAGCTATCCGATCCTGATGGCCGCGGACATCCTCATGTTCAACGCCCACAAGGTGCCGGTGGGACGCGATCAGGTGCAGCACATTGAAATGGCACGCGATGTGGCAGCGCGCTTCAATCACCTGTTCGGAGGCGGTCGTGAGTTCTTCGTTCTGCCCGAAGCGCAAGTGGATGAGCAGGTCGCAACCCTGCCGGGACTGGATGGTCGCAAGATGTCCAAGAGCTATGACAACACCATCCCGCTGTTCGAAGGTGGCAGCAAACGCCTGAAGGAAACCATTGCGCGTATCGTGACCGACTCGCGTGCACCCGGCGAAGCCAAGGACCCGGACGCCAATGCGCTTGCCACGCTGCATCGCGCCTTTGCCGATGAAGCGCAGACCGAGGCCTTTCGCCATGCGCTTGTCGATGGCTTGGCTTGGGGTGAGGCCAAGTCGCGCCTGTTCGATTGCATCGATGGGCAACTGGCACCGCTGCGCGAGCGCTACCAGTCCTTGATTTCCAGACCCGCCGAAATCGAAGAGGCCTTGCAGGCCGGGGCCATCAAGGCCCGTGCCGTGGCGTCGCCTTTGCTTGAAATCCTGCGCGAAGCGGTGGGTCTGCGTCGCTTCCACGCCATAGCCGCGCGTACCGATCGAAGCCAAGGTCGCGCCGCCGTCGCGCAGTCGATCTTCAAGCAATACCGCGAAGCCGACGGGCGCTTTTCCTTCAAGCTATTGGATGCGGACGGCCGCCTGCTGCTGCAAGGCGGCTTCTACACGGCGCCACGCGAGGCCGGCCAACGCATCGCCGCGCTCAAACAAGGTGCCGACGACGCACCCTTGTCCGACGAGGCGTTGGGTGAGGGTGTGAGTCACGATCAGCTTGCAGCCGCGCTCGCGCAACTGGCGCAAGAGTAGGTTTTCATGTCCTGGCTGAGTCTGATTCTGTTCTTGCCGGTATTCGTGATCCTGGGCGGTCTCTTTCTGTTGTTTCCGAGACGGCCTCGCGGACCTGCCCGCCGTGGCTTCGATGCCGTGGCCTTGCTGCTTGCGTTGATGTGCAGCGTTGCCGCGATGCGCTGGGCCTACTTCAATGCCGATCACACGGTAGGCGCCATCTGGCCGCAGGTGCTGGCCACGCTGCTGGCGTACGCCGTCTTCATTGCCATCCTGCTGATGGCCCTTATCGCGCGATTTTGGCTCTTACGCGCCGGGCGTGCGCATCAAGGTTCCGCATGACGTGGGTACCGCGAAGGTGACACGGCGGCGCCGCTGACGGTGGCGGATGCGCTGCGCCTATCCGCCCTACTGCGGGAGGATGGCGAAGGGTGGATAAGGCCTCAGGCCGCATCCACCGCCCCATCAAGCGCGGGTGCCGAAGATGCGGTCGCCGGCATCGCCCAGACCCGGGAGGATGTAGCCGCGTTCGTTCAGACGTTCGTCGATCGCCGCGGTGTAGATCTCGATGTCCGGATGCGCGGCTTCGACGGCGCGCAGTCCCTCCGGTGCACACACCAGGGTGATGGCCTTGATGCGCCGTGCGCCGGCGTGTTTCAGCAGATCGATCGTGGCAATCAGGCTGCCGCCGGTGGCCAGCATCGGATCGAGCACGCAGGCGATGCGCTCATCCATGCGCGCGGTGAGGTTTTCGAAGTAGGGCACCGGTTGCAGCGTATGTTCGTCGCGCCGCATGCCGACCACGCTCACCCGCGCAGTCGGCACCAGATGCAGCACGCCCGGCAGCATGCCCAGGCCCGCGCGCAGGATGGGGACCAAGGTGAGCTTGGCGCCGGCAATGCGTTGTACGGAAACGGCTCCGGCCCAGCCGGTCTGTGTCGCCGATTCCAGCGCCAGATCGGCCGTGGCCTCGTAGGCCAGCAGGGTACCCAGTTCGGTCACCAGCTCGCGGAAGCTCTTGGTGCTGAGCGCGGCATCACGCAGCAGGCCGATCTTGTGCTGCACGAGTGGGTGACGGACTTCGAGAACCTTCATGCGCACGCTCGCGGCAAGGAATGGGATCACCGAACCCTTGCGGCGCGGTGATCCGTGCATCTTACTGGGCAGGCCTGGCCTTGGCTTGCACTTCACCCAGCACGCGCAACACATTGCCGCCCCACAGCGCGCGGATCTGATCCTCGCTGTAGCAACGGCGCATCAGCTCGCGGGTGACATTGACCGTTTCGGTGGCGTCGTCCCAGCCCTTGACCCCGCCACCACCGTCGAAGTCCGAAGCGATGCCGACGTGCTCGATACCGATGCGCTTGACCGCGTAGTCGATGTGATCGACGTATTGGGCGATGGTCACGTCCGGATGGCTGTTGCGCAAGGCCAGCATCTCGCGTTCAAAGCCCGCAAACTGCTCGGGTGTGGCTTTTGCCCAGCCTTGTGAGAAGTACTTCTTGCCCAGTTCTTCCATGCCGGCCTTCACCGCCGGATCGATCGCGGCCACATAGCTGCGGAATGCCACCATCTGTGCCACGCCGCCCTTCTTGGCGAGGGCATCGAGACGTTCGTCATCGAGGTTGCGCAGATTGTCGTAAACCCCTTTCACACCTGAGTGCGAAGCGATGACCGGCGCGCGCGACAGCGCGATGGCGTCCAGGCTGGTGCGATGACCCACGTGCGAGATGTCGACCATGATGCCGGCATCATTGAGTGCGCCGACCAGCGCCTTGCCGGCCTCGCTCAAGCCCGGATCTTCGGCCGGATCACCCAATTCGGCATTGGGATTGGAGCTGCCACCGAACTGGTTGTTGCCCATGTGGGTGATGCCCATGTAGCGCACCCCGCGTGCGGCCCACATCGGCACATCGGCAACGCTGTTGCCGAGAGGATAGGCGTTCTCCATGCCGATCAAGACCACGCGCTTGCCAGCCTCGTGCAGGGCGCGCACTTCGGCGGGCGTGGTGGCCAAACCGACCTGATCCGGATAGGCGCGGGTCAGGCGCACGATGGATTGGTATTTGTCCTCGGCCGCTTCGCGGGCGGCACGATAACCGGCTTCGTCCTGCTTGCCCTGACCGGTGTAGACGATCAGGAAGGCGGCATCCAGACCACCAGCGCGCATCTTGGGAAGATCGACCTGGGCGCGGGTGAAGCCACCCGGATCGAGCTTGTCACTGGCGTAATCGGGGCCGATGTCGACGTGGGTATCCACGGTCAGCACACGCGCCTGCAAGGCACGGGCTTCGGCTTCGGTGGGTGCCGTCAGTGGGCACTGATCGGCGGCTTGCGCAGGCGTCGTCAGCGGGGAGAACAGTGCCAGTCCGAGTGCGCAACGCAGGGCGATGGAAAGGGCTGAGGGGCGAGCGAGGGTTTGCATCGTGGGGTCCGTGGCCTGGAGAAGAACCAAGCCACTGTCGATGCGACCTGCGACCGGTGCAACTGCCAAAGGTCAGGGGTGTGCGCGACCGGCGTTCGGGTGCCCGGCAAGATCGAATCGGATCAGGGCTCGGTCGGGGGCGATGCCTGCTCCTGAGCCTGATCGATCTGCTCCTGCATGGCCTTTTGCTGCGCCTGCACCTGTGCTTCGGCGGCGTGCGCCTTGTCGATCGGTTCCTGAATCGCGCGCCGGAGCTCCTGATGTTGTTCCGGCGCGGGAGCCGGCGCTGGAGCTGGCTCGGGACTGGCGCCACAGGCGACGAGTAGGCATGCCAGTACGCCGATCACGACGTAGGCGGACGAGCGATTGCGTGTCATGAACCTGCTCCTTCTCGGTGTGCTGAATCGGCACCGTCCGGCCAATGCCGTACGGTGGCAATGCCGCGGATGGCTTCGATATCCACGTCGATCTGACGCTGCCGTCGCCGCAACACACCGGCATCATCGCCTGCGGCAGCAATTTTCGGATCGAGCGCGGCGCGCTGTTGGCGCAGGTCCCAGAGTGATTGCCCGAGTCGATAGGCTTCGCCGTAGGACTCCTGAGTGCACGACGCATTGCTTGCTTGTCCCATACGGCCCGCGTTCCAGCCGTCGAGATCGCTGCAGGCAGGCGGGTCGGCGGCGATGGCGGGCAGGCTGATGACACTGCTGAGCAACAGGGCGGTGAGTTTGTACATGCGGGGCTCCAGCTGGGATTGGACTATCCTACCGCGAGCTTATCGGAGGCAAGTCATGTTGAATCCGCGCTGGCGGCTGGACGGCCAATCTGCCTTGGTGACGGGTGCAAGTGCGGGCATCGGTCTGGCGATTGCACGCGAGTTGCTGGGTCTGGGTGCCGACGTGATGCTGATCGCGCGCGATCCCGATGCCTTGGAGCGTGCGCAGGACGAGCTGAGCGAGGACTTTCCGGATCGCGTCCTGCGGACCCATGCCGCCGATGTCGCCGATGCCGAGGCGCGCGAGGATCTGTTTGATCGCATCGAGGACGACGGTACCGCCTTGCAGATTCTGGTCAACAACGCCGGCACCAATGTCTCGCGCGCGGCGATGGACTATGCCGAGGACGAATGGCGCAGCATCTTCGAAACCAATGTATTTGCGGCCTTCGAAGTGTGCCGTTACGCCTATCCCTTGCTGAGCCGTCATGCCAGCAGCGCCATCGTCAATGTCGGCTCGGTCTCCGGCCTCACCCATGTACGCACCGGCGCACCCTACGGCGCCAGCAAGGCGGCTCTGCACCAGCTCACGTCGAATCTGGCCTGTGAATGGGCGGCCGATGGCATTCGCGTGAACGCCGTTGCACCGTGGTACATCCGCACCCGACGTACGGCTGGACCCTTGGCCGATGCGGCGTATCGAGAATCGGTGTTGGCGCGTACGCCGCTGGGTCGCATCGGCGAGCCCGAGGACGTGGCCGCGGCGGTGGCCTTTCTTTGTCTTCCGGCAGCGGCGTACATTACGGGACAGTGCCTGGCGGTGGATGGCGGGTTTTCGCAGTTCGGATTTTGATGTCGACACCAATGCGCGCGGCACGTTTGGGCAGGCAATCAGGTGTTGAGACTTGGGGCGGCGTGTCCGATGATGGCTTGCACAGGTACCGGTTTCATGAGGGCAAGGACATGAACACGACGCGCGGTTTCTGGCTGTTGCTCGCGTTGATCTGCGGCTTGGCGATGCCCCGCTGGGCGGCTGCCATCAGCTATGTGATGATGGAGGATGCGGACCTGTTCGATCAGTCGCAGGGCGTGGTGGTGGCGAACGTGATTCGCGCCTTGCCGGTCCGCGATGGCGACCTTGAAACGCGCTACCTGCTCGAAATTCGCGAGCGGGTGGCTGGGTCGGTGATCAAGCCTCGCCAGATTCTGGCTCTGCCCGGCACCTTCAATGCACCGAGCATCAATGCCATCGTGCCCGGTGTGCCGCAGTTGGTGGAGGGTCGAAACATCTTGCTGTTCTACTCGCGCGGAAAGGATGGAGGCCTGCGTCCGCAACAGTTGCTGTTGGGTCTGTTCGGCGAGCTTCGCACGGCCAGCGGATCGGTCTGGGTCCGAGCGCTGGATTATGGCCGTGAACACCGCGGCGGCGAACGCAGCCTGCTGCTGCGGGCGCCGCGTGATGGTGCGGGATTCGTGCAGTGGTTGCGCGATCGCGCGCACGGCATCAAGCGTGAACCGGATTATCTGCTCCCGTCCGCGGAACAGGGGGTACAGCCCAAGTATGCCCTGTCATCATTCACCCTCGGCGCCACCACGGCGCCAGGACGCTTCTTCGTGTTCGACCAGAACAAGACCATGCAGTGGACCGCACAACCCGGCGGCCAGGCGGGTGCTACGCACGATATCTCGTCCTTGCAAGCTGCCATTGCCGCGTGGACCGACGATCCGGGTAGCAAGATCCTGCTGGATTATGACGGCACGGTCGACTATCCACCCAATGGTTCGCAATACCGTATGGCGCCGTGCGATCGGCAGGGCGGGATCGATACGGATCAAGGCTGTTACCACGGCCACGTCACCTGGAATGACACCGAGAGCCTGATCGGGGGCAGCTTCAGTTGCAGTGGTGGCGGGACGCTGGCCTTCGGTGGCTCGTATGTGGTTTCACCTGCACGCAGTTTCAGCGGGCAATCCTGGTTCCCGCGTTTCAGCGCTTTTGTCGTGGTGCAGGATGGCGCAGCCTGTGCGATCGATGGCCATGGAGGCGATGATGGCGCCGAACTGCTGGCGCATGAAACCGGTCACTCGCTGGCTTTGGGACATTCATGCGATGAGTCCGGGGTGCCCGCCTGCAACGGCAACTCGATACTCAATGAAGCCATCATGCGCCCTTACATGCACGCCGATGGGCGCGGTGCCCAACTCGGGGTGGATGATCAGGCCGGCATGGCGATCGCCTACCCTGAGACAGCCGTGTCGGTGGGCCCAAACATCAACCCACTATCGCCAGCCAACAACAGCACGACCGCCTTGGGCGGCGGTGCGCCGGGTGCGAGCGTCAATGGTCAGATCAGTTTTCAGGTCAGCGGTGGCAGTGGCTCGGGCACAACGCAACTCAGTTGCAGCGTGAATGGCGGCAGCGTGAGCATTACCGGCAATGCGAGCCAGACGATCGCGGTGGGTGGTTCGGTGCAGCCGGTGGGCGTCAAGTTCACCCTGAGTGGGGCGAGCCAGAGCGGGCAGATCAAATGCACAGCCACGCCGCAGGGCGCCGCAGCTTCGACCTACACCTACCACTTCACCGCCAATGCGGCAACTCAAGGGCCGACGATCACCCCACAATCGCCGGCCAACAACAGCACCACGTCCTTGGGCGGAGGTGTTCCGGGCGCGAGCGTCAGCGGTCAGATCAGTTTTCAGGTCAACGGCGGCAGTGGCTCGGGGACCACCCAACTCAATTGCAACGTGAATAGCGGCAGCGTGAGCATTACCGGCAATGCGAGCCAGACGATCGCGGTGGGTGGTTCGGTGCAGCCGGTGGGCGTCACGTTCACCCTGAGCGGCGCGAGCCAGAGCGGTCAAATCAAATGCACGGCCACGCCCCAGAACGCCGCCGCAACGACCTACACCTACAACTTCACCGCCAATGCCGCAACGCAAGGACCGACGATCACGCCGCAGTCGCCGATCAACAACAGCACGACCCATCTGGGAGGCGGCACCGAGGGTGACCACGTGCAAGGTCTCATCACCTTTCTCCTCAGTAGCGGCAGCGGTGGCGGCACCACCCAATTGAACTGCAGCGTCAGCAGCGGCACCGTGGTCATCGTCAACAATGCATCCCAGACCATTGCAACCAATGGCCCGGTGCAACCGGTGAAGGTGGAGTTCACGCTCACCCTCGCGGCCCAAGCAGGGCAAGTTCAATGCACGGCCACGCCGCAAAATGCCTCGGCGGCGACCTACACCTACACCTTCACGGCGGCGGCCGGAGTGCCGGATCCGAATCAGATTTTCAAGGATGGTTTCGAAGGCTAGTTCGATGGCCGCCCTCCGCTGCGAATGAACACGCGCATCGGGTGATGCCGAAGACATGTGACCGACAGCTGTTGGCCCGCGTCGGAATGAGGCCGCGCTTTCCTGATCTCAGCTCGACCCGGAAGCCTCGGGATGCCTTGCCAACCACGCCGCCAGCGCTTGCCGGTACGCGTGCAGCTCCTCGGCATAGGTGTCGTTGATGCAGGGATCGCAGCCACTGTCGCAGCAATCGCTGGGCAGTGGTGCCTCCGGCGGCTGCGGACGTGGATCTTCGATGGGCAGTGGCGCGTTCGCGGTCATCACTTCATTTTGGCACGCGCGAAGGCCTCTGCCAGTGCCGAACCGGCGTTGGCGGGCTTGGATGGCTGTGCGGCAGGTTTTGATGGGCGCGATGACGGTGCCGAATCTCGGCCTTGGCGCGCAGGCGCGCTCTGGCCCGGCTCGTCACTCAGGCGCATCGACAGGCCGATGCGCTGACGTTGCACATCCACCTCCATCACCTTGACCTTGACGATGTCGCCCGCCTTCACCACCTCGCGTGGGTCCTTGACGAACTTTTCCGACAACGCCGAGACGTGCACCAAGCCATCCTGATGCACACCCAGATCGACGAAGGCACCGAAGGCGGCGACATTGGATACCACCCCTTCCAGCACCATGCCGGGCTTGAGGTCGCGGATGTCGTGCACGCCCTCGGCAAAGCTCGCGGTCTTGAACTCCGGGCGCGGGTCGCGGCCAGGTTTTTCCAGTTCCTTGAGGATGTCGCGCACCGTCGGCAGGCCGAATTTCTCGTCGGTGAAACCTTCGGGCTTGAGTGCGCGTAGCGTCAGGCTGTCGCCGATCAGCGACGCAATCGGTCGGCCGCTGGCGGCGAGGATGCGTTCCACCACCGGATAGGCTTCCGGATGCACACCCGAGGCATCGAGTGGGTCGTCGCCGTCGCGGATGCGCAGGAAGCCGGCGCACTGTTCGAAGGCCTTGTCGCCCAGGCGCGGCACCTTGAGCAGGGCCTTGCGATGCGGGAACGGGCCATTGGCATCGCGATGCTTGACGACGTTCTCGGCCACCGCCGCACTCAATCCAGCCACACGCGCCAAGAGTGCGGACGAGGCGGTGTTCACGTCCACACCCACCGCGTTCACACAATCTTCCACCCGTGCATCCAGCGCACGGGCGAGCTTGGTCTGGTTCACATCGTGCTGATATTGACCCACGCCGATGGACTTGGGATCGATCTTGACCAGTTCGGCGAGCGGATCCTGCAAGCGGCGCGCAATCGACACTGCGCCACGCAAGGACACATCGAGATCGGGGAACTCGCGCGCCGCCAGTTCCGAGGCCGAATACACCGACGCGCCAGCTTCGCTCACCACGATCTTGCTCACGGCTTGACCCGTCATCCCACGGATCAATTCCGCGGCGAGGGTGTCGGTTTCGCGCGAGGCGGTGCCGTTGCCGATGGCGATCAGGTTCACGTCATGCTTGCGGCACAGATGCGCCAAATGCGCCAGGGATTCCTGCCACTGCCGACGCGGTTCATGCGGATAGATCGTGGCCGTGTCGAGCAGCTTGCCGGTGGCATCCACCACCGCCACTTTCACGCCGGTGCGAATACCGGGATCCAAGCCCATCACCACCTTCGGGCCGGCCGGGGCGGCCAGCAGCAAGTCCTTGAGGTTGTCACCGAACACGCGGATGGCCTCGTCTTCGGCGCGGGCGCGCGCCTGAGCCATCAGGTCGATGCTCAGGTGCAGGTGCAGTTTCACCCGCCAGGTTTGGCGCACGGTGTCGAGCAACCAGCGATCGCCGGCGCGGCCACGATCGGCGATACCCAGATGCACCGCGACATGGCCCTCGGCCTCGGCGTGGCCGGAGGCAATGGTTTCATCGACGGCCTCGCTCGCCACCACCTTTGCGGCGCGGCTGGGAAAGGGCAGCAAGGCCACGTCGATGATCTCCTCTTTGCTGGCACGGAACAGGGCCAGCAAACGGTGCGAGGGAATCTGCGCGATCGGCTCGACGTGGTCGAAATAGTCGCGATACTTCGCGCCCTCGTTTTCCTTGCCCGCGATCACGCGCGCCCGCACCCGACCGTGATCGAGCAGAAAGTTGCGCATGCGCCCGACCAGTTCCGGATCTTCGGCAAACCGTTCCAGCAGGATCGCCCGCGCACCATCGAGCGCGGCCTTCACATCGGCCACGCCCCTGTCGGCATCGACAAAATCGGCAGCGCGTTCTTCAGGAACCTGATTTGGATCTGCGAACAGCGCATCGGCCAACGGTTCAAGACCCGCTTCGCGCGCGATCTGGCCCTTGCTGCGGCGCTTGGGTTTGTAGGGCAAGTACAGGTCTTCGAGGCGCGCCTTGGTGTCAGCCGCCAGCAGTTCGCCGCGCAGGGCGTCGGTCATCTTGCCCTGCTCCTCGATGCTGGCGATCACCGTGGCGCGGCGGTCTTCCAGTTCACGCAAATAGCTCAGGCGTTCTTCCAGCAAGCGCAACTGGGTGTCATCCAATCCACCGGTGACTTCCTTGCGATAGCGTGCGATGAAGGGCACGGTCGCACCTTCGTCGAGCAATTGGATGGCGGCCTCAACCTGCGCTGACTTGGCAGCAATATCGGCGGCAATGGCGAGGGCGATGCGGTGTTCGGTTGTTGACATGCGTGCGTCCGTGCTGGGGCGTGATTCGGCCAGCAAAGGCGCGCTGGCGGGCCGCGGAGTTTAGTACCGCGGCGTTACGGAATCGAAGGATTGACGCCGTGCCCGGTGATCCGGCCCTTGTTCTGTAGCGATGGAGCTTGCTCCATCGTCTGCCGAGCAAGCTCGGCAGCTACGCCAGGTTTGGATCATTCGCGGGCCGGATCACTCGTTTCGCGCTTGGTACCAGCGCGCAATCAAAGCGCGTTCGTCCTCGGTCATGCCGGTGAGGTTGCCCGGCGGCATGATCTTGAGCACGCTGGTTTGCTGCATGATCTGTGCCGCGTGGGCGGTGATGTCGGCATCGGTTTCGAACACCAGGCCCTTGGGCGCGGCGCCCATCAGTGGCGACTGGGCACTGTGGCAAGCGCCGCATCGCTCCGACAGGATGGCGTGGATGCGATCGAGCGGAACGGGCGCTGTGGCGGAAGACGTGCTCGCCGGGCGTGGCGTTGCGATCGCGGTCGTCGTGGCCTTGGTGGGTGTTGCCGATCGCGGCATCAGCCAAGCCAGCGCAGCGCCCAGCAGCAGCGCGCCCAAGGCCAGAAGCCACCACGCCCGCTGACCACTG
Organism: Chiayiivirga sp.; assembly: GCA_035703435.1. GTDB lineage: Bacteria > Pseudomonadota > Gammaproteobacteria > Xanthomonadales > Xanthomonadaceae > Denitratimonas. The sequence continues at coordinate 51,629 of DASSYF010000052.1, read as the reverse complement.
TGCCAGAGCACGAAGAATTGGCGGATCGCCGCGGCGGATGCCAGAAATACCGCCAACACCCAGCCACTCTCCGGTGCCGACCACGCCGGTGCGTAGTGCGTGCTCAACATCGCGAACACCACCGGCAGGGTGAAGTAGGTGTTGTGCACCGAACGTTGCTTGCCGCGCGCGCCATCGAGTGGATTGGGCACTTCACCGCGGCGCAGCGCCGCAACCATGCGCTTTTGTCCGGGAATGATGACGAAGAACACGTTCGCGCTCATCGCCGTGGCCATGGCCGCGCCCACCAAGAGGAAGGCGGCGCGACCGCTGAACACGCTCGTGGCGATGAGGCACAAGGCCAACACCAGCGCGCCCACGCACACACCCAGGAGTCGATCGCGGAATCCGATCACGCGGCAGAGGAGGTCGTAGATCAGCCAGGTGCCAGCCAGCAAAGCCAGTGCGGCAGCGACCGCGTCGGTACTGCTCAGCGAAGCCACGCGCGGATCGATCAGCCACACCGTCGGCGCGCTCAGATACACCAAAGACAGCAGCGCGAAACCGGACAGCCACGTCGTGTAACTCTTCCACTTGGACCAGTGCAGATCGTCTGGCAACTGCGCCGGCGCAGGCAGGTATTTCTGCTTGTGATAGAAGCCGCCGCCGTGCACCGACCAACTTTCGCCGCACAAGCCGGTCCGTGGTTTGGCCGGTGGCTTCAAGCCACGGTCGAGCGCGACGAAATAGAACGACTCACCGATCCAGGCAATCGCCGCGACCACATGCAGCCAGCGCAACAGAAAAGCCGCGGCATCGATCCAGAATCCGCTCATCATCAACTGCCGCGATAGGTGCTGTAGCCGTAGGGCGACACCAGCAGCGGCACGTGATAGTGGGCGCTGGCATCGGCAATGCCGAAGCGCAGCACCACTTCATCGAGAAAACGCGGCTGCGGCAAATCGATGCCGACCGCGGCGAAGTATTCGCCCACGGCGAAGCTCAGTTCGTAGGTGCCCGTCTGAAATGCCGCGCCTTCCAACAGGGGCGAATCGCAGCGGCCGTCGTCGTTGCTGACGAAACGGCCCAGCGGCACGCGACGTTCGCCGTCCAGACGATGCAGCTCGATCACGATGCCAGCGCCGGGGCGGCCGTGGACGGTGTCGAGAATATGAGTGGTGAGTTTGCCCATGGTCATCACTCAGGCAGGAACCGGAAAACCGTGCGCGACGAAGTGCGCATCCAGCGCCGCCACGTTGGCGCGCTTGTCCTCGTCGCTGGCGAAGCTGGCCTCGAAACTGTTGCGAGCCAAGCGATAGGCGTGGCCAGCATCCAGGTCGAGCGCGGCAAAGGTCTCGATGAAGTTCTGGTTGAGATAGCCGCCAAAGTAGGCTGGATCATCGGAGTTGATCGTAGCCGCGAGGCCCGCATCGAGCAGTTGCCGCACATTGTGATCGGCCAAGGTATCGAACACGCGCAACTTGACGTTGGACAGCGGGCAAACGGTCAGCGCGATGCCGGCCTCGGCCACGCGTCGAGTCAGGGCCGCATCTTCGAGAATCCGCACACCATGGTCGATGCGTTCGACCTTGAGAACATCCAGCGCGCTGTGGATGTAGTCAGGCGGGCCTTCCTCGCCGGCGTGGGCCACACGATGCAGGCCAAGCGCGCCTGCCTTTTCGAACACGCGCGCAAACTCTTCCGGCGGATGCCCCACTTCGCTGGAATCCAGTCCCACGCCGATAAAGTGCTGACGAAATGGCAGCGCCGCTTCCAAGGTCGCCATGGCCGCGTCCTCGGACAAATGCCGCAAGAAGCACAGGATCATCGCGGCAGAAATGCCGAGTTCTTCGCGTGCTTTGGCGCAGGCGCGCGAAAGGCCTTCAATGACGACGGCGATCGGCACGCCACGATCGGTGTGGGTTTGCGGATCGAAGAACATCTCCACCCGCGTCACATGATCGGCGTGGGCGCGCTCCAGATAGGCCCAGGCCAGATCGAAGAAATCCTGCTCGTGCAGCAAGACGCTGGCGCCGGCGTAGTAGATGTCGAGGAAACTCTGCAGATCACTGAAGGCGTAGGCGGCGCGCAAGGCATCCACGCTCGGATACGCCAGCGCCACGCCATTGCGTTGGGCGAGTGCGAAGATGAGCTCGGGTTCGAGTGAACCCTCGATGTGGATGTGCAGCTCGGCCTTGGGCATGCTGCGCAGCAAATGCGCCAGATTCGGATCGAGTGTGGATGGCGTGGCCATGGTGTGTCCCCGGTGCGTCGAGGTTCGGAGTCTGCAACAAGTCGCGGCCAAGGCAAAGTCCATGCCGCCGATTCATGCCGCCGATCCCAGGCTGCGGAGGCCTTCACACGGTCACCCGGCCAAGGCCGATTCAACATGTAGAATGAACCCGACCGCGACATCTCGAACGCGGACCTTGAGGGAGACGGATCATGATGAAACGCATCGCACTGGTCACCGGCGGCGCCGGTGGGATCGGAACGGCCATTTGCAAGCGCCTGGCCGACGTTGGGCACACCGTGGTCACCAATTATCGCAACGAGGTCAAGACCCGCGAGTGGCAGGAGCAAATGCGCGCGCAGGGCTACGAATTCGGCATCTTCAAGGGCGATGTCTCGCACACCGATGAAGCCGAACAGATGGTGTCCGCGATCGAAGCCGAGCTGGGCCCGGTCGATATCCTTGTGAACAACGCCGGCATCACCCGCGATGGCACCTTCCACAAGATGAGCCCGCAGCAGTGGCACGATGTCATCGACACCAACCTCAATTCCTGTTTCAACGTCACCCGACCGGTGATCGAGGGCATGCGCACGCGCAAGTGGGGTCGCATCATCCAGATCAGTTCGATCAATGGACTCAAGGGCCAGTACGGACAAGCCAATTACGCCGCGGCCAAGGCCGGCATGCATGGCTTCACCATTTCGCTGGCGCGTGAGAATGCCAAGCTCGGCATTACCGTCAACACCGTGTCGCCGGGCTATGTCGCCACCGACATGGTGATGGCCGTGCCCGAGGATGTGCGCGCCAAGATCGTGGCGGACATCCCGACCGGCCGCCTCGGCAAGCCGGAAGAGATCGCGTATGCGGTGGCGTTTCTGGTGGACGAGCAGGCGGCGTGGATCACCGGCTCCAATCTCGACATCAACGGCGGCCAGCACATGGGCTGGTGAGTCGCGCTGCTGCTTGCAAGCCACGGCCGGGTACGCGATCCTGAGCAAACACTCTATCCGGCCCCGGCTCGCATGCGTCGAGCGTCTGCGCAGTCCGCAACAGGTTCAGTCATGGCACAAAACCGCATCATCAAGAAGTACCCCAATCGGCGTCTCTACGACACCCATATTTCCAGCTACATCACGCTGGAAGATGTGCGTCAGTTGATCTGTGACGGGGAAAAGTTCGAGGTGGTCGATGCCAAGAGCGGCGAAGACCTCACCCGCACCGTGTTGCTGCAGATCATCGCCGAGCATGAGGAAAAAGGTCAGCCGATCTTCTCGACCGAATTGCTCACCCAGATCATTCGCTTCTACGGCGATGCGCTGCAGGGCTTCATGGGCAATTATCTGGAACGCTCGATGCAGTTGTTTCTGGATCAGCAGTCGCAGTTCCGCAGCCAGTTGACCAACCTCATGGGACAAACGCCCTGGAGCATGTTGAACCAGCTCACCGAGCGCAACCTCGACATGTGGAAGGATTTCCAGAGTGGCCTGGTCGGTTCGATCAAGCCGGAGCCGCCGTCGGCAGCGAAAGACGGCGCACGCAAGCCACGTTCGCGTTGAGGGCGCGCCAGCACGGCGCGCCCGTTGCCCTGCCTCAGCGGCGCGCCAACCAGTCGCAGATGGCGGTGGGCACCTCATGCTGGGCGCGGCTGGACACGTAAATGCCGATATGCCCGCCGCGGAAGGCCAGTTCGCTGTAATCGCGCGTGCCCACCAGCCGTTCCAGTGCGCGTGAGGCATCAGGGGGCACCAAATGATCCTGCAGCGCGTAGATATTGAGCACCGGCATGGTGACGTCCTTCAAGGTTGGCGCGTGTGGGCCGACGCGAATGCCGCCGTTGACGAAGCCATTGCCCTTGTAGAACTGGTTGACGAACTGGCGCAGCATTTCACCGGCCTGATCGGGTGAATCGAAGATCCACTTCTCCATGCGCAGGAAGTCCTCGACCTGTCCCTCATCTTCGAGCATGTCGATGAAACCGGCGTACTTCTGGAAGTTGAGCCGGAACGGCTTGAGCATGAGGTACGACAGGTTCATCTGGTCGGCCGGCACGTTGCCGAGCGTATCGACCATGAGATCCATGTCGATCTGCTGGATCCAGCGCGAGAGCATGTTGTCCGGGGTGTGGAAATCCACCGGCGTGACCGTGGTGACGAGGTTGCGCACCGTGTCTGGATGCAGCGCGGCATAACACAAGGACAGGACTCCGCCCTGACAGATGCCCATCAGGTTGATGGCATCAAGCCCATGGCTGACGCGCACGTGGTCCACGCAGCCGCCGAGAAATCGCTCGATGTAATCCTCCATGTCGAGGTAGCGGTCGGCCTGGTCGGGATAACCCCAGTCGATGATGTAGACATCCTCACCGCGCTCCAGCAGGCCGCGCACCAGCGAACGGTTTTCCTGCAGATCGACCATGTAGGGCCGGTTGACCAGCGCGTAGCAGATCATCAACGGCACCGCGTTCTTGCGCCGCTTGGGATTGGCGTAGCGATACAGGGTGAGTTTGTCGTCGCGGTAGACCGCATCCTTGGGCGAGCATCCGAAGTCGACCTCACCGACACGGCGCAAGGTGCTCGCGCCGACGGCGAGTCGACGCTGGCTGTCGATGATTTCGCGCGCCCAGCGGCTGGGATCCAGAGACAGGGGTGTGCTCATGGTGTGATCCTCGCGTTGGTGCGCACGGCGCTGCTGCGCGTGGCCTTACCGATGGCACGCGGCGCGGCTACCAGCGGGAAGGCTTTGCTGCCGCCGGTTCTGCCGGGCTTTGATGTTGATTTCGCCCGCCTCAGACCAGCCTTGATGGGTTGCGATGCTTTTGTGGTGACCGCTCTGGGTGTGCCTGCTGCCTTGGCTGGGCGTGTGGGCTTGGCGGGCGCGGGTTTGCTCTTCGCCTTGACGGACCTGGGCTTTGTCGTTGCTGGCTGGGCGTTCTTGGTCGCGGGTGCCAGTGAGGCGGCTGTCGCCACGCGCTCACTGTGCGCCGCACGCGTGGTCGGGACTGCGGCCTCACGCTGCAAGCGACGCACCTCGCGTTCCAGTTGCGCGATGCGTCGATGATCGGCGTCCACCTCATCGCGTGTCGGCAAGCCCAAGTGTGCCGCGATACGGTTGATCTGGTCGGCCAGAGCGGCGCGCACGCGCAACTGGGTGTTGGTATAGGCACCCAAGGCGGCAACGAAGGCATCGCCACTGGCGCGCTCGGCCCAGGCTGCCTCGCCCGCCTCGATCCATTCATCAAACACCTCGCGCATCGTGCTCGCGGCCTTGCCGGCCGCATGACGCGCCGTCAGTCGCTGGCCAAACTGTTCCAGGGCCCGCTTCATGATCTCCCCCAGTTGCGCCGAAAACGCACGCGCAGCGTCTTGATGATCGAGCTGCGCCAGCATCGCCTGCTGCCAGCGCTCGACGTGCTCGCGCATCGGGCCTACTTGCGGCGTGGACAGGGCTTCACGCAGGGCGGGCGCGCCCATGCCGGGCAGGGCACCGCCAAGGCCGTCTGCAGCGCCCAGCATGGGTGCCAGCGACTCCAGTACGCCACGCCAGTTCATCTGCGACGCATCGGCAGTGCCGCCCGCCGCAAGGCCGGCGGCCAATTGCTGCCATTGACCCTGAGCCAAGGTGGCGAGTTGCTCGAACAAGGCCGAAAACGGCCCGCTGGCTTGGCCGAATGGATGAGCCGAGGCAAAGCCGGGAATACTGCCGAGGCCCGCGCCCGACAAGGGTGCAAAGCCGGCAGGGTTGAAGCCGGGTGAGAACGTCGGAGCCGCACCCTGCCAGTTCGCCATCGCCTCGCGCAACGGCCGCAGCCATGCGTCGAAATTCAAGCTGCCGATGTCATCCATTCGCCTTCTCCAGGATTCGATCCGACTATGGTAGCTGCGACGCGTACGGCACGCGGTGCGCGACAAGCGCGGTGCGACTGGTGATAATCGGGTCATGGCTGTGATCCTGATCGCCGATGACCATCCCCTGTTTCGTGCCGCACTGCGGCAGGCGGCGCAAGGTCTGGGCGAGGATGCACGAATACTCGAAGCCGAGGACCTCGATGGCGTGCTGAGCCAGTTGCAGGTCGATGGGTCGGTGGATCTGGTATTGCTCGACTTGCGTATGCCGGGCAATCACGGCTTGGCGGGATTGGCAGCGATTCGCGCGCAGTTTCCGCAGGTGGCCGTGGCGGTGTGCTCGGGCCATGACGATCCGTCCATCGTGCGCCGCGCGCTGGACCACGGTGCGGCCGGTTTCATTCCCAAACGCACCGACATGGCCACGATGCGGCACGCCATCGACGCCATTCTCGCCTGCGAAGTCTGGTTGCCCGCAGACCTGCGAGGCGCGCTGGAGGGCTCACGCCCGGATCCCGCTGATCACGCCTTGGCACTCCGTCTGGCCAGCCTTACGCCGCAGCAGTTCCGAGTGCTGGCTCTGGTGGCGGAAGGCTTGCTCAACAAGCAGATCGCTGACCGCCTCGATGTGCAGGAGCGCACCGTCAAAGCCCACATCACGGCCATCTTCGAAAAACTCGGTGTGCGCAACCGAACCCAGGCCAGCCTGCTGTTGCGCGAGCTCTCGCTCAATGAGCCGGCCGTGGGTGAGTCAGGTCGCGATGGCGGCTGATGCCTCGACGTCGTGTTGGGGATGGCTTTCGCTTGATCGTTGCGCGGATGTCTCAGCCGGAAATACCCAGCCGTTTGCGTTCCAGTCGCCGCAGGAACTCGCCCATGATGCGCAAGTAGAGGTCCTCGCCGAGGTAGGCGTCTTCAACATCCGAATCGATGGATGGGTTGTCGTTGACCTCGATCACCACGGCGCGCTTGTTCGAGAGTTTGATATCCACGCCATACAGGCCATCGCCGATGGCGGTACTGGCCTTGACGGCCAGTTTCACCACGCTGGCGGGTGCATCGCGCACCGGGAACGTCTTGAAACCACCCGAGCGCGGCAGGCCGCTGGGCTTGCCGTGGGCGTGGTCGTAGATCTGCCAGTGGCCGCGTGACATGAAATATTGGCAGGCGTACAGCGCCTGGCCGTTGAGCACGCCGATGCGCCAGTCGTATTCGGTGTACATGAACTCCTGTGCGATCAGCAGCGCGCTGTGCTGGAACAGCGTGGTCGCGGCCTGACGCAGGCCGGCTTCATCTTCGACCTTCATCACTCCGCGCGAGAATGAGCCATCGGGAATTTTCAACACCAGCGGATAACCCAGACTGTCACCGAGGGCTGCAAGTTGCGCGTCGTTGTCGCGAAACACCACTTCGGTGCGCGGCGTGGCCAGCTTGCGCGCGTGCAGAAGGTCGTTGAGGTAGATCTTGTTGGTGCAGCGCAGGATCGATACCGGATCGTCGATCACCACCATGCCTTCGCGTTCGGCGCGGTGGGCAAAGCGGTAGGTGTGGTTGTCGAGCGAGGTGGTTTCGCGGATGAACAGCCCGTCGTACTCTGGCAGGCGAGAATAATCGTTGCGGGTGATCAGATCGACGTCGATATCGAGCTTCTTTCCGGCCGCGATGAAATTGCGCAGTGCGCGCTTGTCGGATGGCGGCAGGGCCTCGTTGGGATCGTGCAGCATCGCGATCTCGTAGCGAAATTGCCGCCGTGGCCGCGGCTTGCGCCAGATCTTGCGCGAATAGGCATCGAGCGAATTGGCAAAGGTGTCTTCCTGCTGCTCGGTCAGGGTGTGGATGCCCACGGGCTTCACCGCGTTGAGCTGCCAGCTTCGATTGCGTTCGAACTCCAGCCGCAGGATCGGGCAGGGATAGGCCTCGAACACCTGACGCGCGATTTCCGCCAGTTCCCCATGACGGGTCTGGCCGAAGTACACGCGCACGTTGAAATCGGAACGATCGCTGTCATCTTCGGGCAGGAATTTGGACAGGCGTTGATTGAGATCGTCGATGTCCAGGCCGTAGATCGAACGTCGGCGCAAGTCGTTGATGGTGCGCACCGTCGGGATCACCCGATGCCCACGCGCCTCGGCCAGAAGCGAGACGTAGTAGCCGACGCCGAGGTATTTGTAACTGCGGCACAGATTGATGACCTGCACCCGCTCGGAAGCCTCGGCCTGGGGCGATTCACGCAGGTAGTCGGTGGCGGAAACGACGTTCTCGGACGGATAGTACGAGCCCCAGTCGGCGGGGTTTTCAACGACGATGACGAGACGGCTCATGGCAGACTCAAATGCACCTCAGGGGCGCGGATCGGCGCCGATTCTGACAGAATCCGTGACACCCGATACGACCCTTGGCAAGGCGGTTGCACGCTGTTCATGGCCAATGACATGAGTCCCGAACCCACACCGATCCGCCTGCGTGCCGCGGTGAGCGATGACGTGCCCGCTCTGCTCGCGCTGGAGGCGATGTTTCCCGGCGATCGGCTGTCGACGCGGCAACTTCGCCATCACCTGCGCTCGACCCGTGCCCGCCTGCGCGTACTCGATTGGAAGGGTGTCCCGGCGGGCTACGCCTTGATCCTGTTGCGGCAGGGCAGCGCCATCGCACGCCTGTATTCGATCGCAGTCGATCCAAATCGGCGCGGAGCGGGCTTGGGTGCTGCCTTGCTCGATGATGCCCTGGCGGCTGCGCAGGCGGCTGATCGACGCGTATTGCGGCTGGAAGTGCGCGAGGACAACCACGCCGCCATCGGTCTGTATCGACGCGCCGGCTTCGAGGTCTTTGGTCGGATCGATTCGTACTACGAGGATGGCTGTGCGGCCTTGCGGATGCAGCGCGCCGTCGTGCCTGAGGGCGTGAGCCGGGCTTGAGCGCCGGCTCGATCGCTCAGGGCTCGAAACCATCGGCAAACAGAGGCGGAACACCGACCGCGCCCATGCTCATGCGGTAGAGATAGCACTCCAGATTGGTGAAGCCGGCCATACCGGTACAGGCCAGCGACAGGCCGGTGCCGTTGCGATCGGAGGCGTTGTTGGGATTGAGGCCGTTGTTCTGCTCGAAGGCATCGGGCATGCCGTCGTTGTCGCTGTCTGCCGGCGCAGGCGGCGGGGACGCCGGATTGAAGTCCAGAGTGAAATCATCGTTGGCCAACGGCGTGTCCCAGTCGATGGCGGGCGGCAGACCACCGAGTGCCGAATCGCGCCAGCGGCGGTCGAGCGGATCGGAGGGCTGCGCACCGGCGTGGTTCGGGATGTAGGTGGCAAGGCTGCTCTGGGCCAGATAGGTGCTGGCGAAGGGGAATGGATGGCGCACGCTGCGGTGTATTGCCGAACCGCTGGCGGTGTTGGGGCCCTCGGTAGCAAAGTCGTTGCAACAATAGAACAACTGGTAATCGGACCAGCTCGGGTACAACGAAAGGCGATTGTCGCTGACGAACAACTGGTTGCTGGCAACATCCAACAGGTCAAACAGAAACATGCCGTAGGGATAGCTCGATCGCGTGACGAAGCGGTTGCCGACGATGTTGGCGCGCACGACATAGGGGCCATTGGCCGCATTCTGGTCCACGTCGCGGTTGTACCAGAGCAGGAAACCCGGATCGACGTAGAGGTTGTTGGCCAGTTCCAGATGCAGCGGTGTGTTCTGGCAGCTTGCGATGAGGCCGGGATCGCCGTCGTAGTTGCTCGCTTCGCAGGTGATTTCCGGCATGCGGCCACCGACGCGATACCACAGGTTGCGGATCAGGGCGATGCGGTCTTGTGGATGATCGGTGTGCGAATAGTTCATCAACACGCCGCCACGGTCGGCGTGCGAACCGACCGTTTCACCCAGCATGGAATCCTGCACGGTGATGTCCGAAGCCCAACTGATCTGAAGCGCCTCGTCGGTGGCGTGGGCGAGTGAAACGTGGTCGAAGATCGCGCGGTTGATCCCATCCAGGCGCAGCGCATCATCGAGGCGTTCGCCGCCCGGAGGTACGGTCAGGTTCCAGGCGGGTCGGCTGCGCAGGTGGCGCACGATGAGGTTGTCGCAATCGTTCTGCTCGTAGTGACCATCGCAGATGATCCCGCGCACGATGATGCCGCCCGGCGAGGTTTGGCCGGCGATGGTGACATCGCCGTGCACGATGTTGGCGATGCCGTGGATGACGCCACTGACCTTGAACAGAATCGTGCGCGGGCCGGTTTGACGCAGGCCATAGTTGAGTGAGCCGGGTATCACGCCGCCTGGATCGGGGTCGAGATGGGTGACGTAGTAAACCGTCCCGCCGCGCCCGCCGGTGGCAATGGCACCGAAACCTTCCGCGCCGGGAAAGGCCGGCAGGGTTTGTGCCGCCACGGTCCCAACCAGCCCCAAGCACAGCACCCATACGCACGAAACAACGACACGCATGACACACTCGATGACCGAATTCCCTTGCGCCACGCTACGCCGATTGAGGGCACAATTCCAGTTCGACACCGATCTCCGATGCCCAACTCACCATGACGCCCGCCATCCAGCTTTTGCGCCAGCAACATGTCGCACACGAGGTGTGTGCCTACGAGCACGATGCCGACACGCAGGCTTACGGCGAGGAGGCGGTGGCACGACTTGGCTTGGACGCCGGCGAGGTGTTCAAGACCCTGATCGCACAGACCGATCAGGGCGAGTTGCTGGTGGCGATCGTGCCGGTGGCGGTGCAGCTGGATCTCAAGGCCTTGGCGCACGCCAGCGGTGCGCGGCGCTGCGTGATGGCGCCATTGGATACGGCGCAGCGAAGTACGGGCTACGTAGCCGGTGGCATCAGCCCTTTGGGCCAGAAGAAGCGGCTGCGCACCTTCATCGACGCGCAGGCTCGAAGCCTGACGCGCATCCACGTCAGCGCCGGCCGACGTGGTTTGGAGGTGGCGTTGTCGCCGCAGGATCTGGCCAGCCTGACGGCGGGCGTCGTGGCCGAGATCGGGCGCGCACGCTGAGCGGGGTCTGCGTGGCACGCCGGCGATCAGCTTCTGGCATCCAACCTTCGATAGCCGATGGCCTCGGCCAGGTGGGCGGTGGCGATGGCCTCGCTGCCGGCCAGGTCGGCAATGGTGCGGGCCACGCGCAGGATGCGTTGGCTGGCACGCGCGGACAGGTGCAGTTGGTCGATGGCGCGTTCCAGCAAGCTACGGTCACGCTCATCGAGGCTGCAGTCACGTTCGGTCTGGGCTTGGCTCAGGGCGGCATTGCTGACGCCGGCACGAGCCTGCTGCAAGGCACGGGCGCGTTCGACGCGTGCCCGCACCTGGGCACTGGTCTCACCACGCGGGGCATCCGGTCGCATGTCGGCCGATGCAATCCGGGGTACGGCGATCTGAATGTCGATGCGATCGAGCAAGGGGCCCGAGATGCGGGCGCGGTAGCGATCGATCTGCTCGCGGCTGCAATGGCAGCGTCCGGCCGGATCCCCAGCCCAGCCGCAGGGGCATGGATTCATCGCCGCGATCAATTGGAAGCGCGAGGGAAATTCGGCTTGTCGTGCGGCTCGCGAAATCACGATGCGCCCCGATTCCAGCGGTTCGCGCAACACTTCCAGGGTGTGACGTTGCCACTCGGGCAGTTCGTCGAGAAACAACACGCCATGGTGGGCCAGGCTGATTTCGCCGGGGCGCAGATTGGCCGCGCCGCCGCCACCCGTCAACGCCACCGCCGTGGCCGTGTGGTGTGGGGCGCGATAGGGCGGTGCCCGCCAGTTGGTGAAGTCAGGCATTCGCCCGCACAAGGACGCAATGGCGGCGCATTCCAGCGCCTGCGCATCAGGCAAGGGCGGCAACAGGGTCGGCAATCGTTGCGCCAGCATCGACTTGCCGCTGCCTGGCGGGCCGACCATCAGCATGTTGTGGGCGCCGGCTGCAGCCACTTCCAGTGCACGCCGCGCATGTGGCTGGCCACGAACCTCCGACAGGTCCGGCCCTTCGGTCGAATGATCGCCGTGGATCGGCGCAGCTTCCGGCCCCGGTAGCTCGCGGCCGTTCTGGAGCAAGGCGCACACTTCCAGAAGGGAGCGGGCAAAACGCGTGCCGGGATGATTGGCGAGCGAGGCTTCGGCGCGATTGTCCATTGGCAACACGATGTCGCGTCCGGCGCGAGCGGCCGCCAGCACGGCAGGCAGGGCGCCCTCGATCGGGCGCAGCTCGCCGGTCAAGGCCAGCTCGCCGTGGAACTCCCTGTCGCGCAGTGCTTCGCGCGGCAACTGCCCGGATGCTGCCAGGATGCCGAGCGCGATGGGGAGATCGAAGCGGCTGCCGTCCTTGGGCACATCGGCCGGCGCAAGATTGATGGTGATGCGCCGTTGCGGCAGTTCCAGTTGCGAGCACTGCAGAGCGGCGCGTACCCGATCGCGACTCTCGCGCACGGCCGCATCGGGCAGGCCGACGATCGACACGGCAGGCAACCCGCCCGCCAGGTGTACTTCCACACGCACTTCCTGGGCGTGGACGCCGGTCTGGGCGCGGCTATGGACAAGGGCAAGCGACATGCTGGGCGGGTCCTGTTCGGTCTGGAATCGACACGGGCCCAGCCTGCCAGTCGCGAACCATTGCCGCAGCCGGAAGAGAGACTAAAATCGTCTGCGACTAATCCTAGTTTCCGTCTGCTGGAGGCCCCGCATGAAAATGGTGATGGCGATCATCAAGCCGTTCAAACTCGACGATGTGCGTGAGGCCCTGTCGGAAGTGGGCGTCACCGGTGTGACCGTGACCGAGGTCAAGGGCTTCGGTCGCCAGAAGGGTCACACCGAGCTGTATCGCGGGGCCGAGTACGTGGTCGATTTCCTGCCAAAGATGAAGGTCGAAGTGGCGGTCACCGACGACCAGTTGGAGCGCGTGGTCGAAGCGATCCAGCGCGCCGCCAACAGCGGCAAGATCGGTGACGGCAAGATTTTCGTGTCCGCGCTCGAACAGGTGGTGCGCATCCGCACCGGCGAACTCGACGGCGACGCGCTCTAGGTCGCTACTCGCGGCTAACTCGACCCACCCGGATCGCGCAGGAATCGCGCCAGGGATGGCGTGGATGCTTTCGGCGCAAAGGCCGAGGCGAGGTCGACATAGCCCAGCATCAATGCAATCTCGGCAGGTCGGCGGTTGATCGAATCCCGTGCATTGGGATCGGCGCCGGCGGCCAGCAGCCGACGCAGCACCGTGCCCATGCCGTGCAGGGCGGCCAGATGCAGCGGGCCGAAGCCACGTCGGTCGCTGCCACCCAAGCTGATGCCATGCCGCAGGAGGCGCTCGACCTGGGCCAGTACCAGTTCTTCGCGACGCTCGGCGCCGTGGTCGAAGCTGGCGCCCAACACCAGCAACAGCGGCGTCTCGCCGCGTTGATTGATGACGTCGGCGTCGGCACCCGCGTCCAGCAGCAGTTCCCAACTGGCCAGGAGTGCGCGGTCCCGATCGGCACCAAAGCCATATTGCGCCAAGGCGTGCAGGACGTTGCTGCCTTGTTCGTCGAGCGCCCATGGATCGGCGCTGTGATCGAGCAGGATCTCGATGGCTTCGTCGAGACCGAGCACGGCCGCGATCATCAACGGGGTGGCGCCGCCGGGAAGACGCTGGTTGCAGTCCACGCCCGCATCGGCAAGCACGCGCACCACGCCGAGTTGACGCGCGGTCAAGGCGACACTCAAGCAGGTCGCGCCCGAGTGCGCCACGATGTCGATTCTGGCGCCCCGCGCCAGCAGTTGGCGCACCAAGGCCTCATGGCCACCACCGCAGGCTCGCAGCAGCGCGCTGCAGCCCTGCGCATCGGTCGCATCCAGATGCAGCCCCAGTTCCAGCAGGCGTTGAACGGCGTCTTCATCGCCGGCGCGTGCGGCCGCCACCAGATCGTCGTCGCGTAGTCGTCGCTTGGGCAGGTGCCAGTTGGGCCAAGTCATCCAGCGCTGCAATGCGGGATGATCCAGCACCAGGGCCATGCCCTTGGCGGTACGGCCATCGCTTGCCGCACAGGTCGGTTGCGCGCCCCAGGCGATCAGGCATTGCACCATGGCTTCGTCGTTGCGCTGGCATGCCAGCATCAAGGCGGTGGCGCCAGCGTGGTCGCGGCTGTCGGGGTCGATGCCGCGCTCCAGCAAGGCGTCGACGATGCGCGTCCAGGACAGGTGGATCGCCAGATGCAGCGGAGGATCGCCGCCGTCACCGGCAAAGGGATCGGCGCCGCGCCAGAACAGTTCCAGGGCAAAGGCTTGCGCGTCGGGATGGCGTGATTCCTGCACGCGTGCCGCCTCCAGATAACGCGCCAGACTGCCGCGCCCGACGGCCGAAACGCCGCGTTCGAGCATGGCGGTCAGTGCCTGCTGCGCGCTTGGACCCATCGCCAGCAATTGCCAGAGGAGGGCGTGGCCTTCGCTGGTGTGCGGGTTCTGTCCGAGCGGTGCGGCCAGCAGGCGCGCACTGGCCAGGGGCATGCCCGGCGCCATCGCCAGGTACAGCGATGCCAGCTCGGCTGGATCGATCGTCGTCACCGCCAGTAGATCGCGTGCATGGCTCAGGCTGCCGCGCTCCAGCGCCAGCCGCAATCGCATCACCAGCGGAATGTCCGCCAGCTCCTCGTCGTCTTCGGTCAAACAGGCCGGCAGGACATAGTGCGGGTCGAGCAGGGCGACGTGCGCCCAGCGACCCGCGGCGACGGCGTGATCGATGGCGCGTTTGCCATCGTTGGCGGCTTGTTGCGGATCCACGCCCAGCGCCAGCAGGGCCTTGACCGTGGCGCTGTCGCAGGCGCCGCTCTGGCAGGCGATGGCCAGCGCATTGCGGCCGCCGTTGTCGCGCGCGGCTGGATCGAAACCACCGCGCGCCGCCAGAAGCGCCACACACGCGACCGCGCCGGCACGCGCGGCTTCGTGCAAGGGCGTGACGCCGTTGTCATCGGCGGCGTCGGGCTTGGCCTTGGCCGCCAGCAGGGCCTCGACCATGCGCGGATTTCGGTGCAGGCAGGCACCATGCAGGGCCGTGCGGCCCAAGCGCCCGCGCGCATCGACACGCGCCTTGTGGCGCAGCAACAGTGCCAGCATCGCGGTGTCATCGTCCTCGCGCGTGGCTGCCAGGAGGATGGCCGGTTCTCCGCCGGCCGGCTCGCAGTGCGCGCGGCGTTCCAGCAGGAAACGCGCCACGGCGAGATTGCCTTGACCTGCGGCGATGCCCAGGGCGCTGATGCCTTGCAGATCCAGCGCATCCAACTCGGCGCCCGCGTCCAGTAGCAGGGCGGCAATCGCGGCGTCGGCATTGCGTGCGGCGGCGTGCAAGGCGGTGGCGCCCTCGGCCGTGGTGGCGCGTGGATCGGCACCATTGGTGACCAGGGTCAGCACCGCGTCGGGGCGGCCGTGGTAACTGTCGCGGACGGCAGCGAACAAAGGCGTGATGCCGGCATGGCTGCGATTCAAATCAACGCCCGCCACGATCAGCGCGCGCAAGAGGCGCAGATCGGGGTGTACGCACGCCAGCATCGGCAGGCTGCGTTGATCGCGCCCGGTCGGGGCCGGCAAGGCCTGTGCATTGGCGCCGGACTCCAGCAGCTCCAGTGCCTCATCGATGCGTCCAGCGCGAGCGGCCGAATACAGCGCCGCGTCGAGATCGAGGATCTGTTCGCGCCGACGTGCTGGAAGTTTCGCGGTGGCCAGATCGGCCAATTGATCAGCAATGTCCTGGCGCACGTGGTTCAGCTGCGTTTGCGTCCATCGCACGGCGAGATACGCCAGCAACGGCGCCAGCAGCACGGTGTACACCAGCAGCACGATGGGATAGAGCGCGTCGGGCCACAGCGCGCGCCAGGCCAGGCTCAGGCTGGACAGCGCCAACAGCAGGAGTGCGAGTGCGGCCAACCAGGCGCGACGCCCGAGCAGGATGGAATCGCCCAGCTCGTGAAGTTGAGTCAGTGGCGACACCGCATCGTCTTGCAGCCAGAGGGCCAGTGCCGAGGCATGTCGCCACAGCCAGATCCATGCCAGCCCGAGCACAGCGCCGGCGATCAGCACGGCGGCGAGCGTACCTCCGGACTGGAGCGCGGTGACCGGCCAATACAGCCCCAGCCCCAGCAGCAGCGTTCCGGCGAGAATCCACCAAACGCCGGAGCGCAAGGTTCGTGCCATCAGTTGAGTTGGAGCAAGATCGGGTCGCACGACCAAGGCGCTAGCCATCAGATAAAAGGCCAGTGCCATGACCGGGCCGGGTGCGAAGAGCGTCGGCCACGGCAGCAGCGCGCTCACGCTCAAGACCATCGCCAGCGCAAATGCGAGCAGGCGGTGGAAGGGTTTGGCCGTCTCGGAGGCAGGAACCTCGGTCACGACGATTCATCCACGCTGGGCGGCAACTGCACGTAGTAGCCCTGCAAAGCAATGGCGGTGATGACCGTCGCCGCATCGGCGCGGGCAAGTCGGCGCTCGGCCGTCAGGTCGAAACTCAGTGCCGGATCCAGTGGACCCAAGGCATTGCGCAGAGCTTCGGGCAAGTTCGCCGGATCGGTGTGCTCATCGACGTAGACGTAGGCATCCGGGCGTTTGCGGCTCTTGTAAACGTGGCAGCGCATCGGGGGCGGTCCAGGCCGTAGGCAGCAATACCGAAAGCATACCTGTTCGCCATCACGGCGGTGAAGCCAAAGCCCACAGGCGGGTGCCATGGCGCGGTGGCGTCAGCGCTCCGCCATCAGCGCTTCGATGGCATCGACCTCACGCGGCACACCATCGCTGACGAGCTTCATTCCCTGTCGAGTGACGGCCACATCATCCTCGATGCGGATGCCGATGCCGCGCCATTTGGCTGCAACACCGGCCGCATCGGGCGCAATGTAGAGGCCCGGTTCGATGGTGAAGGCCATGTCCGGCTCCAGCAGGCGATACTCGCCACCGATTCGGTAGTCCCCCACGTCGTGCACATCCAGCCCCAGCCAGTGCCCGGTGCGATGCATGTAGAAACGACGGTAGGCCTGTTCCTTGATCGCCTGCTTCAAGCTGCCCTTGAGAAGCCCGAGACGCAAGAGGCCATCGGTGAGCACCTCGACTGCCGCTTCATGCGGCGCATTCCAGCTCGCGCCAGGTCGAACCGTGTCACAGGCGGCCGTGTGCGCGGCCAGCACCAGCTCGTACAAGGCACGCTGGGGCTTGGAGAAACGCCCGTTGACCGGGAAGGTGCGGGTGATGTCCGAGGCATAGCCTTGGACTTCGGCGCCGGCATCGATCAGGACCAAATCGCCGTCGCGCATCTGGGCGTTGTTGCTGCGGTAATGCAGCACGCAGCCGTTGGCACCGGCACCGACGATGGGTTCGTAGGATGGCACCGCACCGTGGCGGCGGAAGCGGTAAAGCAGCTCGGCCTCCAGTTCGTATTCGTACATGCCTGGACGCGCCGCGCGCATGGCATCCACATGCGCCTGCGCGGCAATGCGACCGGCTTCGGCCATCAAGCGACGTTCGGCCGGGCTCTTGAACAGGCGCAGGTCGTGCAGCAAATGCCCCAGTTCCTGGAACTCGTGCGGCGTCTGGCCGCCTTGCTTGGCTTGGGTGCGGGCGCGCTTGACCCAGCCGATCAGGGTCACATCGAAATCGGAATCGCGCCCCAACTGGCAGTGCACCCGACTGCGTCCCTCGATCAGGCGCGGCAGAATTTCATCCATATCGGCCCAGGGATAGGCATCGTCCACGCCCAGTCGTTCCACAGCGCGTTCCGGGCCCATGCGTTCGCCATCCCAGGCTTCACGCTCGCGGTCGCGTTCGCGACAAAACAGCAGGGCTTCCCCGGCACTGCGGCCAGGCACCAGCACCAGCACGGCTTCAGGTTCGTCAAAGCCGGTCAGGTACCAGAAGTTGCTGTCTTGCCGATACGGAAAATGGGTGTCATTGCTGCGCACACGCAGGGGTGCGGCGGGCAGGATCAGGATGGCGTCCGGCCCGGCCATGCGCAGCAATTGGCGGCGGCGGCGGGCGAATTCGGCAGCTTGGATGCCTTTCGGATTCATGGGTCGGCTTCAGTGCAAGCGGTCGCGTCGACGACTGGCGAGCAGTACATCGCCGTGTATCAGCAGGGCGGCCAAGCGCGCAAATTCGCTGACTTCCAAGAGGGCTTGCTCGTCTTGTTCGTCATCTTGCGGGACGAAGGCGGCGATCTCGGCGAGATCCTCGAAGGCTTCGCGCGCCTCCTCGCTCAGGGTTGTGGTTGCCGGCGTCAAGGCGAATCCGGCGACAAAACCTCGGCACCAGATGAACAGCGCTTGTGCGCGCTCGATCACGGCCACATCGTCCGGCGGCAGCAGCAGTTGGAAGCCCAGTTCGAGGTCACTCAGGCCGGTGGCACTGGCTTGGCAAAGTTGGTCCAGGGTGTGGTCGGGTGCGATCGAGACGTGAAGCCGTTCGGGCCAGTGCACGCCTTCCAGGCTGGCACCGGCGGCGAGATAGCCGCAGATCAGGCCATGCAGTTCGGAAGCATCGATGCCGCCATGCGCCACGCTGGCGCAGACCGCCTCGTAACTGGGCAGGTCTGCGTCTTCGCTCACCACACCACTTCGGCCATCGAACAATTCAGGCCCGAACCGATGCCCATCAAGGCAATGCGCTGTCCCTTGCGCAGCCGGCCCATTTCCTTGAGCTTGGACAGCACGATTGGAACCGAGGCCGGGCCGATGTTGCCGTACTCGGCGAAGATGGTGAGTACCTTGGCCGGATCGATACCGATGGCCTTGATGAAGGCCTGGGTGTGCACCTGACTGACCTGGTGGATCACGAACTCGTCGAGCTCTTCCACGGCCCAACCCAGCGCAGTCTTGGCCGCGGCAAAGGTCTTCTGCGCCAGCTTGATACCTTCGATCAGCAACATCCGGGTATCGGTCACCATGCGATCCAGGTTGCCGCGGCACAAGGTGTTCCATTGCGTGGCAGCGCGCGTAACCCCACCCATGTAGCGGGGCGCATCCGGAACCAGTTCACGGCGTGCCAGCACCATCGCCGCGGCACCGCAACCCAAGGTGAGCGTGGCCAACTCCTGACGGAACTGCTCTTCGGTCACATCCGGTGCGCACATGCGGGCGAGGGTTTTCTCATAGGCAAGATTGGCCGTTTCGCCATCCACCACGAGGGCATACTCGATCTCGCCGCGCTCGATCATGCGCGAAGCGATGTCCATGCCGTTGATGAAGGCCAGGCAGGCGTTGGCCAGGTCGAAGTTCTGACAGGTATCGGGCAAGCCGAGGTTGCCCGAAACGATGCTGGCGGTGCTGGGTTCGAGGAAGTCGCGGCTGACCGAGGTATTGACCAACAGGCCGATCTTGTCGCGCGCCAAGTCAATCTCGCCCAGGGCTTTTTCTGCCGCGACGGTGGCGGCATCGGACGCCTGCGTGCCTTCTTCCCAGAAGCGGCGTGAGTGGATGCCGGCGATGTCGCCCAACACGTCGGTGCGGATGCCGAGGCGGTCCAGCGTCGGGCGCAGACGCGCATTGATGTCGGCCGAACTGAGCGGATGCGGCGCGTCGATGTGCGCGATGCTGGCGATTGAAACGTGCTGGAACAACATGACCCTGCCGCAGAATTGAGGACGGAAAACCAATGAACGCTACAGCGAAAGGCGCATTAGGGCAAGCACAACGCCGTGGAATGGTGTAAAAGCGTAGCCTGGTACCCAGTGTTCGCAGGGCATCGGCACGCCACGATGCGCCGGTGGAGTGGTAGCGGCAGGGCGATGTCGGACGTCCTGCGCCAAGCGGCGGTGCATGCTGCAAGCGTCAGGGGTGACAGCCTGCCGAATCAACGCACCGGAAAGGTTTCGGCCTCTTCCATCTGCAAGGGCTGCGCCTTGGGCGCCGGTGCCGTGTTCGATGGGGCTTGGCGACGCGGCATGGACGCGCCGCAACGGTAGGCCGAGAAGCGTTGTTCGCCGAGTGCCGGCTCGCTCGTTGGCTTGACGGCATCCGCGTCCAGATCCAGCGCCTCGTTGCGCGCCATCGTTTCCAACTCATCCCGCACCTTGAGTGCGTTGCGGTCGTACAAGCCGACGCGATCCTTGACCGAAACACCGATCTCACCACGCAGCACGCAGCCACTGACATCGGCATCGGCCGCCAGCACGCGAACGCGCGCCGCGCCAGGCTCCATCTTCACCCAGGTGCACCCCCCGAGCAGCAGAACGGAAAGCGCAAGCAGGCAAAGCGGTCGGTTCATGCCGGACTCCAATGGTGAAACGAGAATAGAAAACGGGCGGAGTATGTCACTCCGCCCGTGTTAAAGCATGGCCAGACGATGAACCGCCTGGCCTTGCCTCGATCAACGTACGGCTTTGCCGTCGGCATCGATCACGCTGACCGTGCCGAGCTTGAGCGCGCGCACCGGTGCTTCGATCTTGGACAAATCGCCCACGATCACCCAGGTCAGGGCCTTGGGTTGCAGCAAGCCGGCAGCCGCATGCGCCGCATCCAGGCTGACCGCTTCGGTGCGCGCCTTGAGGGTGCGCACGTAGTCGTCCGGACGCTCATAGCGCACGATGCCGCCGATAGCACCCATCACCGCGCCAGCGGTTTCATAGGCGCCCGGCAGGCTGAGGACGTTGTTGATCTTGATCTTGGTGAGCTCTTCGGCGCTGATGGGCTGGGTGCCGGTGGCAAAGGCGGTGATGTCCTTGTTCATCTCGGTGATGGCCTCGGCGGTCTTGTCGATCTGAACCGGCGCAAAGCCGAGCCAGGCGCGCTGGCCCTTGGACGAGATGGAGAAGCTGTAGGCGCCATAGGCCCACTGCTTTTCTTCACGCAGCTTCATGTTCAGGCGCGAGCTGAACTTGCCACCCAAGACGCCATTGGCCAGGTCGAACTCCAGCGCCTTCGGGTCCATGGTCGAGTTGACGGCCTGGCCCACGAGGATATTGGCCTGGATCGCGCCGGGCTGATCGATCAGATACACGCGCGTGGCATCGGGCAGGGAGACGGCCGAGATCTTGGCTAGTTCCAAGGCCTCGCTCGGAGCCTTCCATTGGCCGAAGCGGGCTTCCAACAAGGGCACGATGCTGGCCAGGTCGGTATCGCCGACGACGACGATGGTGGCATTGTCCGGGCGCACGAAGTCATGGTGGAAATCCACCAGATCGGCGCGGGTCAGTGACTTGATCGAATCCTCGGTGCCGGTGCCGCTGAGCGGGATGGCATAGGGATGACCGGCGCCGTAGATCAGCGGTGGCAAGAGGCGCATGGCCACGCCGTTGGGGCGGGTTTTTTCCTGCTGGATGCCGGCGATCCAGGCGGTACGCACGCGCTCGATTTCCTTGTCGGCAAAATCCGGACGCAGCACCACGTCGGCAAGCAGGTCGAGTGAGGCGGGAAGCTGGTCACTGAGTGCCGACAGGTAGACGTTGCTGCCGTCGAGCGAGGCTCCCGAACCGATATTGGCACCGAGGTTCTCGGCACGATCGGCCAGCGCCAACGCGTCCATGCCGGCTGCGCTCTCGCTCATCATCTCCATGGCGAAGCTGGCGGTGCCGAGCTTACGGCCGACATCGGCGGTGAAACCGCCCGGGAACTCGAGGCTGATCTGAACGACAGGGACTTCGTGACGCTCGGCCAGCACCACTTCGATGCCGTTCTTGAGCTTGCTGCGCTGCAAGGCGGGGAAGCTCAGGTCGGGGAAGGTCGTGGTTTCCGGTACACCCTTGGAGCGATCGACATCGCTGGCGACGACGGTGTACTTGGGATCGGGCGTGAGCGTGGCGGTCGGATCTTTCTCGGCGTTGGCCACATGTGGGGCATCGGCCGGCGGTGTCGGCGGGGTTTTACCGGGCAACACCACCAAGGTGTGGTCGCCTTGGGCCAACCATGTGGAGGCGGCCTTCTTCAGATCATCGATCGTCGCGCTGGAGAGCACCTTGAGGCTGTCGCGGAAGCAACCCGGATTGCCGGTGAAAACGGTGCATTCGGCCAAGGTGTCGGCCTTGCCGCCGAAGCCGCCGATACGCTCGATGCCACGCACGAAGCCTGCCTCGAACACGGTGCGTGCACGCTGCAGTTCGGCTTCGCTCGGGCCCTCGGCAATCATGCGCTTGACCTCTTCATCGAGGATGGCTTCGATCTTGGCCACGTTGTCAGGCTTGGTCGCGGTGACCATGATGAAGAAGTTCGAACCCAGCTCGGCGCCGTAGGCCATGGCGCTGACGCTGTCGGCCAGCTTTTCTTCGTGCACCAATCGCTTTTCCAGGCGCGAGGACTTGCTGCCGCCCAACACCTGCGCCACCAACTGCAGGCGATCAAGGTCGGCACTGCCGAATTGCGGCACGTTCCAAGCGCGGTAGATGCGCGCTTGCGCCACGCGATCGCTCATGGTTTCGCGAGTCGATGTTTTGCGCGGTGCCGGATCGGGCGCGATCTTGGGCACGGTGACGGACGCAGGAATGTCACCGAAATAACGCAGCGCCTTTTCCTTGGCCGTGGCCAGGTTGATGTCACCGGCCAGCACCAGCACGGCGTTGTTGGGGCCGTACCATGAACGGAACCAGCCCTTCACATCGTCGAGCGAGGCGGCATCGAGATCGGCCATCGAACCGATGACACCGTGATGGTAGGGATGGCCGACCGGATAGCTGGCGCGCGACAGCGCATCGAAGGCCTGGCCGTAGGGCTGATTCTCGCCTTGACGCTTTTCGTTCTTGACCACGCCGCGTTGCTCATCCAGCAAGCTCTGGTCGATGGCGCCGATGAAGTGGCCCATGCGGTCCGATTCCATCCACAGCGCCATGTCGAGCGCGGTGGTGGGGACGTTCTCGAAATAGTTGGTGCGGTCGGTGTTGGTGGTGCCGTTCTGATTGGTGGCGCCAACTTTTTCGAAGGGCGCGAAGAACTCGCCCTTGTGGTTCTCCGAGCCTTGGAACATCAGGTGTTCGAACAAGTGGGCAAAGCCGCTCTTGCCGGCCGGCTCGTCCTTGGAGCCGACGTGGTACCAGACGTTGACGGCCACGATCGGCGCTTTGTGGTCTTCATGCACCACCACCTGCAGGCCGTTGGGCAAGGTGAACTGGTCGTAGGAAATGTCGACGGGTGCCTTGGCGTGTGCCGTACTGCCAATGAGCAGCAGGCCGAGCGCCATCGACAGGCAGGATGGGGTGGCAAAACGCATTGCGACATCTCCGGGCTAAGGTGAAGTGAGTCGCAAATTCTAGCCAGCCCCGGTGGTTTTGCCGTGGGCCATCAGTCATGCTTCAGCCCACCACGGGCCGTTCAGCAGCGCAATGAAGCCGCCTCGCGGATGCCCTCGACGATGGACGGATCCAGCCCGACGTTGTTCTTTTCCAGCACCCGTTCGGCGCGGTAGCTCGAACGCACCAGCGGGCCGGAGACCACTTCCAGAAAACCCAGCGCCAGCGCGTACTCGCGGTACTGCGCGAATTGCTCGGGGGTGACGAAGCGTTCCACCGGCAGGTGGTTCTTGGTCGGGCGCATGTATTGGCCCAAGGTGACCACATCGACCTTGGCCGCGCGAACATCGGCCAGGGTGCGCTCGATTTCGGCGTCGGTTTCGCCCAGGCCCAGCATCAGGCTGGTCTTGGTGACGGTCTGTGGCGCGTGCGACTTGGCGAACTTCAGTACGGCGAGGGTTTGGGCGTAGCCGGCGCGCGGATCGCGCACCGGATGGGTCAGGCGTTCCACGGTTTCGATGTTCTGCGCGAACGTGGCGAGTCCTGCATCGAGCACCTTGGCGATGTCGTGTTCGCGGCCGCAAAAATCCGGCGTCAGCGCTTCCACGGCCGTCAACGGGGTGCGGGCGTGGATGGCACGGATGCAGGCGGCGTAATGGCCGGCACCGCCATCGGGCAGGTCATCGCGATCCACCGAGGTCAGCACCACGTACTTCAGTTGCATCAGGTCGACAGCCTCGGCCACGTTGGCCGGCTCCATGGGATCGAGCCAGCCTTGCGGGTTGCCGGTGGAGACCGAGCAGAACTTGCAGGCGCGGGTGCAGACTGAGCCCATCAGCATCAAGGTGGCGGTGCCACGACCCCAACACTCGGCGATGTTGGGGCATTTGGATTCGGCGCAGACCGTGGCCAGCTTGTGACTTCGCACGATGTCCTGAATTTCCTGGAACTTGGCGCCGGTGGGTAGGCGCACCCGCAGCCAGTCGGGTTTGCGCGCCACATCGGCGAGGGTGCTCAGGCTGCTGGGACGGATGCCGTCCTTGATCGCACGTGTGCCCTGCGGGCTGGTGAACTTGCTGCCCGGTGTCGGGCGTGCGGTGTCGATGGAGTCGCTCATGGTCGATCGCTCTGCAGGAACCAGGCCGCTCATGCGGCAGCGCGTCATTGTAGCTGGGTGCTCGATGCGGATTCATGCCCGCCTGTCATGACCTGCGCACGCCTCCGACGGGTGTGGCGCGTGTGGCCGTACAATGGGCAGCTCGCTTTCCCTGATCGTGCGACGCATCCATGCCTCAGTCCAACTTGATCACGCCGCAGGAAGCTCTGCAGCGCACCATCGAGCACCGCGAAATCTTCCACGACGAGATGGTGGGCTTGATGCGCCAGATCATGCGCGGTGAAGTCTCGCCGGTGATGACGGCGGCAATCCTGTCGGGCTTGCGGGTGAAGAAGGAAACCGTGGGCGAGATCGCGGGCGCGGCGCAGGTGATGCGCGAGTTTGCCGCCAAGGTGGAGTTGCCGGATGTCGAACACTTCATCGATGTGGTCGGCACCGGTGGCGATGGTTCCAACACCTTCAACATTTCCACTGCGAGCATCTTCGTAGTGGCGGCGGCCGGGGCCAAGGTCGCCAAGCACGGCAATCGCAGCGTGTCCTCGCGCTCGGGCAGCGCCGATGTGCTGGAGGCGCTCGGCGCGGCGATCGATCTGCAGCCCGCACAGGTGGCCCAATGCATTGCCGAAACCGGCATCGGCTTCATGTTCGCCCCCATCCACCATCCGGCGATGAAGAACGTGGCGCCGGTACGACGTGAGATGGGCGTGCGCACGATCTTCAACATCCTGGGGCCGCTCACCAATCCGGCGGGCGCACCGAACATCCTGATGGGCGTGTTCCATCCCGACCTCGTAGGCATCCAGGTGCGTGTGTTGCAGCGGCTCGGGGCGCAGCGCGCCTTGGTGGTGTGGGGCCGCGATGGTATGGACGAGATTTCATTGGGCGCCGGCACCCTCGTGGGTGAATTGCGTGATGGCGTGGTGCGCGAGTACGAGATCCACCCCGAAGATTTCGGCATCGCCATGGCCGCCAGCCGCAACCTCAAGGTCGAGAACGTCGAGCAGTCGCGCGATCTGCTGTTGCAGGCGCTCGACGATGTGGATGGCCTGCCGCGCGAGATCGTGGCGCTCAATGCCGGTGCGGCGCTGTATGCCGCTGGACGCGCAGTCTCGATTGCCGACGGTATTGAACGGGCGCGAGCCACGCTGGCTTCAGGCGCCGCGCGTGCCAAGCTCGATCAATTCATCGCCACCACCCAAGGCCTGCGAGCAGCCACATGAGCGACATCCTGCAAAAGATCCTGGCGCGCAAGGCCGAAGAGGTCGCGCAGCGCAAGGCCACGACATCGCTGGAGACACTGCGTGCGCAGGCCGAACTGGCCACGGCGCCACGCGGTTTTGCCGCAGCCATGCGCCGCACGCTTGCCCAAGGTCGTGCCGCCGTGATCGCCGAGGTCAAGAAGGCCAGTCCGTCAAAGGGCCTCATCCGCGTCAATTTCGATCCGGCACAGATTGCACGCAGCTATCAGGCCGGTGGCGCGAGTTGCTTGTCGGTATTGACCGATGTGGATTTCTTCCAGGGCAGCGATGCCTACCTGCAGCAGGCGCGTGCCGCCTGTT
This sequence comes from Chiayiivirga sp., assembly GCA_035703435.1. Lineage (GTDB taxonomy): Bacteria > Pseudomonadota > Gammaproteobacteria > Xanthomonadales > Xanthomonadaceae > Denitratimonas. The sequence continues at coordinate 25,743 of DASSYF010000052.1, read as the reverse complement.
CGCTGCCGATCCTGCGCAAGGATTTTATGGTCGATGCCTACCAAGTAGTCGAATCGCGCGCGCTGGGTGCCGATTGCGTGCTGTTGATCGTGGCGGCACTGGATGACGACGCCTTGCATTCCTTGGCGGCGCTGGCGATCGACTTGGGCATGGATGTGCTGGTGGAAGTGCACGATGCCGATGAAATGGCGCGGGCGCAGCGTTTGCCGGCATCGCCGCACTGTCTGCTCGGGGTCAACAACCGCAATCTTCGCAGCTTCGAGGTCTCGCTCGACACCAGTTTGCAGCTCAAGTCTGCGGTTGCGGCCGAGCAGTTGCTGGTGACCGAAAGCGGCATCCACACGCCGGAGGATGTGGCGCGCATGCGTGCGGCGGACATTCACGCATTCCTCGTGGGCGAGGCATTCATGCGTGCGCCCGAGCCGGGTGTCGAGCTGGCGCGCTTGTTCGCCTGATCCGCCATGTCATCGAGCGTCGATTCCAGCGTTTCCGTGGCAGTGAGCGAGACGGTGGTGCCAAGTCCCGGATCCACACCCAAACGCGCGCGTTTTGATGTGTTGGCCGGCATCAGCGGGGCGCACCTTCTCAACGACACCATGCAGTCGGTGATCCTCGCCCTGTATCCCTTGCTCAAGGGTGAGTTCGACCTGGACTTTTTCCAGGTCGGTGCGATTTCACTCACCTTCCAGCTCACTGCGTCTCTGTTGCAACCGCTGGTAGGCATGGTGACCGACAAACGCCCCATGCCCTATCTCATGGCGACCGGCATGAGTTTCACCTTGTGTGGTCTGTTGCTGCTGGCCACGGTCACCAGCTATCCCGGTCTGTTGTTTGCGGTCGCGATGATCGGTTGCGGTTCGGCCACCTTCCACCCCGAAGCCTCACGCGTGGCACGCATGGCCTCGGGCGGACGCTTCGGGTTGGCGCAGTCGATGTTTCAGCTGGGTGGCAATGCCGGTCAGGCTTTGGGGCCGATGGCAGCGGCTGCGGTGGTGCTGGCCTTCAGTCAGCACGGCCGTCCGCAGGTGGCGTGGTTCGGATTGATCGCACTGCTCACGATCGTGGTGCTGCTGCAAATCGGGCGTTGGTACGGGGCCAACGTCAAGAAGCCAGCGACGCATGCCAACGCAACGCACGGCCACGCCTTGCCGGCGCGGACGGTGCGCCGCGCCGTGTTTATCCTCTTGGTGCTGATGTTTTCCAAGTTCTTCTATCTGGTCAGCATCAGCAGTTACTACACCTTCTACCTGATGCACCGCTTCGGATTGTCCGCGCACACCGCAGCCAATCTGCTCGCGGTCTTCCTTGGGTCGGTGGCCTTGGGCACTTTGCTGGGCGGTCCCTTGGGTGATCGCATCGGGCGTCGGCGCGTGATCTGGTTGTCGATCCTGGGCTGCGCACCCTTTGCCTTGTTGCTGCCGCACGTGGGCCTGGTGGCCACGGTTGGCCTGAGTATGGTGATCGGCCTGCTGCTGGCCTCGGCCTTCCCGGCCATCATCGTTTACGGGCAAGACATGCTGACCCATCGGATCGGCATGGTGTCGGGCCTGTTCTACGGTTTCAGCTTTGGTCTCGGCGGCATCGGTGCCGCGGCCTTGGGACTGTTGGCCGACCACTACGGCATCGCCTTCGTCTATCAGGTGTGCGCCTTCCTGCCACTGTTGGGCCTTCTGGCCAAGTGGCTGCCGGACGTGCGCCCGCCGAGCGAGGGCGCTCCGTCGGCTTGAGGGCCTCGGCGCGGCGCGCGAGGCCTGCCTTGGCCGGCCCACGATTGGGTATCCACCTGCCCAAGCGTGTGTGACATGCCGCATACTGAGGCCGTTTTGTCAGAGTTTGTGTAATTGACGCGATGATGCGTGTGCTGCAGTGCCTGCTGTTGCTTCTCGGCCTGATGGTCGTGTCGGACAGCCGTGCGCTGGATCCCGATCACCACGTCAGCGAGTACACGGTGACCGGCTGGACCATGGAAGATGGGCTGCCCCACAACCTCGTCTTTGCACTCGCCCAAGACGACGAGGGTTATCTGTGGATCGGCTCGTGGGAGGGCGCGGCGCGCTTCAACGGCCGCTCGTTCACCGCCTTCGATGAGCGCAAGCTCAAGGATGTGCCACTGATCGGCGTGCGTACGATCCTGCACGATCAGGACGGGGCCTTGCTGTTCGGCACGGCCCAACACGGCATCGTGCGCTATGCCAAGGGTGAGTGGTCCAAGCTCGAACCCACGGTCGAGAAGAGCCTGCGTGTGGTGTCGATGCTGCGGGCGCGTGACGGCAGCCTCTGGATCGGAACCGATCGCAGCGTGCTGCAATTGTGGCCCGATGGTCGGCTGGAAACCGTGGCTGAGGGTGAGTTGCCGTATGGCGTGGTGTTCTCGTTGCTGGAGCGCGAGAACGGCGACATGCTGATTGGCAGCGAACACGGCTTGTTCGAGTTTCACGATGGCCGTCTGCAAGCCCTGAGCCAACGTTTGCATCTGCCGGCCACGGCAGTTCGTGCGATGGTGCAACGGCGCAACGGCAACCTCATCGTCGCTGGCAACGGCGGTGCCTTCGTGATCACGCCCTCGGCTCAGGTTCAAAGGATCATGGAGCGCAGCGTCGAATCGCTGTTGGAAGACCGCGACGACAGCCTGTGGTTGGGCATATCCGGCGGCGGCTTGGCGCGTTGGCATCAGGGTCGGGTGCAGGTGATCGACGAGGCGCTGGGACTGCACGGGCGCAACAGCCAGGCTCTGATCGAAGGCCGCGACGGCTTGTTGTGGGTCGGCACCACCAATGGCCTGTTCCGAATCAATGATGCGCCTGCGTTTGGTCTGGACAAGACCCGGGGTTTGGGCGACAACTACCCGCGCACGATCCTGCGTCACCACGACACCATGTACGTCGGTCATGCCAATGGCCTCGACCTGTGGCGCGGTGATGTATTTGAACCCATCGATCTGGGGGGCGATGTCTCGGTGCTGGCACTGGCTTCGGCGCGCGATGGCGGCCTGTGGATCGGCACCTATGATCGCGGGGTGTTGTACTTGCCCGACGATGAGCGCCGTGTGGTTTCAGCCAAGGCCATCGTCGAGGGCTTGCCATCGCGGCATGTGCGTGCGCTGGCTGAAACGGCCGATGGCAGCCTCTGGATTGGAACCACGGCCGGGCTGGTGCGGCGGCGTGCCGATGGGAGTGTTCAAGACGTTGAGGACTTGCCGGGTCATACCGGCAGCTTCGTGCGTGGCATTTCCGCCGCGCGTGACGGTGGGCTGTGGATTTCGCTGGCCAATGGACTGATGCATTGGAGCCCGGACGAACGCATGCAACGCTGGGTGGCGGACGAGAACTTCCCCGGCATCGGTGCCTTCGACGTGCTGGAGACCGAGAACGGCGATGCCTGGATCGGTACCGATCACGGTTTGCTGCGTTTGCGCGCCGGCAAGTTCAGCATGTACGACCGCAGCCGCGGCCTGCCCAACGACACCCTGTTGCGGGTACTGCGGGATCGGCAGGGTGCGATGTGGTTGTGCAGCAGTCGGGGGGCGTTCCGCGTGGATTTTGCGCAGTTCGAAGAGCTCGACCGCGGCACGCGCGATCGTCTTTCGGTCGATACGATCGATCACGCCAGCGGCATGCCGAGCAGTCAATGCAACGGCGCCAGTGGCCCCGCCGGGGATCTCGACGCCGTCGGGCGAATCTGGTTCCCCACGGCGCTCGGTGTGGCGGTCATCGACCCGGTCGCGGTCGTGGCGCGCAGCAAGGTTCGGGTGCCGATCCTGATCGAGGGCGTACAAGCCAATTCCAAGCCATTGGCGCCGGCGCAGCTGCACGTGCTGGCGACATCGATCAATCGTGTCGTGGTGCGCTATGTCGGCCTGCATCTGCGCGACCCGCTCGGGGTGCGTTATCGCTATCGCATGCTGGGCTTTGAAAACGAATGGGTGGATGCCGGCAACGATCTGGATGCCGTCTACACCAACCTGCCACCGGGCGTGTTGCGATTCGAAGTGCAGGCGGCGATGGCACCGGTGGATTGGGCGCGTGCCAAGGATCTTCCGACCGCCGCGATCGAGTTTCGGCGCATACCACCGTTCTGGCGCCAGCCTTGGTTCTATGTGGCCCTGCCATTCATCATGCTGGCCCTGTCGGTGATGGCGTTCCTGTGGGTGTCGATGCGTGCGAACAAGCGCCAGCAGCAACTTGCCCTTCTGGTGGATGCGCGGACCCAGGAACTCAGTCAGGCCAATGAAGCCCTGCAGCAAGCCTGGCGCGACCGCGAGTCGCTGCTCAAACAAATGGCGTGGCAGGCCTCGCATGACGCGCTCACGGATTTGCCCAATCGTGCGGCCTGCGATGCGCGCTTGCGCGATGCGGTGTTTGAAGCCGGCGCCAGCGGTCGGCCGCTGTCGGTGGCACTGCTGGACATCGACCACTTCAAGAAAATCAACGACAACCATGGCCACGCCGTGGGTGATGCGGTGTTGCGCCATGTTGCGCGCGTGGTGAAGAAGGCCATGGACGATCAGGGTGTGGATGTTGCGCGTTACGGCGGCGAGGAGTTCTTGTTTGTGCTGGCCGACCGATCACTGGAGGATGCCGCGCGCGTGATGCGGGTGCTGCTTGCCGACCTGGCAGCCAGCGCGGTGGAATTGGCCGAAGGTGGCTCGATCGCCTGCACCGCCAGCGTTGGCGTGGCGCAGTGGCAGGTCGGGCAGACCGCGAGCAAGATCGTGCTGGCGGCCGACAAGCGCCTGTACTTGGCCAAACGTGGCGGTCGCAATCGCGTGGTCGATCACGACACGCCCGATCCGAACACCACGACCTGACTTACGGATCGTGTCCCGGCGTGGGCTTCGACAGGATCGCGATCACCCCGTCGGCGTCCGCGCGCAATGCCTGTGCGAGGTGCAGTGCGAGGCCGAGGCGACGCAACAACCACGGCCCAACATCGCGGGTACCCGCTTCGGGCAGAACCTCGGGGATGGCCAGCAGGATGCCATCGTCCATGCCCTCGGCATTGCCCTCGGCCTCGACCCCCGGACACTCGGAGCCGAGGTCGAGCATCGACTGGAGGTGCTGGCTTGCAGCGTTCACGGGGGCGGCGATGAGGGCCGGCTGCAAGCGCTCACGCCGCAATACGAGGATCGACTGGATCGCACTGAGCTGGCCCAGCAATTGATAGCCGTGGGCCTGGAGCTGCTCCAGCTGAGCCAAAGGCGGGCGAACTGCGCGTGGTTCCACCAAGGCGCGACCGGTGGTTTGCACCAGCGCCGAGAGCGCATCGTAGGCTTCGCGTCGCGCCAGCCTCCACGTCAGCTCGGGTTGGCCGGCGACCTCGTTGACAGCCATGAGTGCCAGCGAGTGCTGCGCATGTCGCGCCAAGGCATTGCACACGCGCACCACGCGCTCGGCCAGTTGTTCGCGTTCCCACATCGGCAGGATGTAGGAAAAGCCCCAGGCGACGGCTGCGCCCAGCATGGTATCCCCGATGCGTTCGATGAAGGCCAGATTCGAGCTGGTGCCGTGGGCAAGGAGATGCGCCAGCACCAGACCGAGGACGGACGCCGCCATGGCGGTGACGGTGTAGCGCCGCGCGACGAAGGCGTGTGCAACGCCCTGGGCCAGCACGACCGCCATCAGCAGGATCGACATCGGCGGTTGGAGTGCCAGCAGCAGTGCGGCGAGCACGCTGCCGATCAGGGTTCCCAGTACACGCTCGTCACGACGCTCAAGCGTTTGGGCCAGGCTGCCGCGCAGCACCACCACGATGGTCAATAGAATCCAGTAATCGCGTGAAGCCCAGGGCAAGCTGCGGGCAATCATCAGGCCGGCAGCAATCGCCAGGGCGGCCCGCAGCGCGTGTCGTAGCGCCGGTTGTCGCCAGTGCCACACGCGCAACAGTGGCCGCCACGACCAGTACGCCGGACTCACGAACAAATGCCAGCCGGTGCGAACCGCGGAGAGGTCCGGTTCGATCTCGCCGCGCGCCAAGGCCACGAGCTGACGCACCGCGGCGTCCTGATCACCCATGCGAACGCTGACGCTGCGCACCAAGGCCGACTGCTCGTGTGCCAGGGTCGGGTTCGTCGCGTGGAGGCGGTGATGCACCGTGTCGCGAAGTGCCTCCAGCGCCACGCGATGATCCTGCGCACGGGCGGGAAGGCGGCCCCGCAACAAGGCATCGGCGACCTGTTCCACATCGCTCGCCATCTGGCACAGGATCTGGCCGAATGTCGCGATGGCCTCGTCGTGACAGGCGTGCATGCGCTCGATATCGAGTTCCGCGGCGATGGCCCGGTCACGTATTTCAAAAACCACCACCAACATGCTGGCCAAGCGTTGGCGCACGGGCGTGTCGGGTGATTCCAGAATCATGTCGCGTGCCACTTGCAGCTCATCGGCCAGTGCCGCCTGCCGCCGCAGGACATCGGACAGGGTCGATGCCGAAGGCACGGCTGCGTCGTGCGTCAGCTCGCGTTGGATGCGGCGTGCGTAGATGCGCAGCAAGGCGGCCGTGGTCAGGAGTACATCGGCCAGCACTTGATGGCGATAGCGGTTGTTGAACAGCGCGTTGCACGCCACGCCGTGCAGCACGTACAGCCCGGCACCCAGAGCACACCACGCCGTGCGCAGTACCGCCTCCTGCCAGCTTGCAGCCGGCATCGGGGCCAAGGCCAGCAACATCGCAAACATCACCGCGGCGGTGACCGGCATGCCGCGCCGACCCCACGCCGTGAACAGAAAGGCGACGAAGGTGGCGGCCACCAACAACAATGCCAGAGGCAGAGGCTGGTCGCGCAAAAGTTGCACCGCCAGATGCAAGGGCAGACCGAGCATGGGCGCGGCCAGAAGTTGCCCGAGCTTGCCACGTTGCGAGCGAACCCCGTCGCAGAGCAGGACCACGATGGCGCCGGCGCTGGCGCTGACCGCGGCGGCTTGTCCGCCCAGCGCAAACACCAGCATCGCGACCAGCAACAGGCCGATGGCGACGACGGCGCCATTGAGCACGTGTGCCGAGAGCAGGCTGCGGCGGATCTCGCGTCCTGTGCGGCGAAGATGGGTGTGGATGCGTGTCGCCGATGTCACGACGTCAGCGCGCGCGCGTTCACGCAGGCAGCAATGGCAACGAAGTGCGCGAGGCTCAGCGGCGCTTGGCCTCGGACAGGATCACCATGGTCTTGCCGCGCGCGCGCAGAAAGCCCTGCTCTTCAAGCTGTTTGATCACCCGACCGGCCATCTCGCGCGAGCAACCCACGATGCGGGACAGCTCCTGACGCGACACGCGGATCTGGGTGCCTTCCGGGTGCGATAGCGCGTCCGGTTCCTGACACAGTTCAAGCAAAGACTTGGCGATGCGATTGGTGACATCCATGAAGGCCAGACGGCTGGCCTTGCGGCCGGTGTGCAGCAGGCGGCGCGTGATCTGGCTGCCGATGGCGTACAGCAAGCGTGGGGCGTCGTCGGACAGGCTGCCACTCATCAGCTCAAGCAGACGTTCGTAGCTGATTTCGGCCAGCTCGCACACCGAACGGGTTCGCAGCACCACCTCGCGCTGCGGTGCGCTGATGAAGATGCCGGTTTCACCGACGAACTCGCCGGCATTGATGTAACTCAACACCAGCTCGCGGCCATCCTCCTCTTCACTCAGCACACTCAGCGAGCCGCTGATGACGTAATACATGGTGTTGGCGGCGTCGCCGGGGCGGAACACATCCTTGCGTGCGCTGTAACGACGGCGATGACAGTGCGACAGAAAGCGCGGAATGGTGCGATCGGTCGGCGTCAGAGCGTCCGGATGCCGCGTCTGGCGGGTCGTGTCCTGCAAGGGAAAGTGTGTTGGCGCCACGGTGATGCCTCTGCGATGTGACCAGTAAGCTTAGGTGCGCAATCGGCTCCAGATCAATGCCGAAACCATCCGCAGGCCAACCGAAAGGACAATGGCCTTCGCTTGGCGCCCGGTTTGTCCGATAATGACGCGCTTTCACCCCGCACTCAAGGAAAAACTGGTGGTCAAACCACTGCCGCGCCTCAAGCTCCAGGGTTTCAACAACCTGACCAAAGCCCTCAGCTTCAACATCTACGATGTTTGTTATGCGATCACCGAGGAACAGCGCCAGCGCTACATCGAATACATCGATGAGGCCTACAACGCCGAGCGACTGACGCAAATCCTCACCGATGTGGCCGAGATCATCGGTGCCAACATCCTCAACATCGCACGCCAGGATTACGATCCGCAGGGTGCCTCGGTCACGATCCTGATTTCCGAGGAACCGGTGATCGACAAGAAGCTGGCCGGCAAGGAAGTGCTGTCGGCGGCGATGCGTGAGCACGCCGATGCCGACCACCTCGATGCCAGCGTGGTGGCGCATCTGGACAAGAGCCACATCACCGTCCACACCTATCCGGAAACGCATCCGCAAAACGGCATCGCGACCTTCCGGGCCGACATCGATGTGGCCACCTGCGGCGTGATTTCACCCCTCAAGGCGCTCAACTACCTGATCGAGAGCTTCGAGTCGGACATCGTCATCATGGACTACCGCGTGCGCGGCTTTACCCGGGACGTGAAGGGCAAGAAGTACTTCATCGACCACAAGATCAACTCGATCCAGGACTTCCTCTCCAAGGGCACCAAGGGCCAGTACGAGATGTTCGATGTGAACGTCTACCAGGAGAACATCTTCCACACCAAGATGCACGTGAAGGACTTCGACCTCGATACCTACCTGTTCGAGGAAAAGGCCAAGAACCTGTCCTTCAAGGAGCGCCAGCGCATCGAAATGCAGCTGCGCTACGAGATCGAAGAACTGTTCCACGGACGCAATCTGGGGTGAGGCCCGTGCACGAAAAAGGCCCGGATCGCTCCGGGCCTTTTTCTGTGGGTGAGGTTGCCCAGCGGGCTCATTCGACGCTACGCACCGGCAGCTTGATCCGTGCGCCGGGATCTTCGGCCACACGGGCCTGGTGGTTCTGTCCGGCGTAGCTGTAAACGATGTCGTAGGCATAGGTTTCGTAGCGCGGGTCATTGACCGTTTCGCACTGGCGTTCGACGCGGGTTTGGGTTTTCTTGTTCTGCTGGTTTTCCTGAATCTTGCGCCCTGCCACGGCGCCCGCCACGGCGCCGGCCACGCGCGCGGCGTCACGCCCGTGCCCGTCGCCGATCTGGTTGCCGATCACGGCACCGGCGACGGCACCGATCACGGCACCGGCGATCTGCTTGTCGTCCTTGGGTTCCACACGCTCGGCGACTTCGACATCGCGGCAGACTTCCTGTGGATTGTCGACCGAACGACGTACCGGGGTGACGCTGACCACGGTGGCGTACTGCTCGCCCGTGGCCTGCGCGACCGGCTTGGGTGGCACAGGTGCCGGTGCAGGTGGTGCAGGCGGCGCGGGAGGCGCTGTCGTGGGTGCTGCAGGCGGTGCGGGTGGTGCGAGTGGTGCTTCGACGGCGAGAGTGGGATCGGTGACCTGTGCGCCGTCCGAACCCGCGACTGGCGCGACATCGGTCGGCGCGACCGGTGCGGCGGTCGAAGTTTCCGGCGCCGCATTGGGTGTACTCGGTGCCTGGCTCGGCTGGCAGGCCGCCAGCAACAGCCCGATGGATAGTGCCGTGACCGCACGCAAACGCGATGAGGGACGCGTGAACATTTCGACTCCTTGAATTTGCGGCCCGCGCCGCATGCGCAGACTACGTTAGGTGCCACTGCCTGAACGGCATCCCGCATGACGCGCAGGTCATGGCCAGCCATGTTTCAGCGGGAATCCAGTACGCTGCGCGCCATGACTTTCGATGCGTTCTTCCTGATCCTCCTGATGTTGGGGCTGGGCAAGCTGTGTGCCCGCACCCGTCTGTTTCCCGACAATGCCGCCGAGGTGCTGAACCAGTTCGCGCTTTACATCTGCCTGTCGGCGGCGGTGTTGCGCTATGGTTCCAAACTCGAACTCGGGCCTGACATTCTGGCGGTGGCGGCCGTGCCCTGGGGCTTGGGCGTCATCGCGTTTGGTGTGGTGCTGTTGTTGGCACGCCACTTCCAGTGGAGCCGCGAAGTGACGGCGGTGCTGTTGCTGGCGGTGCCGCTAGGCAACACCTCGTATCTGGGCTATCCGCTGGTGGAAGCGATGCGTGGCGAGCAGGCCTTGCCGTATGCGGTGATCTATGACCAGTTCGGGGCCTTCTTGATCCTGTCCACCTACGGCCTGATCGTATTGGCGCGCTACAGCGGCGAGGCCACGCCCAGCGTGGCTGCGATCGGCAAACGCATCCTGCGCTTTCCACCGTTCATCGCCTTGCTGCTGGCCCTGACCGTGTTTCCGGCGCAGCCGCCCGCCTTGGTCGATGGCGTGCTGCAGCGGCTCTCCGATGCGCTGTTGCCGATCGTGGCCTTGGCCGTGGGCCTGCAGGTGACGTTCCGCCTGCCGCGCGATGCCTTGGTGCCGCTGGGCGCGGGCTTGGCCTTGAAATTGGCATTGATGCCGCTGCTCGCACTGGCGTGGGTGAAGCTTTTCGGTCTACCGCCCCTGATGGCCGATGCCGTGGTGCTGGAAACGGCCATGCCGAGCATGATCACGGCGGGTGCCTTGGCGATCTCGCATCGCCTCGCGCCCACCTTCGCGGCTGCGATGGTGGGCTACAGCCTCGTGTTTTCTCTGATCAGCTTGCCGCTCTGGGATGCGCTACTGCACTACCTCGCGGCAGGCTGAGACTCAGGAATGCGTCGTGTGGTGGCTGCGGGGAGCGCCGCCGTTCATCAGTCGATCGGTCCAGGCGATGCCGATGGCCGACAGGATGAAGACCACATGGATGATGGTCTGCCACAACACGCCATCGGCGGTGAGCGTGGTGCAACGATCCGCACCGACGTTGGCGGCGGCTTTGGCCAGCATCTCCGGCGGGCAGAAGGGCAGGCCATTCAAGGTGCCGGCAGCGATGAAGGTCTTGAGCAGGTGGATCGAGGAGATGCCGATGATCGCCATCGCCAGCTTCACCTTCAGCACCGAAGCATTGACGTGGCTCAACCATTCCGGTTGATCCGGGTGGCCGTTGAGGCGCAGGCGCGAAACGAAGGTTTCATAGCCACCCACGATCACCATCACCAAGAGGTTGGAGATCATCACCACATCGATCAGGCCCAGCACGATCAGCATGATCTGTTGTTCGCCAAGGGTCGGGGCATCGTGCAAGAGGTGCCACAATTCCTGTGCGAACAGATAGACGTACACGCATTGGGCCACGATCAAGCCCAGATACAGCGGCAATTGCAGCCAGCGGGAGCTGAAGATCAGCCAGGACAAGGGTCCGAGTTGCGGTCGCGGTGCGCTGGTGATCGGTGCCTGGGAAGGTGACGTGGCCATGGCGATGGTCGTGCGAAAAAGAACGCGCACCTTAGCCGGCGAACGGCGCCTTGCCAAGGTGCGGCCGGTTCGCAGCTTTGGCGCACATGCGTATACTCATGTGCATGGGCCGATTGGGCTTTTACAGGTCACGCGCACGTGTGCAGGCAGAGGCTGAAGCACTACCCCGCCGATGCAATCGAACTGGCGTTGCCCGATGCCGATGCGGCAGCCGCCCTGCTGTTCTCGCGTCGCCCTGAATTATTGCCCTGGCTGATGCGTTGGCAGCACGAGTTGATCGCAGCGTTCGGCGCGCAGATCCAGCACGATGCCGAGCGCGCCAACACCGCATTGCGCATTGCGCTGGCGCGCATGGGTTTGCGCTATGGCAGTTGGGGCGAGGACTATCACGCCTATCACAACGAGAACCACGCGCTCGAACTGCTTGATGGTCGCTTGGAACGATTGGTGCGCGAGGCGGGCACCACGCTCGATGGCCGTGATCGGATTGCCTTGGCCTTGTTCTCGGCCTGCCATGACCTGCGTCAGCGCGAAAGCGGCGAGACCGGCACGCTGATGGGCGCCAATGAGGCGGCGAGCATCGACGAGACGATGCGGATCCTGAAAATCGCCGGTTTCGATGAGCCTGATGATGCGTGGTTGTTCCGCACTCTGGAACTGGCCATTGCGGGATCGACCTTCGATGCGCGGCCGCTGTCGCCGGACAGTCGCAGCAACACTGCGGAATTGGCGGCGCGCGGTGGCCCCTTGGCGCCGCACCTGTACGAATGTCTGGACGAGACCGAGTCGGGATGGCGCTCCGATCCGATCACGGTGCACGCCTTGGCCTTGGCCCAGATCGCTTCGGACCTCGATACCGCCAATGTCTCCGAGCCGTTGCTGGAACTGGTCGCCAGTTCCATTCGCCTGTGCGAAGAGCGTGAGATGCGTGCCGGGCGTTCGCTGGAGTCGGCCGAGTCTGCGGCACCGTGTCTCGCGTTTCTCACCACGGGCCAGGAACGCTTTTTCTTCGAACTTCATCGATTTTGCTCCGAGGTCGGAAGCCAGACCTTCGCCGAAGGCAAAGCCAACAACGCCGCGGCGCTTCGTGCCTTGGTGAAGGAATTGGCGGAGACGTTCTCGGCCGGCCTCGCACCCACGCACCGGGGCATCGATGTGATCCGAAGCTTTGCCCACTTGGCGCTGCGCCACGCGAATTGACCATGCACAAACACCAACGACGTTTTCTTGATCTTGCCTTGCACTGTCAGGCCCTGCGTTTTGGCGACTTCACCCTCAAATCGGGCCGGCAAAGCCCGTATTTCTTCAATGCCGGTTGTTTCGATCACGGCGCTGCGATGGCGAGCCTGGGTGCGTGCTACGCCGAGGCCTTGATTGCTGCTGAACTGGGTTTCGACATGCTGTTCGGCCCGGCCTACAAGGGCATTCCACTGGCGACCGCGGTAGCGATCGCCATGGCGCACAAAGGCCGCGACCTGCCGTTGGCCTTCAACCGCAAGGAAGCCAAGGGCCACGGCGAAGGCGGAAGCCTGATTGGTGCGCGATTGCGTGGCCGAGTGCTGATCGTCGATGACGTGATCACGGCGGGAACCGCAGTGCGTGAGTCGATCACCTTGATTCGTTCGGCAGGTGCCGAGGTCTGCGGCGTGTTGGTGGCATTGGATCGACAAGAACGGGGTGAATCCGGGCTGTCTGCGACTGAGGAAATAACCCGAACTCATGGCCTGCCGGTGGTGTCCATCGCAAAGCTGGCGGATTTGCTGACCTATACTGCGGACGATCCTGCACTGGTCGCACAGCAGTCGCGATTGCTCGCGTATCGTGCCCAGTACGGGGTGCCGTGATTGCCGGCAGGACTTCGGGCTCAAGGGAGAAACCCATGTCAATTTCCATCAGGCTTCCACTCGTGTTTGCGCTGCTGGCCTTCGCGCTGGCGACGCTGTCACCTGATGCCCAGGCGCAACGCAAGCTGTACCGCTGGACCGATGCCGAAGGCAATGTGCATTACACCGACTCGCTGCCGGCCGAGGCGGTTCAGGACAAGCAGGAAGAGATCAATAATCTGGGCATGGCCGTCAAGACCACCGAGCGGGCGCTGACGCCGGAAGAACAAGCCGCCTACGATGCCGAACAGGCGCGTCTTGCGGTCGAACGTGCCGCGGCCGAGGAACAGGCCAAGATGGACTCCGTGCTGATCGGTTCCTACCCGACAGAATCGGACTTGGAGCGCGCCTACCGCGAGCGTTTCGACTTGATCGAGCAGAGCATCGTGTCGGCCCAGGTTGGTATTCGCAGTCAGGAAAAAAGCCTGGGTGAGTTGCTCGAACACGCCGCCGATCTGGAGCGCAACGGTAAACCCGTGCCGGTCGCCGTGCGCGATTCGATCAAGCTTGCGCGCGCGCAGGTCGATGAACAGCGCGGCTATTTGCAAAAGCGCGAGAACGAAAAAAAGCTGCTGTCTGACGAGCACGACAAGACCCTCAGTCGCTACCGCGAGCTCAAGACCATCGAAGCCAAGAAGGCCGAGGAACGCTCATCCTGAACCCTGCGCACGACGCCTGGCGATGAGCTGGGCCAGGATGCTGACCGCGATTTCGTGCGGAGTTTGGTGGCCGATCTCAAGACCGACAGGCGCAGTCAGGCTTTCCAGCCAGGCTGCATGTTGCGGCAAGGCTTGGCGCACCTGCTGCACGCGGCGTTGACTGCCCATCATGCCGATGAAGGCGCAGGGCGTTCCGGCCAAGGCGTCGAGCGTTGCAACATCGGTGGGATAGTCGCGGCTCAATAGCACGATGAACAGCGCACGCGGGGTCGCGCAGGCATCGTGCAGGCTGTCAGCGCTGCCATCCAGACACTGTGCTTGTCCGAATCGGCCCAGCGCGAAGCACTCGGCTCGCGAGTCGGCCACCAGAACCTCAAAATCCAGCCATTGAGCCAACTGCGCCAAGGCCTGGCCGCAATGGCCGGCGCCGACGATCAGCAGGCGTGAGCGGGGAACCAGCGCGCGCGCGTCCGGGGTGTCGGTGCCCAGCTCATCGGCGTTCAAATGCGCGCTTTTGCCTTGCGCCAAGGCATCCGCCAGAGCGCGTGCGCGCTTCGCCATCGTCGCGCCATGCCAACGGCGCAAGGCCAGCCGCATGCCGCCGCCGCAGACGCCGGCGGAGCCGATGCGGCCATCCAGTGCGATCTGGACTTCCTCGACATCCGTGTTCAGGGCCAGCATCGACCGGGCAGCGGCGACCACCTGCGCTTCCATCGCGCCGCCACCGACGCTGGCGTGGATGCGGTCGGCTTCGATCAACATCCTCGCGCCGCGCTGGCGCGGCGTGGAACCGTGGGTTTCGAGGACGCTGGCCAGAACGACCGGACGATCGGCTTCCAGCGCGAGCGCCAGTTGCGCGATGAGACCTTCATCCACGACGCACCGCGTGGATCGCGTTGAAGATGGCCTCGGGCGTGGCCGGGCTGGCCAGTGGCACTCGGCGTGGATCGGAACCGAAAGCGGCTATGGCTTCGCGCAACGCTTCGCGTGCGGAAATGGCGAGCATCAGGGGCGGCTCGCCCACCGCCTTGCTGCCGTAGATGACATCGACGCTGGGCGTGTGCGTGCGTGAGTACAGATCCACGCGAAACTCCTCGGGCACATCGCCCAAGGTCGGGATCTTGTAGGTGCTGGGCGAATCCGTCAGCAGGCGCCCATCGTCGCCAAAGCGCAGCTCCTCGCAGGTCAACCAACCCAAGCCCTGCACGAAGCCGCCTTCGATCTGGCCGCGATCAATCGCAGGATTCAGCGATGTCCCCACGTCGTGCAGGATGTCTACGCGCAACAAGCGATGCACACCGGTGTCGCCATCCACTTCCACCTCGCTCACCGCCGCGCCAAAGGCGAAGTAGAAAAAGGGATGGCCTTGGCCGGTTTGCGGGTCCCAGGACAAACCGGGGGTCGCGTAGTAGCCGGTGGTCGAAAGGCTGATGCGTTGCCGATAGGCCGCCTGCACCACGTCGACGAAGGTGCAACGGGCATGCGGCTGTGATGCCCGATGCGCTTGGCCATCGGCAAACACTACGTCATCGATGTCGCCGCCCAAGAGTGCCGCGGCCACCGGTCGCAGGCGCGCCAGCAGGGTGTCGCAGGCGGCCTTGACGGCCTGGCCGTTCAAATCCGAACCGGTGCTGGCGGCCGTGGCCGAGGTGTTGGGTACCTTGTCGGTGCTGGTGGGTGTGAGCTTGATCTGGCTGATCGGCACGCCCAGCGCGCGTGCCGCCACACCGATCATCTTGGTATGCAGGCCCTGACCCATCTCGGTGCCGCCGTGATTGATCTGGATGCTGCCGTCGGTATAAATGTGCACCAGTGCGCCGGCCTGGTTGTATTCGGTCTTGTTGAAGGAAATGCCGAACTTGATCGGCGTGATCGCGATGCCGCGCTTGCAGTGGCGGTTATCGGCATTGAAGCGCGCCACGTGCTGGCGACGCGCTTCGAAATCGCTCCGCGCCAGTGCCTGCTCCCATAGCGGCTGCATCAGGTTGTCGATCACGCGTTGGCCGTAGTGGGTGGTGTCGCGTGCGGGTACGTCGCCATCGCGATAGAAGTTGCGCGCACGCACCTCGTGCGTGGGCAAGCCAAGGTGTCGGGCGATCTGCTCGATGATTTCCTCGCCACAGATCACGCCCTGCGGCCCACCGAAACCACGAAATGCGGTGTTGGACGGGGTGTGGGTCTTGCAGATGCGACCTCGGACACGCACGTGCGGGCAGAAGTAGGCGTTGTCGACGTGCACCATGGCACGCGACAGCACCGCGGGCGAGAGATCGCAACTCCAGCCGCCCTCGGCCAACAGGCTCACATCGAGTGCGCGCAACGCGCCATTGCGTTCAGCACCGACACGCCAGCGCGCGAGAAAAGCATGGCGCTTGCCGGTCATGCGCATGTCCAAGCCACGTTCCAGCTTGATGCGAACCGGCCGGCCGGTTTTCCATGCGGCCACGGCCGCCACCGCCGCATACGGATTGGCTTGGGTTTCCTTGCCGCCAAAGCCGCCACCCATGCGCAGGCTGCGACATACCACCCGATGCAGCGGCAAGCCCAGAACATGGGCGACCACCTGCTGGGTTTCGGAGGGATGTTGGGTGGAGGACACCACCTGCAGCATGCCTTCCGAATCGATGCTGGCCCAACTGGCCTGGGTTTCAAGGTAGAAGTGTTCCTGGCCACCGATGGCCAACTCGCCTTCGAGTACCACGGGCGAGTCGCCCAGCGCGGTGTCGACGTCACCGCGTACGATGCGGCTCTCGGGCAGGTGAAAAGCCTCGGCGGCGAGCGCCTGCTCGATCGTCAGGATGGCCGGCCGTGACTCGTAACTCACGACCACCTGCGCGGCCGCCACGCGGGCCTGATCTTCGCTCTCGGCCACGATCCAGGCCACCGATTGGCCATGGAAGCGCACGATGTCATCGGCGATCACCGGCTCGTCGCTCAAAATCGAGCCCGAATTGTTCACGCCGGGAATGTCGCTGGCGGTGAGTACCGCCACCACGCCGGGCATGGCTTGCGCGGCGCGGGTGTCGATGGCGAGGATGCGGGCATGGGCGTGCGGGGAACACACCGGCCACAGGCTCAGTTGGCCGTGCGGTGGCTGTTGCTCGTCGGTGTAGATCGCGCTGCCGGTGACATGGCCAGTCGCGCTTTCGTGCGCCATGGCATCGGGTGCTCGTGCCGAAGTGCTGCGATCGGGCAGATTCATGCCATTGCCTCCAACCCGAGCTTTTCGCGTGCGAACGTCACGAAAAGATTGCCGCACAGGGCTCGACGGTAGTCGGCACTGGCGCGATGGTCCGACAAAGGTGAGAACGTCGCGCTCAGGGCGCTGCGCGCGGCTTCGATGCGGGCCGTGTCCAGTATCTGCCCCATCAGGGCCTGCTCCACGTCGCGTGCACGCACCGGCGTTGCCGCGACGCCACCAAACGCCAGTCGCACATGGCGGACACGGCCTTCGCCATCGAGCTCGATCGCAAAACACGCGGCCACGATGCTGATGTCATCGGTCTGGCGTTTGGCGATCTTGTAGAAGCCTTGAGTCTGCGTGGTCGCGCGTGGCAGGTGGATGGACACGATCAATTCGTCACGCGCCAGCGCGGTCTTGCGGTAAGCCAGAAAGAAGTCGGCGATGGAAATCTCGCGTAAGCCATTCGGCCCCTGCACCTGCACCGTGGCATCGAGCGCCAACAGCAGTGGCGCGAAGTCGCCGATCGGTGAGGCCGATCCGAGATTGCCGCCGATTGTGGCGCGATTGCGCACCTGACGCGCAGCAAACCACGGCAGCATGTCGTCCAGCGCCGGAATCAGGCCCGACAACTCGTGTTCGAGGCGCGTCAATGGCACGCCCGCGCCGATGCGAACCTGACCGGTCTCAATCACCAAGGTCTGAAGCTCTGCGATGCGATCGAGCGCAATGAAGGCCGGCGCCACGGCCTGATGCCGGCTCAGGTTCACACCCAGATCGGTCGCACCGGCGATGAAAGCGGCTTCAGGACATTGCTGCTTGAGTGCGATGGCGTCGGTGAGTGTGACCGGGCTGTGGAAGCTGCCGATGCGGCTGGCTGCAGGGGCCGTTCGTGTCTGGGCCAACATCAAGCGGAAGCGGTCATTGGCTTGCGCCCGACGGGCCAGAGTCGACGTCGCCTCGCGAATGGGACGATAACCAGTGCACCGACACAGGTTGCCGTCGGTGGTGTGATCGGAAAGCTCGCCGCCGTAATAGCCAGCCAGAAGACTCATCACGATGCCGGGAGTGCAGTAACCGCACTGCGAGCCGTTGTGCGCGCTCAGTGCGGCTTGGACCGGATGCAGCTGATCGCCGTCTGCCACAGCTTCCACCGTCAACACCTCGCGGCCGGGCAATGCGCCCATCGGCAGCAGGCAACTGTTGACCGCGACCAGTTGCGATGCGCCCTGTTGATCGCACTCCAGCCAGACCACGGTGCAGGCGCCGCAATCACCATCGCCGCAGCCTTCCTTGGTGCCGCTCAAGCTGCGGGCACGCAGCCATCGCAGCAAGGATTGTGTGGGGTCGACGCCAGCTAGCGTCACGGTCTCGCCGTTCAGACGGAATGTCGTTGAAGTCTCCATGCCCGCAGGTTACGACGGACGCGCATGGAGTGGAACGTCTCAGACGCGTGGTGTGTGCGATGAGGCACACACCACGGTCTCGCCATCATTGTGCGGGTGGTGCGGGTGGCGTTGCCTGTGCCGCCGGCTTGACGAACTTCAAGGTCATGCGATCGGACTCGCCAATCGCGGTGTACTTGTCCTTGTCCACATCGCCCAGCGCCAGAGTCGGTGGTAGGGTCCAAACGCCCTTGGGATGATCGGTGGTGTCCTGCGGATTGGCGTTGATCTCGCTGCGGTCGGCCAGCGTAAAGCCGGCGGCGGTGGCCAGATCGATGACTTGCTGCTCGGTGACATAACCACTGCTGCCATCGGTCGGTGTGTCGCCCTTGGCGCGGTGGTCGGCGACGCCGAGCACTCCGCCGGGCTTCAAGGCGTTGAAGAATCCCTTGAAGTAAGCCGGTGCCGTGCCGGCCGGAACCCAGTTGTGCACGTTGCGGAAGGTCAACACGAAATCGACCGAGTTGGGTTCGCCAAAGCTCGGTGCCGAGGCATCGAAGGGCATCAGCGAGGCCTTGCCATAGACATCGGGCGCCGCCGCAAGCCGCGCACTCAGGGCGGCGTTGAGCTTGGCGTAGTACTCGGGCTGATTGGGAAGGCTGTCATTCCAGATGGCGCCCACGTACTGGCCATGCGCGCGCAGGAAGGGCGCCAGCACATCGGTATACCAACCGCCGCCGGGGGTGATTTCCATCACGGTGGAATCGGGCTTGATGCCGAAGAACATCAGGGTCTCGACTGGGTGACGGTATTGGTCGCGGGCACGGTCTTCGGCCTTGCGGTGGTCGCCAGACAGCACGGCTTCCAGGCGCTGTTTTGTCTCGTCCGC
The DNA here is from genome assembly GCA_035703435.1 of Chiayiivirga sp. Taxonomy (GTDB): domain Bacteria; phylum Pseudomonadota; class Gammaproteobacteria; order Xanthomonadales; family Xanthomonadaceae; genus Denitratimonas. The sequence goes on along the minus strand of DASSYF010000052.1, from coordinate 6,407 downwards.
TTGGCTGACGGCGGGCGGAGCCGGTGGCGCAACCGTCGGTGCGGGTGCAGGAGCGGGCGCAGGCGCAGGCGCAGGCGCAGGCGCTTCGGCGGCAGGCTGACAGGCCGCAAGTGCGAACGCGCCGGCCAAGGCAAGAGCGATGGGTGACAAACGCATGATGGAACCTCCAATAAGTCGATTGAGGGTGGTCGGGCCACCCAGCATGATGGCTTGCCAGGCGGCTGTCATCTACGCCGGTGATCGCCATTCAATGCGCGATCGGTAGCAGCCTTGCACCATCGGGATAGGGATTGACCTCGGTGGCGGAATCCTGCTGCAGGGCTTCCTGCAGCGTCCACCACCAGTGCACATCGAAGATGTCGCCATGCGCTTTGATCAAGGCATCGCGTTGCACATCACTGAGCCCGAGGAACTGTGGGAACTGTTCGGGGAATACATCGTTGGCACTGACGTGAAACCACGCGCCATGGCTCATTTCCTCATCGTCGTTGCGGGCCTTTGGCAAGCTGCGGAAGCGACATTCGCGGACCAGGCACAGCTCGTCGTAGTCGTAGAAGATGGCGCGATGATTGCGGGTGACGCCGAAGTTCTTGAGCAGGAGGTCGCCCGGGAAAATGTCGCTGCGGGCGAGGTCACGAATCGCCTGTCCATAGTCGATCACCGCGCGCAGGGCATCCTCGTCGCTGACCTCCTTCAGATACAGGTTCAAGGGTCGCAAACGGCGCTCGACATAGCAGTGGCCGATGACCACATCGTCCCCTTCCAGATGCACGATCTGGTTGCAACTGTCGAGCAGTTCGTGCAGCAGCTCCGGCGCGAACTGCGTGCGGGCAAAGCGCAGGAGGCGAAACTCTTGTGCGTCCACCAAGCGCCCGGCGCGATCGTGGCGCGACACGATCCGGTACTTGGCCTGCACGTCCTCGCGCGCGGTTTCCTTGGGATAGGCGAAGCGATCGCGGATCAGTTTGAACACCAGCGGCCACGAGGGCAGGGTGAACACCAGCATCACCATGCCGCGCTCGCCGTCGGCGTGCACGAAGCGCTCGTCAGGATGTTGCAAGAGGTGTCGGTAGAAGGCGCGATAGCGCTCGGTCTTGCCCTGCTTGGCGCGGCCGAGCACGGTGTAGAGCTCGTCTACCGGCTTGTGCGGCAGCAGCGAGCGTAGGAACACCACCGCATCGCCCACCGTCGGAAGATCGGCGAAGAAGTGGCTGCGGGTGTAGCCGAAGAGTTGGGCAAGGTGATCCCGATCAGTGAGCAGGGCATCGACGAAGAGGCCTTGAGGGCCGTTCTCCAGTGCAATCACCAAGGGCGTGTGGCGGTACTCTCCGAAGGCGCGGCCGACGAGATAGGCGCGTTGCTCGCGATAAAAAACCGTCTCCATCAGTTCGATCTGCACGAACTGGCTCGTCGACCAATGGGTGAAGCGCGCCTGCACTGCGCGCGCCATGGCTTGCGCGCAGTGCGCCGGATGCGCCCAAGGCACGTCGAAGTCGTAGCCGCGCAGCACGCGCTCGAACACCATCGCCAGATCGCCGGCCACCGCGTAGGCGTGACGGGCCACCGGGTGGGTAATGTGGTCGGTCGGAACGTTGTCCAGCGCCACGAATTCGATCGCCGCATCCACCCCGAGGGTTTTGAAAAATCGCCGCGTCAGGGTGTTGAAGAAGGTCTTGTACAACTCGCGGTCGAGCAGGTGCTCGACGGTCCCGGCGTAGGCATCCCGGATGCGATTCCACAACACCCGATCCTGTGCGCGCTCGGCCAGAACCTGTGCCAGCCAATCCTGCATCTGCTTGACGCACACATCGTAGAGTTCGATGCGCTCGACCAGATCGCTGCGCATGGCGTTCCAGTCACGTTGCTCGAAGCGCCCCTTGGCCCGTCGGGTGATGGCAGCGAAACGCGCATGGTAATCGGCAAAGCCATCGCGGATGCGTTCGGCGATGCCGGCGGACAGGACGTGCATCGGTGTTCCGGGCAAGGACAACACGTGGGTCGGGACGACGATGTTAGCGTGTCGATGCCGGGAGCGACTCAGTCGCGCTTGCCGAAGCGAACGACGTGCTGGTCGAAGGCCGGCAGGTCCACCAATGGCGGGATCACCAAGGTCGTGTACTCGCGGTAGTGCGCATGGGGCAGGTCGCACAGGCGCAGACGGTCGCCGCGCGGGCTCTGGATCGGAACGTGCGCGGCTTCGTACAAGATCACTTCGTGCTCGGGCGGGTACCAGGTCAACAGGCGATCGACCAAGGCCCGCAGAGCCACTGGATCGGCCTCGGTCCGGGTGCAGCTCAAATCACCGGTGAGCGTCACCTGCCACAGCAGCACCAAGCTGGCCGGGTCGAGCTGGCGGTTGTAGACCATGAAATGCGTGGCTTCCATTGATTGCACGCCGCGCTGTCCAGGGTCGATTCCCAGGTCGGCGTAGAGGCAGGCCTCGGCCGAAATGCCCGGCTCCATGCGCGCATCGATGCCCATCGCACGCGCGTGACGCATCACCTGATGGGGAACGTCGGCAAAGATGCCGGGGTGGCCGTAGAACACAGCGCAGACTTGCTTGCCATCGAGCAGTGGCTGCATCAGCGCCGCTTCCATGTCGCGATAGGTTTGGCGGCGGTCCTTGCCGACCGCGTAGTGATCGCTCAGGTCGATCACGTCCGGGCGCATTTCGCGCACCATGCCCAAGGCGAAACTGTCGGCGAGACAGAATACGACCTCGGCCTGGCGGATCTCGGACAGGGTGCGTTCGCTGACATGGCGTGCGAACTGGATGCCGCAACCCACGATCACCAAGCGCGTGGTCGGTCGCGGTGCGTGCGGTTCGTCCTCGTGCAGCATGACCGAGCGATTGCGGCCTTGGCGCTTGGCGCGATAGAGGGCCTGATCGGCCTGATGCATCAGTTGGATGAGCGAACCCGCGCTGTCCTCGGTCTGGCAGACGCCGGCGCTGATGGTGAAGGCAATGCTCTGGCCGAGCGACTGCACCGGGCCGATGAGGGCGCGCAGCTTCTGCAGCGTGGCCTCGGCCTGGATCACGTCACCTTCCATGAGGATCATGAATTCATCGCCGCCGCGGCGTGCAGGGATGGCGACCTCGCCGCTCACGGCCTCATTGATCCATGCCCCCAGTTGACGCAATACCTCATCGCCGGCTTCGTGGCCGTAGGAATCATTGACTTCCTTGAACATGTCCACGTCGATGGCAATCGCGGTGTAGGGGAGACCGCTTTTGCGCGCGCGCGCAAGCTCGGTGTCCCCGAGCTTGAGCATCTGCTGGTGGTTGTACAACTGCGTGAGGCTGTCGTGCTCGGATTTCCAGCGAAATCGTTGTCGATCGCGGAAGGTGCGCCGCAACAAGAGGATCAGCAAGGCCGCGGCAATGGCGAGGCCGGCAACACCGAGCAGGAGCAGCCATTGGGTTTTGCGATTGGACGCGGCGCGCACTTCGGCCAGGTCTTTTTCGGCCTTCAGAAGATCGATTTCCTGTTCCTTGAGCTGGGTGTCGAACTGCACCTGCAAGAAGGCCAACTGACGCGCCCGCGCATTGCGTTCGGCCTCCTTGGTCTGGGCCATGGCTTCCTGCAGGTGAAGCAGGGCGTTGGCCGGGTCGCCGCGCTGATGGGTCAACTGTGACCACAGGACGCCCACCTCGGATAGCGAGGACGCCGATGGATGGTCGGTGCTGTAGTAACGCAGGCTGGATGCGAGCAGGGCTTCGGCCCGCTCGGGGTCCCGCTCCAACCCGATCAGGCAATGGGCAATCAACAGCTCGGCGGCGTGGATGCCATCCACGAACTTGGCCTTGCGGGATTGGACCAGGGCGCGTTCGCCCCAGGCCAAGGCTTCTTCGTTGCGGCCCCGCGCCTGCACCGAATTCCCGATGCCGTACAGGCCATTGGCAAGATAAACGTCATCGCCCACGCGCTCACAAACTTCCACCTGGCGTCGACGATAGGTTTCGGCCTCTGCAAAACGTTCAGCCATCTCCTCGCCCAGGGCCAGCGAAGGCAATACCCGGCACAGAACCGCCAAGTCGCCGCTTTCTTCGGCCAGATCGAGGGCCTGCTTGCCCAGTTCGCGTGCCCGCTCGGTCGAGCCGGCCAGGGTGTGGAGATACGCAGCTGTGGCCAGGAGCCTCGCGGCAGACGCCTTGTCATCAGGGAATTCGGACATGCCCCGACGAAGCCAGCTGAAGGCTTGAGTCCAATCTTCGATATTGCCGGTGATTGCGATCGCGGTGGAGTAGATGCGGGTGCGAAGCGTGGGCGACAGGTCGCGTTCAAGGAGCGTGTTCAAGCCGTCGAGCGCCTGCTGTTGCTGGCCGCCCACGGCCATTTCCCACAGGCGCTGGTAGGCTGCATCGTTTGATTCGCCGCTTTCGGCGTCGGCCGAGGACGAGGCGGAATCGGGTGGCGTTGGCGAGGGCGATTGCGGCGACGTGGTTTCGATGGGGAGCGTGTGTTCGGCTACGCCAGCCCGCAATGGCTGCGGCGTGCCCCATGCCCCGGCGGTCAGGAGCAGAAGGCTGGCAGTCAGCAGAACACCCCGAACCCGCACCACGGCACCTCCCTCAGATCATCGGTCGTAGGCCATGATGATGTGATTGGTGGCGAACTGGCCATCGCTCAGGCCGCTCAGGCGCTTGATGGTGGCGTAGTCCTTTTCGAGCATCGCCGTACGCTCTTCGTCGGACAAGCCCGCGCGCCGCATCACCGCGTCCGCATCCTGCGTGTACTCGGCGGCGAGCGAAGCGTTACGCCCCAACTCGCGCATGAAATCAAGAAGTTTTGACACCGTATTCCCCTCGTCCGAACCTTGCGCGTGTGCCCCGGATACCACACGCACCCAAACCGGCGGCATGCTCGGTTGCAGCGTCGAACACTAGCACAAACATCTGGCGCTGTCGTTCCGAGACATCTGCGGGGAAGATGCGAACCCGTCGCGATTGCAACTGGGTTCGAAATGCGCAGGGTTGGTCAGGATGGATGGGTGCTGTTCGCCAGCGACCGATGCTTCACCCAGGCATACAAGGCCGGGATCACCAGCAAGGTCAGGAGCGAGGAGCTCACCATGCCGCCGACCATCGGGGCGGCGATGCGGCTCATGACTTCCGAGCCGGTGCCATGGCTCCAAAGGATGGGCAGAAGACCGGCCATGATGGCCACGACGGTCATCATCTTGGGGCGGATGCGTTCGACGGCGCCTTGCATGATGGCGTCGCGGAGGTCGGCGGCGCCGGGTTCGCGCTGTTCAGCGGCGCAGCGTTGGCGGATGGCGGCCCAGGCATGGTCGAGGTAGATCAGCATGATGACGCCGGTTTCGGCGGCGACACCGGCCAGTGCAATGAAGCCGACGGCGACGGCGACCGAGAATTGATAGTCCAGCAGCCACATCAGCCACACCCCGCCGACGAGCGCAAAGGGCACCGACAGCATCACGATCAGGGTTTCGGTCAGGCGGCGGAAGTTGAGGTAAAGCAGCAGGAAGATCACCATCAGGGTGAGCGGCACCATCACCTTCATCTTCTGCGCGACGCGCTGCATGGACTCGAACTCGCCACTCCAGGTGGCGTAGTAGCCCGGCGGAAACTTCACCTGCGCGTTGACCGCGGCGCGTGCCTCGGCCACGAATCCGCCCAGATCCTCGGCGCGGGTATCGATCGTGACCAAGGTCGTCAACAAGGCATTTTCGGTGCGGATGCCGGGCGCGCCGCGGTTGACTTCGATGCGTGCCAACTGGCCCAGCGGCAACATCGCGCCATCGGGCGTGGGCACCAGCACGTGTTGCGCGATCTGCTGCGGGTCTCCGCGCAAGGCGCGTGGGTAACGCAGGCTGACGCCATAGCGCTCGCGCCCTTCGACCGTGGTGGTGAGGTTCTCGCCGCCCAAGGCCAGCGCCACCACGTCGAGCACTTCGCCCACGCTCAGGCCGTAACGGGCCAATTGCTCACGGTCTGGATCGATGTCGAGGTAGAGGCCGCCGGTGACGCGTTCGGCAAAGGCCGAACGGGTGTCGGGCAAGGCCTTGACCACCTGTTCGATTTCCAGGGCGAGCTGCTCGATGCCTTTGAGATCCGGCCCAAACACCTTAACTCCGATGGGTGTGCGAATGCCGGTGGAGAGCATGTCGATGCGGGCCTTGATCGGCATCGTCCAGGCGTTGGAAACACCGGGAAACTGCAAGGTGGAGTCGAGCTCTTCGACCAACCGATCGGTGGTCATGCCGGGACGCCATTCGGATTCGGGCTTGAGGTTGATGACGGTTTCGAACATCTCCATCGGCGCCGGATCGGTGGCGGTGTTGGCGCGACCGGCCTTGCCGATCACCGAGGCGACTTCCGGAAAACTCTTGATGATGCGGTTCTGGGTTTGAAGCAATTCGGCTGCGGTTCCCACCGACATGCC
>DASSYF010000039.1:0-25372 GCA_035703435.1 Chiayiivirga sp. | reverse complement strand
ACGCTCGGATTCGGCATCGGGATAACCCAGAGCAAAGCGCAACAGAAAGCGGTCCAGTTGCGAATCCGGCAGGGGAAAGGTGCCGGACAGATCCACCGGATTCTGCGTGGCCAGCACGAAGAAGGGCTGCGGCAAGGGTCGTGTGACGCCATCGACGGTGACCTGGTATTCGGCCATGGCTTCCAACAACGCGCTTTGGGTACGCGGTGGCGCGCGGTTGATTTCATCGGCCAGCAGCACCTGGGTGAAGATCGGACCGGGATGAAAGCGAAACTCATGCGAAGGCGCATCGAACACCGAAATGCCCAACACATCGGCCGGCATCAGATCGGAGGTGAATTGCACGCGCTGGAAGCGCAAACCGAGGCTGGCCGACAAGGCCTGTGCCAGAGTGGTTTTGCCCAGGCCGGGAAGGTCTTCGATCAGCACATGGCCGCCGGCCAGCAGCGCAATGAAGGCCAGTCGAACCTGATCGGGCTTGCCAAGGATCAGCGCGTTGACCTGCGCCTGTGCCCGCATGAGGGCGGCCAGTGGCAAGTCGGGTATCGTGTGGGATGGAACGGTAACCGCCATGGGCCTTCCTGACACATTCTTGATTTGGGCAGTGTAACGGCACATGCAGGACCTTCGACGCGCGCGCACCTGGTTTCTGGGCTTGTGGTTGGCGCTGTGCCTGATTCGTTTGATCCTGGCGGCGAACGTACCGCTGTTCGTGGACGAGGCGTTCTACTGGCAGGAAGGTCGGCACCTGGCTTGGGCCTACTCCGACCTGCCGGGATTGACGGCCTGGCTGGTGGCGCTCGGAACATATTTGGCGGGCGATCACCTTCTGGGCGTGCGTTGGCCATTCTTGCTGATGTCGGCGGCCTTGCCGTGGCTGGTGGTGCGTGCGGCATGGTCGCTCGGTGCGCTGCGCGCGTGGCAGGCGGGTGCGTTGACCGTGGTGTTCCCGTTCACCGCCGTGCTGGGTGTGCTGGCCTTGCCCGATGTGCCGATGAATGTTGCCGCGGTGCTGTGCCTGATTGGCGGCGCGTGTGCGTTGCAAACAGCTGATTGGCGCGCGGCGGCGTGGCTGGCAGCGGGCCTGATCGTGGGAAGTCTCAGCCATTACCGATTCCTGGGCGTGATGGCCGTCGGTGGTCTGGTGTTGCTGATCTTGCCGCTAGGTCGGCGCGCCCTGCGTCAGCCGTGGATTCTCGTGGCCGTGGCCTTGGGTGCGTTGGCGTGGTGGCCACTGATCGGGTGGAACCTTGAACACGCCGAAGCCGGCTGGCGCTTTCAACTGGTGGATCGCCATCCGTGGCGACCACAGTGGCAAGGTCTGCTGTTTCCATTGATCCAGATGGTCCTGGTCACGCCCTTGCTGTTCTGGGCGATGGTGCGCGCCGCGAGCCAGGTCCGATCGACGCAGGCGACGGTGACTCGCTGGTTCGCCTTGTGCGGTGGCCTGACCCTGCTGGGCTTCTTCGTGCTGGGCATCTTCGCCGACACCGCGCGCGTCAGCTTTCACTGGCCGCTGCCCGCCTACCTGGCCTTGCTGCCCCTGTTGCCCGAGGTTTTGGCGACGTGGTCGAAGGTCTGGCGTCGAATCGCCGCTGCCACGCTCGTTGTGGGCTTGGTGCTGGTGTTGGGCGCAACGGCTTGGGTTGCAAGCTCGCGCGGACGTGCGGCTCTGGCGGGCAGTTCGCACTATCCGGAAAATTTTGGCGGTTGGGCCGAGCTGGAAGAAGCCGTTCGCAACCGATTGGATCGGATGCCGGTCGGAACTCGGGTGATTGTCGATCACTTCAAGCTGGGTGCCGAATTGGGGTATGCGTTGGACGATGCGGACATTGCCGTGCTCGATCATACGCTCAACCAGCATCACGGCCGGGCAGAGCAATTGGCGATCTGGGGCGTGCTGGATGCCGCGCAGCGCGAAGATTCATGGCGTCTGCTGGTGGTGGCCGACAGCGACCTCAAACTCAGCGCGCGTCTGGCGCATTATCAATCGCTGTGCCGGCGTCTGGGCGCCTTGCCCGCCGCCGAGGTGGTGGAAGCCGATTACGGTGCGCGCCGATTTCTTTTGTTCTCCCTGCCGCCTGGGCATCAAGGTGGCGCCTGTGTGCCGCCGGCCATTGCCCACATTGATTTTCCACAGGATGGCGACACCGTCACGGGCTCGCTTGCCCTGCGTGGTTGGGTGGTCAAAGAGGCTGTTGGCGTGAAGCAGGTGCACGTGCTGCTCGACGGGCAACGCGTGGCGCAGGCCGACTATGGACAAAGCAACCCGCAGGTGAGCGGCTTTCTGGGCGCGGTGTCGAGCGATCCAAACCTGCCCGCGGTGCAGTTCGAAGCGCGTTTCGCGTTGCCGGCCACGGTATCGGCCGGCTGGCATGTGCTGGGTCTGGAAATTGAATCCGGTGTCGGTCAAAGGGAACGCTGGAGTGGGCCGCGCATCAAGGTCAGCCCCACCGCCGACCGATGAGCCTTCAGTCCTTGGCCGCGCGTCGGGTGAGTGCGGCCGGCTCGCGAGCGGCCTGATCCATGGCCGCTTGTGTGACGTTGGCCAATTCGGCACCGGCACTTTCCAGTTGCGAGAGTCGATCCGAGATCGACGCATGGGCGCGATCCATCGCGGCGCAGGCGGCATCCAGTTCGTTCTGGCTCGCGGTCAGTCCATGCTTGGAGATCCAGAGCCGGTGCTCCAGCACGTTGCGCAGCGCCTGTTGCACTTGGGTTTCGGCATCGAGCGAGGCGTGGGCCTGCGCAGCAATGTCTTGCGGCACGCGATCCACCACGCGACGCATTTCGCCCATGCGTTGCCGGGTTTGATGCAGGAGTTGCTCCAAGGCATCGGCCTGATCCAGCAAATGCCGCAGACTGCGTTCGCGCCGCACGCTGCGGTGGCGGACGTAGACCGCAATCAATGCGAGCGCACCGATGATGACGATGGCGATCTGGAGGTAGTTCACAGGCGCAGTTTCGTGGAGAGTGCACGGCAGTCTGCCAAAGCTGGCAGGTGAATGTCACCTCAAGCATGGGAATCACGCGATTGGTCTTGGATTGACGCTGTGCGGCGCTGTGTTAAAATGCTGCGCTTATGTCGATGGGTCTGCCGGAATCGGTTGATGTGATGCGCATGGTTACGGCCAGACGCATTTTCGCCGGTCGTCTGGCCTTGAGTACGATGGCGCGCTTGGCTGCAAGCCTTGCCGACACCGTTGGAGAGGTCGAGTACGAAGTCGAGTTCGATCGCGACGAGCAGGCGCAGGCGTATCTCCAGCTCAAGGTTGATGCCAGGTTGCCGCTGATCTGTCAGCGCACGCTGGAGCGCTTCGAGCTGCCGGTCCACATCCGGCAACGCTTGGGTGTGATACGTCGGGAGCAGGACGAGGCGGGTTTGCCGGAAGGCTACGAGCCCATGCTGCTGCCGGCCGATGGTGGTTTGCGGATTGCCGATGCGATCGAGGATGAGCTGATCCTGGCCGTGCCGGTGGTGCCGATGAGCGACAAGGGCCTGCTGCCGCAGGATGTGGTTTGGCAGGATGCCGAACCCGAGATGGAGCAGTTGCCTGAGTCGACCAGCCCGTTCGCGGTTCTGGGGCGGCTCAAACAAAAGGATTGAACGCTCACGTCGCGTGCGTGGGCCGAAGTACAGGCGAGTCGAAGGGACTCGCACTTGGTCGTAATTGTTTTCGAGGATGATTCCCCATGGCTGTTCAGAAAAGTCGCAAGACGCCTTCCCGCCGCGGCATGCGCCGTTCCCATGATGCCTTGAGCGCCAAGCAGCTCTCGACCGATCCGACCAGCGGTGAGACCCACCTGCGTCATCACATGACCAAGGATGGTTTCTATCGCGGTCGCAAGGTGATCGACGTCAAGTCCGCGGTCGCGGTCGAAGACTGATTCGCCGCGGCCCCGGTCGCAGCGCAATCGCAAGGGTCGGCTTCGCCGCCCGAACGATCAATTGAAGGCGCGACGTGCCTGATGGTGCGTCGCGCTTTCGTTTTGCGGGTACGATCGCCACTTTCGAGTCAGAACAGGACGCCTTGCCGATGTCGCAGGTTTACGCACGCATCGCCGGAACCGGCAGCTATCTGCCGGACAACATCGTCACCAATGCCGATCTGGAAAAGAAGGTCGACACCAGCGATGCCTGGATCCGCGAACGCACCGGCATCCACCAACGCCATATCGCCTTGCCGGGCCAAACCACGAGCGATCTCGCGGTCGAAGCGGCACGGCGAGCTCTGGATGCGGCTGGCGTGGCTGCCAGCGAGATCGATCTGCTGGTCGTCGGTACGACCACCCCCGACATCATCTTCCCGTCCACGGCTTGCCTCGTGCAGCATCGTCTGGGTGCAAACGGCTGCGCCGCATTCGACGTCAATGCCGCCTGTTCGGGCTTCATCTATGCACTGGGCGTGGCCGACAAGTTCATTCGTTCGGGCGCGGCCAAGACCGCCTTGGTGATCGGAGCAGAAACCCTGTCGCGCATGTTGGACTGGAACGATCGCGGCACCTGCGTGCTGTTTGGTGACGGTGCCGGCGCGGTGGTGCTCAAGGCCGATTCCGAGCCCGGCGTGATGTCCACCCATTTGCACGCCGATGGCGGTTACGAGTTGCTGTTGCACAACCCGGTGGGCGTGTCGCGCGGGTTCACCGACGCACCCAATCATGGCGTCAAGGTGCACATGACCGGCAACGAAGTGTTCAAGGTTGCCGTCAAAACCCTGGATGCGACAGTGGATGCCACGCTCGAAGCCAATGGCCTTGCGCGCTCGGATCTGGACTGGTTGATCCCGCATCAAGCCAACCTTCGCATCATCGCCGCCACCGCCAAGCGCTTGCACATGCCGATGGATCGGGTGATCGTGACCATCGACAAGCACGGCAATACCTCGTCGGCCTCGGTGCCTTTGGCGTTGGATCACGCGGTGCAATCGGGCAAGGTGAAGCGCGGTGAACTGCTGTTGCTGGAAGCCTTCGGTGGCGGTTTCACGTGGGGCTCGGCCCTGATCCGCTATTGATTTGACGCGGTGCGGTGGCGCCGCGCGCAGGCGCGTCGCGGGTTCCACCCTACGCACCGGTACAGACGATCCGGCCGAGCCTGACTTATCATGCGCGGCCTTTCAGGTGAGTTCCTCATGCAAGACACCTTGGCATTTGTTTTTCCAGGTCAGGGCTCCCAGGCCTTGGGGATGCTGGCCGATCTGGCCATCGCGCATCCCGTGGTACAGGAAACCTTCGTCGAAGCCTCCGAGGCCATCGGCACGGACTTGTGGGCGCTGTCGCAAGGCGGGCCGCAAGATCAGCTTGATCGCACCGAGTTCACCCAGCCGGCCCTGTTGGCCGCTGGCGTTGCTGTTTGGCGGGCGTGGTTGGCGGCAGGTGGCTCGCGCCCGGGCGTTCTCGCTGGGCACAGCTTGGGTGAATACACAGCACTCGTCGCGGCGGGTGCCTTGTCATTGGCACAGGGCACGCAATTGGTGCACCTGCGTGGACAGCTGATGCAGGGTGCGACGCCGGCGGGCACGGGCGCAATGGCCGCCGTGCTGGGCGCGGAAGAAGCCTTGGTGCGTGAGGTGTGTTCTGCGGTCGCCCAGAATCAGGTATTGGTGCCGGCCAACTTCAATTCACCCGGGCAGATCGTGATCGGTGGCCATGCCGAGGCGGTGGATCGCGCCATCGCATTGTTCGCCGAGCGTGGCATTCGCAAGGCGATCAAGTTGGCGGTCAGCGTGCCTTCGCACACGCCGCTGATGGCGGATGCGGCGGTGAAGTTGGATGAGGCTATGGCCAAGTTGGACTGGCGCGCGCCCAGCATTTCCGTCGTGCAGAACGTCGATGCGCGCGTGCACGAAGGCATCGATGCCATTCGTGCGGCGCTGGTGCAGCAGTTGTGTCAGCCGGTGCAGTGGACGGCGTGCGTCGAGGCGCTGGTGGCGCGCGGGGTTGCGCGCATGGGCGAATGCGGGCCGGGCAAGGTTCTGGCCGGTCTCGTCAAACGTATCGAAAAGAACGTGGATGTGCGCGCCTTGGGCATGCCCACCGAATTCAACGCGGCGCTGGAGGCGTGGACATGAGTCTTGCACTGAATGGCGAAATCGCACTGGTGACCGGTGCCAGTCGTGGCATTGGCGCGGCGATAGCCGACACGCTCGCGGCGCGTGGCGCCAAAGTCATTGGAACGGCCACCTCGGCCGCGGGTGCAGACGCCATCGGCGCGCGGCTGGCGGCACATGGCGGGGCAGGGCGGGTGCTGGACGTGAGCGACGCGGCATCGGTGGACGCACTGCTCTCCGCAGTCGCTGTCGAGTTCGGCGCGATCTCGATCCTGGTCAACAACGCCGGCATCACCCGCGACAACCTCCTGATGCGGATGAAGGACGAGGATTGGCAGGCCATCCTCAATACCAATCTTTCCAGCGTCTATCGCACCAGCAAGGCGGTGATGCGGGCGATGATGAAGGCGCGCCATGGACGCATCATCAATATCGCCTCGGTGATCGGTTTGACCGGCAATGCCGGCCAAGCCAACTACGCGGCCGCCAAGGCGGGTGTGATCGGCTTTTCCAAGTCGCTGGCCAAGGAGATCGGCTCGCGTGGCGTGACGGTGAACGTGGTCGCGCCCGGCTTCATCGAAACCGACATGACCCGCGACCTGCCGGAAGACGCCAAAACCGCCATGCTCGGCCAGATTGCCTTGGGGCGATTGGGTTCGGCGCAGGATGTGGCCGAGGCCGTGGCCTTTCTGGCGTCACCGGCGGCGGCCTATGTCACCGGCGAAACCTTGCACGTCAATGGCGGCATGTACATGCCCTGAAACCGGGCCAAGGCGTTCACGCGGGTGAACGTCAAGAATTGTGTATCGGCGAGTGGCTCGCATCGCCGGTGTCCACTACAATGCGCGGGCTTTTCCCTTAAGGACTTTCAAGCAATGAGCAGCATCGAAGAACGTGTCAAGAAGATCGTCGTGGACCAACTGGGCGTCAAGGAAGAAGATGTCACCGCCAACGCTTCGTTCGTCGACGATCTGGGCGCGGACTCCCTCGATACCGTCGAGCTGGTGATGGCGCTCGAAGAAGAGTTCGAGTGCGAGATCCCGGACGAAGACGCCGAGAAGATCACCAGCGTGCAGCAGGCGATCGACTACGTGAAGGCGCACGTCGAGTCCTGATCGCGTGCTCGGGCGGCGTCGCGAGATGAGCCTGGCCTTGGGCAGGATGGCATCGTGCGTGACGTACGCCGTGAGTGTTCGAGTGTTCCACCGTCGAGGCCGCCAGCGCGGCCTCGACGTCTTGCCAGTTCGTCAAACGAGGAGTGCCAACGCATGAGCCGTCGCGTCGTCGTCACCGGACTGGGCATCGTTTCACCTGTGGGCAACACGGTGACCGCGGCCTGGGATGCCATCATCCATGGGCGTTCCGGCATCGGACCGGTCGCAGGCTTTGATGCCTCGACCTATCCCACCCGCATCGCTGGCGAAGTGCGCAATTTCGATGCGACCGCCTTCATCAATCCGAAGGACGCGCGCAAGATGGAGTCCTTCATCCATTACGGCGTCGCGGCCGCCAGCATGGCCTTGGACGATGCCGCACTGGAAGTGACCGAGGCCAATGCCGAGCGCATCGGCATCCTGGTGGGTTCCGGCATCGGCGGCGTTCTGGGCATCGAGCAGACCGCGATCAAGCTCCACGAAGGCGGTGTCCGCAAGATTTCCCCGTTCTACGTGCCCAGCACCATCATCAACATGCTGCCGGGCCAGATCAGCATCCTCAAAGGCATCAAGGGCCCGAGTTTTTCGGCGGTGTCGGCCTGTGCCTCGTCCAACCATTCCATCGGCACCGCGATGCGCATGATCCAGTACGGTGATGCCGACGTGATGCTGGCCGGTGGCGCCGAGCATGGATCTTCGCCAACCTCGATGGGCGGATTCTGCGCGATGAAGGCCATGTCCACGCGCAACGACGAACCCGCTCGCGCCTCCCGGCCCTGGGACAAGGACCGCGACGGTTTCGTGCTGGGCGATGGAGCCGGTGTGCTGGTGCTGGAAGAATACGAATTCGCCAAGGCACGCGGTGCGCGCATCTATTGCGAGTTGGCCGGCTACGGCGCCAGTTCCGATGCCTGGCACATGACGGCGCCCTCGGAAGATGGTGCAGGCCCGGCGCGCTGCATGGCATCGGCCCTGCGTGATGCGCGCATGGCGCCTGAGCAAATTCGTTACCTCAATGCCCACGGCACGTCCACGCCCTTGGGCGATCTGGCCGAAACCTTGGCGATGAAGCGTGCTTTCGGTGATCACGCCGCGAGCCTGATGGTGTCTTCCACCAAGTCGATGACCGGCCATTTGTTGGGCGCGGCTGGCGGTGTGGAGGCGATTTTCACCGTGCTTGCGATGCATCACGGCATCGTGCCGCCGACCATCAACCTCGACGAGCCGGGCGAAGGCTGCGATCTGGATTACGTCCCCAATACCGCGCGACAGGTGCGTCTGGATGCCGCCATGTCCAATGGCTTCGGCTTCGGCGGCACCAACGCCACGCTGGTTTTCCGTCGGCTTTGAGTGTTCCGAAGTCATTGCGTGGTCGCGCTTAAACTCGCCGGTGAGATCGACCTTCTCGCCCTGCACCGGGGCAATCGCAAGCGTTATCCGTTATTGCTCGAAAGCAGCGCGTTCGAAGCCACGCGCGGACGCCACGATGTGCTGTTGGGCGAGGTGCAGGGGGGCTTGCGTCTGGATCGGGATGGACACACACGCGATTTGAACGGAGCGGTGTGTGAAGGCGCGTTTGCCGATCTGCTCGATGCCGCGCTGCGAGCCGAACCCGAAACACACACGCCACAGCCACAGCCACCGTTCGTGCCGCGTTGGGGGCTGTTTGTGTCCTATGAATTTGCCGGCGTGGTGGAGTCGGTGTTGGACCTGCCCGAAGCAACCGAACCGCTGCCCTTGGCGCTGGCCTTGCGCTGTGCGGTGGCGGTGATCGTTGATCGCGTGGAGGGCATAACGTGGCTGGTGGCCGACGATGCCGTGCAGTTGGCGCAGCTGCAGGCGAACCTTCAAACCATGGTCGTGCTTGAGCACGAAGCCGCGCCGCGGGTGCGCACCATGCACGAAGAACCGGCCGAGCGCTATCTGGCAGCGGTGAAGCGTGCCCTGGATTACCTTGCCGCGGGCGATGTATTCCAGATCAATCTGTCGCGGCGCTGGCAGCTGGAGTTGGCCGAAGGCACGCGTGCCGACGTGATCTTTGCGGCCCTGCGTCGCGCCAATCCTGCACCCTTCGCGGCACTTCTGGCGTGGGAGGACTGGGCCATCATCAGCTCGTCACCCGAACGGCTGGTGAGCGTGCACGGCGATGTCATCGAAACCCGACCCATCGCCGGCACACGCCCGCGCCTGCAAGGCGAGGACGAGGCCGCACGCATCCGTGAGCTGATCGGCCACCCCAAGGAACGCGCCGAACACGTGATGCTGATCGACTTGGAACGCAATGATCTTGGGCGCATTTGCACACCGGGCAGCGTCGAGGTCAATGAGTTGATGGTGGTGGAGAGCTACGCCCACGTGCATCACATCGTCTCCAATGTGCGCGGACGTTTGTGCGCTGGCACAACACCCGGCGCGGTGCTGCGTGCGGTGTTCCCGGGTGGTTCGATCACCGGCTGTCCCAAAGTGCGCTGCATGCAATTGATCGCCGAACTGGAAGGCGAGGGCCGTGGTGCCTACACCGGCGCGCTGGGTTGGCTGGGCGCGGGCGGTGCGATGGATCTCAATATCCTGATTCGCAGCCTGACCCTGCACGATGGTCGTGCCAGTTTTCGCGCCGGTGCCGGCATCGTGGCCGATTCACAGCCCGAGGCCGAACTGGCCGAAACCCGCGCCAAGGCGCGTGGACTGCTGCGAGCTTTGGGACTGCCAGACTAGGGATTCGGTCCTTAAATTGTCCAAACCTGACGTAGCTGCCGAGCTTGCTCGGCAGGCAATGGAGCAAGCTCCATTGCTACATCACAAGGGCCAGTTCGATAGGGCATCGCCGGCATCGCCACGGCCCTTGGCTCCGTCATCTCGTCCAGCCCCGCATCGGTCACAGGGGCCCTGTGCCCTCGTCTGGCTTGCATGCAGTAGGCTTGGAACCCGTGATTCAGGTTGCCGATTTCGGCCTGCGCACGATCACCCGTCCCCAACCTTCACACGGAGCTTGACCCATGCGTCATCTCATGGTGTTGCTGATGATCATGATGCCCGGTTTATTTGCATGCGCCATGGCGCAGACTGAGTCGCCGCCTGCGACGATTGAGTTCGTCGTCCAAGGGACCCTCTCGATCGATGCCCAAGGTGCGGTGCTCCAATACGCATTGGAAACCAAGGATCTGCCCGAGCCGGTGACGGATCTGATTGCGCGCACCATAGCGGGCTGGCGCTTTGAGCCGGTGCTGGCCGATGGCAAGGCGGTGCCGGCCAAAACGCGGATGTTGATGCAAATTCAAGCGCAGCCCATCGATGGCGAAAAATACCAATTGAGCCTGGCCGATGTCGTGTTTGGAGTCCGACAGCATCGTGGCCGGACTGCGCCGCCAAAATATCCACTCGACGCCCTGCGCGACAGGCTGGGCGCGGACCTGTTGATTGCGGCACGCATCGACGCCAACGGTGATGTGCTGGAGATGCATCCCTGGCGTACCAGTCTGTCCCGCAGCTACCTGTCCGAGAGTGCGGCAGAGAAGTGGCGCAAGCGATTTGAAGCTGCGGCCATGGACGCAATCGAAACCTGGAAATTCGAGCCTCTATCACCGGACGATGGACTTACTGCGGATAGCACGTTCATGATCCCCATGTCGTTCAAAACATCTTTTGGTGATCGAGCTTCCATGGAGAAGCGTGGCACTGCTTCCTTCGAGTTCAGCGGTGTGCCGGGCCCCATCCATCCGATTCCGTGGCTGCCCTCATCCGACCAGGAAGTTGAGCTGACTTTTTTCCCGGCGCGCAATTTGGGTGGCGTACCGCGGGTTCAGCCACTCAAGCTGATTCAGACGGCTGTGGACAAGGACTCTTGAAGCCGCGCACGGCGCGCCGGGCGGCTGTCAAGAATCGGGGCTGGATTTGAGCGAAAGCGGTGCGTTTGTCGGATGCCGGACGTTCGCCTCCGCTATCCTTGCCGGATGTTCGATTTCCCTATTCTTTCGTCACTACGCTGGTCGTCATCGCGGATGGCGCGGCAGGTTCAGTTCGGGCGTGTGCGTGCGCTGATGGCCTTGTTGCTGTTGGTGCTGGCTGCCACCGCCGCCGCAGGTGCGTGGCTGTATCGCGACTACCAACGTTTCAGCCACGCGCCCCTGGGTGTCGGCACCGAGCCGGTGGTGATCGACATTGCCCGCGGCACCTCGTTCCGGGGCGTGGTGGCGCGTCTGGCGGCAACGCATCTGGATGGTGGGGTGCACGAACTCTACTGGCGCGCATTGGCGTGGGAGCACGGCGCACGGGTGCAGGCAGGCGAGTACGCGATCGAAGCTTCGATGACGCCGTTGTCGCTGCTGGAAAAATTGGGGCGCGGCGAGGTCATTCAATACCGTTTCACCCTCGTCGAAGGCTGGAGTGTGCACGAGCTGCGCTTGGCCTTGGCGCGTGATCCCGTGTTGGTACAAACCTTGGCTGCTGTGCCCGAGGATGAACTCATGGCGCAGCTCGGCGTGCGTGCTGATATCGACGGCGACCGTGATGAGACGCGACCGGAAGGCCTGTTTCTGCCCGAGACCTACCAATTCACCCGTGGCACCACCGATGCCGAGCTATTGAAGCGTGCGCATGCCGCCTTGGTGACGGCTTTGAACACCGCCTGGCGTGATCGCGCACCGGACCTGCCCTTGGCCAGTCCTTATGAGGCCTTGGTCTTGGCATCGATCGTGGAAAAGGAAACCGGCTTGGCTTCGGAACGCGCGCAGGTGGCCGGTGTTTTTTTGCGGCGCTTGCGTTTGGGCATGCGCCTGCAGACCGATCCGAGCGTGATCTATGGGCTGGGCCCCAACTTCAGTGGTCGCCTGACACGCGCCCATCTGGAAGCCGATACGCCGCACAACACCTACACCCGCGATGGCTTGCCGCCGACGCCGATCGCGTTGCCTGGGCGCGAGGCGATCCAAGCAAGCCTGCATCCGGCGGCGGGCGATGCGCTGTATTTCGTCGCACGCGGCGATGGTCCAGGCCATGTGTTTTCGCGCACCCTGAGCGAACACAATCGTGCCGTGGCTGAATACCGTCGCAAGGTTCGCCAGCCATGAGCGGTCAACTGATTACGCTGGAAGGGGGCGAGGGCGCAGGCAAGTCCACCGCGTTGGGCATTCTGGCCGAGCGCATCCGTGCACGCGGGCACGAGCTGGTGCAGGTGCGTGAGCCCGGCGGCACGGCGATTGGAGAGGCCATTCGCGTCATCCTGCTCGATCGCGATCACTCGCAACTGTGCGCACACACCGAACTATTGCTGATGTTCGCCTCGCGCGCGCAACTGGTGCACGAAGTCATCGAGCCGGCGCTGGCGCGTGGCGCGCTGGTGCTGTCGGACCGTTTCACCGATGCCAGCTTTGCCTACCAAGGCGGCGGCCGTGGCATCGACCGAGGTCGTATCGCGGAACTGGAACGCTGGGCCTGTGGCATCAAGCCGGATCTGAGCATCCTGCTCGATCTGCCGGTGGAACAGGGCATGGCGCGGGCGCGTGGCCGTGGTCCGAGCGATCGCATCGAACACGAGGCGATGGACTTTTTCGAACGCGTGCGCGCGACCTATCGCGCACGCGCTGCGGCCGAACCCGAACGCTGGCGGGTGATCGATGCCGGTCAGGCCGTCGAGCAGGTTCTGGCCGACTTGGGTCAGGTGATCGATCAGTGGTTGGAAGCGCTGCCATGAGCCGCGATGTGCCGCCGTGGCAGCAACGCACCTATGCGCAGGCCGTGGCCGCGCTGGATGCAGGACGATTGCCGCATGGCCTGCTGCTGGCCGGTCCCGCCGGTTTGGGCAAGCTCGCGGTGGCGCGGCGGCTGGCGGGCCGGCTTCTGTGCCGCTCGCCGAGTGCCACGGATGCGTGTGGCCAATGTCGCAGTTGCCAGTTGCTGGCGGCCGGCACGCACCCGGACTTGCTCGAAGAAACCCTGGAGCTCAACGACAACGCTGTGCTGCGCCGTGAAATTCTGATTGCGCAGATTCGCCGGCTGACGGAAAAACTCATGCTCACCCCGCACTTGGCGATGGGGCAGGTGGCCTTGATCCATCCGGCAGAAGCGATGAATCGCGCCACGTTCAATGCCGTGTTGAAAACACTGGAAGAGCCGCCTCCGGGGCGTTACCTGATCCTGCTCTCGCATCAGCCACAGCGATTGCCCGCCACCATCCGCAGCCGTTGTCAGGTTCTACGCATGGACCTGCCACCGCTGGTCGAAGCGAGCGCGTACCTGCGTGCCGGTGGGCACGCGACGGCGGAAGCCGCACAGGCACTGGACGCGGCACAGGGCAATCCCGGTCTTGCCGCGCAGTATCTGGCCAATGGCGGCCTGGCGTTGCGTCAGAACGTGGCGCGCGATCTGGTGGCACTGGCACACGGCGCCATCACGGTGGCCGAACTGGCACCGGCTTGGAGCGCGGATCAACTCGACCTGCGACTGCGTTTTGCCGGTGAATTGTTACGCGACCACCTTGCGCGGCGCGCTGGCCGAGGCGGTAGTGATCTCCTCCACGACAGCGGGCGGACGGCGCAGCTCGATACCCGTGCGTTGGCGGACTGGTTCGATGCCAGCCTTCGTTGCCTGAGTGGTCTGGAGGCAAACTTGAACACGCCACTGCAGACGGCAGAATTGCTGCAGCGCTGGCGCCAGCTACACGCGAACTGAGCACCCATGCAGGCGCGCAGGAGTGTCTGCGTGGTTTTGCGAGCGCAGGCGACGCTGCGCAGAATCGGTGTCAGTGACCATGGAGATAGTCCAGTGCCGCTTGCAACATCGCGGTGCTGCCGACGCGCAGCGCACCTTCATCGAGGTAAAAGCGCGGCGAGTGGTTGCTCGGTGCCGTGGCAGGATCGGTGTTGGCCGGTGTGGCACCCACGAAGAAATACACGCTGGGCACGTCGATGGCGCGACCGAGGTGGGGGAAGTCCTCCGAGGCGGTCCAGCGCCGGGCTTCTTGCACCTGCGCATCGCCCAGCGCCGCTTGCAGGCTGGTGCGCACGCGGCGAGTCAGCTCGGGGTCGTTGTAGTTGACCGGATTGCTGCTGTCTTTCGACAGTGGAATCTGCGCCTCGACGGTAGCGCCGTGTGCGGCGGCGATGTGCTCGGCGATGGAGCGCAGGCTCGCCAAGGCTTGTTCGCGCATGGCTGGATCAAAAGCCCGCACCGTGCCTTGCAGTTCGGCACTGTCAGGCACGATGTTGAAGCGCGAGCCGCCATCGAAGATGCCGAAGGTGACCACCGCCGGTTCCTTGTTGATGTCGAGCTTGCGGCTGACGATGGTCTGCGCGGCGGTGACGATCTCGGCCGCGGTGACGATGGGATCGATACCGGCCCAGGGCGTGGCGCCGTGGCTTTGACGCCCATGCACCACGATGCGGAAGGTATCCGAGCTGGCCATCTGTCCGCCTTCACGCAGGGACACCGTGCCGACTGGCAAGGCGCTCACCACGTGCATGCCAAAGATGGCATCGGGTTTGAAAACCTCGAACACGCCATCCTTCACCATCAGGGGCGCACCGCCTTCTTCACCCGGAGGCGCGCCTTCTTCGGCGGGCTGGAAAATGAACATGACGCTGCCCGGCAGGCTTTCGCGCTGTGCCGCCAAGGCTGCGGCCACACCCAGGGTCATCGCCATGTGGGCATCATGGCCGCAGGCGTGCATCACGCCCACATCCTTGCCGAGGTACTCGCCACGCGCCTTGGACGCAAACGGCAGGTCGACTTCTTCCGTGACCGGCAGACCATCCATGTCGGCGCGAATCGCAAGTTTCGGTCCGGGTTTGCCGCCGTCGAGGATGCCGATCACGCCCGTGTGTGCCAAGCCCGTGTTGATGCGGTAGCCGAGCTTCTCCAACTCGGCTGCCACGACCTTGGCCGTACGCACTTCGCGATTGGAGAGTTCCGGATGTTGGTGAAAATCGCGCCGCCATGCCGTGATCTGGGGCAGCAGCGGTTCAACCGTGCGCGTGGCGGCACTGGTGTCCGCTCGTGATGTCTGGGGAGCCGTGGCGAGGCTGGCCAGCAACAGACTGGCAACAATCAGGTTTGGGCGCATGGCGGGCACGCAGGTCGGGACGGCCTTGCACCATAGCGCAAACGTCACTGCGCTTGGTGGGTGTCGATGGCGCGCTCAGTCCTGCAACCAGCTGCGCGCCGCATTCTGCAGGGCGCGTCGGCGCAGGATGAAGTCCCAATAGCTGCCGTGCAATTGCCGCCACAGCACCGCCGAGCGCACCGAGGCCAGAAGACAGGCGCGAATCCGTGCCACCACGGCGTCTTGTTGGAGCTGGTGGGGGTTGCCTTGCACCAAGACGCGCAAGGGCAGCAGGCTGATGCTGTGGGCATAAATGTCGCCCAAGCGTGCAATCACGTTGGCGTGGTTGACGCCAAAATGCTCGCGCTGGCGGCTGGCATCGACGATGCCCTCGTGCAAGACCTTCATCAGGTCGGAACGCCCATGCAATTGGCGCTCGATGTGCAGCACCGTGGTGGCCATCTTGCTGAGCACGGGATCGCGTTGCGCCCCACCAGCGAGCTGGCGCACCAGCAGTTCCAGCCCAGGACGCATGAGACCCGCCGAGCCGTACACCGCCTCGACCGAGTCGGCATCGATGCGAAACACCGAGGCCAGCGAAGCGCTGAGGTCGGCCTCGTTTGCGGTGCCGTCACGCGCACACTCACGCGCAAGGCCAAGGCCTTGCATCACACCGGCGAGGGCCAGGACTCGATGTTTCACGCGGGGGACTTCCTTGGACAGGTACGGCCTGTCATTGTCGTGGATTGATGCGGTGAAGCGAAGGCATTGTGCGTGTTGTCATGACCGGCGAACGAGATGTCTGATCAGCGAATTGAATGCGCGGACGCAGCGCATCGCGGGTCAGGGCGCGCGCTCGAATGAACCCGCGTGTGGGATGGGGGAGCCCTGCGCGACGTTGAAGTTGACGCTGGATCGAGCGGGCTTCGGCCTTCAAATCGATTGCTGCAGCCGGATGGGTGCGTCGGAATAGGGCGGAGCAGAATAGTGCAGGCGCGCCAGTTCATTGGCGAGGCGCCGAGTGAGATTGGATGCGATACCGAGGTTGGTGCTCGAATCGCACGCGCTCAGCACGATCAGGCGCTGCCCAGGTGAGGGAAGGCGCTGGATGACCGAAATCCCGCTACTGGAGGTAATCAGTACGTCCCGAAAATGTTCATGGCCCGTTTCTCTCACCAGGGTTTCGCCCAGTCCGCATAGCGATCCGACGATGGCCGAAAGACGAGCGGTGTTGACCTCGATGCGGTGTGCCGCCGCGAGACGATGGCCATCAACGGTTGCAATCAAGCTGCATTGCAGGGCCCGCATTTGGTCAAACATGTCGTGCAAGTGCTGGATGCATTGGGCCTGATGCTCGGGATCGAAGTGGCGTTGCAGGCGCAAGGCGTCTGAGTGAGTGACGATGTTCATGGTTTGGGCGACTCGGGTGTGGTTTCGATCAGGGTCCGTAACAGGCCAAGGAGGTAGAGCACATCGCGCTTGTCGCGCATGTCAGCCTCGATGACGGCCAGATTCAGGCCGCGTGACGCGAGATGCTCGACCACGGCATGGGCGCGCGGTGCAGTGGGTGCGATGTCGCTGCGTGTGATGACGACGAGGCAGGGTACGGCGGCGACCAACGACGAAAAATTGTCCAGATAGTCGTTCAGCGCGTCGAATTGGTTCGGGTGGGATGCGTCAATCAGGAACAAAGCCCCCATGGCGCCTTCGGAAACCATCGGCCACAGGAAGTCAAATCGGTCCTGACCCGGGATGCCATAGAGTCGAACCGGTTCATCCGCACCCAGCTCGATCTCGCCGACGTCCATCGCCACGGTGGTCATCCGCTTCTCATCGGAGGAGGGCACCTCGGTACTGATCGGGGGATAGTCGCTGACGGCGCGGATGGCTGTGGATTTACCCGCACCAGGAGGGCCGACGAAGAGGATTTTCATGCGGTAGCTCCAACGGGATTCAGGAAATCATTGCGCGCAAGTGCTGTCGCAGTCGTGCGATGACACGCGTGTGTGTGGTGACCGGCTGCGCCGGTTGATACCGTGTTGGAGTGTCGTCGTACGATAGGCGAAGATGTCTGAATATCACCAACAAAATCAGTTTGTTGGCGGATTCTTTGAAATTGATTCCGGCCTGGGTCATCTTGCTTTCGAGCTCGGCGACCGTAAGCGGCTTGCTCAGTCTGCTCAGTACGCGAAGCCAGGCTTCGTGGTCCGGTTGGCGAGAGAGGTTTGGCCAACTGGAGAGGCACAAGGTGAGTGTTTTGCGCTGGGCCCAGTGCGCACGATGAGGGCCCAGT
This sequence comes from Chiayiivirga sp., assembly GCA_035703435.1. Lineage (GTDB taxonomy): Bacteria > Pseudomonadota > Gammaproteobacteria > Xanthomonadales > Xanthomonadaceae > Denitratimonas. The sequence goes on along the minus strand of DASSYF010000039.1, from coordinate 7,843 downwards.
ACGGCGTCGGTGTCGAGCGCCCAGCAGATCTCTTCGATGGATACTGGTCTATGGGCGCGGTCGTTGACGATCTGGCGGTACTCGTCGAACGCAATGGGCTGATACTCCGATATGCCCGAACTGCGCGATATCGCGGTCAAGAGTTCGTCACGCGAGAGCATCGTCCAGGCATAGCGATACAGCGGGCCGATGACGATGTCGCCAAACCCGGCACCACGTACGAGGAGCGGGCCCGCAACGCGTACATTGGGCAGCAGCAGTTCCTGCAAGTTCTCTGGCTGGCCCGAAGGGCTGAAGTTCAACATGACGGTGGATAGCAACTGGCCCAAAGCCTCGCCCAAGCTCGGTAGCCGCAGCGGCGCAGGAAAGATCACCGGCGCATGCCGAGGATGGAACAGTCGCATGCTGTCACCGTGATATTCCAAGGCAATGTCATGCAAGCCGTCCTGGGTCGGAATCAGCTGTGCTTCCAGACGAGCGGAAAGCTGCTGCAGATAGTTGCGTGCCAAGGTGAGATCAGATGCCGACAGTGACTCGATCCCGATGAAGCATGGAAACTGCGCGCGGCAACTGGCACCCGCAATGCGACGACTGGGTAGAGGAAGCAAGCAAGAAGCTCCAATGCGAATGGTGGTAGTGAATCGGTGCCCCGAATCGTGGTGGCCATTCGTATCGTGACGTTCACGAACGACACCCCATCCCATGAGACGCCAGAACGCCGAAAACGCACCATAAGCAAACGCTCGGATCAAGCCTGACGGTCAACTACGGTTCAACTGTACGCAGACGTACGTTGATTGAACCATGCCATTCGTCACGGTCCGCTTTGCGCGTTCAGGTGGTGCTCAAAAGTGCGCCGGTTTGGACGGTCATGTCGCGTCAACGATCAACATGCGCGTAGGCGTTCGCGCGCGACGGCACTCCAATGCCTCGGCGCATGGTCGCCGAGGGCTTGCGAACGTGGCGTGTGAGGTTGATGCGACGAGCGACACACTGCATGTCGCTCGTCGGGCACAACGGGCATGATTACCCGGTGCGAGTGGTTGCGTGTCGGTGCCGCGCTGGATCAGAGCTCCAGGGCTTGTTCCACATCCTGAATGTTGCGGCGCGCCAAGGCGAGATTCGAGCGCGACTTGTCAAGCACCACATAGACGAACAGTCCGGCCTTGGAGGCGACGGGGCGGATGATGTGATATTGCTTGGTCAAGGTGATGAGGATGTCTTCGATGTGATCGTCGAGGCCCAGGGACTTCATGGTCTTGAGCTTGGCGCGAACGACTTCGGTATTGCCGGCGGCAGCCAATTCCAGGTCCAGGCCGGTGCCTGCCTGACCGAGGACCATGCCACTGTCTGAGTCGACGATGGCCGCGCACATGGCGCCGTCCGTGGCAAGGAGTTTGTTGAGGCTGTCTTTGATGTTTGCCATGGTGTTACTTCCTTTTTTGCATTGCGAGGCGTGTTGATCAACGTGCAGGTTGCCTCGACGACTGCACGGTTTCGTTCTGCAGGGTCTTCTGGATTTCATCGCAGCAGTGCTTGCTGCCCCACAGGAGACGGCCGAGCACCACATCCGGATTGGCGATGACTGCCAAGGCCAGGCCAGCTTCTCCGTCGACACGCGTGATCATCACGGTGCCGCCGTGACCTTCGATCAAGGTGCGGTCGAAGCTGTCCAGTCCGGCTTCCGAGGCGATGGCGCTACCCAAGGCGGCGAGCGAACTTCCGATGGCCGCCAGACGCATCGAAGCTTCCTTATCGACCGAATATGACGCGACTTCGAACCCGTCGGGCGAGAACAGCACGGCACCGCGCACTCCACGTAGCTCACCCAAGGCTTCGAGATGGCGGCGCAGCACCTCTCGCTCCACGCGACCGGGCATTCGTGCGCTCATGCCAGTTCTCCATGTTTCATCTGCGCTTCCAGAATGCAGACCAAAGCACGCACCAGGATGCGCACGTCGTCAGCCTGACGGACATCAACCGAGATGACCGGAACCAGGATCCCACGATTTGCGAGCCGCGTTGCAAACGTGGCGCTGTTCGTTGCCCCCGGTTGCTCGGTGCGACCGACGCCCACCACGATGGCGCCCGGTGGAACCAGAGGCGCAAAGGTGTCGACGAACTGATCCAGCTGCACCCCTGCGCCCGGCTGGGACGCATCGAGCAGGATGATGGCGCCGGCCGCTCCCGCGCCGAGGATGTTCCACATGAATCGGTATCTCGCCTGTCCCGGCGTGCCGTATAGACGCACGACGCGGCCATTGGGAAGCGTGATGCGACCCAGATCGAATCCAACCGTGGTTGATTCTTTCTCATGACTCATGCGGTCGCTGTTGTTGACCTCGGTCCGCACCGGTGGAACTTCGCTGATGGCTGCAATGGCGGTCGTTTTGCCGGCACCCATTGGGCCGGTGAAGACGATCTTGAACTCATCGATGGCACTCATGCGCCCATCCCCAAGTGCCGACGCAGTTCGCCGACAAGGCGCATCCAGGCTGGCTTTCCTGCAGGCGTGGGCGATGGGCTTGCGGCGGCAAGGGGTGTCGCATCGTGGGTCACGGTGTTCAACAATCCAGCCAGGGAAAGGGCGGTCAGCAATCGCTCGGCCTCGACAAGGGGTTGTTCTCCTTTGCGCGCCAGCTCGGCCACCGTACATGCGCGGTTGGCCAGCAAGGCACACATCGCCATCATTCCGCCATTTCGAGCGAGCCGGCCGAAATCTGGCCAGCGACGCAGGCCATAGGAATCGTCGCGCTGGAGCCACGGTGCCAAGCCAGCTGGCGCGGACATGCCGAACAACCAGCCTGCATCACTGACTGACATTGCGACGGCATCGGGTGGTGGCAGTTCCTTCGTGGATTCAAATGTCATCCAGTGAACCGGACCTGCTTGAAGAGTGGACCAGGTATCGGGCAAAGCGTGAATCTGGCCTTTGCTGATCCAGCAGGTGCGCCCTGCTTGTGTAACGAGTCGATACTGACTGCGCTCGCAGAGGCTCGCCAAGGTTTGCTGAAGCATGGCGATCGCCGACCACGAGGCATCGATGGCCGATGACCGCCGGTCGGGGGGCTTCATCGTTTTCGTGTTGGTCGCCTCTGCGACCTGATCAAGCAAGTTCAACAGTTGCATGATCCGGAATGGGTGGCGGAGCGTGAACGGCGTGGGAGCCCAGCTGTGGCTGTCATCCAGCACCATCACGATGGGCTTTCCACTACGACCCCAATCGTCGATGATTTCGGCGTTTCCACCGGCGTGCGTGACCAAGACGTCAGCCTGTTCGACACCGGACGTACTCCAGCTCGCGATCGATCTCCCGTCGACCACTTTCAGCATGGATTGGAAAACCCGTGCGATCTCTGGGGGGAGGTCGCCCGTGCTGATGTTCAACGATGCCATTCCCGATTGCTCCAGTCGAAGATCCTGTGTTCACGTTTCCACACAGTGAGAATAATGCAAATGTTGTAGTGCGACTCGATTGTGCAACGGCTGATTTTTTTTGGAAGGCATCGTGCGCGGTTCGGCTACCGATTGCGCAGTACCCGGGTCACAATGGTGGCACTGACTGTGACGAGGACATCTCCATGACGATTCGCTGGCTGTTGTTGGTGTCGATGTGGGTCTGCTGTGCCCAGGCGCAGGCCGCGGCCACCCTGATCGCACCGGTCAATGGTTACACCCTGGACAGTACGGGCGCGCTGCAGCGTTTCGAGGCGCTGTTGATCGATGCCGGCAAGGTCGTTGCCACGGGCAGCCGCGAAGCGCTGTCGAAACAGGCGCCGGATGCCACGCTGCTGGATGGACAGGGGCGCACGCTCCTGCCGGGATTGATCGATGGTCATGGGCATGTGATGGGGCTGGGTTGGGCGTTGTCCGAAGTCGATCTGGTTGGCACCCGCAATGTGGACGAAGCCCTTGGGCGCATTCGTGCGTGGGCCGGCGCGCACAAGGACGCGGCCTGGATCACCGGGCGCGGCTGGAATCAGGTGATCTGGAAGCTGGGCCGCTTTCCTACGGCAGCCGAACTGGATCGCGCAGTGAGTGATCGACCCGTGTGGTTGAGCCGGGTCGATGGGCATGCGGGCTGGGCCAACACGCTGGCACTCAAGCAGGCCGGCATCGACGCCAACACGCCGGATCCCGTCGGCGGCCGAATCGAACGCGGGCCCGATGGCCTAGCCACCGGCGTATTGGTGGATGCGGCGATGGCCTTGGTCGAATCGCGCATTCCGCCCGGTACGCCCGAGCAGTCACGCGCCGCCTTGCATGCGGCGCTGAAAAAAATGGCCAGCGTGGGTCTGACGGGTGTGCACGATGCCGGCATCGATGCGCAAACCTATGCGCTGTACCGGCAGGAGGCCGAGGCGGGGCGCCTGAGCGCGCGCATCTACGCCATGATCGGCGGCGTGGGTGAGGACTTCGATCAGATTGCAGCCCAGGGGTCGGTACTCGGCCTTGGCAAGGACCACCTCACGGTTCGCTCGGTGAAGCTGTATTCCGATGGTGCGCTGGGCAGTCGCGGTGCGGCGATGCTGGAGCCGTATTCGGATGATCCGGGCAATCGCGGCCTCTTGTTCAACGACACTAAAAGCCTCACTGCGATGCTGGTGAAAGCCATGTCCAAGGGCTTCCAGGTTGGCGTGCACGCCATCGGCGATGCCGGCAACCGGCAGGTGCTGGATGCCTTTGCCGCGGCCTACAAACAGGTCGAAAGAGGACCGGAGCTGCGCAATCGCATCGAGCACGCGCAGATCGTGAATCTGGATGACATCCCGCGCTTTCTGCCGTTGAAATTGATTGCCTCGATGCAGCCCACGCACGCCACCTCCGACATGAACATGGCCGAGGATCGGGTGGGGCCCCAGCGCATCCTCGGCGGCTATGCCTGGCAGCGTTTCCTGCATCAGGGCACGCCGCTGTCTGCGGGTTCGGATTTTCCGGTGGAGTCACCCAATCCTTTCTTCGGGCTGCACGCCGCCGTGACACGTCAGGACCATGAAAATCATCCAGATGGCGGCTGGTATCCCGAGCAGCGTCTGAGCTTGGTGCAGGCTCTGCACGCCTTCACCCTGGGCGCGGCCTACGCGGCGCATCAGGAACACCAACTGGGCTCGCTGGAGCCGGGCAAATGGGCGGATTTCATCGTCGTGGATCACGATATCTTTGCTGATGCACCAGAAAAGCTCTGGAATACACAGGTGTTGGAAACCTGGGTGGGCGGTGAGCGCGTATTCGCACGCGAAGCCACCAAACCCTGATGAGCGCGACGGCGGATCGAGACAGGAGGACAGGCGTGCACGGTGAATACAAGGTGCCCGGCGGCAAGCTGGTGGTGGCGGATTTGGAGGTGCGCGATGGGCGCCTCCACAAGGTTCAAATCAGTGGCGATTTCTTTCTCGAACCCGACTCGGTGCTGGCCGATATCGACCGTGCCTTGATCGGCATGCCGGTCGAGGCCGGCGAGTCGGCGTTCAGTGCGTCGGTGGAGAAAGCCATGGCCGGCGCGCAGGCCTATGGCATCACCGCGCAGGGTGTGGCGGTGGCCGTGGTTCGCGCGTTGAATTCGGAGAATCCGGCATGAGTCACGAAGCCTGGAACGATCTTGGCTGGCGGCTGCTGCAAGGGCCGGCGCTCGGCCCGAGCTTGCAGATGGCACTGGACGAAGTTTTGCTTGACGAAGTGGCTGCCGGACGCCGCGCGCCGACCCTGCGCATCTGGGAATGGGCCAGTTCAACCGTGGTGATCGGACGCTTCCAATCCCTGCGCAACGAAGTCGATGCCGATGGCGCCACGCGTCACGCCATCGACGTGGTTCGACGCATCAGTGGCGGTGGCGCGATGTTCATCGAGCCGGGCAATACCATCACCTATTCGCTCTACGCACCGCTGTCATTGGTCGCGCGCATGAGTTTTCAGGATGCCTACGCGCACATGGATGCCTGGGTGCTCGATGCCCTCGGCCGGATGGGCATCGAGGCCTGGTATCAACCGCTCAACGACATCGCTTCGGCGTCGGGAAAAATCGCCGGTGCGGCGCAGGCGCGACGCGGCAAGGCGGTGTTGCATCACGTCACCATGGCCTACGACATCGATGCCGGCAAGATGCTGGAGGTGCTGCGAATCGGGCGCGAGAAGCTGTCCGACAAGGGCACCGCCAGTGCCGCCAAACGGGTGGATCCCTTGCGCAGCCAGACCGGCCTGTCGCGGGCGCAAGTCGTTGACTCGATGGTCGAAACCTTCCGTCAGCGCCACGGCCTGATCGACGACACCGTGAGCGCGCACGAGTGGCAGGCGGCCGAGAATCTGGCCTTGGAAAAATTTGCCACCCGCGATTGGACGTCGGTCTTGCCCTGATGCAGTCGGAACTTCAAGCCGCCTGCGACAAGGCCTTCGATGCGTTGGCCTGCAAGGGCGGCGCACCGAACCAGTGCAATTGCGTGGCCAAGGCCGCGACCTCACCCACGATCAACAAGGCCGGTGCGCTGATGCGATGCGCCTGCGCCAGTTCACACAGGCCATGCAGATCGCCGACCGCGACACGCTGATTGGCCTGCGAACCGTTTTCCACCAGTGCGACCGGCGTGCCCGCAGCCAATCCGGCATCGAGCAAGTGCGCACGAATGCGATCGAGCATCGCCACGCCCATGTAGAACACCAAGGTTTGCTTGGGTTGCGCCAATGACAGCCAATCAGACGGCGTCAGTGCATCCTTGTTGTGAGCCGTGATCAGCCGAACTTCCTGCGCGTGTTCACGATGGGTGAGCGGGATGCCGGCATAGGCCGCGCAGGCCAGTGCGGCGGTGATGCCGGGTACGACCTCGTAGCGGATGCCGTGTTGACGCAGGAACTGCAATTCCTCGCCGCCCCGGCCGAACACGAACGCATCGCCGCCTTTGAGGCGCACCACATGCCGGCCAGCACGAACGTGTTCGAGCATCAGGGCGTGGATGGCATCCTGCGAGGTGCTCGCGCCATGTCCGGTTTTCCCGACTTCGATGAAGTGGGCGTCGCGTCGCGCCAATTGCAGCACCTCGGCGCTGACCAATCGGTCATGCAGGATCACATCGGCGCGATTGAGTGCACGCAGCGCATTGAGGGTAATCAAACCCGGATCACCACTGCCGGCACCGACGAGGGTGACCGATCCCTGCGGCAGGGCTTGCGGGCGTTCCAGCGCGTTTTGCAGGAGCTGCTGTGCGGCCTCGAACTGCCGTCGACGCAACAAACTTTGGATCGGTCCGGCCAGCAGGCGCTCGAAGAAGGTGCGGCGCGGTCCGAGTTCGGGCAGACGCTGGCGAATCAGCGCACGTTTCTCGGTCAAAAGCTGTGCCAGCACACCCCAGCTCGAATCGAACCAGCTTTCCAGCTGCCGACGCAGGTGTCGCGCCAGCATCGGTGCGCCGCCACCGCTGGAAATGGCGATCTGCAAATGGCCGCGATCCACGATCGCCGGCAACTGCACGCTGGAGCGGCGCGCATCATCCACGACGTTGACGAACAGGCGCCGCGCTTCGGCGGCCTCGGCCACGGTCTGATTGATGGCATCGTCATTGGTGGCCGCCACCACCAACCAGAATTTCCGATCCAGCCATTCCGGGCTGAACTTGCCGTGGATGATCTCGATCGCACCGCTCGCGTTCAAGGCCTGGAGTTGCTCATCGATCACGGGCGCGCCGACCGTGACCTTGGCGCCGGCATGGCGCAAGGCCTGAACCTTGCGACGCGCGACCGAACCTGCGCCGACCACCAGCACGGCACGCTCGCGCAAGTCCGCGAACAGGGCAAACAAGGGTGCATCGGCACTCATGATTCAAACCTTTTCATGCAGGCCGCACTCGCGCTTGAG
>DASSYF010000035.1:0-11951 GCA_035703435.1 Chiayiivirga sp. | reverse complement strand
AACGGTGCTTGGCGCTTCCTCCCGTTGCCAGATCGTGCCAAACACAAACAAAAAAAAGCCCGCAATTACGCGGGCTTAGCGGCATTTCATGCCATCAGGTGCCTGGCTGTGCCAGACGCGGAATCATTCCCACTCGATGGTGGCCGGCGGCTTGCCGCTGATGTCGTAAACGACGCGAGAAACTTCGCGTATCTCGTTGATGATACGGCTGGATACGGTGTCGAGCAGGTCGTAGGGCAGATGCGCCCAGTGGGCGGTCATGAAGTCGATGGTTTCCACCGCGCGCAGGGCGATCACCCATTCGTAGGCGCGGGCGTCGCCCACCACGCCGACGGATTTCACCGGCAGGAACACGGCAAAGGCCTGGCTGGTTTTGTCGTACCAGCCGCTGTTGCGAAGCTCTTCGATGAAGATGGCATCGGCGCGGGCGAGGATGGCGGCGTATTCGGCTTTGACTTCGCCAAGGATGCGCACGCCAAGCCCCGGGCCGGGGAACGGATGGCGATACACCATTTCGCGCGGCAGGCCGAGTTCGACACCGATGCGACGCACTTCGTCCTTGAACAATTCGCGCAAGGGCTCGACCAGTTTCAGCTTCATGTGCGCCGGCAGGCCGCCGACGTTGTGGTGGCTCTTGATGACGTGGGCCTTGCCGGTTTTGCTGCCGGCCGATTCGATCACGTCGGGATAGATGGTGCCTTGTGCGAGCCACTCGGCGTTTGCGAGTTTGGCGGATTCTTCATCGAAGATGTCGATGAAGAGGCCTCCGATGATTTTGCGTTTGGCTTCGGGGTCGGTGACGCCGGCCAAGGCTTTGAAGTAGCGGTCGGCGGCGTTGACGCGGATGACTTTGACGCCCATGTGCTCGGCCATGGTGCTCATGACCTGATCGCCTTCCTGATAGCGCAAGAGGCCGGTGTCGACGAACACACAGGTGAGCTGGCTACCGATGGCGCGATGCAAAAGCGCGGCGACGACCGAAGAATCAACGCCCCCGGAAAGACCAAGGATCACTTCGTCGCTGCCCACTTGCTCGCGCACGCGGGCGATCTGGTCGTCGATGATGTTGGCGGCGGTCCACAAGGTGGCGCAGCCGCAGATCTCGGTGATGAAACGCTTGAGCAGCGCCCCGCCCTGTTTGGTGTGGGTGACTTCGGGGTGAAACTGCACGCCATACCAGCGTTTGGCATCGTTGGCGAAGGCCGCTATCGGAATGCGCTGCGTGCTGGCGGTGACGACGAAGTCATTGGGTGCACGCGAAACGTGATCGCCGTGACTCATCCACACATCCAGCTTCGGTGGCGAACCGATGTGATCCTTGAGCCCATCCAGCAGGCGATCTGCCGCCACCACGTTGACCTCGGCATGACCGAATTCACGTTGATCGGCCGCTTCGGTGGCGCCACCCAACTGCACCGCCATGGTTTGCATGCCATAGCAGATGCCCAGCACGGGCACGCCACGGTCGAACACTTCCTGCGGCGCTCGCGGCGAATCGGCGCAGGTGGTGGATTCAGGGCCACCGGACAGGATGATGCCCTTGGGCGCGAAGGCGGCGATCTCGGCTGGATCGTGGTCCCAGGCCCAGATTTCGCAATACACCCCGAACTCGCGGATGCGTCGAGCGATCAGCTGGGTGTACTGCGCGCCGAAATCCAGGATCAGGATTTTGTCGGTGTGGAGACGGGAATCGGGAATCGGGAATCGGGAATCGGAAGTGCTCACCGTACGCTCTCGTTCTTAGTCAGTTGGTTGTTCATTCGGACGTGTGGCCAAGAACCTGTCGGTTGTGCGGGTTCGTCTTCAATGGCCGGGTTCAAGTTCTCGCGGGTGTTTGATCGCGCCCGAAACCTGCTTTCACGATTCCCGATTCTCCACTCTCGATTCCCGACCCAATCACCCCATCCGATAATTCGGCGGTTCCTTAGTGATCTGGACATCGTGGACGTGGCTTTCGCGTTGGCCGGCGCCGGTGATGCGCACCAGTTGCGGCTGGGTGCGCATGTCCTCAATCGTGGCGCAGCCGACATAACCCATCGTCGCGCGCAATCCGCCCACGAGCTGGTGCACGATGTTGCCGACCGGGCCACGATAGGGCACGCGGCCTTCGATGCCTTCGGGCACGAGCTTGTCGGCGTCGGCGGAATCCTGGAAGTAGCGATCCTTGCTGCCCTTCTCCATCGCACCCAGACTGCCCATGCCGCGATAGCTCTTGTAGCTGCGGCCCTGGAACAGTTCGACCTGTCCCGGTGCTTCTTCGGTGCCGGCGAACAGGCCTCCGATCATGATGCTGGAGGCGCCTGCGACCAGTGCCTTGCCGAGATCACCCGAGTAGCGGATGCCGCCATCGGCGATCAACGGGATACGATCCTTGAGTGCCTCGGCCACGAGGCTGACGGCCGTGACCTGCGGCACGCCCACGCCCGCCACCACGCGCGTGGTGCAGATGGAACCTGGACCCACGCCGACTTTCACCGCGTCGGCGCCGGCATCCATCAAGGCCAGCGCGGCATCGCCGGTGACGATGTTGCCGCCGATGACCTGCACCTGCGGATAGTGCTTCTTGACCCAGTTCACCCGCTCAATCACGCCCTGCGAATGGCCGTGCGCGGTATCGACGATGAGCACATCCACGCCAGCGGCAACGAGTGCTTCGACCCGCGCTTCGGTGTCACCACCCACACCCACCGCCGCGCCGGCCAGAAGCTGTTCGTCCTTGTCCTTGGCCGAGTTGGGGAAGTCGTGGGCTTTCTGGATGTCCTTGACCGTGATCAGGCCACGCAGCTCAAAGGCATCATTGACCACCAACACTTTTTCGATGCGGTGCTTGTGCAGGAGTTGAATGACTTCATCCTCGCTCGTGCCCTCGCGCACCGTCACCAGGCGCTCCTTGCGCGTCATGATGTTGCGCACCGGGTCGTCGAGCTTGGTTTCAAAACGCATGTCGCGACCGGTGACGATACCCACCAACTGGCCGTTCTCGACCACCGGCACACCGGAAATGTTGCGGGCGCGGGTGAGTTTGAGGACTTCGCCGATCGAGGTTTGCGGCCCCACCGTGAAGGGCTCGCGAATGACACCGGCTTCGTAATTTTTCACCTGCCGAACTTCGGCAGCCTGCTGCTCGACCGAGAGGTTCTTGTGGATGATGCCGATGCCGCCCAGTTGGGCCATGGCGATGGCCAGTCGCGCTTCGGTGACGGTATCCATCGCGGCTGAAACCAGCGGAATGCGCAGGCGCAGATCGCGCGTCAGACGGGTTTCGAGGGAAACATCCTTGGGCAGGACGATGGAATGAGCGGGAACGAGGGAAACATCGTCGTAGGTCAGAGCTTCGGCCAAAATGCGCAGCATCGGCGGTACCTGCTTGTGTGGAGGTAGCCGGGCATTTTACTACGGACTGATGCTGCCATACTGACCGTTCCTTCACCGCGCCGCGCGCACGATCCAGCCTGAGTGCAAACCCATGCAGCAACACGTTCTCGTCTGCGGTGGCGCCGGCTACATCGGTTCGCACCTGTGCAAGCGGCTGGCGGGCGCGGGCGTGATGCCGGTGTGCTTCGACAACCTCTCCACCGGCCACCGCGAGGCGGTGCGTTGGGGGCCATTGGAAGTCGGTGATCTGCTCGATCAATCGACACTGACTCAGGTTTTCAAACGGTATCCCATCACGGCCGTGGTGCACTTCGCGGCGCGTTCGCTGGTGGCCGAATCGGTGCGCGAACCGGGCCTGTACCTGCGCAACAACGTCGCCGGCACGATCAACCTGCTGGATGCCATGCGTGATGCCGGCGTTGATCGTCTGGTGTTCTCGTCCACCGCGGCGGTGTATGGCAATCCCGACCATGTGCCAATCGATGAGACCCACCCTGCCCGACCAATCAATCCGTATGGCCTCAGCAAGTGGATGGCTGAACGCGCCATTGCCGAGTACTGCCGTGCCCACGGTCTGCGGGCGGTCTGCTTGCGCTATTTCAACGCCGCGGGGGCCGATGGCGAGGGTGAGCTGGGCGAAGCGCACGAACCCGAGAGTCATCTGATTCCGAACATCATCCGCGCCGCGCTCGATCCGGCACGCGGCCCGGTCCAACTTTTCGGCGATGACTACGACACCGCCGACGGCACCTGCGTGCGTGATTACATCCATGTCGAGGACTTGGCCGAGGCGCACCTGCTGGCGCTGGGTTTTCTGGATTCACACGCGGGCTGGCACGCCTTCAACCTCGGCACCGGCCAAGGCCATTCGGTGCGCGAGGTGATCGCGCACTGCCAAGCGCGTTGTGATGGTGCGCCACAGGTGGAGGTGCATCCACGGCGAGCGGGTGATCCGGCAACCCTGGTAGCGCGTGCCGATGCCGCCGAGAGACGTTTGGGCTGGAAGCCGAAACGCGGGCTGGATGTCATCCTCGACAGCGCCGTGGCGTGGCACCGACGCCACGGTTGAGGGCGGGCGTCAGGCGCCGGCGAACGGCATTGCCAAGGCCACGAACAGGTCTTCGTAGCGTTGATTCATCAAGGCTCGACCATGACGTTCAAGGGCCACCCGACGCGCATTTGTTGCCATGACCTGCGCTTGGGCCGGATTGCGCAGCAGGGATTCCAAGGCATCGGCCATCGCTGCCGGATCGGATTCGGGCACCAGACGCCCATCGACACCATCCTCCAGCACTTCGCGCACACCCGGCACGGCGCTGCCGATGACCGCGCAGCCGGCTGCCATGCCTTCCAGCAAGGCCAGTGGCATGCCTTCGTAATGGGTGCCGAGTACGCTGAACTGGTGTTGCATCAAGCGCTGTGGCACATCGCGCACCACACCGAGAAACTCGACCTGATCCTCGATGCCGAGCTCACGCGCAAGCCGCTCCAAGGGCGTGCGATGCACGGCCTTGCCGCCGCCGGCAAATTGCAGCGGAACCCGGAAGCCACGCGCCTTCAACAGGCCCACCGCGCGCAACACGGTGGCGTGGTCTTTCTGTTTGGAGAATCGGGCCACCATCACGATGCCGGGAATGCGCGACGAATACGGGTGGGATGGCACGTTGGCAAAGGCATCGAGCTGGATGCCATTGGGAATGGCCACCGTGCGATCCTCGGGCATACCCATGTCCAGCAAGACCTGCCGCACGCCTTCCGAACAGCCCACGATGCGATCGGTACGATGCGCCAGCCAGCGCGTTTGCGCCAGACGCCAACGGCTGTAGCGTTCGCGGGTGTTGTGTTCGACGTGCACCAGATGCGGCACCTTGGCCAGCAGGCCGGCGTAGCGACCCCATAGGTGCTCACTGAAGCCATGTGCCACCAGCACGTCGGGGCGGAACTGCCGGCACAACTTCACCAGCGCATGGATCGTGGCCCAATGCGACCAGCCCGGCACGAGGTGCAAAGGCACGCCCTGTTGCTCCAGTTCGTGGATGCGTGCGGCAGGCGTGCGTGACTTCTTCCTCAGTACCAGGAGTGGCTCGATCCGCTCGCTCGCGTGCGCGGCCTTGACCAACTGGATCGCCACCTGAGTGGCGCCGCCGGAAAAGCCGCCGGTGACGAAGTGCAGGACGCGAATTCGAGTGCTGTTCGCCATGAGGCTCGACACGCGATCACTCGGCCGCGTTGGCCGCATCCAGGGTGTTCTGCACCAAGGTGGCCACGGTCATCGGGCCGACGCCGCCCGGTACCGGCGTGATCCACGACGCCCGTTCGGCCGCAGCGGCGAAGCCGACATCGCCACGCAATGAACCATCGTCCATGCGGTTGATGCCGACATCGATCACGACAGCACCCGACTTGATCCATTCGCCCGGAATGAGGTCAGGCTTGCCCGCCGCCACCACCACGATATCGGCCTCACCGATGTGTCGACGCAGGGTTTCCGGTGGCGTGAACCGATGGCAGCAAGTGGTGGTGCAGCCAGCGATGAGCAGCTCCAGAATCATCGGCCGACCGACGTGGTTGGAGACACCCACCACGACCGCTTCGCGCCCGCGCACCGGGCGATCGGTGTGGGCGAGCAAGGTCATGATGCCGCGCGGGGTACAGGGGCGCAGGCCCGGTTGGCGCAAGGCCAATCTCCCGACGCTGGCGGCATGGAAACCATCGACATCCTTGTCCGGATGGATGCGGTCGATCAGCGCGGTGGCGTCGATGTGTACCGGCAGGGGCAACTGCACCAGAATGCCGTGCACCGCAGTGTCGGCATTGAGGCGATCGATCAGGGCGTAAAGCTCGGCCTCGCTGGTGGTGGCCGGCAAATCGAAGTCGAAGGAGGCAAAGCCCACCCGCTCACACGCACGCCGCTTGTTGCGCACGTAGACGGCCGAAGCCGGGTCGGCACCCACCAACACCACAGCAAGACCCGGCGCAGCCTTGCCCATCGCAAGGCGTTGCGCCACCTTGGCGGCGATGTCATCCAGCAATTGCTCGGCAATGCGTTTGCCATCGAGAAGGCGTGCGGTCATGGGCGGGTCCTGCATGAAACGGAAATCGCCGGCATGGTACATGGCCATCGAGCCAACACGCAGAAAAGCCTCACTTCTTCACGTGGCGCAACAGGCGCTTGCGTTTGCGCAACTGGCTGTCGGTGAGGGTGTTCTTCTTGCCGGCATAGGGATTTTCACCCTGTCGGAACTCCAGCTTGAGCGGTGTTCCGACCAGTTTGTAGTGCTTGCGCAGGTAGTTTTCCAGATAGCGTTTGTAGTTATCGGCCAACTGCTTCACCCGATTGCCGTGAATGACAGCGGTGGGTGGATGGGTGCCGCCGGGGTGGGCAAAGCGCAGTTTGGGCGTGCCACCACCGACCGGTGGCGGCTGATGCTCGGTGACAGCAGCTTCGATCACGCGGGTCAGATCCGCCGTGCTGAACTGGAATCCGGCCGAGCGCCGCGCGCGTTCGACAGCAGCCATCAACTCGCGCAGGCCCGAGCCTTTCTGCGCCGAAATCATCACGTGCTCAGCCCAGGGCACGAAGTCCAGACGCCGATCGAGGGCTGCGCGGGTTTGCTCGCGCTGATAGTCCGACAGCCCATCCCATTTGTTGACTGCGATCACCATGGCGCGACCGGCATTCAGAACCAGCCCCAGCACGCTCGCATCCTGATCGGTGATGCCTTCGCTGGCGTCCACCATCAAGATCACCACCTGGGCCTTGTCGATGGCCTCCAGCGTCTTGATGATGCTGAACTTTTCGACCACTTCATCGACTTTGGACTTGCGCCGGATGCCGGCGGTGTCGATCAGGCGGTACTTGCGGCCATCGCGGTCCAGATCCACGGCAATGGCGTCGCGCGTCGTTCCAGGAACATCCGAGGCAATGACCCGCTCCTCGCCTAGCAAGCGATTCACCAGCGTGGATTTGCCGACATTGGGGCGTCCGACGATGGTCAGGCGCAGGCGTTCCGGGTCTTCGGGCGCTTCGACCGATTCGACCGCTTCGACTTCGGTCGGCAACGTCGCTTCAATCGCCGACAGCAGGTCATCCAGACCTCGACGGTGCGCCGAGGACGTCGTGATCACCGTACCCACACCAAAGCGCGCAAACTCGGCCATGGCCTCGTGCGGATCGGCAGCATCGATCTTGTTGAGCACCAGCAGCACCGGCTTGCTGCTGCGACGCAGGGAACGCAGGATGCCTTCGTCCACCGTGCTCGGGCCGTGCTTGGCATCGACCACGAACACGACCAAATCAGCTTCGTCGATGGCCGAGTGCGACTGGCGTGCGGTCAGTCCGGCCAAACCTTCGCCTTCACCACTGATGCCGCCGGTGTCCACCAGCGCAAAGGCTCGGCCTTCGATGCGACGACACACACCATAGTGGCGGTCACGGGTGACGCCGGGCTGGTCGTGGACCAGGGCATCACGTCCGCCCACGAGGGCGTTGAACAGGGTCGATTTGCCGACATTGGGTCGGCCGACCAGGGCGACCAGTGGCAACATCATGACCTCGAAATTATTTGCTTCCCGGCGACACGGGCCGGTTCCGGGGCGGCATCCGAGATGGATGCCGCCGGCACTCATCAATGACGATAGGCGCCCAGTTTGCCTTCGACCGACACCGCGTAGAGCATGTCACCACTCACCACCGGTGCGGCACGGATGGGTTCATTGTCCAGTCGCATGCGTGCTGCCGGCGCGCCGGTTTCGATGTCGAACCAATGCACATAACCTTCCACATCACCCACGGCCACCAGGTTGCCCTGCACAGCCGGCGTCGTCAGCCAACGGTGCAGCAAGGAATCTTGCTTCCACATGGCCGAACCGGTAGCGCGATCCAAGGCCCAGAGCACGCCATCGCGATCGGTCACGAAAACTTTTTCGCCCGACATCGCAATGCCGCCATAGCTCGACAGTTCGCGATTCCAGAGCGGACGACCCGCCTCCAGCGAGATGCCTTCCACCTGACCATTGAAGGCTGCAGCGAACACTTCACCGCGATCGAAGGCCAGTGCGCCGTCGATATCGACCATGCGCTCCAGCTCACTGCGACCTTCACCAAAGGCCACCGCCCGCGCCCACAACTGCACGCCATCGTCGCCGCGCAAGGCCACCAACTGGCCGTCGTCGTAACCGATCAATACCAGGCCATCGGCCATGACCGGCGAGGAATTGCCGCGCAGGCTCAAGGCCGGCGTGGCGTGGTCGTAGACCCAGCGCCGCTCGCCGTCGGTGATCGAGAAGGCGAAAACACGGCCATCGTTGCTGCGCACGACGGCAAGGCCTCGCGCAATCGCCGGTGCGGCCAACACTTCGGACGAAACCTTTGCGCGCCAACGCTCGGAGCCCGAATCCGGATTGAAAGCGATGACATCGCCATCCAGAGTACCGACCACGAGCGTGCCTTCACCGACACCGGGGCCGCTGGACAAGGGAAGCTCGGTGTCGACTTTCCAGAGCTCGGCACCACTACCGCCGTCAAAGGCGTAGAGCTTGCCACTGGGGTCGGCGGCGTAGAGATGCGTGCCATCACTGGTCGGTTGCTGGCGCAGGCTCAGTCGCCGCTCACCCTTGCCGAGATTGTGTTGCCAGGCCAAAGTCACCGTGGCCGTCGGATTAAGATCCGTCAACTCGGTGGGCGGCTCGATGTTCTCACGCTTGGCGCTGTTGCCGCAGGCGGCAAGCAGCAAGAGCATCGAGGTCAGTGCAAGGGCGCGCAACACGGCTCAGGCTCCCGGCTCGCTCGCAGCCACACCCAGATCGGCGAGCTTCATTTCCACCACAGATCGATTGGGCGCACCGGTTTCGAGGTTGGTCAGGGCGTCCTGATAGGCCGCCTCGGCCTCATCGCGTCGATCCAGCGTGAGCAAGGCATCGCCGCGCAATTCGTCCGCAAGGCCAGCAAAGTCACCTGCCGGCATCTTGGCCAACTCGTCGATGGCTGCCTGGGCATTACCGCCGGCCAACTGCACGCGCGCCAGTCGCAAACGGGCCAAGGCCGCCAAGGCCGGACTTTGCGCCACGGCAACGGCTTCGTTCAAAGCCTTGCCGGCCGCGTCCAAATCGCCCTGCCCGACTTTCTCGCTCGCCTGCCGAAGCATCGCCAAGGTGCCATAAGGCGTGTTCTTGAACTTGTCGCCCAGTTCACCGGCCAACTGATCGAAGGTGGCGGTGTCCTTGTCGTCGGCGGCCTTTTCCAGGCTCTGGAACATGGCAGCCGCATCCAGACGATGCTGTCCTTGGTTGTGCTGCCACCATTGCCAGCCGAGGATACCGGCCAAACCGATGGCAATGCCCGTGGTGATTGAAGCGCCGTTGGCGCGCAGCCATTCGCGAACGCGTTCGCCCTGTTCGTGATCGTCCATCCCGGAAAAACTCCAACACGTTGAAGGCCACGGCGATCGTGGCCGGATGAAAAAATGAGGTTGCGAACCGATCGAGGTTCGACTCAGCCGTCAGTCGGTACTACCAAGCCATCTGAGGATACTGCAAAGCGGGCCACGTTGGCGCGCTGGAACGAACCGATGTTCATTTCCTGCCCATTCAAACGCACCTGCACGACCGACGCGTTACCCAGCAGGACATGCGCCACGTGCGACGCATCGAAACGGAGTTCACCGCCCGCACGCCCGAGTTCGTGCGCGAGGCGCGAGCCATCCTTGCCCGTCACTTCCACCCAGCTGTCGCCGCTCAATTTCAGCACCAAGGTGTCTGCCTGATTCGCGGGCGCAGGCGCCACGGTAACGGGCTGCGTGCGCGATGGGCCATAGAACGGCGTGAACGAGGCCATCACCGCTTGCTCCATGGGCGCAGGTGGGCCCACCGTTTCAGGCATCGCCTCAATCAGATCAGGGGATGACGCCGAACCGCGTGCGGTGGAACTGACGGGCATGTCCAATGGCGTCAACAGACTTGCAGGATCCGGCAGGGGTTCGCGCGTGGCCAGCAAGACCACGGGAATGACGATCGAAGCGGTCAATGCGACGTACACAAAACGACGGGCGAATTGGTCGAGCCACTGTCGACTACGCGGCGGCCGCGTGCCGGTCTGCTCCAAGGGTGGAACATACACGGCCTGTTCGGCTGGCAAGAGCTCATCGACGAGACTGGTCGGCAAGGCCAGCAGACGGGCGTAACTATCGAGGTAGCCGCGCGCGAAAACCGGCGCGCCCAGTGCCGTCAGATCCTCGCGCTCCATGGCCTCGATCAAGGGCGTCCGCAATCGCAGGCGCGCTGCAACCTCGGCGCAGGACCATCCCATTGCCGTGCGCGCGTAGCGCAATCGCAGTCCGGGCGAGGTTTGCGCAGCAGAAGGGGTCGTGCTCGTCGAGTCCTGGCTCATGGTTGTTTGACTTGGTCCAATGAAGGATCCGGCACATAGTCCGGAAATTGGGTATGGAGGCGCTCGCCGTAACGCTTGGCCGCTTCGGTGTCGCCGATCCGGGTTTCGATGCGTTGCCCCAGGTCCAGCATGATCGGGCCAGCCTTCGTCACCGCTTCCAGGCGTTGCAGAAACGCGCGCGCGCGCAGGTCGTCCTCGGCCAGATAGCTCAGGCGCGCGAGCTCGAACAAGGCCACGGCATGGGTCGGCTTGATATCAAGCACGCGACGAAAATACGCCTCGCCCTCGGCCTGATTCCCGGCCTTGATCGAGCACACACCGGCATTGGCCAAGGCGGACTCTGGCCTTTGATAGAAAGGGTCATCCAAGGCTTTCAGAAACCACGCGATGGCATCCTGTTGCTTGCCATGTCCGCAGAGGAAAGCGCCGAGGTTGTTGTTCGTCTCGCCATTTTCCGGCGCCAACTCGACTGCCTTGCGATAATAGGTTTCGGCCTTTTCCGGCCGTTTGATGCGCTCATGCAACACCGCCATCAGGGTGTAGGCGTCGACATTGCGCGGATCGAGCTGAAGCGCGCGCTGCAAACGATCCAAGGCGACTTCCAGATCTCCCCGATCCATGTAGCCACGGCCGAGTTTGACTTGCAGCTCGGCCGCTTCCTTGGTCTCGGTGTCGACACTGCGACGGCTGGCCGCACCGCCCGCGCAAGCCACGAGCGCAGCAGCCAACACACTGACCACGATGAAATCACGCCAGCGCATGCGTACCCGCTCCTTCCAGTTTCGCCAACTCGGCGCGGAATCGGGCCTGTCGCTGCCCGCGATCAACGACCTGTCCCTTGAGCTGACCGCAGGCCGCATCGATGTCATCGCCACGGGTGCGTCGCACCATGGCGAGGATGTCGTTTTGCTGCAGGATTTCCTGGAAGGCGCGAATGTCGGTTTCGCTGCTGCGCTGATACTGCGTACCAGGAAACGGATTGAACGGGATCAAGTTGACCTTGGCGGCATGCGCATCCTGCACCCGTCGGGTGAACTGGCGCATGAGATACACCAGTTCGCGTGCATGCTGGGGCTGGTCGTTGACGCCCTGCATCAAGGTGTATTCGAAGGTGACCGAACTGCGCTTGCGTGCCAGCACGTAGCGCTCGCAGGCGGCCATCAGGACTTCGATCGGATACTTGCGATTG
>DASSYF010000013.1:0-17452 GCA_035703435.1 Chiayiivirga sp. | reverse complement strand
CCTGCTCAAACGCCTGCGCCTGCTCGGCTGCCATATCGCCATCGATGATTTCGGCACCGGTTTTTCCACCTTCGATTACCTGCGCCAGCTCGATGCCGACTATCTCAAGATCGACGGCTCGATCGTGCAGGGCCTGCCCGATGACAAGCTCGACCGCACCGTCATCGCTGCGCTCGCCAGCATCGCCGAGGTCACGGGCAAACGCACCGTGGCCGAATGGGCCGAGAACCTCGAAACCCTGCGCGTCCTGCACGAATGCGGCGTGGACTATGCCCAAGGCTTCGTGGTCGGGCATCCGCGCCTGCAACTGTTGCCACGTACCCCGGCACGCAAAACCGACCCGCTCGGCGCCACGCCGCTTTGGGGCATGCCGGCCGTCAACGTGGCACCGACTCAAGCTGATCCGGCCGCAGCGCGTCGCGGATGACGCAATTTCTGTGGTACGACCTTGAAACCTTCGGCCGCGACAGCCGCCGCAGTCGCATTGCACAGTTTGCAGCCATCCGCACCGATGCCGCGCTGAAGCCGATCGAGCCGGCGCGCGTGTGGTATTGCCAGCCATCCGATGATCTTTTGCCATCGCCCACCGCCTGTCTGATCACCGGCATCACCCCGCAGAAGGCCCGCGAGCTGGGCGTTCCGGAAGCCGAATTTGCCGCCCGCATCCACGATGAAATGAGTCGTCCCGGCACCTGCGTGGCCGGATACAACAGCCTGCGTTTCGACGACGAATTCATCCGCAACCTGTTCTACCGCAATTTCTTCGATCCCTACGAACGCGAATGGCGCAACGGCAATTCGCGCTGGGATCTGATCGATCCGATTCGCCTTGCCCATGCCTTGCGCCCTGACGGCATCCACTGGCCCAAGCGCGACGACGGCGCCACCAGTTTCAAACTCGAACATCTGGCCGCCGCCAATGGCTTGCACCACAGCCGCGCCCACGATGCCCAATCCGATGTGGAGGTCACCATCGGCTTGGCCGATTGCCTGCGCCGCGCGCAACCGCGATTGTTCGATTACGGCCTGGCGCTGCGTGACAAGAAACGTGCCGCCGCCCTGATCGACTACGTGTCGATGACGCCCTTGCTGCACATTTCACAACGCTATCCGGCCGCACAGGCCTGTGCTGCGCTGGTGTTGCCGCTGTGCGCGCACCCGAGCAATGCCAACGGCATCATCGTGTGCGATCTGGCCGATGACCCGAGCGCGCTGATCGAACTGCCGGTCGAAGACATCCTCGATCGCCTTTACACCGCACGTGCCGATCTGCCCGACGATGTTTCGCGCATTGGCCTGAAGCAGATCCATCTCAACAAGGTGCCAATGCTGGTGGAATTGCGTCATCTTTCACCCGCCCAGTTGGATCGCTTCGGTATCGACCTGCCACAGCAACTTGAGCACGCCGAGCGTCTGCGGAATGCGCCCGAATTGATCGACAAACTGCGCCACGTGTTCGCCCACGACCGCTACGGCAATGAGCCGCTCGACCCGGAGCTTGCGATCTATCAAGGCTTTGCCAGCCCACACGACAAGAACCTGTTCAAGCAGGTTCGACGCGACGCCGCGAACACCCAGGGTGCCTTCGGCTTCAAGGATGCGCGTTTCGAACAACTTGCCCTGCGCTTTCGTGCGCGCAACGCCCCCGACACACTGAGCGCAGACGAACAGGCGCAGTGGCAACGCTACCGTGCGGCGCGCCTTGCACCGGGAACCGAGTTATCCGAATACGACCTCGACACCTACTTCGCCGAAATCACCCAGCTGCGCGCCACCGCCACCGAACACAGCCACCCCATCCTCGATGAACTGGAGGATTGGGGACGCCAGATTCGCCGCACGCTCTGATCGCGCCCGGCAAGAACTCACGGCGCCGACGTCGGTTTCAGGCCGATACGCAAGATCGTGCCATCCATTTCCGACAAGGCGTAGAGATATCCATCCGGGCCTTGTCGCACATCACGCAAGCGCGTGGGTCGCTCGGCGAGCAGGTGTTCTTCGGCCACGACGGTTTCGCCATCCAGTTGCAAGCGAATCAGCTCGCGTGTGGCCAAGCCACCCAGAAACAGGCTGCCCTGCCACGCCGGAAAACGCTGCGCGGTGTAGAACGCCATGCCACTCAGGCCCGGCGAACGCTCGAACCAATAGAACGGCGGCTCGGTATCGGGCGCGGTGGTGCCCACCGCTTCGGGTATCGCCTGACCGGAATAGTTGATGCCATAGGTCGCCAAGGGCCAGCCGTAGTTCTTGCCGGCTTGCGGGATATTCACTTCATCGCCACCACGCGGTCCGTGCTCGCTGGTCCACAGTTGGCCGGTCAGCGGATTCAAGGCCGCGCCTTGTTGATTGCGGTGTCCGTAGGACCAGATTTCCGGTCGTGCACCCTCCGTGCCGACAAAGGGATTGTCCGGCGGAATGCTGCCGTCGGGGAAAAGACGCACGATCTTGCCTTGCAGGTGATCGAGTTGTTGCGCGGTTGAACGCTGGTTGTTCTCGCCCAAGGCCAGGAACAGATGACCGATGCGATCGAACACGATGCGCGAACCAAAATGCTGACCGCTGGACAGCTTGGGTTCCTGGCGGAAGATGACCTGCCAATCCTCGATGTGATCGCCCACCAATCGCCCTCGACCCAAGGCCGTTCCTGCCCGATCATCCGAGCCCGCCTCGGCGTAGCTGAGGTAAACCCAGTGGTCATTGGCGAAATCCGGTGACAAGGCCACATCCAGCAAGCCGCCCTGACCTTCGCTGTAGACCTCGGGCACACCCGCGATGGGCTCGGACAAGACGCCCTCGCTGCTGACATAGCGCAATCGCCCGGGCCGCTCCGTCACCAACATCTGCCCGTCCGGCAAAAATGCCAGCGACCACGGCACTTGCAGGCCGCTCGCCACTTCGGTGATCTCAAGCTGGGAAGCCTGCGCCGGCGGCGGTGCAGCATGCGGCGCGATGCGATGGATCTGCGCCACCGAACTCGAACCATCCACCGCCGAGATCGACGAGGAATTGCCGCCGCTGCACGCCGCCAGCATCAACACGCACACACCCATCGCCTGTCGCATCATCCGTTCCTCCCATGCCGCCCTCTCGCAAGCGCTCCATGGTGCCAGTCCGCTCGTCCATTGCCCAGCACGCCGGCCGATCATGGCGTGTGGCCCCTGCAAGACCGACGAACACGCCCCAGCACCCATGACCCTTGGCCGTTGCGCCACGACAGGCCGGGTCTATAGTGCGGAAAGCCGTTGCCCACAGCATCCTGATCGCGGCCGACAAATCCTCTTCAACTTTTCAATCGGGGCACAACGATGAACGTACTGCAGCGCATCGCCTCTCTGCTTTGCACCAGCCTGCTCGTCACCAGCGCCGGCGCAGCCACGCAAACACCGGTCACCCCCATGACGCCCGATGTCGTGGAGCACTACGATTCGGTGCGCCCGGAGGCCGACTTCGTGCGACGCGAAGTGATGGTTCCCATGCGCGATGGCGTGAAGTTGTTCACCGTCATCGTGATGAAAAAGGGCACCCGCAACGCCCCGATCCTGCTCTCGCGCACGCCCTACAACGCCAGCGGTTCGACCCATCGCGTATCCAGCCAGCGCATCGTCGATGTGCTCGAAATCATGGATGCCGAGTTCGTCAATGACGGCTACATCCGCGTCTATCAGGACATCCGTGGAATGTACAAATCCGAGGGCCAGTGGATTCTCAACCGGCCCATCGTCGGGCCACTGAACAACACCGGCATCGATGAATCCACCGATGCGCACGACACCATCGACTGGCTGGTCAAGAACACCCACGAAAGCAATGGCAAGGTCGGGGTGATTGGTTCGAGCTATCTCGGTTTCACCGCGCTGATGAGCTTGATCGACCCGCACCCGGCGCTGAAGGCGGTGATCGCCCAGAGCCCGATGGTCGATGGCTGGATGGGCGACGACTGGTTCCAGAACGGCGCCTTCCGCACCAATTCCTTGGGCTATGTTCTGGCCTTGGGCTACAACAAGGGCCTGGGTGGCGCCGATTTCGCCCTAGGCGAGGGCGACGACTACAGCCGTTATCTCCATGCCGGTTCGGTGGCGGACTTCGTGAAAAGCGTGGGTGCAGAGCAGGTTCCCGGCGTGCGCAAGTTCCTCGAAAACCCGGCCTACACCGAGTTCTGGTCCTTGCAGGCCGTCGACAAATGGCTGGCGGCGCGCCCGCACACCGTGCCGACCATGCTGGTGGTCGGTCAGTGGGATCAGGAAGACAGCTACGGCGCACCGGCGGTCTATCGTGCGCTGGAACCGAAAGACACGCGCAACGATCGCGTATCGCTGGTGATTGGCCCGTGGCGGCACTCGGGATTCAATCATTACGGCTATGACCTGGGCGATCTCACCTTCAATGGCGACACCGCGCTCGAATGGCGCGTCAAATACGCCAAACCCTTCTTCGATCACTGGCTCAAGGGCGGCCCGGATCCGCACACGCCGCCAGTTCTCACCTATGCCACCGGTGCCAACCAGTGGAATGTGTCGCAGCGTTGGCCGGCGGGCAGCGACAAGGCCATCTACCTCGGCGCCGACGGTGTGGCGAGCTTCGCCAAGCCTAGCGAACCCGGCCATCAGGACTATGTCAGCGATCCGGCCAAGCCCGTACCCTTCATCCCGCGTCCGATCAACATGGACGACCCATTCCAATGGAAGCCGTGGCTGGTCCACGATCAGCGCTTTGCCAGCAGCCGCCCCGATGTCGCGGTCTGGAGCAGTGAGCCGCTCACCGAAGCGGTGCACATCATGGGCGCGCCGGGTGTGGAACTGTTCGCCTCCACCACCGGCACGGACAGCGATTGGGTGGTGAAGTTGATCGATGTGTATCCGAACGATGTGCCGGAAAACGCAGCGCAAGGTGCCAAGCCATCGATGGCCGGTTTCGAACTGGGCATCGGCATCGAAATCTTCCGTGGCCGCTACCACTCCGGTTTCGCCACGCCATCCGCATTGACGCCTGGCAAGACCGAGCACTACCAATGGGCACTGCCGGATGTGGATCACGTCTTTCTTCCCGGCCACCGGATCATGGTTCAAGTACAGTCCAGTCTCTTTCCGCTGTACGACCGCAATCCGCAGACCTACGTCGAAAACATCATGTACGCCAAGAAGGGCGACTATCAGAAGGCCACCCAAAGCATCTGGTTCGGTGGCGACACGGCCAGCGCCATCGTGCTGCCCGTGGTGCCGTAAGTCGCACTCACACTGGCCGATACCACGGCGAACGCATGGCGCGTTCGTCGTGTTTTCATTGGATCACTTCGTCTGACCCACAAGAACACGCTCGGCGATGGCGCGATACAGCGCCGGCAGACGTTCGAGTTCATCCAAGGGCACGAACTCGTCGATCTGGTGGATGCTGGCATTGAGTGGCCCCACTTCCACCACCTGTGCGCCCAGCGGCGCGATGAAGCGGCCATCGGAGGTGCCGCCGGCGGTGTTTTCTTCCGGGGTCAGGCCGGTGATCTCGCGCACAACCTCACGCACAGCCGCACGCAAGGGGCCATCCGGGGTGAAGAAGGGATCGCCGGAACGATGCCAATGCAAGGTGACGTTCAAGCCTGCATCCTTCAGCACCTGCTCGACTTCGGCGATCAAGCCATCCGCAGTCCAGCGCGGGCAATAGCGGAAGTTGAACAGCACCCGCAGTTCACCGGGAATCACATTGCTGGCGCCGGTACCGGCGGTGATGTGGGCGATCTGGAAACTCGTCGGCGGAAAACCCTCGCTGCCCTCGTCCCAACGTCGCGCCGCCAGTTGTGTCAGCGCCGGCAAGGCGCGGTGAATCGGGTTGTCGGCCAGATGCGGATAAGCCACGTGCCCTTGCACACCATGCACCGTGAGCGTGCCGGCGAGTGAGCCACGCCGGCCGATGCGCATGGTGTCACCCAAGCGCTCGCGTGCGCTCGGCTCACCCACGATGCAGGCATCGATGCGCTGGCCGGTGTCGGCAAAGTGCTGGGCCACGGCACGCACGCCGTGGATGGCGTCGCCTTCTTCATCGGAGGTAAGCAACAAGGCCACGGTGCCGCCGTGCCGGGGATGTGCGGCGACGAATTCTTCCAGCGCCACCACCATCGCCGCCACCGAGCCTTTCATGTCGGCCGCACCGCGCCCGTACAGGCGACCCTCACGCACGCTCGGCTCGAACGGCGGACTGCTCCAGTGTTCCACTGGACCTGTCGGCACCACGTCGGTGTGACCCAAAAAACACAACACCGGCGCGCCTTCACCCTGCGTGGCCCAGAGGTTCTCAACCTTGCCAAATGGCAAGTGCGAAATCTCGAATCCGGCCCGCTGCAAACGTTGCGCGATCAGCGCCTGACAACCGGCGTCCTCCGGCGTGAGCGAAGCCCGTCGGATCAAGTCACAGGTCAGCTCCAGCACCGCAGTCATCGGCTCAGACTCCAAAGCGCTTCTTGTATTGGCCATCCTTGAAGCCCACCGACACCACGCCATCCTCAGTGAGCGTCACCGGCCGCTTGATCAACTGTGGATACTCGACCAATAGCAACTGCCATTCCGCATCCGAACGCGGATTCTTGCGCGTCGGCAACAGGGTACGCCAGGTGGTCGAGGCACGATTGATGAGTCCATCCCAGCCGCCCAATTGCTCGGCCCAGGCTTTGAGCGTGGCGGCTGGAACACGCTGCGCCCGATAGTCGACGAACTCATGCGCGATGCCAAAGCGCGTCAACCAATTGCGCGCCTTGCGGCAGGTATCGCAGGTCTCCAAGCCGTAGAGCCTCACGCTCACGATTCGCTCCGCAACAACTCATTGATCGAGGTCTTGGAGCGGGTGCGTTCGTCCACGCGCTTGACGATCACCGCGCAATAGAGCGAATGGCTGCCATCGGCCGCCGGCAAGGAACCCGCCACCACCACACTGCCCGCCGGCACACGGCCATAGCTGATTTCGCCCGTGGCACGGTCGTAGATCTTGGTGGATTGTCCGAGGAAGACGCCCATGCCGATCACGCTGCCACGTTCGACGATCACACCCTCCACCACTTCCGAACGCGCACCGATGAAGCAATCGTCCTCGATGATGGTGGGCGCTGCCTGCAACGGTTCCAGCACGCCACCAATGCCCACGCCACCGGACAAATGACATCGCGCACCGATCTGCGCACACGATCCCACCGTGGCCCAGGTATCCACCATCGTACCGGCACCCACATACGCGCCGATATTGACGA
Organism: Chiayiivirga sp.; assembly: GCA_035703435.1. Classification (GTDB taxonomy): domain Bacteria; phylum Pseudomonadota; class Gammaproteobacteria; order Xanthomonadales; family Xanthomonadaceae; genus Denitratimonas. The sequence goes on along the minus strand of DASSYF010000013.1, from coordinate 10,224 downwards.
AACTCGGCATCAACACCACGTCCTTGCCGATGTGCGCGCCGCGACGCACCACCGCACCCGGCACCACGCGCGCGCCGACACGTCGAAACGCGGCTTCGTCGCTGCCTGAAAAACGCAAAGGCACCTTGTCCCAATACGGCGCCGGCGCGCCATCCATCACGGTCGAATCATTGAGCCGAAACGACAGCAACACCGCCTTCTTCAACCAGTCATTGACGCGCCAAGCGCCGTCCACCGGCTCGGCAATGCGCACCGTGCCGACTTCGAGCGCTTGCAGCACCGCATCCACCTGCGCACGCAGGGCCGCATGCGCTTTACCCGAATCCAGCTCCGCGCGCAGCTCCCACGCCGTCTCGACGACGTTCTTCCACCCTTCCAAATCGGTCAAGCCCATGGACATGCTTCCTCCAATACAAGCCGCGCAAGCCTAGCGGCAAGCCGCGCTTGGCGAAACCATCCTCATGCATGTCCTGATGCCCATCGCCACTTCCGTCAAAAAGTGTCCTGCGTCATCCTTGTTGGATTCCGGCCCATTGCACGCACCATGATCACCGCGCCCGAACCGTTCTGGAATCGCCTCAACGCCATCGCGCTCTATCCCTTTCGCGGCGGCGCCCTGATCAGTCTGATCGTGCTCGGTCTGGGTTCGATCTTGACCTTGCTGCCGAGCCTCATCGGATTGTTTTTCGCCGTGGTGATCTGGTTTGCCGTGTACCGGTATTGCTTCGAGATCCTCGTGCATACCGCAAACGGACAACTGGATGCGCCGGAAGTCACCAGCCACACGGAAAGCGGCGTGGTCTGGCGCTTCATCCTCCTGTGGTTGCTGCTGCTCATCACCATGATCGGGCTCGGCATCGTGCTCGGGCCTGTCGCCAGTCTGGTGATCCTGTTGGCGGCGATGGTGTTGATGCCGGGTGCCGTGATCTCGCTGGCCATCGATGGCAACTTGGTGCATGCGATCAACCCCAGCACCGCGTTGGCCATCATTCGACGTATCGGTGCACCGTACTTTGCGGCGGTCGGCTTGCTGTTCGTGTTCCAAGCCACGGCCAGCAATGCCGGTGCGCTGCTGGCGCGCTTCATGCCAGACGCACTGGCGCACGTGCTGGTGATGATCACCAGCCTGTGGGGCCTGTTTGCCACCTTTCACCTGATGGGCTACCTCGTCTTCCAGTATCACGAGGCACTCGGTTTCGTGCCTGCCCAACTCGGGCCGAAGCCCAAACTTCGCACCCGCGACAGCGATCTCATTGACGCGGTGGAGGCGCGAGTCGATCAAGACGACATCGGTGGCGCCATCGAACTGCTGCGTACCGAGCTGCGTGAACGCGCGATCACGCCGGAGGCACACATCCTTTACCGTCGCCTGCTGCGCAGCAAGAACGACACGGCAGCCCTGCTGGAGCACGCAGGGCCTTATCTCAATCTTTTGCTGCTGGAGAAAAAGGATCCGCCGGCACTGGCACTGTTGCGCGAGTCACTGGAAATGGATCCTGATTTCACTCCGATGCAAGCCGAGGATGGGCATCGTCTGGCGCAACGCGCTCGCGAGGTCGGTCAAGCCAAACTGGCCGTGGACCTATGGCTGGCCATGCTCAAACGCTGGCCGCGTGATCCGGCGCGCGTGGAGTGGGCCATCGGCGCCGCGCAGTTGCTCAGCCAGCGCGACCAGATCGACCTTGCTCGCGCCGTGCTCGAACGCTGCGCCGACAAGCTGGACGACCCCGAGCCTCAGGCCCGCATCCAGGCCGCCATCGGGCAACTTCCAGCACCTTGAAGCGTCCGGTGCTGGCTGCATCGGCGCCGAGTATGCCGCGCTGTGAAAATGATCCAAACCTGGCGTAGCTGCCGAGCTTGCTCGGCAGACAATGGAGCAAGCTCCATTGCTACAGAACAAGGGCCGGATCAATCACCCGTGAGCTTCCCGGCCCGCGCACCTCACCTCCACTCAGTCGCCCTGCTCAAGCAGAAAGCGCGCCTTGGCCGCTTCAGGCGCATTGGAGTATCGACTGACGATGCAGCGCAAGTTGGCACGAAAGCCCTCGGCATCGCCCGCATCGCGACGCGCCAGGGCAAGTTCAAACCAGGCCTTGGCATCGGCCTCATCGGCGAACCACCGATCCAGCAATTGCTCCACCTGGGCGAACTGGCCGAGGCTTTGCCAACGCCTCCGCAGGTGCGTGCGCCATGCGCCCGTCGGTGCGGACTCGTTCGAGGGCAGTGCGGTTTCGAGCAAGGCAAACTGGCTCGCCACCTGATCCGCATCGGCGGCCGCCATCGTCAGCGCGGCACGCGCGCAGTGTCGTGCCTTGACGGCATCGCGCATCAGGCTCGCCACGCGCTGGCGCAGGAGCACGGTTTCAAGATCTTCGGGAACGGTCTCAAGAAGGGTGTCCAGAGTCGTTGCCGCCTCGGCAAGTTCCATGCGCGCCAAGGCGCGACGCGCCTGTTCGATCCGCGCCGTACGGTCTTGTGAGGGCGTTTGCTCCACGAAGAAGTTTTTTCGCACGTGCCCGGCACGCACCATCAGCCAACCGACCAGCGCACCGCTCAGCAAGCCACCCAGATGCGCATCGAAGCCGATGCCCGCGTCGGCATTGAAGATCAGGTTCCAGGCTTCCCAACCGATCCATGCCGGAAGCAACCAGATCGCAGGCTTGCGGATGTAGCCGAAGGCGACGAAGAACCACCAGAAAAAACGTACCGGCCGGCGCCCCCAGATCACGCAGAATGCGCCCATCAGCGAGGCAATCGCACCGGATGCGCCCAGACCGCCGCCGAATTCGCCCCAATGCCAGCTCAAGGAAAACGCGGCCGATCCCAGGATGCCAAGCAGATACAGCAAGGCAAACCGCCATTCGCCCAAAGCACCTTCCACCAACAGACCCAAGGCAATCAGGAACAGCATGTTGCCGACAAGGTGCATGACGCCGCCATGCAGAAAGGCATGACCGACGATGCGAACCGGATCGATCTCGCTGTGGCGCAGCAGGTAGCGGTAGGTGGTGATCTGCGAGAGACGCGCGTCAAAACTGGTTTGCAAGGCGCTGGGCGCAACGGCTGGAACGTCGTGCGGGTCGATCTCGGCCGCCGCTGAGGTGCTTTCTGCACGCAAGGCCCGATCAAGCCTGGCATCCATCAGGCGCCGATGAAACAGCGCAGCGGCGTGGTATTCCTCCAGCACCTCCTTGGCCTCGGCAAGCGCCTGCGCGTCCCCCTGCCGTTCCAGCCAGGCCAGATAGCCTGGCCAATCCTGCTGCACCAAGCCCGATGCCTCGTACCACGTGCTCAACGCCTGCATTCGCCCGTCATCACCACGCTGGGCCAAACCGAACACCAGCACATTGAGCACGACCAGAATCGCGGTGACGAACGGGAATGTGGCCCGGTTCAAGGGCCGGTGCAGGGGCAGGATCAGCATTGGAAGCGGAACTCGTAGAGGCGTGCCAGCAATGGTCCGGGATCAACCGGGCTGCGCGTGATGATGGGCCATGGTGTCCAGCGCCAACAACGAGTGCGCGTAGGCACCACCGGCACGCATCTCGGCCGCCACCCAGATGGCCTCCATGATCTGTTCCTCGCGTGCGCCCTTCTTCAAGGCTTCTTCGGTGTGGCCCTTGATGCAATACGGGCATTGGGTGACGTGCGCCACGGCTACCGCGATCAACTGCTTGGTGACGTTCGGCAGCGCGCCATCGGCAAAGCAGGCGGCGCTGAAATTGCGGAAGGCTTCCAGTTGTTTCGGCGCCAGTTCGCGGCGCTTGCGCGCCAGTTCGGCGGTGGAGGTCGGGTAGATCGTGCTGTCCATGTCAGGCTCCAAATGGGAAGGGATCAACGCCCAGTCGCTTTGCCCACATCGCGGCCGTGGCGCACGCATCCACCATAATGCCGATCTTCACCCCACGCACTCGATTGGATGAGCCATCACCCACCACAGGTACACGGACTGTCGGGCAACTTGACGACACCGGACTGGCCTGCCCTGACCTTGGGTGAAGTGCAGCAGGTGCTGGCGCTGCGGCCGCATTGCGGGCTGCCCGCATCGATCCTCTGGCACAGTCCGCGTCCATTGTCGGCCGCGGCCCTCGTGCAATGCGCGCACGGGCGGCTTTTCATCAAGCGCCACCATCGGCGCGTGCGCAGCGCCCGCACGCTGGGCGAGGAACATGCGTTTGCCCTGCACCTGCGCGCACGCGGCATTCCGATGCCCGAGATTCTGGCCGAGCATGCAGGCGGCACCGTCACGGTTCTCGGTGATTGGGTGTACGAAGTGCAGGCTCCGATTGCCGGTGATGACCTGTATCGCGATCGACTCTCATGGGAACCCATGATCGAGCCATCGCATGCACACGCGGCCGGCGCCATGCTGGCGCGATTGCATCAGGCGGCGGTGAATTTTGACGTGCCCCAACGCGGCACCCATGTGCTGGTGGCGCGCAGTGAACTGATCCGCGCGGCCGACCCCGTGGCGGCACTCGCCGCACAATTGCCGCAACGTCCGACACTGGCGGACTACTTGCGCGACAAGGACTGGCCCGCGCAACTGCGCCATGCCATGTCGCCGTGGCATGCCCGTGTCCAGGCGAACCTGACCGACGTGCCCGAACTTTGGACCCACGGCGATTGGCACGGCTCCAATCTGGCTTGGCAGCTTGCCGACGATGCACCGCGCATCGCGGCGGTGTTTGATTTCGGCCTGTGCGCCCGCAATTTCGCCTTGTTCGATCTGGCCACGGCAATCGAGCGCAATGCCGTTGCATGGCTGCAACGAGGCGATGACCGTGCACGTCCCGACATCGCGCACGCCCTGATCGATGGCTATCGCACGCAATGCCCGCTTTCGAGTGCCGAACTCGAATTGCTGGCTCATCTCCTGCCCATCGTGCACGTGGATTTTGCCGTGTCGGAAGTGGAGTACTACCACGCCATCACCGGCTCCCGGGCCAATGCGGATCTGGCGTGGTTCGAATTTCTCCAAGGTCATGCGGCGTGGTTTTCGAGCCATGCCGGACGCCGCATGCTCGATGCCATCGCTTCTGCGCCCTGAGTGATCCACGGGGATGCAATTGCGAAAACGCCGTGGTCTAATGCGCGCCTTGAAGCGGGGGTGCCCGAATAACTCGGGCTGAGAGACACCCTTTGAACCTGATCCGGTTTGGACCGGCGTAGGGAGCTTGATGATCCAACACGTCATGTACGTGTGGATCGCCGTCGCTTCGTTGTTCCCTTGACGATGACGACCATGACACTCCGACACTTTCCGATCCGTTCTTCCCTTGCCTTGGCCCTGCTCTGGGCGCTGGCACCTCACGCGCGCGCCGATGGCAACACCGACTCGCTTTCGGCCACCGAACTCGACACCATCGAGGTCAACGCCGACGTGGCGCACGGCTACCACGCCGATGCCAGCCAGATCGACAGCTTCGGCAGCTTCGGCCACGCCGCGCTGCAAGATACGCCGGCCGCGATCACGGTCATCACCCGCGACCAGCTCGATGACCGTCAACCGCAATCCTTGAGTGAACTGGCCCGCAGCGATGCCGCGCTGGGCGACAACTACGCGCCGGTCGGCTACTACCAGAACCTGATGATCCGTGGTTTCGCGCTCGATCTTGCGACCGGCTACCGCCACAACCAGTTGACCCTCGCCGGCGAACAGATGCTGGCGCTGGAAGACAAGGAGCGGGTGGAAATCCTCAAGGGATTGGGTGGGCTGGAAGCGGGCATCGTATCGCCCGGCGGCTTGGTGAATCTGGTCAGCAAACGCCCCGCCGCAGTCCGTCGTGTGCAACTGGGCATCGACGATGCCGGCGCCAACACCGTGGCCGTGGATGTGGGCTCGTGGTTGAGTCCGAAGGTCGGTGTGCGCATGAATGCCGCGCACGGAAAACTCGATTCATGGATCGATCACGCCGATGGCCGACGCCACTTCATGGCCTTGGCCGCCGATTGGAAATTGGGAGACGACACCACCCTGCGATTCGATGGCAACTGGCACGACACCGCGCAACGTTCGGCCTCGGGTTTCCAGCTCTTGGGCGGCACGACGGTGCCCGAGAACATCGATCGCACCCAACTTCTGGGCTATCAACCTTGGCAGGATCCGGTGAAAATTCTGGCCCGCAATGCCAGCGTGCGTCTGGATTCGCGCGTGGCCGAGCACTGGACCATGCAGATCGCCCTCGGCCACAGTCGCGCCGTGATCGACGACAACGTCGCTTACGCCTACGGCTGTTTTTACGCACCCGAATGCGCCACGGGCGAGGTGCCGGGCAACTACTTCGCGCCCAATGGCGACTATGACATCTACGACTACCGCAGCCCCAACGACAGCCGCCGCAACGATGAACTGCGCGTGGCGCTCAACGGTCAGTTCGACACCGGCACGATCAATCATGAATTGAGCCTGGGTGCGAGCGCCTTCCGCCGCACCATCGATCGCAGTCCGTATGTGTACGACTACGTCGGTACCGGCAACATCCACGATGGCGCACCGCCTGTTTTCGCGCCATCACCCAATCAACCGGGCACGCCGGTACGGCGCTTGGACAGTCGCCAACAGGCGGCTTTCGCGCTCGACCGCATGCATCTGGGGGAACGCTGGCAGTTGATCGCCGGCCTGCGCCAGGTGCGCTTGAAGGAGCACGCCTGGAAATCCTCCGGCCGCTTGATTCGCGTCACGCGCACCACGCGCAATCTGCCGCAAGTGGCCTTGATGTGGCAGCCGAACGCGCAGGTCACCGGCTATGCCAGTTGGAGCCAGAGCCTGTCCTTGGGCGATGAGGCGCCCTACTGGACATCCAATGACGGCGAGTTTCTCGCGCCGCGACTGGCGCGCCAACACGAGATCGGGGTGAAGCTCAACCCGCGCCGGGACCTCAACCTGGGCGTAGCGTTGTATCGCCTGAGCCAACCCTTCCAGTTCGCCCGACCCGACGACAGTGATGCAGGCTTTACCTTCGTCGAACACGGCCAGCAGCGCCATCAGGGCGTGGAATTTTCAGCAGCAGGCCAACTCTCGGAAGCGCTGCGCTGGAATGCCAGCGTCAACCTGATTCGTGCCCGCGCCCACGACAGCTCGGCACCCAGCTACGAGGGCCACCAACTGGTCAACATTCCCGCGCGTCGTGCGGCGGTCTATCTGGATTGGACCCTGCCTGGCTCGGCCAACACGGCCGTACTGTTCGGCGGACGCGCCGCCTCCGCCAATCCCGCCACCCCCGATGGTCTCACCCACGTGGGTGGCTACGCGGTGTTCGATCTTGGCCTGCGACATGCAAGCCAGTGGGGCGAACACGCCATGACCTGGCGTCTCAATCTGGACAATGTCTTCAACCGTTTCTACTGGCGTGACACCGGCAGCTCGGGCGGCGACAACTTCCTCTTCCCCGGCGCACCGCGTCAGGCGCGACTGTCGCTGTCGTTCGACTTCTGAGCCACCCCATGAACTGGATCGAACTGACCGCCGCCATCACCAGCGCCCTGGGTGTCTGGCTGATGGCCCAACGCCGACCTTTGGCATGGCCGGTCGGACTGATGTCGGTGCTGATCTACGCCTGGGTGTTCATCGAAGTGAGGCTGTATTCGGATGCGCTGCTGCAAGGCGCATTCGCCGTGATCCTGGTGTATGGCTGGTGGCGCTGGCTGCAGAACCTGGGCGACGACGGTCGCGTGCGCATTGCGCCTCTGTCGTCACCACACGCCGCGCTGCACGTGGCGTTCGGTGCCCTCGGCGCCGTGGCGCTGGGCGCCTTCATGCACCATCAAACCGATGCCGCCCTGCCCTGGCTGGATGCAGCGCTCGCCGCCTTCAGCATGGTGGCGCAGTGGTGGCAGGCACGCCGCCACATCGCCTGCTGGTGGCTGTGGATCGCGGTGGACGTGATCTACATCGGCATGTATGTCCACAAAGACCTGTGGATCACCGCGAGCTTGTACGCCGGATTTCTGGTCCTTGCCGTGATCGGCCTCCGAGCCTGGAACGCCGCGACGAATCAACGATGATCGGAAACCGACAAAAGCCCACCACAAAGCCAAATACACGCGTCAGCAGAACGAAAAAACAGAATCAAATGCCGTGAAGCTGCCGCTTCACATATTCATGCCGTCAAGGGTTGACAGGAGAGTCCATACATGAATTGTTAGGCCGCAGCCAGGTGCGTCTTGATGCCGCCCTTGACTGCTGCCAATAGCTGATCATTTCCGGTGGGAACGATGATCCCATAGCCAAGTATCCTACTTGGTGCGCCACGGAATCTTGCGGAAATTTGCTTGGTGCAAGAAACCCCTTGAGTTGTCTTTTTTTGCTTGAGGCAAAAGTCAATAAATTCGCGCGTAGCGCCAACGACTAGATCAGCTACCTGCAGCATGGTGCTGTGACTCATGTTGGAATAGTAGATGGAGTCGCAAAACCCGAGAGACGACAGAGTGCCGCTGCTGTATCTAACGTTCTTGTCAGAGGTGGTGCCCCTGGAATAAGCGGACGCGTACTCTTTGTCGAACGGGTGAGATTTTCCTTTGTCCGGCCAGTCCAATACGACAGCAGCCGAGTCCGACCGAGCTCCTTTTACATGAAGCCCGTAACGCATCAGTGCGTTTGAAAACACCATTCCAGTGAGCTCATCTTTCTTGTCTTTAAGGACTTGCCTGTCTGCACTGTATCCCTCGATGCACGAGACAAGTGCTAGGCACTCAGTTTTTGCGATCTCGCCGAAGATTTCCCTGCGCCAAGTTTGAGAAGAGGCAAATAGGTCCTTATACAACTGCTCCATGTTTTGGCTCTTATAAAGAGACTCAAGGTCCCGCATGTTCCATTTGATGGGCGCGCGGTCATATCCGCAGTGCTTCTTTTTGATGCGCTCAACGGATTTTCGGAGAACCTTTTCCTGTGCGGTCTCTATCATCAGGCCGCCGAAAATAAGGATGTCCGGGATAACGGAGTCCTTTGTGCCGTGAAGCTCAGAATTGTCTGCGTACCATCTCATGCAGCCTAACGCCTGAATTAAGCCGCGCCGCGAAGCGGCGTCGGCTTGAATGATCGAATGGACTCCCCCGCCCCCCACACGGCTTCGATGAGCCAGACTGATGTCGTTGACCATCAGGACACGGGATCACGAGAGGAGTCCGCCATGCACGCTACCACCAAATCCACCGCGACTGAATCTTCCGCCGTCATGCTGGCTATTGATCTTGCCAAGGACGTGTTCGAACTGGCGTTCGCCGATGCCGCCGGGCGCATCGTCGAGCGCAAGCGGCTCAAGCGCAAGCCGTTCGCGCAGTGCTTGCAAAATCACACACCGCTGCGCGTGGTGATGGAAGCCTGCGGCTCGGCCCACGCCTGGGCGCGGCGGTTTGCCCGGCTCGGGCACGCGGTGGAGCTGCTGCCGGCGCAGCACGTTCGGCCCTACGTGCGACGCAACAAGACCGATCGCGCCGATGCCGCCGGGCTGCTGGAAGCGGCGCGCTGCGGGGATATTCGTCCGGTGCCGGTCAAGACCCCCGAGCAGCAGGGCACGCAGGGATTGCACCGTATCCGCGAGCATCACAAGGCCGAACGCACCGCTGCGATCAATACCGTGCGCGGGTTGTTGCGCGAGTTCGGCTTTGCCATCCCTGCCGGGGCCGACAAGGTGCGACCTGCGGTGCTGGCCGCACTGGAAGATGGCGACAACGACATTCCGATGGGCCTGCACCATGCCCTGGCCGGGATGCTGGATCGCATCGCCGATTGTCAGGAGGCGATGGGGGCCATCGAGAAGCAACTTTCCGACATCGCCCGGCACGATACCCGCAGCCAGCGATTGATGGCAGCCTCCGGCGTGGGCCTGATTACCGCCACCGCGATGAGTGCGGGCATTGGCGACTTTGCCCGGTTTCCTTCGGGCCGACACTTTGCCAGCGCACTCGGCCTGACTCCGCGCGAGTATTCCAGTGGTGGCCATCGCAAACTCGGGCGCATCACCAAGCGCGGCGATGTGTATCTGCGCACGCTGCTGATCCACGGTGCACGCTCGGCCTTGGTGGCCGCGCACACCGCGCGAAAACGCGGCCAGCCGCTGGATCGCACCCAGCAATGGGCGCTGGCGCTGGCCGAGCGCAAGGGCCACAACACGGCCGCCGTGGCCTTGGCCAACAAGACCGCGCGCCGGCTGTGGGCGGCCGAACATCACGGCACACGTTTTGATCCCGAGCACGTCAGTCGGCGCGAAGCAAACGCCGCCT
>DASSYF010000024.1:0-56271 GCA_035703435.1 Chiayiivirga sp. | reverse complement strand
GTAGTGCGGAGTGTTGCTCAACAGCACCGTGGGCACGGCCGCCACGGTCAGGCCCGCCTGCATGAAGCTGGGCACGGCGACGTTGTTGCCCACGCGGCCGTAGATCACCTGCGACTGTATCGAGACGACATCGATCGGCAGCGGCCGGGTGCCGGCGGGCGGCCAGACCATCGTGCTCATGCTCGAAGGCCGCGTGCGGCGTGGGCGTCGCGTTCGAACTGCCGCGGCGTGGTCGAAGTTGCCGATTTCATTCCATCGCCTCCAGATCGCAGAACCTTGGCACTGTACGCGCCGACCGTGGGTTTTTCATCCGCAAGCGCGCCTTGAGTTCGACCGTGGCGTCGAGACAGAACGTCGTTTTCGCTCGGATGCCGAGACTTGTGCGCAGACTTGTGTGCAGCACACTTGTGCACAGCACCTTGACCTGCGTCACGTCTTGCATACACTGCCGTACGGTGGCGCATCGTTGCGTCCGGCTGCAAAGCAGTGTGTCCCGGGACAGGGACCGTGCGGGAAGCCCAAGGCTTCATCGCACCTGCGGGACGAGGGAACGCGGCAATCGGGTGGGGGCCCGGAGCTGGAAGCTGTGGTAACGCGTGACAGCCACGACACACGGAGTTGTCCGAATCCGCCTGCATGGGTGGCGGAGAACTTCGTTTTCGACACGATCAATTCGGGGATACCAATGATGAAGCGTTGCAAGATGTTCTGGGGCATTGCCCTGGCGATGAGCGTCAGCCTGCCCGCGACCGCGCGGGTGAACGTGGAAGATCCAGGTCAAGCGACCGAGATGGCGTTCGAGTCGCAGCTCGCGGCGGAACAGTCGGCCTTGGCACGGGAACGCGCGGCGTTTCCCGCCATGTTTGCCAAGGCGTATGCGCAGTATCCGCACCTGACGCGCGGATCGCTGGAATCGATCGCCTACGTGCAAAGCCGTTGGGTGATGCTCGATGGCATCGCCGAGCCTGGCGCCGAGTCGGCACCGGCCGTGGGCCTGATGGGCCTGTACCAAGGCGGCTTGTTCCACGATCAGGTGGGTGAGGCGGCGCGCCTGCTCGGGGTCAAGCGCGAGCAAGTGATGCACGATCCGCAAACCAACATCCTGGGCGCGGCCGCCCTGCTCGACAAGGCCCGGCAAAACGTCGGTGCAGACGCCGAACTGGCGCGGGTCTACGAGCAGTACTCGGGACTGCGCAGCGGCAGCAAGAGCAGCGCGGTCGGCGCGTTCGCACGCGAGAGTTTCGCCTACGACGTGTTGCTCGCCATGGATCGCGGCAGCGACGACCACGGCATCCGGATCCAGCCCAAGGCGATCCAATGGGAACGCCAGTTCAAGCCCGACGCGCTGGTTCGCCAGAAAGCACCCTTCGTGCGTTTGGATGTGAGCCGCGACCTGATCGAGATCGGTGACTACGCCATCGACCCGCTCGACGAAACCCTGCAGGACATGGCACCCAAATCGCGCGGCGACGCGCGCGATGGCGTGGTGGAAAAGAGTACCGACTACGGCCCCGCGCTCTGGGTGGCCTCGCCCAACTACAACTCGCGTGGCGGCACCAAGATCACCGATGTCACGATCCACACCATGCAAGGCAGCTATGCCGGCAGCATCAGTTGGTTCCAGAACTCCGGCTCGCAGGTGAGCGCGCATTACCTCTTGCGCAGTTCCGATGGTCAGGTCACCCAGATGGTGCGCAATTCCAATCGCGCCTGGCACGTGGGCAATGCCAACTCCTGGACGATCGGCCTCGAACACGAGGGCTACGTCAACAACGCCGCGTGGTACACCACGGCGATGTACAACGCCTCGGCCGCCTTGACCCGCCACCTGTGCAGCAAACACGCGATTTCCTGTGCCAGTGCCTACAAAGGCGCGGCCAGCAGCGGTATCAACGTGTTGCCCGTTTCCACCCGCATCAAGGGCCACCAACACTATTCCGGCCAATCCCACACCGATCCGGGCATCAACTGGAACTGGAGCCGCTACTACGGCCTGCTCAACCCTGCGCCGCCACCGCCGGTCGCCACGCCCAAGGTGCTCGATACCTTCGAGTCCAGCGAAGGCCACTTCGCCACGGCCCCGGCCTATTCGGGCAGTACCACCGGCATCTCCGCCTCGTCCACGGCCGAGCGTGACTGCGCCGTCTCCAAGGTCGGCAGCTGTTCCGAACACCTGAGGCTGGTCGACAAGAGTGGCAACACTCAGAACTGGTCGGTACGCCTGCTTTCCGGCAGCGGCAGCCCGTCGGCCAACACCCGTCTGCCGCGCAATGGCAAGGTCGGGTTCTGGGTCTACGTCGGCGGCACGGGCTTCAAGGTCGGTCTCGGCATCGATGACTCGGACGGCACCGAGCGTTCGGTGACGCGCGCGGTCGCCGCCAACACCTGGACCTGGGTCGAGTGGAACCTCACCACGGCCAGCCAGTGGAATGCCTGGGTGGGCGGCAACGGCGCAATCACAGCCGCCAACGTCACCCTCGATGCCATCTGGATCGAGCGCGCGCACACGACGTACACGGTGAACCTCTATCTTGATGACGTGCGCTGGAAGCCAAACTGAGTGAGTTCAAACACCGGGCGTCACCGACAAGGTGATGCCCGGTTTCACATCAAACTTCACCGGATCGGGTTCAGCGCTGGGAGGCGATGTCCTCGAAGTCGCGCGCATCATGCCGTTCGCGCACCACCGTTCCGGCCTCGCCACGGGTTTGATTGACGCGCCGGCCGCGTTGCACGGCGGGTCGTTCGGCGATGGTGCGCGCCCAACGCAGAAGGTGCGGATATTCGTGTGTCGAAAGGAACTCTGCCGCGTTGTAAACCTCGCCCAGAGCGAGGCAGCCATACCACGGCCAGATCGCCATGTCGGCGATGGTGTAGTCGGGGCCGGCGACGAATTCGTGCTGCCCCAGGCGCTGATCCAGCACGTGCAACTGGCGCTTGGCTTCCATCGCGAAACGGTTGATCGCGTATTCGATTTTCTCGGGTGCGTACTGGTAGAAGTGCCCGAAACCGCCGCCCAGATAGGGCGCGCTGCCCACCTGCCAGAACAACCAGGCCAGACATTCGGCGCGTGCTGCGCCTTCGCGTGGCAGGAAGGCGTCGAACTTCTCCGCCAGCCACAGCAAGATCGCGCCGGACTCGAACACCCGGATCGGCTCGGGGCCGCTGCGATCCACCAGCGCCGGGATCTTGGAATTGGGATTGACCGCGACAAAGCCACTGCCGAACTGATCGCCCTCGCCGATCTGGATCAACCACGCATCGTATTCCGCGCCGCTGTGTCCCAGGGCCAGAAGCTCTTCCAGCAGGATCGTCACCTTCACGCCATTGGGCGTGCCTTGCGAATACAGCTGCAAAGGGTGTTTTCCGATCGGCAAATCCTTGTCGTGGGTGGCACCGGAAACGGGGCGGTTGATATGGGCGAAGCGTCCGCCGCTGGGCTTTTCCCAGGTCCAGACCTTGGGCGGAACATAGTTTTCGGTATCACTCATCACACGGTTTCCTTGAATCACATCGCCGAATAACCCGGCCCGCCGCCGCCTTGAGGCGCGGTCCAGACGATGTTCTGGGTCGGGTCCTTGATGTCGCAGGTCTTGCAGTGCACGCAGTTGGCGAAGTTGATCTGCAGGCGCTCCTTGCCCGCCTCGCCCACGAACTCGTAAACCCCGGCGGGACAGTAGCGCGCTTCGGGGCCGGCATACGTGGCCAGATTCACCGCGACCGGCACCGAGGCATCCTTCAGGGTGAGGTGGCTGGGTTGGTTCTCGTCGTGGATGGTGCTGGAGAGGAACACCGAACTCAGGCGATCGAAGCTGAGCACGCCATCGGGTTTGGGATAGTCGATCTTCGGATGCTGTGCGGCCGGCTCCAGACAGGCGTGGTCGGGCTTGGTGCGGTGGATCGTCCACGGCGGGTTGCGAATGCCAAGCTTGGGCAAGAGCCACTGCTCGATGCCGGTCATCAGGGTGGCGAAATTGCGGCCCTTCTTGAACCACTGTTTGAAGTTCTTCGACTGCATCAGCTCGGCATGCAACCAGCTTTTCTCGAAGGCTTCGGGAAAGGCGGTCAGTTCATCGTGATGGCGTCCTGCGCCCAGCGCTTCGAAGATTGCTTCGGCGGCCAGCATGCCGGTCTTGATCGCCGCATGGCTGCCCTTGATGCGGCTGGCATTGAGGAAGCCGGCCTCGCAGCCGACCAAGACGCCACCGGGGACGATGGTTTTCGGCAACGACAGGATGCCGCCGGCGGTGAGCGAGCGTGCGCCGTAGGCGATGCGCGTGCCGCCTTCCAGATAGCCACGGATGGCAGGGTGGGTCTTGAAGCGCTGGAACTCTTCGAAGGGGCTCAGCCAAGGGTTCTTGTAGTCCAGGCCAACCACGAAACCGACCGCGATCTTGCCGTCCTCGGCGTGATAGAGGAAGGAGCCGCCGTAGGTGTCGGAACTCAACGGCCAACCGGCGGTGTGCACCACCAGTCCCGGCTCGTGCTTGCCTGGCGCGGCCTGCCAAAGTTCCTTGATTCCGATGGCGTAACTTTGCGGGTCACGCCCTTCATCCAGCTTGAAACGCGCGATCACTTGACGCCCCAACTGGCCGCGCGAACCTTCCGCGAACACGGTGTACTTGGCGTGCAATTCCATGCCGAGCTGGAATTCGGCCGTAGGTTTCCCATCCTTGCCGATGCCCATGTTGCCGGTAGCCACGCCTTTGATACGACCGCCCTCGTCATACAGCACTTCGGTGGCGGCAAAACCGGGGAAAATTTCCACCCCCAGAGCCTCGGCTTGCTGCGCCATCCAGCGGGTCAGCATGCCGAGCGAGGCGATGTAGTTGCCCTCGTTGTGGAAGCACTGCGGCAACAGCCAGTTCGGTGTTGCGCGCGCACCGGTTTCAGAGAGAAACAGAAAATGATCGCGTGTGGCTTTCTGGGTGAGCGGCGCACCGCGTTCGGCCCAATCGGGGAACAATTCACCCAGTGCGCGTGGATCGATGATGGCACCGGACAGAATGTGGGCACCCGGCTCGGAACCCTTTTCCAGCACGCACACCGAGATCTCGCGCCCGGATTCCTGAGCCTGCTGCTTGAGGCGGATCGCCGTCGACAACCCGGCCGGGCCGGCGCCGACCACCACCACGTCATACTCCATCGCCTCGCGCGGGCCGTACTGGGCCAGCAGTTCTTCCGGGCTCATTGCTCATCACCTCACACGGGCGGCGTCGAACGCACTGGGCGCCGCATCCAGACCTGCAAGATTATCAGCACGCCATGCGAGCAATCGCTCGATGGCGTTGATGAGGCTCCCAGCTGTAGCTCGGGATTCAACCCGACAAGGCCGCGCCGAAAGCGTCGGGATGAACCCCGTCCTACGAAAGCACCACTCAAGCGAGCTGGGCGAACACAGCCAAACCCATCAGGGCCAGCACGCACGCAAAGCCGCCGAACCACGCCAGGCTGCGCGGAGCCTGCATCACGGCGATGTAGAACACCCCGTGCAGGATGCGGCAGGCGACGAAGGCCACGGCCAGGAGGCTGATGCGTTGCGTATCGACGTGTGCCAGTTGCGCCATCAACACCGCGGCGGCAAACGGCGCGAACGCCTCGAAGGCATTGAGGTGCGCGGCGTAGGCATTGCGGATGCGATAGCTTTCCTGCTTGGCGATCCAGCCGCGCGGGTCCTTGTTGTTGTAGCCGGGCGCGCCAGTCTTGGCGATCAGCACCCAGACGTAGGGCAGGAGCGCGGCAACGAGGATGCAGCAGTAGGCGATGAACATGGGCGGGCTTCCACGGCGAAAAGGGATGTGTTTGCAAGCATAGGCGAGGCGTCAAGGGAATGCAGCGCGTCAGGCGGGTCCAGCCGGCAATCAGGCACATGGGACTAGAATGCCGCGCCTGTATCTGTTGCGAGCCAAGCTGACGATGGAAGCACTGTCTGATCCGCGCGTACGCCTGCATCTGGCGCGTGCCAATGCGCCCAAGCCCTTGGGCGACGCCGACAAGGACGCCTGTCGCGATGAAATCCGCGCCTTGCTCAAGGCGCGCAACGCGGTGCTGGTGGCGCATTACTACACCCACGCCGATATCCAATCGCTGGCCGATGAAACCGGCGGCTGCGTGTCCGACTCCTTGCAGATGGCGCGCTTTGGCCAGGAACATCCCGCGCAGTTGCTGGTGGTGGCCGGGGTGCGCTTCATGGGTGAAACCGCCAAGATCCTGAGTCCGGAAAAGCGCGTGTTCATGCCGACGCTGGAGGCAACCTGTTCGCTCGATGTGGGTTGCCCGATCGAGGACTTCGGACCGTTCTGCGATCAGCACCCGGATCGAACCGTGGTGGTGTATGCCAACACCTCGGCGGCGGTGAAGGCGCGCGCCGATTGGGTGGTGACGTCCAGCATCGCGCTGGAACTGGTGGCGCACCTGGATCGGCGCGGAGAAAAAATCCTGTTCGCGCCCGATCAACACCTGGGCCACTACATCCAGCAGCAGACCGGCGCCGACATGCTGATGTGGGCGGGTGCCTGCGTGGTGCACGAGGAGTTCAAGGCCGAGGGCATCCTCGATCTCAAGAAGGTCTATCCGGATGCGGCGGTGCTGGTGCACCCGGAATCGCCGGCCTCGGTGATCGAACGCGCCGACGTGGTGGGTTCGACCTCGCAACTGATTGCCGCCGCACAGCGCCTGCCCAATCCACAGTTCATCGTGGCCACCGACAAGGGCATCTTTTTCAAGATGCAGCAAGCGGCACCCGACAAGCATTTCATCGAAGCGCCCACGGCCGGCAATGGCGCGACCTGCCAAAGCTGCGCGCACTGCCCGTGGATGGCGATGAACGGCCTGATCAATCTGCGCAATGTGCTGCGCGATGCCGATGGCCTCGGTCAGGAAATCCACGTCGATGCGAAACTGGCGCGACGGGCGATGCTGCCACTCACGCGCATGGTGGAATTTCGCGCTTGAGACGTGCGTGGTCGCCATGAAGACGATCTATCTCGACTACGCCGCCACCACGCCAGTGGACCCGCGCGTGATCGAAGCCATGCTGTCTGCACTGGGGTCGGACGGCGATTTCGCCAATCCCGCTTCACGCCATCGCCTGGGTCAAAGTGCGCGCCAGCGCATCGAACATGCGCGTTCACAGGTGGCCGGACTGATCGGCGCCGACCCGCGCGAGATCCTCTTCACCAGCGGCGCGACCGAAGCCAACAATCTGGCGCTCAAGGGCCTGGCCGCGCGGCATGAAGGGGGGCACATTCTCAGCACGGCGATTGAACACAGTTCGGTGCTCGATGTCTGCGATGTGCTGGCCACGCAGGGCCATGCCACCACCCGCGTGCGGCCCGATGCGCAGGGCCGCGTGTCGCCCGAGGCCATTGCCGCGGCCTTGCGACCGGATACCGCCGTGGTCTCGGTGATGCACGCCAACAACGAAACCGGCGTGATCAACGACATCGCCGCCATTGCCGAACTGTGCCAGACGCACGGCGTCGGGTTGCATGTGGATGCCGCACAAAGTGCCGGCGTGCTGGCGCTGGACGTGCAGGCGGTGCCGATCGATCTGATGTCGATCTCGGCCCACAAACTCTACGGACCCAAAGGTATCGGCGCGCTCTACCTGCGGCGGCGCGCTGATCTGACACTGGAACCACAGATGCACGGTGGCGGCCACGAACGCGGACTGCGCTCGGGAACACTGGCCACGCACCAGATCGCAGGCTTCGGTGCCGCCTGCGCGTTGGCCTCACAACAGGCGGCGCACGATGCACTGCGCATCGCCGCGCTGCGCGATCGCCTGCAAACCGGAATCGTGGCGCTGGGCGGCGTGCAGGTACATGGCGCCCATCCGCGCCTGCCCGGACATCTCAATATCGGTTTCCATGGCGTGCGCGGCGAGTCCTTGCTGCTCGCACTCGATGGCTTGGCGGTGTCGCAAGGCTCGGCCTGCCACGCTGCCTCGATGCGCCCCTCGCACGTGCTGGAAGCCATGGGCGTGAGCGCGGAGCTGGCTCGGGCTTCGTTGCGGTTCTCGCTCGGTCGATTCACCACGGATGCCGAGGTGGATGCCTGCCTCGAACGACTGGCACACGTGCTGCCGGCGCTGCGGTCACGCAACTGAAACGTCAGAACACTGCGATCATTGGCCTGCGGATCAGTGCGCATCACTGCCAAGCAGTGATGTCACTCACAGCAAATCAGCCAGCGTCTCAAGCACGCTCACCGTTTCTGGCAAACCCGCTTTGAGCAAGTCGTCCAGAAGCTCGCGCACGGTCTTCGGCGGATTCATCAGCGACGCACGCATCTCCCGAACTGCATTGCAAACGATGCCAGGCTTCAGGTCGAAAAGATGGGCGAGAAATTCATCGGGATGCTGTGCCGTCATCCCGTAGCGTGCCAGCGCATCAGCCGGAAAGTCGCGTAGATTCAGTGTGACAATGACACCTGCCTGACAGCCAATCGCCGCTGCCAGCACATGCCGATCACCGGGATCGGGCAGGATCAATTGCTCGATGAACGGTTCGTATCCGGTAACGAGACAATCCGGCACCGCGCCGTTGATCAATTTCCGCGTATGCGCCAGACGCGCCACCGGAATGTCCGGTCGATCGCGCAATAGACTGCCAATCCACTCGTCATGAATTTGATCGGTCCAGCGCGCCTTGAACGCCTCCGAGCACGCAACGCGCAACAACAGGTCCCGCAGTTGTGCCGGATAGAAAACACAGGCATCAAACAACGCGACAAAATTGGCCACGCTCAATAGCCCATGCCGAGCTCTCGTGCTTCACGCGCCAGCTCATCGAGCACGGATTTGCGCTTGATCTGTGACCGGGCGCGATATTCCATCAGGTCCTTGAACATCACTCGCCGATGCGTGCCGACTTTGCGAAACGGCAACTCACCTGCCTCAAGCAAACCAACCAGAAACGGTCGCGAAACATTGAGGAAGTCGGCGGCCTCTTGCGTGGTCAGCTCGGCATGGATGGGCACGATGCTCACCGCGTTGCCGCGTGCCATTTGCGCCAGGATATCGACCAGCATGCGCAGTGCCGAAACCGGCACCTCGATCTCCTGATCACCATCGATAACGCGCAGCCGGGCGGCCTCCCCGTGACCAATGCACGCTGCCAGCAAGCGACTGCTCTCGCCGGCAAGGCGAACTTCGTGTTCGGTGGGCAATTGGGAGGGAAGTGGCGTGGTGACGACAGCGTTCATGGTTCTGACCTCAGCGGGGAGGTGGAGGGAAAGCCTAACACGCAAACGAAATAAACGAAACACACTCAGAAGCACAAACTCAAAAGCATCGTGCCGGGCCTACTCATTTGCTGCACTCAGGGCGTAAGCACGGTGGCGCGTGCCTTGGCGTCGGTCTGCGGGTAGTCCAGGTTGTAGTGCAGGCCGCGGCTCTCGTGGCGGGCCGTGGCCGAGCGCACGATCAGGTCGGCGACGGTGACGAGGTTGCGCAGTTCGAGGAAATCGGCGCTGATACGGTAATGACGGTAGAAGGCGTCGATCTCGTTCAATAGCAGATCGACGCGATGGCGGGCGCGCAGCAGGCGCTTTTTGGTGCGCACGATGCCGACGTAGTCCCACATGAAGGTGCACAGTTCCAGCCAGTTGTGCGCGATCACCACGTCTTCATCCGAATCGGATACCCGCGAGGCATCCCAGGCCGGGAGTTCCGGCGGTTCGGACAAGCCCTCCCAGCGACGATCCAGATCCAGTGCCGCGGCACGCGCAAACACCAGACATTCCAACAGTGAATTGCTGGCCATGCGGTTGGCGCCGTGCAGGCCCGTGCAGGCGACTTCACCGATCGCATACAGGCCATCCAGATCGGTACGCGCGTCCAGATCGGTGCGCACGCCACCGCAGGTGAAGTGAGCGATCGGCACCACCGGAATCGGCTCGCGGGTGATGTCCAGGCCCAATGACTGGCAGTGCGCCTGGATCGAGGGAAAGTGCGAGGCGATGAACTCGACACCGCGATGGCGAATGTCCAGCAGCACGTGACGCACGCCAAGGCGCTTCATCTCGTGATCGATGGCACGCGCCACGATGTCGCGCGGGGCCAACTCCAAGCGTGGATCGAAGCGCTGCATGAAGGGCGATCCATCCGGCAGGGTCAAGCGTGCGCCTTCGCCACGCAGCGCTTCGGAAATGAGGAACGCACGCGAGGCCGGGTGATAGAGGCCGGTCGGATGGAACTGCATGAATTCCATGTTCGCCACTCGACAGCCGGCGCGCCACGCCATCGCAATGCCATCACCCGATGCGCCGTGTGGATTGGAGGAATACAGATACACCTGATTGGCGCCGCCCGTGGCGAGCACCACGGCGCGCGCCGCTTGGGCGGCCACGACGCCGGTGTTCACATCGAGCAGATACGCGCCCACCACCTGGCGCGTGCCACCGGCCACGATCAGGTCCACCGCCATGGTGTGTTCGCACACCCGGATGCGCGGGTGATTGGCCGCCAAGGTGGCCAAGGTGGTTTCCACCGCACGGCCGGTGGCATCGGCGGCATGGGCGATGCGGCGATGACTGTGGCCGCCTTCGCGGGTCAGGTGCAGGCGTTGGTTGGCCGGATCGTTTTCATCGCGGGTGAAGGCCACGCCGCGCTCCAGCAACCAATGCACCACCTCGGCACCGTGCGCCACGGTGTAGCGCACCGCGGCTTCATCGCACAGACCGGCACCGGCAATGAGGGTGTCTTGCACATGCGCTTCCAGGCTGTCGTCACTGCCCAGCACCGCCGAAATGCCGCCCTGCGCCCAGAGGGTGGCGCCACTGGCCAGCTCGCCCTTGCACACCACCGTGACCTCACGTCCGGCCTCGGCCAGACGCAAGGCGCAGGACAGGCCGGCAGCGCCGCTGCCGAGGATCAGAACGGGCGCGTGTGGCTGCGTCATGGGCAATTCACCGAAGGATGTAGAGAGAACCAACGTGTTCAGTCGGCATCGAAACGCATCGACAAGTCGATGGCCTGGACGTGCTTGGTCAACGCACCGATCGAAATGAAATCGACACCGACCTCGGCGATCGCGCGCACGCGCTGCAAATCCACGCCGCCGGATACTTCCAGCGGAATCCGACCACGTGCGACGGCCACCGCCTGGGTCAACATCGCCGGACTGAAGTCGTCCAGCATCACGCGATCGGCGCCTGCGGCCATGGCCTCGTGCAGTTGCGCCAGATCTTCCACCTCGCACAGCACGAACAGGCCGGGTGCCACGCGCCGCGCCGCGGTGATGGCCGGGCCGATGCCTCCGGCGGCCATGACGTGGTTTTCCTTGATCAACACCATGTCATACAGCCCATGGCGATGGTTGCCACCGCCACCGCAACGCACCGCGTACTTCTGGGCGGCGCGCAGGCCGGGAAGGGTCTTGCGGGTATCGAGAATGGTGGCGCCGGTTCCGGCCACGGCATCGACGTAGCGTCGCGTCACCGTGGCAGTACCCGACAGGGTTTGCAGGAAGTTCAGCGCATTGCGCTCACCCGCCAGCAAGGCGCGGGCATTGCCTTGGATGCGACACAGCTCGGAACCTGCACCAATTCGCTCGCCATCCTCGAAGCGCCATTGGATGCAGGTGCTGGGATCGAGTTGCCGAAAACACGCCTCGGCCCAGGGTCGGCCGGCCAGCACCGCGTCTTCGCGGCACACGATGTGCGCCATCGCCTGCGCGGCCGGATCGATCAAGCCGCCAGTGACATCGCCCGTGCCGATGTCCTCGGCCAGTTGGCGGGCCACATCGTCTGCGGCGGTGGAGGGAATCTGAATGTTCGGTGCCATGTGTGCGTGGTCAGCGCTCGCGTGCGCGGGTCGATGCGGTCATGGTCGCAGTGTATTGAGTCGGCGGGATGCGTGTCGCGGGTGTCGCAGACTGGAAGCCGGTGCCCGGGTGCTCAGTACCCACAACGAACATCATGCCGAGCCCCGCCCCGACCGGTTGCGCGACACGCTTGCCCACTCGCCACACGCCACGTCATGCGCCGTCGTGGCGGCAGTAGCATCCCAAGGCCGAGTGCCGTCACAATGGCGGTCTGCCAGGACGAGGACAGAGCATGAGCCTGAAAGAAGCACGCGTTCCCGATATCGGGAGCCACCATGACGTACCAGTCATCGAGATTCTCGTGGCTGTCGGCGACAGCGTGACGAAGGATCAAGGCCTCGTCACCCTGGAGTCGGACAAGGCCACGATGGAAGTGCCGGCGCCGTTTGCCGGGGTGATCCGCGAGATCAAGGTGAAACTGGGCGATACCGTGGGTGAAGGCACGGTGGTGGCGATGATCGAGGCCACGGACGCGGCCGCGCCGGCGCCGACAAACGCGGCAGAAGCGCCCGCTCCGACCCCTGCACCTGCACCTGTACCCGCGCCCGCAACAGCGCCGGCTCCCGTTCCCGCACCTGCGGCGCCTGTGGCCGTGGCTGCGCCCGTGATCGAAAATGCCACACGCACGCCGCCGGTCAGTTTCGACGCCGATGCCGTGTTGCCGTCCAAGGTGCCCTATGCCTCGCCGTCGGTGCGCCTGTTCGCGCGCGAACTGGGCGTGGATCTGGCGCAGGTCAAAGGCTCGGGCCGCGATGCCCGCATCCTGCGCGAGGATGTGCAGGGTTTCGTCAAGGCCGCCTTGGCTGGCGGCGCATCGCCGGTGGCATCCAACGTCGGCGGTGGTTCGGGCCTGAATCTGTTGCCCTGGCCCAAGGTGGACTTCGCCAAGTTTGGCGAGGTGGAAAGCACGCCGCTGTCGCGCATCAAGAAGATCTCCGGTGCGAACCTTGCCCGCAACTGGGCGATGATCCCGCACGTCACCCAGTTCGATCAGGCCGACATCACCGAGATGGAGGCCTTCCGCAAGAAGCTCGGCGAAGAAAACGCCAGCCTGCGCATCACTCCGCTGGTATTCCAGATCAAGGCGGTGGTGGCGGCGCTCAAGGCCTTCCCGCAATTCAACGCCTCGCTCGATGGCGACAACCTCGTGTTGAAGAAGTACTACCACGTCGGTATCGCGGTCGATACGCCCGATGGTCTGGTGGTGCCGGTGCTGCGCGACTGCGACAAGAAAGGCCTGCTGGAACTGGCCAAGGAGCTGGGCGACATCTCGCGCAAGGCGCGTGACAAGAAGCTCGGCCCGGCCGACATGAGTGGCGGTTGTTTCTCGATTTCCTCGCTCGGCGGCATCGGCGGCACCAGCTTCACGCCCATCATCAATGCGCCGGAAGTGGCGATCTTGGGTGTGTCCAAAGCCGCGTTGTCGCCGGTGTGGAACGGCGAAAAGTTCAAGCCGCGCCTGATGCTGCCCTTGTCGCTGTCCTACGACCATCGCGTCATCGATGGTGCCGACGCGGCACGTTTCACCCGCTTCCTGGCCGAGCAGTTGGGCGACATCCGCCGCCTCTTGCTCTGAGGTCACTCCGATCACGGGGCCGCGCGCGCGTGGCCTCGAAACCCACGCCATTGCATGCATGCGGGAGGTTCCATGGCACGCATCGAAATCAAGGTTCCCGATATCGGCAACCATCACGACGTTCCGGTCATCGAGTTGCTGGTGGCTGCGGGCGACAGTGTCAAGAAGGATCAAGGCCTGGTCACGCTGGAGTCGGACAAGGCCACTCTGGAAGTGCCGGCGCCGGAAGCGGGCACCGTGCTGGAGTTGAAGATCAAGCTCGGTGACACCGTCAATGAAGGCCACGTCATCGCGGTGCTCGAAACCGCGGGCGTGGCGGCTGCGGTCGCAGCACCCGCCAGCAAGCCACCCGTGGCGCCCTCGCCGCGCGCACCGGCCGAACCTGCGGCACCCAAGCCCGCGCTCGGCAGCGGCAAAGCCGCCGACATCGAGTGCAAGCTCGTGGTGCTCGGTGCTGGCCCCGGCGGCTACACCGCCGCCTTCCGCGCCGCTGATCTGGGGCTCGACGTGGTGCTGGTGGAGCGTTACGAAACCCTCGGCGGGGTGTGCCTCAATGTCGGCTGCATCCCGTCCAAGGCGCTGCTGCATGCGGCCGGCATCATCGACCATGCCCAGCACGGTGCCGAATTGGGCATCCGTTTTGGCGAGCCGAAGATCGATGTGGATCGTCTGCGTGGTTACAAGGAAGGTGTTGTCGGCCAACTCACCAAGGGCCTGGCCGGCATGGCCAAGGCGCGCAAGGTGCGCGTGGTGCAGGGCACGGGACGCTTCGTTTCCGCACACGAGCTGGAAGTCACCGGCAGCGACGGCAAAACCCAACTGCTGCGCTTCGAACAAGCCATCATCGCGGCCGGCTCGCAGGCGGTGAAGCTGCCGGCCTTCCCCTGGGATGACCCACGCATCATGGACTCCACCGATGCGCTGAACCTTGCCGATGTGCCGAAGACCTTGCTGGTGGTGGGCGGTGGCATCATCGGGCTGGAAATGGCCACGGTCTATCGCGCCCTTGGCAGCCAGGTCACGGTGGTCGAGTTCATGGATCAGTTGATGCCGGGTGCCGACAAGGATCTGGTCAAGCCATTGGCTGACCGGCTCAAGAAGCAGGGCGTGACGGTTCACCTCAAGACCAAGGCGGCCTCCGTCAAGGCCGGCAAGAAGGCCATCACCGTGGGTTTTGAAAGCGCGGTCGAAGGGCAGAAACCCGCACTGGAATCGGCCGATTTCGATCGCGTGCTGGTGGCTGTGGGCCGTGCGCCCAACGGCGCCAAGATCGATGCCGACAAGGCCGGGGTGAAAGTCACCGAGCGCGGCTTCATCCCCGTGGATGCGCAGATGCGCACCAATGTGCCGCACATCTTCGCCATCGGTGACCTCGTCGGCAATCCGATGCTGGCACACAAGGCCACGCACGAGGCCAAGCTCGCCGCCGAAGTGGCCGCTGGCCACAAGCGCGAATGGGTGGCACGGGTGATTCCCTCGGTGGCCTACACCGACCCCGAAATCGCCTGGGTCGGCGTCACCGAAACCGAGGCCAAGGCCAAGGCCAAGGATCTGAAGGTGGGCGTCGGCAAATTCCCGTGGGCGGCCTCGGGTCGCGCCATCGGCATCGGCCGTACCGAGGGTTTCACCAAGCTGGTGTTCGACGAAGCCACCCACCGCGTCATCGGCGGCGGCATCGTCGGGCCCAACGCCGGTGAGCTCATCGCCGAAGTGGCCCTCGCCATCGAGATGGGCGCAGAAGTGGCCGACATCGCCGCCACCATCCACCCGCACCCCACCTTGAGCGAATCGGTGGCCATGGCCGCCGAAGTGTTCGAAGGCACGATCACGGATCTGTACCTGCCCAAGAAGCGCTAGCGAGCGCCTGCGCACGGTGTGCCCGCGAAGGTGGGCATCGTGCGGCTTCGACTGTCTGCGCGGCAGTCAAGCGGGCTTCCAAGCCCGACTCGGCATGGATCCCGTCGGTAGCAACGCCTGCTCCTATCGCTCAAAATCACCGTTATCGGTTGCCGTTCGTTTCTGGAAGCGTGAGGGGCTATCCGGAACCCCAGCCGGGCGTGACGACATGCGTGCTGGACTGATATAAAGCGCCATCCAGCGCGGGCTGAAATGCGCGGCGATTGGCGACCTTGATGCCTTCGAGCCGCCGGATGGGTCAAGCACACGGCCGCGTTTTCCAACATTCACGTTTCTTGAGGGCAGGTTTATCGCAGATCAGGTGCCAGTGTCATGGTGCAGACGGTTTGTGGGCCTTGTCTTGCTCATCGGGCTCGCCTGCGCGGGCTGCGCATGGGCCGCAGACGAAGACGTCACGCCCTTGCCCTTGGCCGATCTGGGCAGCCCGGCCTTCACGCCCTATACCCTGCGCGACGGCTTGCCGGCGACGGTGATGGGCAGTGCCACCGTCGATGCTCAGGGCTACACCTGGGCCGCCTCGGCCAATGGCATCCTGCGCTTCAATGGGCGCGACTGGCGAACCGAACCACCGGCTGCAATTCAGGGCATCCTCGGCGAACTCTTCACCGATCACGAGGGCACCACTTGGGTGGCATTTCGGGATCGGGGTGTGGCGCGGTGGAGCGGTGAGCAGTGGGTGTTCGAGAAAGGGCTTCCCACCCAGACGATGCGCCGGATCTCGGAAACGGTCGATGCCGAAGGTCGCTGGTCGCTCTGGGCGATGACCATAGGCGCAGGCCTGTGGCAACGCGTCGATGGCCACTGGCAGGAAGCGCCAGGCAATGATGGGCTGCCGCGCGGGCCACTGTCCATTGCCGCCACACAGACCTTGTTGGGTGGCGAACGGCTCTGGCTTGGCAGCGGCGAGGAAGGGCTCTGGTACCGCGATCGAGGACAGGCGTGGCAACACTTTACGGCGCCTGGCTTCGATGTCGCGCAGGTCGAAAGCATGCAGGTGACGCGATTTCAGGGACGCGAGCAACTCTGGATCTCCACGTTCGGCCGTGGACTGTGGCGCTTGGACGATCAGGGGCTACGCTCGTGGACCTACGAGCGTGGCGAGCTGCCCACCAATAGTCTTTACGCGATGGTCCAAAGCCAGCTGCCCAATGGCGAGCCGGTGATCTGGGTGGCCTCGCGTGCCGGCCTGTTGCGAGTGCACGGTGATGGCGTGCGCGTATTCGGTCGCGACGACGGCTTGCCTTCTGCCGTGGTGCGAAACCTGACGCTGTGGCGTAGCCCCGGCGGTGCGCAGGTGTTGTGGTTGTCCACGGAAGCGGGCATGGCCAGCGCACTCGCGGATGTGACGCCCTGGACTACGGTGTCGCATCTGGGCGCGCAGGATGCTGGCGTGTTTGCAGTGCGGGTCGAAGCCCACGATGGCGCCGAGCGGCTTTGGGTGGGCGCACGACAGGCCGGATTGGCGCTGTATGAGAAGGGTCGTTGGCGCGAATTTGGCCCCGCCGAAGGCTTGCCCTCCACCGCCGTGGGCGTGATCGAGCCGATCATGGATTCCGGCGACCGTTCCCACCTGTGGTTGGGCTTGGCACGAGGCGCGCTGGCGCGTGTGCTCGATGGGCCGCGTTTTGAATTGCTTCCGACACCGTGGCCCGAGTCTGACGCCCAAGCGGTGATGGATCTGCTCAGTGTGCCGACGGCCAACGGCGTCGAGGTCTGGGCGGGGACGCGCACCAGCGGTTTGTACCGGCAGGCCAAGGGCGTCTGGCAGCCGGTCGCGCCCGTGGGCGCTCCGGTCGAGTGGCGTGTTTCGGCCATGGCGCGACAGGTCGACGAACAGGGACGGCCTTGGCTGTGGGTTTCCAGCTCGCTGGGCCTGCTGCGGCATGATGGCCAGAAGCTGGAGGTCGTCCTGAGTCCGGAAGCCTTGGGCGATCGCGGCTTGATCGGCGTGAACCTGGAGACGCGCTCGGATCGCACCGTGCTCTGGCTCGGCAGCACGCATGGCTTGATCCGGCTGGATGTCACCGATCCGAGCCGACCGCAGACATTGCCTGACGATCTTCCCGCACCGCCCGACCCGTTCATCTACGACGCCGTGGTCGACTCGCGCGGTCGGGTCTACGTGTGCACCAATAACGGCGTGCAATTGCTCACGCCCTCCGCCGAGGGTTACCAGTCACAGGTTTACAGTCGCCGGGATGGCTTGCCGCACGAGGAATGCAATACCAACGCGCGGTTTCTCGACGGCCATGACCGCTACTGGACCGGAACCCTCGGCGGGCTCGGCGTACATGATCCGGCGATCGTGTTGGCCGATCGCGAGACCAAGCCGCTGCGCATTGCAGGCGTCTGGAGTGATGCGACCGCGCTGGACCCCAAGCACCTCGTGCTGCAACCGGGTCAGCGAGACCTGCGCGTGCAATTTGCGCTGCTGTCCTGGATCAACACCGACCAGAGCGAATTCCGCAGCCAATTGCTCGGTGACGAGGACAAGCCCACCGCATGGTCACGCCAGAACGAGCGCAGCTTCAGCCACCTTCCGCCGGGACACTATCGCCTGCGTATTGAAGGCCGCGACCATGCCGGCAATCTCAGTGCGCCGGTCGAACTGACCATCGACGTACAGCCGGCGTGGTGGCAAACCCTGCTGGCGCGCGCGGGTTTTGTGCTCGCTGCGGCGCTCGCGTTGTATCTGCTGCTGCGCTGGCGCATGCACGCCTCGCGCATGGCGCGGCGACGTCTGGAGCTTCTGGTCTACACCCGCACCGCCGAGTTGCGCGAGGCCAATGCGCGCTTGATCGATCTATCCAACCACGATCCCTTGACCGGCCTGGCCAATCGGCGCCTGCTGTTTCAGGTATTGGACGAAGCCGTCGCGTGCGGAGACGAGGCCACCTGGAGCGCGATCTTCGTCGACGTGGATCATTTCAAGGACTACAACGACCAATTCGGGCACGCCGCCGGCGATGAGGCCTTGCGCGTGCTGGCCGATGTGATGAAGGCCTGTTCACCTGACGACGCCCTGATTGCCCGCTACGGCGGGGAGGAGTTCGCCTGCTTGCTGCGCCACACACGCTCAGGTCAGGCGCGTGTCATCGCCGAATCCATGCGTGAAGCCATCATGGCGCGCGAGTGCACCGTACCCGACAGCCCCGATGTCCATCGCATCAGCATCAGTGCAGGTGTCAGCGAGCGCGTGTTGACCAGCACGGATGGCTATCATCAGTTGTTGCGCGATGCCGACTGCGCGCTCTATGCCGCCAAGGTTTCCGGCCGCAACCGGGTGCGTGTGGCGATGCCGCTTGCGACGTGAATCTGCACCGTCACCCTTGGCCGCAGCCCGACATGGCAGCGACCTCGGCCTGGGTGACGCGGCGGCGCTCAATCCGCTTCCAGACGCGCTCGTGAAAGTGGAAGGCGACGGTGTTGACGGCGGGTTCGATCACGGCCATGGCGCCGCCCACCCACCAGTTGCCCGTGAGCAGCCAGCCGATGCTGAAGGCGACGGTGAAGTGCACCGCGGCAAAGCTCAGGGTCTTGTGCATGACGTAGTCTCCTACATGCGAATGATTCGCATTATCGGCCAATGTAGGCAATAGTCAAGCCGCCGCCGTTGGTTGAGCGCGTCTGTTCAGGCGGGTGGCAGGACTTTTCCCGGATTGAGGATGCCATCGGGATCAAGCGCGGCCTTGATCGCACGCATCGCGGCCAAGGTGGCAGGGTCGAAGGCCTGCGTCATGAAGTCCCGCTTGGCCACACCGATGCCGTGCTCGCCCGAGAGTGTGCCGCCGAGGGCCAGCACGGTGTCGAACAACCGTGGCAACGCGGCCTGCGCGCGAGCGGTTTCCTCGGCGTCATCGGGGTGATAGAGGATATTGACGTGCAGATTGCCGTTGCCGGCATGACCGAACACCACGATCGGCAGTTCGACCTTGGCAGACAAGGCCTCGGTGAACGCCACCAGCTCGGGGATCCGCGACACCGGCACCACCACGTCTTCGTTGATCTTGCCGGGTGCGATCGTGCGCAAGGCCGGTGAAAGCGCGCGGCGTGCGGCCCAGAGCCGATCACGCGCCAGACCATCCATCGCCACGTCCAGGTTGACCAAGCCATCGCCTGTGGCGGCTGCGCCCAGCGCATTCAATGCCAGCGGCAGGGTGTCCTCGTCGCCATCGGCTTCGATCAACAGCATCGCGCCCGCTTCGGGCACGGCACTGCCGTTGCGCCGCAGAAGATCGATCGCATGGGCATCCATGAACTCCAGCGTGGCCGGAATCTGCGGCTGGGCCATCAATCGACCGATGGCAGCCGTGGCGCTGGCGGCGTCGCGATACAGGGCACGCAGACCGGCCTGAATGAGCGGCTTGGGATGAAGGCGCACGGTGGCCTCGACGATCAAGCCCAAGGTGCCTTCGCTGCCGATCAAGAGATGGGTGAGGTCATAACCGGTGGCATTCTTGCTCCACGGCCCACCGCAACGAATGATTTCACCGCTGCCGGTGACGGCCACGAGGCCCAACACGTTGTCGCGCGTGGCGCCGTACTTGACCGCACGCGGCCCGCCGGCATTGGTGGCGAGGTTGCCACCCACGGTGCAGCGTTCGGCACTGGATGGATCGGGTGGCCAGAACAGTCCGTGTGAGGCCAACGCCTGCTGCAAATCGCCATTGAGAACACCGGGTTCGACCACGGCGCAGCGGTCCTGAGATTGGATTGCACGGATCCGATTCATGCGTGCGAACGACACCACCAGGCCACCGAGAAACGGCACCGCTGCCGCCGTGGTGCCCGTGCCGGCGCCACGGGCGACGATCGGCACCCGATGCGCACGACAGGCACGCACGATGGCCGCGACCTGCTCGCGATTCTGCGGAAAGGCCACGGCATCAGGCAGAGCGAATTGACGCGAATCGTCCTCGCCGTGCGCGCGACGCGACGCCTCATCGGTACGCCAGCCTTCCGCACCCAGCAGGGCGGCAAGTTCGGCAACAAACGTGGCGGGAAGGTTCATACCCGAATTGTAGGCGCAGCGCGGCGTAGAACGGAGCGTGCTCCGACCCCATCAAGCTCATCCGCGTAGAGCGGAGCTTGCTCCGCTGTCGCCAAGGCAACCCGCGTAGAGCGGAGCTTGCTCCGCTGTCGCCGTACGCACCAGCATTTCAGCCGAGCAAGCTCGGCTCTACGGCGCAGAGTCGAGGATTTCAGCCGAGCAAGCTCGGCTCTACGGCGTTGGCGTGGCGTTCAATGCGCGCCACTGACCGGGCAACAGGTCATCGAGCCGGTGGGGGCCGATGGCTACTCGTACCAGACGCAAGGTGGGATGACCGATGGCCGCGGTCATGCGGCGAACCTGTCGATTGCGGCCTTCGCTCAGTGTCAACGCAATGAAACAGTCAGGCACCGCCTTGCGCACTCGGATGGGTGGATCACGTGGCCACAGCCACGTCGGTTCCGCGATACGCTGCACCTGCGCCGGACGCGTGGGGCCGTCGTTGAGCACGACACCCTGACGCAGGCGTTCCAGCGCCTCATCGTCAGGCTCGCCTTCCACCTGCGCCAGATACGTCTTGGGCTGTTTGTGACGCGGATCGGTGATGCGATGCGCCAGTCCGCCCTCGTCGGTGAGCAACAACAGTCCTTCCGAATCCAAATCCAGACGTCCGGCGGGATACACGCCCGCCGGCAGGCCGAAGTCGGCCAGCGTCGCGCGCGGCGTTTGGCTGCGGTCGGTGAACTGGCACAGCACGCCAAAGGGTTTATTGAAGGCGATGAGCATGACCGCGCCAGCGTACAGGCAAAAAAAAACCCGCCTTGCGGCAGGTCTTTCGAGGTGGCAGCCCCGGATGGATTCGAACCACCGAATGCCTGAGTCAGAGTCAGGTGCCTTACCGCTTGGCGACGGGGCTGTATCCGTTGTTGTTATGAAACATGCATCAACGCTTGGAGAACTGGGTGGCGCGACGGGCCTTGTGCAGACCGACCTTCTTGCGCTCGACTTCACGTGCATCACGCGTCATGAAGCCGGCGCGGCGCAGATCGCCCTTGAGGTTCTCGTCGTATTCCACCAGCGCGCGGGCCAAGCCCAAGCGAATGGCGCCGGCCTGGCCGGTGGTGCCGCCGCCTTCGACCGTCACCAAGACGTCGAACTTGTCGGTCGTCTGGGTCAGTTCCAGCGGCTGACGCACGATCATGCGTGCGGTCTCGCGGCCGAAGAACTGGTCGAGCGGACGATGATTGATGGTGATCGCACCCGAGCCCGGACGCAGGAACACGCGGGCGGAGGAGGACTTGCGACGGCCAGTGCCGTAATTTTGCTGAAGTGCCATGATCGTCTACTCAAAGATCCAGCGGCTTGGGCTGCTGGGCGCTGTGTGGATGGTTGGGGCCGGCATAGACCTTGAGCTTGCGGAACATCTCGCGCCCAAGCGGGTTCTTCGGCAGCATGCCCTTGACGCCGATTTCGATCACGCGCTCCGGATGGCGATCCAGTGCCTGCTCCAGCGACTCGGACTTCAGGTTGCCGATGTGACCGGTGAACCGGTGGTACATCTTGTCCTTCATCTTGGTGCCGGTGGTGTGGATCTTCTCGGCATTGATGACGACGAAATAATCGCCGGTATCGACGTGCGGGGTGAACACGGGCTTGTGCTTGCCACGCAGGCGCAAGGCGAGCTCGGAGCACAGGCGGCCCAGCGTCTTGCCGCTGGCATCCACCACATACCAGTCGCGCTCGACGGTTTCAGGCTTGGCGCTGAAAGTCTTCATAACGGCTACTCAAACGGATCGGTGAGACAGAAATCCTGCAGAAAGCAGGACGAAAGGAGCGGAATTGTAACAGCGCAGCCTGAACTGCACAACTACCGGTCACCGTGCCTGTTGTTCGAGCGCGTCAACACCCGCCGCCGCCTCGGCGAGAACTTGGGTCAAATGTCTGTTAACACATTGATTCAACAGACCAACGCCAAGCTCGGAACGACCGCAACATCATCCAAGCCTTATGCAGAAAGCTCTCTCTCGGACTTTGACGAAGCAGGGCTCAGCGCTGCATCCCGCAAACCGGCCAGCGGATCGGCGCGGGACAATCGGTTGATGTCGCTTTCCAGTGCCATCGTACGCCGCAAAGAGCGCGCAGCCTCCAGGCGTTCGACCATCTCTCGTGCTTCGAGACGCTCACGCCAGCACACACTCAGGGTCATCGTGGTGCCATTGACGCCCGGCAACTTACTTGCGACCACGAAGTCGGAGAACTGAAGCTCGATCCTCGGGAACAGGCCAAGAAATCCGGAGCGGTAGTCAACTCGGCTCAACATGTCCAAGTTGA
Organism: Chiayiivirga sp.; assembly: GCA_035703435.1. Taxonomy (GTDB): domain Bacteria; phylum Pseudomonadota; class Gammaproteobacteria; order Xanthomonadales; family Xanthomonadaceae; genus Denitratimonas. The sequence continues at coordinate 33,629 of DASSYF010000024.1, read as the reverse complement.
TTTCCTGTTCCCTGGCACGGGATGTCAGCAGGCCAAGCACCGCATCACTCGCCTGATGCTGCATGCGCAAGATTCCGTCACCGAAGTGCAGCATGCCGCGCAGTTCGCCCCACCCCTGATGCGTGGAGGCCTTGATGCTGATCGAATACATGACGGCTCCAGCTCCGAATCCGTATGGATGACGCGGATCATGGCGCCGTGTGACGTAGCTCGCTGCGCCCGCAACCCGCGGTTGGCGCAAGCTGCATCCAATGCTGCACACTGCAATCATGAACTACCTCGCCCATTTCGTCCTCGCCGGTCCGCAGGACGAGGCCATGCTGGGGGGATTTCTCGGCGACTTCGTCAAGGGCCGCGCTCTCGATCATCTGGCACCGCGCACAGCGCGCGAAGTCATCATCCATCGGCGCATCGATCGCTTTACCGATGCACACCCGCTGTGTGTGGCAGCTCGCCAGCGATTTGCGCCCGAACGACGGCGTTACGCCGGCATCGCGCTGGATGTGTTCTTCGATCATGTCCTGGCGCAGCAATTCGAGACGCTTGGCTTGGGGTCACTCGACACCTTCACTCAAAACGTCTACGCCATGCTCAACCAATACGCAGCGATGTTGCCCGCACGTGCTGCCACGGTCGCACGCGCGATGGCTCAGGGCGATTGGTTGAGTGGCTATGCACGCAGCGAAGCCGTGGAGCACGCCTTGAATGGCATCAGCCGCCGACTGTCACGCGGCGGCGAGTCACTGCGTGCCTGTGTCGAAGACCTGGCCAATCACGGTGAAGTGCTGGCCGAACAGTTCCCCGTCCTATTGCGTGATCTTCAGGACTTTGCCCGGATCCATCGCGCGCAACTGAATGCCGAGGCTGCTCGCCAGTCGAACATCGCACGACCCTGATCCATCGCCGGGGTACAGGTGGGTGTGGTATCGATGCAGGCGTCCGCCCAGGCGATGTAGGTGGAACCGGCATCTGCGTTTGTGTTGAGTGTGACGCCGGCAATGGCGGTGAAGCGAATGAACACAGTTGCCCCGAGTCCCGAAGCTGGTCCGCGCGGGTACTGCCTGACACGGCGATGTCTTATTGATCCGGCCCTCAAATGATCCGAACCTGGCGTAGCTGCCGAGCTTGCTCGGCAGACAATGGAGCAAGCTCCATTGCTACAAAACACGGGCCGGTTCGATAAAGGCCGTGGCAATCCGGGTGTCGGAGCCAAGGCATTGGATTGCTTCGCTCGCGACAAGCGGGCAGCGACGTAGAATTCCAGTGCTCGCACCGCAACTACCGTTTCAGCGTTTGAAACGGCGTGCGTTCTCGATTCGCGCCAGCTTGCTGATCGGTTCGCGGCCCAGAGCGCTATTGATCCAGCGCGCGGTGTCGCAGAGGGCATCGAGGTCCACGCCGGTTTCAAGTCCTAGTCCATCCAACATGTACACGAGGTCTTCGCTGGCCAGATTGCCGCTGGCGCCTTGCGCGTAGGGGCAACCACCCAAGCCCGCCACCGAGGCATCGACCACACGCACGCCGGCATCGAGGCAGGCGTACACATTGGCCAAGGCCTGGCCGTAGGTGTCATGGAAATGCACCGCCAGTTGCGTCATCGGCACTTCGCTGGCGCAGGCTTCGAGCATGGCGCGGGCCTTGTGCGGGGTACCCACGCCGATGGTGTCGCCGAGCGAGATTTCGCGACATCCCAACGCGAGCAGGGCACGCACGACGCGCACCACATCGGCGACTGGCACCGCGCCCTGATAGGGGCAGCCGAGCACGGTGGACACATAACCGCGCACGCCAAGGCCATGATCGCGTGCGGCCTGCATCACGCCCGCGATGCGTTGCAGGGATTCATCCACATCACAATTGATGTTTTTTTGCGTGAACGCGCTGGAGGCGGCGGTGAAGACGGCAATGTCCTGCGCGCCTGCGGCGACGGCGCGATCCAGACCCAGCGCGTTGGGCACCAGCACTGGATAACGCACGCCCTCGCGGCGCGTCAGGCCCGCCATCACCGACTCGGCATCGGCCAACTGCGGTATCCATTTCGGGCTGACGAAGCTGGTGGCTTCCACTTCACGGTAACCACAACGCGCCAGACGTTCGATCAAGGCGATCTTGGTCGCCGTGGGAACGGTGGCGGCCTCATTCTGCAAGCCATCACGCGGACCGACTTCGACGATGCGGACGCAATCGCGCGCCGACTTCATGGCGATGCTCCGGCGGGAGTGAAGTCGACCAAGACCGCGCCATCGTCCACCTGCTCGCCGAGCGTGACGCGGAAGCCTTCGAGCTGCCCATCGACGGGCGCGGTGATGGTGTGCTCCATCTTCATCGCTTCCATCACCAACAAGGCTGCGCCGGCCTTGACCGGGCCAGGTTCGGCGAGCAAGGCGATGACCTTGCCCGGCATCGGCGCGGCCAGGTCGCCGCCGTGGGCACGGCCCGAGTCGGCGCGCGCCAGTGGGTCATCGATCTGCAGGATCCGATGCTGGCCGTGGTCGAACAGATGCCAGACGCGATTCACGCAACTCACGAGAATGCGCACGCGCTCGCCGTCGATGCGCGCATCGAGGTGCGAACCATCGAACGTGCCCGACACATCGAACACCGCACCATCGACACTTACGCGCCAGCTACCGTCCTGTGACAAGGCGCTGGCGAGGCGCAGTTCGTCGCGTTCGCGCCAGCGCAGTTCGCGAGCCGTCTGGCCATGCAGACGCCAGCCACCGTGCGCGCCCCACGGATCGGCACTGGCCTTGGTCTCGTGCAGGAGTTGGGCCACGCTGGCCAGAGCAAGCTGGCGTGCCGTGGCGGGCGTCGTTGCGGGAAACAGCGCGTCGTGCTCGCGCTCGATCAGGCTGGTGTCGAGATCGGCACGGGCGAAGGCGCCCTCGGCCGCCACCAGCCGTGACAGGAAGCCGACATTGCAGGTCACGCCGACGATGGCGGTCTGCGCCAGTGCGGCACGCATCCGCGCCAGCGCCTCGTCGCGATCGGCGCCGTGCACGATGAGTTTGGCCAGCATCGGATCGTAGAACGGGGTAACGGCATCGCCGGCCTCGATGCCGGTATCCACGCGAATGCCATCACCACGCGGCATGTCGAATACCTTGGCGGTGCCGATCGAGGGCAGAAAACCCCGATCGGCATCCTCGGCATAAAGGCGGGCTTCGATGGCGTGGCCGATGAGCGGGATTTCATCCTGCACAAGAGGCAAGGCGCCGCCTGCAGCCACGCGCAATTGCCATTCGACCAGATCCTGACCCGTGATCATTTCCGTCACCGGGTGCTCGACCTGCAGGCGCGTGTTCATCTCCATGAAGTAGAACTCGCCGCTTTGCGAGGCGATGAACTCCACCGTGCCGGCGCCGACATAGCCCACCGCGCGTGCGGCATCGGCCGCGGCACGGCCCATCGCAGCGCGGCGCTCGGCGCTCATGCCCGGTGCCGGCGCTTCTTCCAACACCTTCTGATGACGACGCTGCACCGAGCAGTCGCGTTCGTTCAAATACACCACGTTGCCGTGGGTGTCGCCAAACACCTGGATCTCGATATGCCGCGGACGCAGCACGTACTTTTCCACCAGCACGTGATCGTTGCCGAAACTCGATGCCGCTTCGCGCTGGCACGAGGCCAGTGCCGCGACGAAATCCTCACTGCGATCCACCCGACGCATGCCCTTGCCGCCACCGCCGGCGCTGGCCTTGATCAGCACCGGATAGCCGATGGCATCAGCTTGCGCATGCAGAAACTCCGCGCCCTGTTCGTGGCCGTGGTAACCCGGTGTCAGCGGCACACCGGCTTTCTGCATCAGCGCCTTGGCCGCGCTCTTGTCGCCCATGGCCTCGATGGCGCTGGCGGGCGGCCCGATGAAGACGATGCCGGCGTGCTCGCAGGCGCGGGCAAATTCGGCGTTCTCCGAAAGAAAACCGTAGCCAGGATGGATGGCCTGTGCGCCGGTCTGTTTGGCCGCGGCAAGAATCTTGTCCACCACCAGATAACTTTCACGCGCTGCGGCAGGGCCGATCGGCACCGCCACATCGGCCAGACGCACGTGCCGGGCACGCGCATCGGCGTCCGAATACACCGCCACGCTGCGGATGCCGAGCCGGCGGCAGGTCGCCATGACGCGGCAGGCGATTTCGCCGCGGTTGGCGATCAGAATGGTGTCGAAGGGGCGTGCGCTCATGTCCAGTTCGCCTTGCGCTTTTCGAGAAAGGCCGAGAGACCTTCGCGCGCCTCGTCGGTGGCGCGGATGTTGGCGATGGCCTTGACCGAATCGGCCAGCAGCGCGGCATCGATGGGCCAATTGGCGGTATCGGCCACGAAACGCTTGGCCGTGGCCTGCGCCTGCGGTCCACACGCCAGCAGAGCGCCGGCGATTTCATCGAGCTTGGCATCGAGGGTGTCGGCGCTCACGACGTCGTGCACCAATTCGATGTCGCGCGCACGCTGCGCGTTGATGCGTTCGGCACTCAAGAAGTACCGCTGCGCCTGACGCGGACCGATGGCGCGCAGCACATACGGACCGATGGTGGCGGGGATCAGGCCGACGCGCACCTCGGTGGTGGCAAAGAAGGCTTCCTCGCTGGCCACCGCGATGTCGCAGGCACACACCAGACCGACACCACCGCCCAAGGCTGCACCGTGCACACGCGCAATGGTCGGTTTGGGCAAGGTCGCCAGGGTGCGCAGCATGTCGGCCAGACGCTGGGCATCGGCCAGATTTTCTTCGTGGCTGTAGTCGGCCGCTCGGCGCATCCAGTCGAGATCGCCACCGGCGGAAAAACTTTTGCCGCGACCGGCCAACACCACCACGCGCACGCGGGCGTCGGCTGCCAGTTGATCGAGGCCATTGGTGATCGCGGCGATCAAATGCTCGTCGAAGGCATTGTGTTTGTCGGGACGATTGAGCCACAAGGTGGCGATGGCGCCGTTGTGTTCGATCTGGATGAGTTCGTGGCTCATGGGTTCACATCCGGAAGATGCCGAAATCGGTGGATTCAATCGGCGCATTGAGCGCGGCGGACAGGCCCAGACCCAACACGTCGCGGGTGCGGGCCGGGTCGATGATGCCGTCGTCCCACAGCCGCGCGCTGGCGTAAAACGGGTGCGCCTGATGTTCGAAGTTCTCGCGGATCGGCGCCTTGAAGGCCGCTTCTTCATCGGCTGACCACGCGCCACCCTTGGCCTCGATGCCATCACGCCGCACCGTGGCCAAGACGCTCGCCGCTTGCTCACCGCCCATCACGCCGATGCGCGCATTCGGCCACATCCACAGGAAACGCGGTGAATAGGCACGGCCGCACATGCCGTAGTTGCCGGCGCCGAAACTGCCGCCGATCACCACGGTGAACTTGGGCACCTTGGCGCAGGCCACCGCCATCACCATCTTGGCGCCGTCGCGCGCGATGCCGCCGTTTTCGTACTTGCGCCCGACCATGAAGCCGGTGATGTTCTGCAGGAACACCAACGGAATGCCGCGCTTGGCGCACAGTTCGATGAAGTGTGCGCCCTTGAGTGCGGACTCTGAAAACAGGATGCCGTTGTTGGCCACGATCCCGACCGGGTGGCCGTGGATGTGGGCGAAGCCGGTGACAAGCGTTGCGCCATAGCGCGCTTTGAACTCGTCAAAGCGCGAGCCATCGACCAGGCGTGCGATCACCTCGCGCACATCGAAAGGCTTGCGCGTGTCGGCTGGAATCACGCCATAGAGTTCGTCGGCGGGATAGAGCGGCGCCTCGGGCGCGCGCAGTGCGAGCGAACCGCGTTTTTCCCAATTGAGGTTGGCCACGATGCGCCGCACCTGCGCCAGCGCGTGGCGATCATCGAGCGCAAAATGATCGGCCACACCCGAGATGCGGGTATGCACATCGGCGCCGCCCAAATCCTCGGCGGAAACTTCTTCGCCCGTCGCGGCCTTCACCAAGGGCGGGCCGCCGAGGAAGATCGTGCCCTGCTCCTTGACGATGACCGTCTCATCGCTCATCGCCGGCACATAGGCGCCACCGGCGGTACACGAACCCATCACGCAGGCGATCTGCGGAATGCCCTGGGCCGAGAGCGTGGCCTGGTTGTAGAAGATGCGGCCGAAGTGCTCCTTGTCGGGAAAGACCTCGTCCTGCATCGGCAGGAAGGCGCCGCCCGAATCCACCAGATAGATGCAAGGCAGGCGGTTCTCGCGGGCGATTTCCTGCGCGCGAAGGTGTTTCTTCACCGTGATCGGATAGTAGGTGCCGCCTTTGACCGTGGCATCGTTGGCCACGATCACGCACTCCACACCCTCGATGCGGCCGATGCCGGCCACCATGCCAGCACACGGCACGGCGTCCTCGTACATGTCGGTGGCGGCAAAGGGTGCAATTTCGAGGAAAGGCGAACCCGGATCGAGCAAGGCATCGATGCGATCGCGCACCAGCAACTTGCCGCGCGCCAGATGCTTCTGGCGCGCCTTCTCACCGCCGCCTTCGGCAATTTTGGCCGCGCGCGCGGTGACGGCATCGAGCTGGACGCGCATGGCTTGGCTATTGGCGCGGAACGCTTCGCTGCCGGTGGCCAGTTGGGATTTCAGGATCGACATGGCTCAGCGCACCTCGTTGAACAATTCACGCCCGATCAGCATGCGCCGAATTTCGCTGGTGCCTGCGCCGATTTCATACAGCTTGGCGTCGCGCCACAGCCGTTGGGCGGGATAGTCGTTGATGTAACCGTTGCCGCCCAAAGTCTGGATGGTTTGTCCCGCCATCCAGGTGGCCTTTTCAGCCGAGTAGAGAATCGCGCCGGCCGCATCCTTGCGCGTGGTCTGGCCGCGATCGCAGGCCTTGGCGACGGCGTACACATAGGCGCGGCAGGCATTGAAACCCACGTACATGTCGGCCAATTTTCCCTGCATCAATTGGAACTCGCCGATGCTGCGGCCAAACTGCTTGCGCTCGTGCGCATAGGGAATGGCGATATCGAGACAGGCGGCCATGATCCCGAGCGGACCGCCCGACAGCACCAGACGTTCGTAATCCAAGCCGCTCATCAGCACCCGCACGCCTTGGTTGACCTCGCCCAGCACGTTGTCCGCCGGCACCTCGCAATCGCGGAACACCAGCTCGCAGGTGTTGGAACCGCGCATGCCGAGCTTGTCGAGCTTCTGCGCGGTGGAAAATCCGGCGAAACCCTTCTCTACAATGAAGGCCGTGATGCCCTTGGAGCCAGCCGCAACGTCGGTCTTGGCATAAACGATCAGGGTGTCGGCGTCGGGACCATTGGTGATCCACATCTTGTTGCCGTTGAGCACGAAGACATCGCCGCGGCGCTCGGCCTTGAGCCGCATCGACACCACATCGGAACCCGCCCCTGGCTCGCTCATGGCGAGCGCGCCGATATGCTCGCCACTCACCAGCTTGGGCAGGTACTTGAGCTTCTGGTCGTGGCTGCCGTTCTTGCGCAACTGATTGACGCAGAGATTGGAGTGCGCGCCGTAGGACAAACCAATCGAGGCTGAAGCGCGCGAGATTTCCTCCATCGCCACCACGTGCGCCAGATAGCCCATTGCGGTGCCGCCGTAGTCTTCCTCCACGGTCAAGCCCAGCAGGCCCATTTCACCCAGTTCCGGCCAGAGCTCATTGGGGAAGGCGTTGTTGCGGTCGGTGGCCTCGGCCAGCGGCGCAATGCGCGCCTGCGCGAACTCGCGTACCGCATCGCGCAGCGCGTCGATGGTTTCGCCCAAGCCGAAATCAAATGCCGCCAGTGACATCGCGTGGTTCTCCGTTGGGAAGCTGCCGAAACATCAAGCCTGAACCGACCCGGTGATGTCGGGTCGTTCTGATGCCAAGGCTCGATGAAATGAATCCTAATTCATTTTTTGCCGGAAACGAAGCGATCACACCGGGAGTCGGGCTTAGAATCGAGCGTTGCGCCCACGGACCCGAGTTTCACACATGGCCTATCGCCGCACCCGCCTGATGGAAGAACGCCTCGCCAGCAATCGCGAGCGCATCGTCCGAGCCACCCGGCGACTGATTGCCGAGGGTGGTTTTCGCCATGCGCAGATCGCAGCGGTCGCAGCCGATGCCGGCGTGTCCACCGGCACGATCTACCGACACTTTCCGTCGAAGGCGGAGCTGTTCGTCGAAGTGCTCACGGCGGCGGTGGAGCACGAAATCGCCATCCTGCGCGAAGTGATCGCCGCTCAGACGGAGCCTGGCAAGGCCTTGCAGGCGGCAGTCGCTTCCTTCGTGCGGCGTGCGCTGGCCGGGCCGAACCTGGCCTGGGCCTTCATTGCCGAACCCGCCGAACCCGAAGTCGATGCCGAACGCATCCGAGCGCGCAAGCTGTTGGGTGATGTGTTCAAGTCGGTGCTGAAGAAAGGCGTCGCCAGCGGCCAGTTTCCGCGCCAGAACCTTGATGCCGGCGCGGCCTGCATCGTGGGCGCATTCACCGAAGCCCTCGTCGGCCCGATCGGCCCCAGTCACAAGACCGTGCGGGACAAGGAACGCTTGGTCGAAGCGATCTGCCAGTTCTGCTTGCGAGCGGTGGGGGCGGCTGGGCGCGGCTGATGGTGGCGATCCGTTCTACCGATCAAAGTGTCCGATTCACGAGCGCCGAGCAGGGGCATCGTCAAGCCGACGAAATGTCACCACCAGCACATCGCGCGACGAGGGCAGGGCAGGGTCGACAGGCTCCACCGGCGTGACGCCATGCAATACGCGCCAATCCTCCACGATGGCCGCATCGAACGGTTTGGCCAAGGTGAAGCGTCCCAGTTCGTTGCCGTCCAAGGCATGGATGGATGTGGTGCCCTCGCGGATATTGTGGCGATCGATCATCAGCACCAGGACGAAATCCACGCCGTCGCGGTGCATGCCTTCCGGCGTCGGTTGGCCTGCGCCTTCGCGGCTGGCTTCGATTCGGAACTGGTGGACTTCGATGTGCCAGGCGACCACCTCGGGCGCAAGATCGCTGCAGATGCGGCGAAAGCCCTGCAGCACGGTGCCAAGGCTTGGGCTGTTGGCGGTGGCCTCGGTCAATGGCTCGAACCAACGTTCGTGGCCGCCATTGAGCCGGTTGTACTCACGACTCTGCCAATGCGCCTGATGCGGCTGGCGCGTGATCATGTCGTTGCCGATGGCGGCAAACACGCCGTGGCGGCGCTTGCGATAGCGCCCCCCATCGGCCATGAAGGTATCCAGATGCAGGTCATTCCAGCTGGCGGAAAATTTGGCCCAATCCACCAGTGAGCCTTCGGCCTCCAACCAAGCTCGCACATGTGGCGCGTCGAGAAAGACAAAACCGCCCTGCTGTAGCTCGGCTTCAAGGTGTTGGGTGTTTGCGCCGTGCATGATCGACATCGTTCTGGACCGGGCAGCACAGCTTAAAACCGTGGCGACGCTTGGCTGCACCGTGCATGTCGCATTGAACAAAGCATTCGTGCCGAGATCATCACCGATGCTCATGTGCCGCGCGTCGGCTCGGCGCCCATTCAATCCAGGCGCTTTCGAAACTGCGAAATCGCCAACGCCATCATCACTCCGGCGAAGGCCACCAGTGCGAGCACGTCTGGCCATAGCTCGGGCAGTTCCGCGCCGCGCAGCATCACGCCGCGAATCAGGCGGATGAAGTGCGTCAGCGGCAGCACTTCAGCCAGCCATTGTGCGAAGCGCGGCATGCCGGCAAACGGGAACATGAAACCGGACAGCAAGATCGAGGGCAGAAAGACAAACATCGTCATCTGCATGGCCTGAAACTGCGAATGTACGCGGGTGGAAATCAACAGGCCCAACGCGAGGTTGGCCACGATCAGCAGGCTCGAGGCCAGATAGACATCCACCACGCTGCCGAGAATCGGCACCGAGAACAGCCAGACCCCGAGCATGAGTACCATGCTCACCTGCACGAGGCCGATGCCGATATAAGGCAGGACTTTGCCGATCATCAACTCCGCGCTGCCCAGTGGGGTCGCAATCAACAGTTCCATGTTGCCGCGCTCACGCTCGCGCACGATGGCGATGCTGGTGAACAGCACCATGGTCATGGTCAGGATCACGCCGATCAGGCCCGGCACGATGCTGACCGGCGAGCGGCGTTCGGGGTTGTAGAAGCTCACGATGCGAATCGTGCCGCCGTCGGGACTGCTGTGCATGGGCGTGCGACGGCGGGCGTTCGCGTCCACCGGCACTTGTGCAAGCTGGGCTGCGGCGGCCTGCACGCTGGTGTCGCTGCCGTCGACCAGGATCTGCGCCACGGGGCGCCCATCGAAGCGGCGCTGCTCGAAGTCCGCGGGAATCGTGATGCCGACGCTGATTTGGCCCTGCCGCATCATGTCCAGCAACTGCTCGCCCGTTTCGACGCTGGCAACGGGCGCAATGACGCCGGTGGCCAACAGATCCATGACCAGAGCGCGCGAAGACGAGGTGTGGGCTTGGTCGGCAATCGCGGCGGTGATGCCGCGCACATTGGTGTTGATGGCGTAGCCAAACAGGATCAACTGGATCACGGGGATGCCGAGGATCATGCCCAGGCTCAGGCGATCGCGTCGGAGTTGACGCAATTCCTTGAGGACGATCGCCCAGATCCGGCGCCAACTCATACGACGGCCTCGCGCGCCGCCGCCGTGTGGCGGGTGGCGGCGACAAAGACGTCTTCGAGGTTGGGCATGGCGGTCTCCACCGCGACCGCCGCATCCACCTCGCCCAGCATCGCCCGGATGCGCGCCGCGATGTCGTCCACACCCACGGCACTCAACACACGCAGGGCATTGCCCACCTGTGCCACGGCAAGCACGCCTTCAAGATCGGCGAGACGCGCCTTCACCGCTCGCGGCATCGACGTCTGGAGCGTGTGGATGCGCCCGCCAAGGGCGGCGGTCAGTTCGCCCGGCGTGCCGTCGGCTACCAGTCGGCCGCGATCCAGAATCGCAAGCCGGTGGCAACGCTCGGCTTCATCCATCAAGTGGGTGGAAACCAGAATCGTGGTGCCGGCGTCCGCCAGTTCGAACAGGGTGTCCCAGAAGTCGCGGCGTGATTGCGGATCCACCGCGCTGGTGGGCTCATCCAGCAGCAACAGTTCTGGCGCGTGCAGCACGGCGCAGGCCAGCGCCAGACGCTGCTTTTGCCCACCACTCAAGGTGCCGGCAAGCTGGTGCGTGCGATCGCTGAAGTGAAAATGCTCGATCACGCTGGCAACACGCAAGCGATGCTGATCGATGCCTTGAATGGCCGCCATGAACTCCAGATTCTCAAGCACGCTCAGGTCTTCAAACAGCGAGAACTTCTGGGTCATGTAGCCGATGCGTCGGCGCAACACGCTGGCCTGCGCGGGGATCTGCAAGCCCAGCACTTCGATCTGACCTTCGCTGGGCTGCATCAAGCCGCAGAGCATGCGGATCGTCGTGGACTTGCCAGACCCATTGGGGCCAAGGAAGCCATACACCTGCCGCGCGGGTACCTCCAGATCGACCCGATCCACCGCACGAAAACTGCCGAAGTCCTTGCTCAAGCCCTGTGCGCGAATGGCCATCGGTACCGATGGCTCGGCCCGCATCAGCGGTTTCATTGCGTGCGGCTGCGCAGATCGACTCGCACCGGCAAACCGGCCGGCAATTCGACTGCCTCGTGGCCAAGATCCACCTCGGCCAGATAGCTCAAACGCGCAGCATCCTCGCCGGTCAGGGCAAAGTACGGCGTGAACACTGGCTCGCTGCGGATCATGCGCACATGGCCCGGCCACGTTCGATCGGCAACGTGCACCTGCACGACATCGCCCTGTTTGATCTTCATGCGCAACGATGCCGGAACGTAGATACGTGCGTAAGGTGCCTCGCCCACCAGCAAGATCGCCAACGGCGCGCCCACGGGAGCCTGATCTCCCAGTTTGTAGGGGATGGAATCGACCACGCCCTCGCGTGGGGCGCGAACTTCAAGTTTGCTCATCAACACGCGATCGGCCTCCACGCGTGCGCGCACTGCGTTCAGGGCGGCCTCGGCCTGTGCCAATTGTTCGGGGCGCGTGCCGTGTTCCAACTCCTTCAGTGCCGCGCGCGCAACCTCGACCTGCCCATCGGCTACCGCTGCGGCTTCGCGTGCGCGATCGAGATCTGCGGACGAGGCAAAGCCCTTGCGCACCAGTTCCTGCACGCGCTTGCGTTCGATCTGCGCGCGACGCGCTTCTGCCTCGGCGCTGGCCAGTTGAGCGCGCGCTCGGGCAATGGCTTCGATGCGCGGACCGGCTTGCAACTCACGCAAGACCTGTTCCTGCTGTTCCATCAAGGCCTGATCGGCGTCCAGCAAGGCTTGGGCATGACTTGGATCCAGTTGCAGAAGAATGCTTCCTTCCGCCACGCGCTGACCTTCGCGCATCGCAACCGACACGATGCGTTCGGCCGCCGGCGATGGCAGGGTGATGCGCTCGTATTCCAGCGTGCCCAGGACTTGCGGCGCGGGCTTGGTGCAGGCAGCCAGCAAAAGGCTGCTGGTCACAAGCAGCCAGGCAACTGCAGGAAGACCGCAGCGCGCGGACTCGGTTTCGCGTGCAACAGGCATCAGATCACCGGCCTCCAAGGCGCGAAGAACTTGCGGCAGTCTATTGCAAACCATTCCGAAGGTGAGGTGAGCACGGCAAGGTCGTGTGTCAGTCGGCGTTTGATGTCCGCCGCACGCTCAGGCAAAGTCGGCTCGCTCGGAGCCAATGAGGTAGATGACGCCCAGCAACACGATCAGAGCCAGCAGGGCGGCAAAGAAGGTCTCCAAGGCCGCTCGCCGGCGATCGTACCGGCGTGGCCCTTGGCGACGATCGGGAAGCTGCGGCTGCCGTGGTACAGCTGACCAGCCAGACCGGCACCGGGATGTGCTTGAAGGTGCGGCCGGCGTAGCGATCATGTCGAGTCCACGCCAAGCAGTGTCCTGCTGTCGGGCGCGCCAAGGGTGCTATAAACACACCGCCCGGCATCCGCATCGGGCATCGACATGGGAGCCGATCCGCGTATGAATGCCTTGAAACCGTATGCCCTGCGCATAGCGTTCGTGATAGCGGTGCTGAGCGTTGGGCTGAGCTTCTGGACGCCGGCCTATGCCGCCTTGAGCGTGCCCAACTCACTTGTTGGGCCAGGTCTGGCGGTGATCGCGCTGGCTGCCATGCTGATGCCGCGATTCGCCGGCACGCCACCGTGGAAGACCGTTCACACCCTCGCCCTGGCGCTGCCGATGGCGGTGATGCTGCGGGTGCTGGTCGAGGGGCTTTTCGATCCCGGCTCGCACAACCTGTGGCCCTTGGAAGCGGTGATCGCCACCGCGTTGGGTTACGTCTGTGCCGGCTTCGGCGGGGGAATCGGTTGGCTGCTGTGGCGCGCACGTCCTTCAGCGCAGGACGATGACTCGACCGGGACTGGCTGAGATGGGGGTGTTCAAAGTCCTGGGCGCAGCACTCGGGATCTACGTCGTCATCGCGGCGTGGACGGGCAGGGTTTACATCAAATCCGGGCCGGGCGGTCGCACCGTTGAACGGACGCAAGCACCCGGTTACTTCTGGGTCTGCATCGGCATCTACGCGGCACTCGCCGTGGCCTTGATCACGGTGTTCTGACGCCGCTTCACGCGGCAGCCGGTGCGCGCACGAACTGCGCCAAGGCCGGGTTGTCGGATTCTTCCTGATACCAGTAACCCAGGCGCGCAAGATCGGCGGCGAAGGCGTTGGCGTGCTCGGGTGGAACTTCGAACCCGCACAGCACCCGACCATCGGCGGCGCCGTGGTTGCGGTAGTGGAACAGGCTGATGTTCCAGCGGCTGCCGAGGGTTTCGAGAAAGTGCAGCAGGGCACCCGGACGCTCCGGGAATTCGAAGCGCAACAGCCGCTCGAACGGTAGGCCGGAAGGCCCGCCGATCATGTGGCGCACGTGCTGGCGGGCGACTTCGCTGTCGGTGTAATCGGCCACGCCGTAGCCGGCACCGCGCAGGGAACTGGCCAAATCCAAACGTTCCACCGCACCGCCCTTGAGTTGTACGCCAAGGAAAATTTGCGCGGCCCGATCATCGTGGTAGCGATAGTTGAACTCGGTGACGGCGCGATGGCCGATGGTGCGGATCAAATCCAGATAGGCGCCGCGCACCTCGGGAATGGTGATGCCAAAGATGGCTTCGCTTTCCTCACCCACGCTGGCGCGCTCGGAGACATAACCCAGGCGATCAAAGTTCATGTTGGCCCCGCTCAACACGGCGGCGAAGGTGCGGCCGGAGCCGGGGTTTTGCACACACCAGCGCTTCATGCCGGCCACCGCCAACGCACCGGCGGGTTCCACGATGGAGCGGGTGTCCTCGAACACATCGCGGATGGCCGCGCAGACCTGATCGGCATCAACCGTGATGACTTCATCCACGCGCCTGCGCAGGAGTTCAAAGGGCAAGGCGCCGATCTGCCGCACTGCGCAGCCATCGACGAAGATGCCGACATGGTCCAGACGCACCGGTTGCTGGGCGGCCAGTGCGGCCTTGAGGCAGGCGGCATCGTCAGGTTCCACCGCGATCACGCGGATGGAGGGATCGAGCGCCTTCAAGTACGTCGCCATGCCGGCAGCCAAGCCGCCGCCACCGACCGGGATGAACACGGCATCGAGCTTGCCGTGGTGATCGGCGAGCAATTCCATCGCCACCGTGCCTTGGCCTGCGATCACATCCTGATCGTCGTAAGGATGGATCAGGGTGCGGCCCTCGGCCTGTAACAGGGCCATGCCGTGGGCTGCGGCTTCATCGTAAGAGTCGCCATGCAGCACGATGCGTGCACCCAAGGCTTCCACGGAACTGACCTTGATCGCAGGGGTGGTCGCCGGCATCACGATCACTGCATCCAGGCCGAGCTTGCGCGCACCCAAGGCCACGCCCTGCGCGTGATTGCCGGCAGAAATCGCCAGCACGCCCCGCGCGCGCTCGTCGGCACTCAAACGCGCCAAACGGGTGTAAGCCCCGCGCAATTTGAAGGAGAACACCGGCTGCTCATCCTCGCGTTTGAGCAGGATGTTTTCGCCCATTCGTGCCGACAGACGACGGGCGGGATCGAGCGGGGTGCGTTCAGCCGCCTCGTACACCGGCGCGGTCAGGATCGCGCGCAGCCAGGCGGTGTCGTCATGGGCGGCGGGGTGTGGTCGATTCATGCGGAATCTCGAAGTCGATCGCACACCCACTGACCGGCCTGCGTCGTGGACACCGCGTTGGTCGCGCTGAGATCGCGGGTCAACACACCGGCATCCAGTGCTTGAGAAACCGCGTTCTCGACTGCCTGCGCTTCGACCTCAAGCCTGAGTGAATGGCGCAGCAGCATCGCCACCGACAACAGGGTGGCATAGGGGTTGGCGATGCCAAGGCCTGCAATGTCCGGGGCCGAGCCGTGGATGGGTTCGTACAGTCCGCTCGTGCCATCGCCGATCGAGGCCGAGGGCAGCAAGCCCATCGAACCGGCCAGCACCGAGGCTTCGTCGGTGAGGATGTCGCCAAAGAGATTCTCGGTAAGGATGACATCGAAACTCGCCGGGCGATGCAGGAGGTGCATGGTCATTGCATCCACCAGCACGTGTTCGAAGGCGATGTCGGGGAATTCCTCACTCAGCACGCGGGTCACCACACTGCGCCACAGGCGCGAAGTCTCCAGCACGTTGGCCTTGTCCACATGGGTGATTTTCTTGCGACGGCCGCGTGCAAGGTGCGCGGCTCTGCGGGTGGCGCGCTCGACTTCGGTCACCGAGTAACGGCTGACATCGAACGCGACTTGGCCGTCCTGTTCCCGGCCCTTCTCACCGAAGTACGCGCCTCCGGTGAGTTCGCGCACGAACAGGATGTCCACGCCTTCGAGCAACTCGGGCTTGAGTGGCGCGTGCTTGGCCGCCACTGGATGCGGCACCACCGGACGCAGATTGGCATAGACGCCCAGCAAGGCGCGCAGTTTCAACAAACCCTGCTCGGGGCGCACGGCTGCGTTCGGGTCGGACCACTTCGGCCCACCGACCGCGCCGAGCAGCACCGCATCGGCGCGCTCGCATTTTTCGATTGTGGATGGCGGCAAGGGATCGCCGGTGGCATCGATCGCAGCGCCGCCGATCAAAGCTTCTTCGAGGACAAACTGATGGCCGAAACGTGCGGCAATGACTTCAAGCAGCTTGTGCGCTTCGGCAACGACCTCGGGGCCGATGCCGTCGCCAGGGAGGAGGGTGATGGTGGCATTCATGGGGTTTGGATTGAGTGATGGGAGAAAGCGCTTTCGCATAGCCCTTCGGTCTGCACGAGTTCCTTTCTCTTGCTTGTCCAAGAGAAAGGAACCAAAGAGAAGGACACCCGAAGTTCGTGCGTCGTCTGCTGCGCAAACGCCGTGCCCTGCGTTGCTCGAAAGTCGGCGGCCGGCGTGAACTCGCACATCCCTGTGCTCGAACAATCACGCCTTTCCCCGCCAACTTTCTGCGCTACTCGGCACGACCCACGGGCACCCCGCGCCAACCGGCGAAGCGTCGGAATGTGTCCGCCTCGCGATTGAGCACGTATGGGATGGGATCTTGCGATGGGTGCCTGATGGCGATTCGTGAACAAGGCCCGAACTGCGGGCACTGAAGTGCGAGATGGCATCAGGCTGCCCGCCCCGCCTCAAACGCTGCAATCGCCGTCTCTTGCAACAGGAGATAGCCCAACTGGTCCACGCCATTCAAAAGACACTCGCGGGCAAAAGACTCGACCTCGAAAACGATGCCGGATCCGTCGGGCAGCTCGATCCTCAGCGCCTCCAGATCGACGACGATCTTCTGGCCCTCACAGGCTGCAACGGCCTGCCAATCGGACTCGGATACCACGATGGGCAGCACGCCATTTTTCAATGCGTTGTTGCGGAAGATGTCGGCGATGCGGGTGGAGATCACCACGCGGATGCCGAAATCCAACAAGGCCCAAGGCGCGTGCTCACGCGAGGAACCGCAGCCAAAGTTTCGGCCGGCGGCGAGGATGCCGGCGCCGCGCAGTTCGGGGTGGTGCAGGGGAAAGTCGGCACGCTCATGGCCGTTGGCGTCAAAGCGCCAGTCGGCAAAGCAGCCTTGGCCAATGCCGGCGCGTTCGGTGGTGGTGAGAAATCGCGCCGGGATGATCTGGTCGGTGTCGATGTTTTCCTGCGGCAGCACGGCCACGACGGATTCGAAACGGGTAAAGGCGTGCATCAGGCGGCATCCTCGGTGACGGGTTCAAGCGTGCGCGGGTCGGTGATGACTCCGGCCACGGCGCAGGCGGCGGCGGTGACGGGGCTGGCCAGCACGGTGCGTGCGCCCTTGCCCTGGCGGCCCTCGAAATTGCGGTTGGAGGTGGATACACACAGCTCACCGGCAGCCACTTCGTCGCCATTCATCGCAAGGCACATCGAGCAGCCCGGCTCACGCCACTGCGCGCCGGCGGCACGCACGATCGCATCGATGCCTTCGGCCTCGGCCTCGCGTTTGACCGCATCCGAGCCGGGCACCACCAGCATGCGCACCGTGTCGGCCACCTTGCGCCCGCGCAGCACTTGGGCCATCGCGCGCAGGTCCGGCAGACGGGCGTTGGTGCACGAGCCGATGAAGACGACATCGACCGGGGTGCCCAACAAGGACTTTCCGGCCTCGAAACCCATGTACCCGAGGCTGCGGCTGGCGATCTCGTCGGTGAGGTTCGGAATCGGCTGATCGACCGCTACCACTTGGCCGGGATTGGTGCCCCAGGTGATGGTCGGGCGCACGTCGTCGGCATCGATGAGGATTTCGCGGTCGAAGGTCGCGCCCTCGTCGCTGATGAAGGTTTTCCAGCGTTCCACCGCGGCATCGAAGTCGGCGCCCTGTGGGGTGAGCGGACGACCGCGCAACCAGGCGAAGGTGGTTTCATCGGGTGCGATCAGGCCGGCGCGGGCACCGGCCTCGATGCTCATGTTGCACATGGTCATGCGCTCTTCCATCGACAGTGCCCGCACCGCTTCGCCACGGTACTCGATGACGTGCCCGGTGCCACCATCCATGCCCAGCACGCCGATGATGTGCAAGATCAGATCCTTGGCGGTGGCTTCCGGTCGCAACCGACCGTTGACGGTGACGGCCAGCGTTTTGGGTCGCCGCTGCAGCAGACATTGCGTGGCCAACACGTGCCCGACTTCGGTAGTGCCGATGCCGAACGCCAGTGCCCCGAAGGCGCCGTGGGTGGCGGTGTGCGAGTCGCCGCAGACGATGGTCATTCCCGGATGCGTGGCGCCTTGCTCGGGCCCCATCACGTGCACGATGCCGCGCTTGCCCGAGCCATAGCCATTCAAGGTGATGCCGAACTCGGCGCAGTTCTTCTCCAGCGTCGAAACCTGTTTTTCGGTGGCAGCATCTTTATAGGGCAGCGAGCCATCGGCGCGGCGCGGTAGGGTCGGTGTGGAGTGATCCAGGGTGGCAAGCGTGCGCTCGGGCCGACGCACCGCGAGGCCGCGCGTGCGCAGTTCGTCAAAGGCCTGCGGCGAGGTGACTTCGTGGATCAGGTGCAGGTCGATGTACAACAAGGCCGGCGCGGCGGCCGATTCCGGCCGCACGCAATGGGTGTCCCAGAGTTTGTCGATGAGGGTTTTCATTTTCGGGAATGGGGAATTGGGAATTGGGAATGGGGATTCTGATTAGCCCCATAGCTCAGCCAAACCGTGACGGTTTGACTCGTGAAATACCGCAGAGCCTGCGCTTTCGTAGAGCGCAGCTTGCTGCGCTGCTTTGGCTTTGTGGGTCGCCCAGCGCAGCAAGCTGCGCTCTACGACAGCCTGCTTGCTTTGTGGAGTTTTCGACAACGAAGGGCATGGAATCGACTGAGGGATGGGGGATAATCAGGTTGGGGACTGGAGTTGTGTCGGGGAGGGCGCGGTGTGCTTTTGCGATTCCCGATTCTCCATTCCCCATTCCCGCGCCGCTAGGCGCGATCAAGCCGCTTCGCTGCGCGCCATCAGCAGGCGACGACGTTCGAAACGATTGACCACTTCCAGATACGCCAGGGCGCTGGCTTCGAGTACATCGGTCGACACCGCACGGCCGTGGTAGTCGCGGCCTTCGGCGTGGACTTTCACCCGCGCTTCGCCTTGTGCGTCTTCGCCGGTGGAGAGCGAGCGCACCTGGTAGTCGAGCAGGCCGAAGTGGAAGCCGGTGGCGAATTCGATGGCCGAAAACAGCGCGTGCACCGGGCCATCGCCCAAGGCTTTTTGCTGCAAGCGGCGACCATCCTCGTGCACGATCTCGATCACCGCTTCGGGATGCGCGCCTTGGCCGATGCGCCCACCGATCTGGATGCTCTGCAACTGCCACGGGCCAACCTCATCACCACTGGAGCCCATCGCGATGGCTTCCAGGTCGGCATCGAACACCTCTTTCTTGCGATCGGCGAGGGTCTTGAAGGCGGTGAAGGCGCGGTTGAGTGCGTCTTCGTCCAGTTCGTGCCCCAGCGCCTTGAAGCGATCGGCCAGCGCCGCCCGCCCGCTGTGCTTGCCCAGCACCAGGGATGAACGTGACACCCCGACATCCTCGGGCGCCATGATTTCGTAGGTGGAACGGTTGCGCAGCATGCCGTGCTGGTGGATGCCCGACTCATGTGCAAAGGCGTTCTCACCCACGATGGCCTTGTTGCGGGCGATCTGGCTGCCGGTGAGGGTCACCAACTGGCGCGACACCGGATACAGGCGGCGTGTGTTGATGCGCGTCTCCAGGCCGTAGTACGGCTTGCGTGTTCGCAAGGCCATCACGATTTCTTCCATCGAGGCATTGCCGGCGCGCTCGCCGATGCCGTTGATGGTGCATTCCACTTGGCGCGCCCCGTTTTCCACCGCGGCCAGCGAGTTGGCCACGGCCAATCCCAGATCATCGTGGCAGTGCGAGGACAAGATGACGTTTTCCACCCCACGCACGTTCTGCTTGAGGAAGGCGAACAGTGCACCGTACTCGGCCGGCACCGCGTAACCCACGGTGTCGGGGATATTGAGCGTGGTGGCGCCAGCCTTGATCGCGGTTTCCAGGGCTTGGACCAGAAATGCGTGGTCCGAGCGCGATCCATCTTCGGCGGAAAACTCCACGTCCGCGCACAGCGAACGCGCCAAGGCAACGTGGGTGGCGATGGATTCGAGCACCTGTTCGCGGCTCATGCGCAGCTTGTGTTCCAGATGCAGATCGGAGGTGGCGATGAAGGTGTGGATGCGGGGCTTTTCGGCCTTTTCCACCGCCGCTGCCGCGCGTTCGATGTCGTTGCGCTGGCAGCGCGCCAGTGCCGCGACCGTGCTGCCCCGGACCACGCCGGCAATGGATTTGACGGCGTTGAAGTCATCCGGGCTGGCGGCGGCAAATCCTGCTTCGATGATGTCCACGCCAAGTTCGGCCAATTGCTGGGCGAGCACGAGCTTTTGCGCCGTCGTCATCGAGCAGCCGGGCGACTGCTCGCCATCGCGCAAGGTGGTATCGAAGATGCGTACGTGATCGCTCATGGTGTGGCCTCGTAAAGGGTGCTGCGGTGTCGTAGGTCGGGATTCATTCCGACGTTGTGGCGGGTGCTTGTCGGGCTGAAGCCCGACCTACGGGTTTGGCGGTGGGTGGTTCGGGCGATCAGGCGACCGCTTTCTTGCCGGCGGCTGAGGACTGCAACCAGCTCATGCTGGCGCGCAGGCGCTTGCCCACTTCTTCGATCGGGTGGTCGAGATCGGCCTGCTTGAGGGCCTGGTAGTTCTTGCGACCAGACTTGTGCTCGGCGATCCACTCGCGTGCGAAACGACCGTCCTGAATCTCGCGCAGCACCTGGCGCATCTGTTCGCGGGCGTGGGCATCGACCACGCGCGGGCCGCGCGTCAGGTCGCCGTACTGCGCGGTTTCCGAAATGAACTGGTGCATGCGGGTGATGCCGCCATCGTTGATCAAATCGACGATCAGCTTCAGTTCGTGCAGGCATTCGTAGTAGGCGATCTCGGGCTGATAGCCGGCTTCCACCAGGGTTTCGAAGCCCATCACCACCAGTTCGGTCGCGCCGCCGCACAAGACGGCCTGCTCGCCGAACAGATCGGTTTCGGTTTCTTCCTTGAAGGTGGTTTCGATCACGCCGCCGCGCGTGCCGCCGATGCCATCGGCATAGGCCAGCGCAAGCTCACGTGCCTTGCCGGTGGCGTCCTGATGAATGGCAAACAGCGAGGGCACGCCGCGACCTTCCTCATACTGGCTGCGCACCAGGGCGCCGGGGCCTTTGGGCGCGACCAGGAAGACATCCAGATCGGTGCGCGGATTGATCTCGCCGAAATGCACGTTGAAACCATGCGCGAACAGCAAGGCCGCACCCTTTTTCGCCAAGGGTTCGACCACGCTGCGATAGAGTTCGGCCTGCACCATGTCGGGAGTCAAGAGCGCGATCAAGTCGGCCTTGGGCACGGCGTTTTCCGGCGTATCCACTGCCAGGCCATCGGCCTTGGCCTGCTGGAAACTGGCGCCATCGGGACGGGCGGCGACCAGCACATTGAAGCCCGAATCCTGCAAGTTGCGGGCGTGGGCGCGACCTTGGCTGCCATAGCCAAAGATCACGGTGAGCTTGTCGCGCAGGGCGGCGGGGTTGGCGTCGGCGGTGGTGTAGGTTTTCATGGTTACTCCGAGAGTGGGGAATGGGGAATGGGGAATGGTCAGAAGCGAGGGAGCGGGAAACTTTTTGGGGCGCGGTAGAGGGTAGGAGCGGGGATTCGAGGTTGCGGCGAGCGTTCCTGCCGATTCCCCATTCCCGATTCCCTACTCCCGCCGCACTAGCGGGAAGGCCGTCACCGCGCCTTCCGAAGCCGGTGAAACCAGCGCGGCGAACTTGGCGAGCGCGCCGGATTCTTCGACCCGGTGCGGTTTCCAGCTGACCGCTCGGGCCGCCAGATCGGCATCGGTGGAAATGGTGCGCGCCTCCACATCGATCACGATGCGGTCACCATCGGCGAGCTTGGCGATCGGGCCGCCCAGGGCGGCTTCCGGGCAAATGTGGCCGACCATGAAGCCATAGGTCGCGCCGGAAAAACGCCCGTCGGTGATGAGGGCGACTTCACCGCCCAAGCCTTGGCCGATGAGGGCGGCGGTGACCGCCAGCATTTCGCGCATGCCGGGTCCGCCGACCGGACCTTCGCCTCGGATCACCACCACGTCGCCGGCGATGATCTGGCGATGTTGTACGGCTTGGAAGGCCGCGTCTTCACCATCGAACACGCGCGCTTTGCCTTCAAAGCGCAAGGCGCTGTGGCCGGCCAGTTTCACCACGCAGCCATCGGGCGCGATGTTGCCGTAAACGATGCCGTAGCCGCCGCGTGCCTTGACCGGCTTCTGGATGGTGAGCAGGACTTCCTGCCCGGGGGTCTCGCGGGCGCTGGCGAACTCTTCGAACAGGCTCTTGCCGCTGACCGTGGGCTCGTCGGTGATCAAACCGGCTTCCATCAAGCGTTGACCCAAGAGCCGCGAGCCGCCGGCGGCGTGCATGTCCGGCGCCATGTAGCGTCCACCGGGTTTGAGGTCGGCGATCACGGGCGTCTTGCGGCTGATCTCGTCGAAGGCATCCAATTCGAAATGGAAGCCGGCCTCACGCGCAATCGCCAGCATGTGCAGCACGGTGTTGGTGGAGCCGGCAGTGGCATTGGCGGCAACGGTGGCATTGCGCACCGAGGCGGGCGTCACGAAGGAACGTGCGGAAATGCCCTCGCGCACCAATTCCATCACCCGCAGGCCGCAGGCATGGGCGACCTCGTGCTTGGCTGGATCGACCGCCGGGATGTCGTTGAAGCCGACCGGCGCCAGACCCAGAAACGTGGTTGCCAGCGCCATGGTGTTGGCGGTGAACTGGCCACCGCAGGCGCCGGCGCCGGGGCAGGCTTCGCCTTCGATCGCTTCCAGCTCGCTGTCGTCGATGCGCCCGGCGGCATGCGCGCCGACGGCTTCGAACACATCCTGGATGGTGATGGCGCGGTTCGTGTGGCAACCGGGCATGATCGAGCCGCCGTACAGCATCAGGCCGGGCAGGTCGAGCCGTGCCAGCGCCATCGCGGCGGCCGGAATGGTCTTGTCGCAGCCGCACAGCACCACCACGCCATCGAGGCAATGGCCGCGCACCGCCAGTTCGATCGAGTCGGCAATCACCTCGCGTGAAGGCAGGGACGCACACATGCCGGGGCTGCCCATGGCGATGCCGTCGGTGACGGCGATGGTGTTGAACTCGAAGGGCGTGCCACCCGCCTCGATCACCCCGCGACGCACGTCCTGCGCCAGATCGCGCAGGTTGAGATTGCACGGTGACACATCGGTGTAGGTGTGGACGACCGCAATCAGGGGCTTCTTGATGTCGTCCGCCGACAAGCCCGTGGCGCGCAGCATGGCGCGGGCGGCGGCGTGGTCGGGTCCTTTCTTGATGGCATCGCTGTGCATGTGGATTCCAGTGTGTGTTGCGCCTTGCTTCCCATTCGCCAATAAAAAACCCCGCAGCGGTTGGCCGGTGCGGGGTTTCGGATTCTTGGGGTTGTCTGTCTGTTTCAGGCCCAAGACGCCGTTCCGCACGGTCGTCGGCTAATGAGTCCAAGGCCAAGAAGGCGCGTGTCGGGCTGCATCGTTGGCGGTGGTGGCGAGGGCTGAGTGAACATGGGTTCGATGCTGAACTGCGTTCGCGGCGCTTGTCAAGCCCGCAGCTCGATGTTTTGCCGCACTGCAGCGAAAAGTCGCGCCAGTGCTGGAAGAACCGCGTATCAAGGCCGATTGCGCCCGCCCCGGCCTGCAGCAAGAAACTGCGCACTCCGCGAAAAAATGAATGCGCGTTCAGTGCTGATCCGCGCCGATTGGCAGCTCGGTGATGTCGGCGTGGCGCTGGCGTTGTCGATCTGTAACGACGCAACCGGGCTCGGCTTGTGTATGCTGGCCACACGCCGATGCGGAACGATTCTCGATGCGGTAGATGCCGTGCGGGGGGCAAGTGGATCAGTTAAATACAGTTGGGTCACCCGGATCACCTACGCGCTCGCGGCAGGCGTGGAAGATTCTTCTGGTCGATGATGAGCCCGAGGTCCATGACGTCACCCGGCTGGTGTTGAGCGGCTTTCGTTTTGAAGGTCGTGGCTTGGACATCATTTCCGCCATGAGCGAAAGCGAGGCGCGCCAGCGCTTGGAAGATCTGGACGATGTCGCGCTGATCCTGCTGGATGTGGTCATGGAGGACGATCATTCCGGCTTGCGTCTGGTCGAACACATTCGTGAAGAGTTGCACAATCGCGACGTTCGCATCGTGTTGCGCACCGGCCAGCCTGGACAGGCGCCGGAGCATGAAGTCGTGGATCGTTACGACATCAACGACTACAAGGAAAAGACCGAGCTCACCGCGCAAAAACTGTCGACGGCCGTGTATGCGGCCTTGCGTGCCTGGCGTGATCTGCAAGCCTTGCGTGCCAGCGAGCGCGGATTGGAACAGGTGATCCACGCCTCGACCACGATGCTGGAACAAGAGGTCTCCAGCGGTCTGCAAAAAATCACCCTCGAACAGTTGGGGCAGCTGCTCGGCCCACATCGGGCGGGCTTCGTCACTGACGACCTGACGCGTACCGCGCCGGTGCCGCAGCCTGCTGGAGAGACGAGCCAGACACAGCCGCCGATTTCCAAAGAACTGCAGTCCGCCATTGATCGGGTGCGTTCGAGCGGTGAACACCAGTTCGGCAACAACCACTACGTGCTCAACTTTGGCCGCTCCCATGCGGGTGGACCGCTGATGTTCGTGGGGCACGATGTGCCCTTGTCGGCATTGGATGCCAATCTATTGCGCCTGTTCGCCACCAATGTCACGGCCATGCTGCACAGCATGGATCTGGCGAACGATTTGAGCGAAGCGCAGATGGAAATGGTCTATCTGCTGGCGGGTGCTACCGAGTCGCGATCACACGAAACCGCCGCCCACGTGTATCGGGTGGGCTTGCTGGCCGAACTGCTTGCGCGCGCTCTGGGTTTGGACGAGAAGCAGTGCGAGTTGCTGCGTCTGGCGGCGCCCTTGCACGATGTCGGCAAGATCGGGATTCCGGATGCGATCTTGAACAAGGCCGGGCCGCACACGCCCGAAGAAACCACGATCATGCGCACCCACGCCGAGATCGGCCATCACATGCTGGCAACCTCCAAGCGCCCGATCCTGCAATTGGCCGCCGAGATCGCGCTGAGTCATCACGAGCGTTGGGATGGTGGTGGCTATCCGACTGGCCTGAAAGGCACGGACATTCCCGTCAGCGGCCGAATCACCATGCTGGCCGATGTGTTCGATGCCTTGGGCAGTCGGCGCTGTTACAAGGAGGCGTGGGCGGAGGAGCGCGTGCTGGAGTTCATCCAGACACAACGCGGGGCCATGTTCGAGCCCGTGCTCGTGGATTTGTTGCTGCAAAATCTCGATCACGCGCGCGCGATTCGTGAGCAGTATCCCGACTGAACGGGAAGCCTCGGGATGGGTCAGGCGTCCTTGATCGGCGCTTTGAGGGTCATCGGAATCGTCAAGGTGAAGCACACGCCCTGGCCGGGTGCGCTCTCGCATTGGATGCTTCCGCCCAGCGCCTGGGTGACCAGATTCCAGGTGATATGCATGCCTAGGCCCGAGCCGCCGGTGCCGCGCTTGGTGGTGAAGAAGGGCTCGAAGATGCGCTTGCGCGTGGCTTCGTCCATGCCGATGCCATCGTCCCGATAGATCATTCGCAGGCGATCGCCTTCGGCCTGGGCGCTGATCTGAATCTGGCCGGGCTTGTCAGGCGTGAAGGCGTGCGCGATGGAGTTCATCACCAGGTTCGAGATGACTTGGGAAATGGCGCCGGGGTAGGTTTCGAAGTGGATGTCATGCGGGCAGTCGAGCTCGACCTTGTGCTTGCGCAGGCTGGGTTGCAGGGATGTCAGGATCTCTTCGAGGTAGCTGCGCACATCGATGCGGCGCGAAGCCTCGCTGGACTGATCCACGGCCACCTGCTTGAAGCTCTTGATCAGGCGATCGGCGCGCCGCAGATTGCGCAGGATCAGGGCCGAGCTGTTGACCGCCACGTCGCGAAACCGCGCCAGTGGTTCAAGCGTTGTCGCGGTGTCGGCATCGTCCTCGGGCAAGGCGAGCTTCTCGGCCTGCTCCTGCAAGAACGAAGCCGCCGTGACGCTGACCCCGATGGGCGTGTTGATTTCATGCGCCACGCCGGCCACCAGGCCGCCCAACGCCGCCATCTTTTCCGAGTCGACCAACTGCTGGCGGGTTTGCTGGAGTGTGTCGATGGTGTGTTGCAGGCTGGCATTGGAATCATGCAGCGCCTGGGTGCGCTGACTCACGCGCGATTCCAGTTCGGCATTGATGCGCGCCAGGGCCAGTTCGTTGTCCTTGATCCGGGTGATGTCGCTGCTGGTGCCGACCACGCGCAAGGGCGCGCCGTCCTCGTCGCGTGCGACGACGCGGCCACGGCTCAGGCGCCAACGCCAATCCCCGTTCGATGTGCGAACACGGTATGAGCCCTCCACGAGTTCACCTGGCCCACGCAGTTGCGTCGTCAATGAATCCACCAGCACCGTCCGGTCGTCCGGATGCAGGCTGTCCAGCAGCTGCTCGACGGACTCAACGCGCTCGTCACGCTCGGTGCCGATCGAGTCGAGTGGGTTTTGTCGCCGCATCGTGCGTTGGTCCAGATCCCAATCCCACAACTCGTCACCACTGCCCCACAGGGCGAGCTTCAGATTCTGTTCGCTCTGCGCGATGGCGGCTTGGCTGCGTTCGCGCTCATTTGCGCGCGAGCGGATTTCCCAGCCCACGGAACCAAGAATCACCAACGACAGGGTGATGTAGCCGATCTTTGCCCATGCGGTTTGCCACCAGGCCGGCTCGAGTTCGATCGGCAGGCTGCCGGTCGCGCTCCAAGGCCCATCGGGCATCCGCGCCTTGGCTTGAAAGACGTACTCGCCCGGCCCCAGATTGTTGAAGCTCACGCGGCGATGATTGGCATCCACTTCGACCCAATCGGTGCTCGCACCGTCTACCCGGTAGGCATAAATGACGCGGTCGGGTGCGGCAAAACTCAGCGCCGACAGCCCAAAGCTGAGGTCATCGACTTCTGATGAAAAGCGAAGCTTGTGCCCTTTGTAACCCGCGCCGGGTATCCGTTCGGGGGTATACGAACCACTGCCGCCCAACTTGGGACGAAGCACCGTCAGTTCGGTCAGCGCAACGTTGTGAGGCGAGGGCAAGGCCTCGATTTTTTCGGGATCAATGAGGGTCACGCCCTGCATGCCGCCGAAGGCAATTCGGCCATCCGGCATGCGATCGGCAGCCCCAACGAAGTAGCCCATCACCTGCGCGCCGGCCGCGGGACCGTAGTTGACGATATGGCCCGTCTCCGGGTTCAGGCGGCTGATGCCGGCCGTGGTGCTGATCCACAACTGGCCTCGGCGATCTTCCACAATGCCGCCCACGGCGGCGGCGGCCAGGCCTTCACGCACGCTGTAGGTTTTGAAAAACGGCTGCCCACTCTGGTCAAACTGCATGAGGTTGACACCCCCCCCTTGGGTGCCGATCCACAGGCGCTGATGGCTGTCCTCCATGACGAAGGTCACCGAGCTGTGGCTCAGGCCATCGGCTTCTCCCGTTCGGGTGTCCACCGGTTCGAAGGCCTGACGGCTGCGGTTGAATTGAAACAAGCCGACGCCGCTGGCGCCCGCCCACAAGCGGCCGCGACTGTCCTCAAACACGGTCTCGCCGCGCTGGCTGCCATCACCCAGTTGGTAGCGTCGAAAACCCTCGCAACCTTCGCAACGCGAGGCCACCAAGCCATCGCGCGTGGTGATCCAAAGCGTGCCCTCACGGTCCTCGTAGAGCGCGTGCAGGGCATTGGATGGCAGGCTGTCGGGATCATCCGCGTCGTGCCGAAACGTTCGAAACCCTTCTCCTTGCTTGAGTGCCAGGCCGTTGTAAGTCGCCACCCACACGCGCCCATGGCGATCCACCAGCACCGCCGCCGCTGCCCAGTCCGGCAAGGACGTCGGGTCGTTGGGATCGTGCATGTATTGGTGGGTCTGATTGGTTTTGAGGTTGTAATGGATTGCACCCAGATTTTCGGGCAGCGCCAGCCAGATCGAACCCTCCTCGTCGACATCAAGACCGTAGACCGACGTGCCGCTGGTGAGATTGTCGGATTGCAGACTGATGTCCGCGAAGGCTTCCGACTGCGGTACGTGCAGGCTGACGCCATTACGCCAACTGCCCGCCCAGATCAGGCCATCGCGATCCAACAGCAAGGAATTGATTCGACTGGCCGGCACCGTGCCGCTTGGCCCGCGGCCGTAGCGCCATGCACGGATTCTGGATTGGGTGAGCGCATCCGGCTCATCCAGCCGTGACAATCCGTACAGGGTGCCGACCCACAAGCGCCCAAGATCATCGAATTTCAGCGACAGAACCTGTCCGTCGCTGAGTCCATGGCGGGTATCAAATTGCCCTAGCCGTTGCCCGTGTGCATCGAGGTGCCACAGGCCGTTGGACACCGTGCCAACCCACAGGCCCTGCCCATCGGGCGTGACTTCAATGGCATTGATCGCGACGGGCTCGGCCGTCTTGAAGAAACGCCGCACGCTTTGCCCATCCGTGGCCAGCCACCACACGCCGGTGTTGGAACCCAGCAACACGGCCTGATTGAAGGTGGTGATCGTGTTGATCGTTCCGACCTGCCGGGCCACGTCGGGCGGCACGGATTGAAGTGCCTTGGCCTCGGGCGCCAACCATTGCAAGGTGCTGGCACCACTGGCCACCCAAAGCCTGCCGTCCTCGGTTTCGTGCAGGGCACGAACGGTGGCCTCGGTGGCCGCTGTTTGCGCGGAGCCGAACGGGTAGCGTTCGAAGGTATCGTGCGCCGGGTCGTAGCGCGCCAGGCCGCCGGCCTGGGTGCCGACCCAGAAGCCGCCACGGCGGGCGCCTTCCAGCGCCATGATGTGATTGTCCGGCAGGCTGTCGTCACGGTCCGGGTCGTTGTAGTAGATCCGGAATTGATAGCCGTCATAGCGATTCAGGCCATCCTGGGTGCCCATCCAGACATAACCTTCCGGGTCCTGAAACAAGACGCGCACCGTGGCTTGTGACAGGCCTTCCTCAACCCCGATGCGCTTGAATCGCACGTCGTTGTATTCGACGGTGACCGGCTGTGCGGCGCACGCCATGGCCGCCCACCACAGGCCGAAAAGCCAGCACAGCCGGATGATCGAGACGCCTGGCACGCGGGAGTAGCTCATGCTGAGCGAGGCTAAACCGGTGCTGGGCTTGCGGCAAGCCTCTGGTCGGTTTCATTGGACAAGGCGCATACTGCAAGGCCGTTTCCACAGGAGATCGTCATGGACACGGGCTTTGCCAAGCGCAGCCTCAAGTCACTCGAGCCATGGTTGGAACAACTGCAGCACGTTTCCGATCGAGCCGGCGCGCATGCGCTCTACGACCCCAAGACGCCAGCCGGCCGCATACGCATGGCGAATCTGCGCCTGTACTTGAGTCAGCTTCTGGCGTTGCGGCCCCGCGTGTTGCTGGTGGGCGAAGCGCCGGGCTATCGCGGCACCTGGCGTACTGGCGTCAACTTCACCTCGGAAAAAATCATGATGGGGCCGAAGGACCGCTTTGGCCTGTATGGCGGCCGTGACGCCGGATACGCGCTGATCGAGCCGGACGCCGAAAAGCTCTGGGGTGAAGCCAGTTCCACCGTGGTGCAGAAAGCCTTTCAAGAGCTGCCATGCCCGCCCTTGGTGTGGCCGGCCTTGCCACTGCATCCACACAAACCCGGCAATGACGAATCCAACCGCACCCCGACGCCGTTCGAACTACGCCGCGATGGCGCGCCGCAGTTGCAGCGCTTGATCGAGGCCTTCAAGCCCGAACACATCGCAGCCGTGGGCAACATCGGCCTGAGCACGCTGGGTTTGTTGGGAATTGAAGCGATCAAGATTCGCCACCCCGCCCACGGCGGCGGCCCCCAGTTCCGCGAGGGTCTGCTGGACCTGATGCGGGCAGCGTGATGTGCCGTGCGAGCTAGAATGCCGGGCTGATTCCACGCGTAAAGCGGCTTGCAGCATGAAAGTACGGGTCACCGGTGGCACCGGGTTCATCGATTCACACGTCTGCGGGCGCTGGCAACAACGCCAGCAGCGCATTGAAAAGGTCATTGCGAGATGATCGGTGTCACTGTCAGCGATTGGGCGGCGTGGGCGCCGGGCTTGGAGGATCGCGCCGCGTGGCTGGATTGGGCGAAAGCGCCTTGGTCGCCACACGGCGACGCCCGACCGGCTTTGGCCGAGGTTCCCGCCATGCAACGCCGGCGCATCGATCACGTTGGCCGGATGGCGATCCAGGCAGCATGGTGGTGCAGTCAGGCCGAGGCGCAAGGTGTGCCCTTGGTGTTCGCGTCGCGCCACGGGGATGTGCAGCGATCGTGCGATTTGTTGGAACAGCTTGCACGCGGTGAAGCGATGTCACCGATGCAGTTCAGCCTCTCGGTGCACAACGCGGTGGCTGCGCTGTATTCGATCGTGCGCGGCGAACGCGGTAACTATCTGGCGCTTGCCGCAGGCGGTGCCACGGCCGAGGCCGCCGTGGTGGAGGCAGTAGGTCTTCTCGACGACGGTGCACCCGAGGTACTGCTGGTGGTCTACGAAGCGCCGATGCCCGCAGTGCATCTGGAGTTCATGGACGAGCCTGACGCGGCCTTTGCCTGGAGCTGGCGACTGCGTCGTGACGGCGAAGGCGTGGCACTGAGTTTGGCTTGGCAGGACGCGGCGTTCGACGCGTCCGAAGGCAGGGCTGGCACGATGCCAGCGGCCCTTGCGGCCCTGCAGTTTCTGTTGGGCGCAGCGCCCGCGCGCGTGCACTGCGTCGATGGTGTGCAGTGGGACTGGCATCGGCGCGTGTGTGCGACGGCGTGAGTCCCGAGCGCTCAACTGGAGCTTTCAACCATGCCTGGCGTGTGCTCGGCACCGGGCTGAGCTTCCTGGCATTCGGAATCGGTGGTGTGGGCTTGGGCCTGGTAGTGTTTCCGCTGATCAACCTGCTGCTGCGCGACCGGGCGCGGCGGCAGCGGGTGTCGCGCAATCTGGTGCAACGCAGCTTCGCCTTCCACTTCGAATTGATGCGCGTGCTCGGCGTGCTCACCTATGAAGTGCGCGGGCGCGAGCGCTTGCAACGCGAAGGCCTGCTGATTCTCGCCAACCACCCCACACTCATCGACGTGGTCTTGCTGGTGTCGCTGCTTCCCAATGCCGACTGCATCGTGAAGTCGGCCTTGCTGCGCAACCCGGTCATGATCGGGCCGATTCGGGCGGCCGGCTATGTGTGCAATGACGATGGTGCCGGCCTCGTCGATGACTGCATTGCGGCGGTGCGTCGTGGTGGCAACCTGCTGATCTTTCCCGAGGGCACGCGCACGCGCCGCGATGCACCACTGCGCCTGCAGCGAGGGGCCGCCAACATCGCGGTGCGCGGGCGTTTGAACATCACGCCGGTGCGACTGAGTTGCACTCCGATGACCTTGGGAAAAGGTGAGAAGTGGTACCATGTTCCTTCGCGCCGGTTTCATGTTCTGGTCCAGGTGGAACCCGATCTGGAAATTGCCTCGTTCGTCGATGGGGAACGCAACGAGGCATTGGCGGCGCGCCATCTGACCGACTATCTAACCCGTTATTTTGACGATGGGACGCCGCGTGCACGCAACTGAACTTGAAATCAAAGAGCTGATCATTTCCGCACTGGCGCTGGAAGATGTCACGGTCGATGACATTGACGCTGAGGCAGCTTTGTTCGGTGAAGGCTTGGGGCTGGATTCCATCGATGCACTCGAATTGGGCCTGGCCCTGCAGAAGCGCTACGGCGTGGTGCTGTCGGCCGACTCGCAGGAAACCCGTCAGCACTTTGCCAGTGTCGCCGCGCTCGCACGTCTGGTGGAGTCCCAGCGCCGCCCAGACCAGGAGGCGTGATGATGACCAAGGACGAACTGTTCGAGCACATTGCCGCGATCCTCAAGGACAACTTCGAGATCGACGCCCAACGGATCACGCCACAGGCACGGCTGGGCGAGGATCTGGATATCGACAGCATTGATGCAGTCGATCTGGTGGTGCAGCTCAAACCCCTGCTCGGCGCGCGACTGCAACCGGATGCCTTCAAGACCGTGCGCACCGTGCAGGATGTCGTGGATGTTCTGCACGGCCTGTTGCGCGAAACACCCTGATCCGGCGGTGAGGCCGTGCTGACGCGTCTGCGCATGGGGGTGTTCATCCTGCTCTCGCTGGCGTATCCGGTGCTGGTTTATACCTTGCTCGGTCATTTCGAACCGCGCTGGTTGGCGCCGTTGTTGTTCGTGCTGGCGATGTTGCGTGCCTTGGGCACACGTACGCCGGGCGCGTGGTGGATCGCGCTGGGAGCTGGGATTCTGGCAGCGTGGTCGATGCTGGCCAACGCCGCCCTGCCGCTGAAACTCTATCCGGTGCTGGTGAATGTGTTGTTGTTGACGTTGTTCGGCTTGAGCCTGCGCTTTGGTCCGCCCCTGATCGAACGCCTGGCGCGGCTGAAGGAGCCGGACCTTCCGCCGCGGGCGGTGGCGTACACGCGCCGGGTGACACAGGTGTGGTGCGGTTTTTTTTCCATCAATGGCAGCATCGCGCTGGCTACCGCACTATGGGCCAGTGACGAAGTGTGGGCCCTCTACAACGGTCTGATCGCCTATGCCTTGATCGGCAGCCTGATGGCCGGCGAATGGCTGGTGCGCCAGCGCGTCAAGGCGGCGGTGCATGGCTGAGTGGATCACACTTGCGCGCCTTGCCGCCCAAGCCCACGCCGGGCGCGTGGTGGCCTTCACCCCCGAGGGCGAGCTCGATCATGCCGACTGGCGCGCCAAGGTGGCGCGCTGGCGGCGAGCATTCGACGCGCAAGCCGGCCGGCGTTGGGCGCTGCATTGTGAGGACGCGGCCGAGTTTTCTGCCGCGTTGTTTGGCGCATGGCATGCGGGCAAGGAGGTGTATCTGTGCGCCGATGCGCTGCCGGGAACCGTGCAACGACTGCGGCAATGCGTGGACGGGTTTGGCGGTGAGTTCCCCGCCGAACTGACACCCATCGCGCCCGATGCGCCTAGCGCCGATGTGCCGACGGACTGGCCGGCACTCGATGAGGAGTCAACGCGCCTGGTGCTCTACACCTCCGGTTCCACCGGAGAGGCCGCGCCGGTGAGCAAGCGTTTGGCGCAACTGGCGCGGGAAGTGGAAGCCTTGCAGGCGCAGTTCGGTGCGGCCGCGGCGGATGCGGTGGTGCAAGGCACGGTGTCGCACCAGCACATCTATGGCTTGCTGTTTCGCGTGTTGTGGCCCTTGGCCGCTGGCCTGCCGATTGCGCCTAGACAATTCTTCCACGAAGAAATCGCTGCCGCGTTGTGTCGCCCTGCAATCCTCATCAGCAGCCCCGCGCACCTCAAGCGCATTCCCGAAACGGTGGACTGGCGTGCGGCCAGAGCGCATCTGCGCGCCGTGTTCAGTTCCGGCGGCGCGCTGTCGGAGGATGCCGCAAGCCAGGTGCGCACGCGCATGGGTCAAGCGGTCACGGAGTTGTATGGCAGCACCGAAACCGGCGGCATCGCCTGGCGTCGACGTGACCGTGCCGACA
>DASSYF010000017.1:0-43950 GCA_035703435.1 Chiayiivirga sp. | reverse complement strand
CGACCCTTGCCGCAGCCCTTCTTCGTGCTGGCCACGCAGAATCCGGTGGATCTGTCCGGCACCTTTCCCCTGCCGGATTCGCAACTGGACCGCTTTCTGTTGCGCTTTGCTCTGGGTTATCCCGATGCCGAATCCGAGCGTGCACTGTTGACCGGCGAGGACCGCCACGCTCAGATCGAGCGACTGCAACCGCAGTTGGACGAAGCCAGCCTGAACGCATTGCGCGTGGCGACCGAGCAGGTGCACGCCAGCCCCGCCCTGATTGACTACGTGTTGGCTCTGCTCGAACGCAGCCGCCAGCATCCCGCCATCAAGGTCGGCCTGTCGCCGCGCGCGGGTCTGGCGCTGTTGCGCGCGGCGCGTGCCCACGCCCTGTTGGCCGGTCGCAACCATGTTCTGCCGGACGACGTACAGGCCTTGTTCGTGGCTGTGGCCGCGCATCGTCTGGTGCCGGCCAGCGATAGCGGACAAGGCACCGAACTGGCCACGACGATCCTGTCCGGAGTCGCGGTGGACTGAGCGGATAGTCTGCCATGTCACGGACTCACGCCATCGCGGTCGCGCAAGACTCGCACGAACACCCACGCGTACCGACCTGGATGCGGCGCTTTGTGCGCCCACGCGAAGCCGAGGCGCTGCCGATCCGTCTGCATCGGCGACGCATCTATGTGTTGCCGACTGGTTTCGGTCTGTTTTTCGCCTTGGTGCTGGCGACCATGACCTTGGGTGGTTTGAACTACAACAACAACCCCGCCCTGATCCTGTGTTTCCTGATGTTCTCGGTCACGCTCAGCGCCCTGCTGCGTGGCTATCTCAACCTCAGTGGCGTGTCCGTCGAGTCGATCTCGGCCGTTCCGGTGCATGCCGGCGACATGCAGCGCCTCCACCTGCGTTTTGCAGCCGATAGTCGTCGCCTGCGCGACGGTCTGGTGCTGGAACGCCACGGCCAGCGCATCAGCTTTTCGCTGCGCGATGGTGCCAGTCTCGATGTGGAATTGCCGCAGGCAACCCAACATCGCGGCTGGCAAGCGGTGGGCCGAATGAAACTTCATAGTCGTCAGCCGCTGGGCTTGTTCGAAGTCTGGAGCTGGCTTCATCCCGACCAGAGCACCCTGGTCTGGC
This sequence comes from Chiayiivirga sp., assembly GCA_035703435.1. Taxonomy (GTDB): domain Bacteria; phylum Pseudomonadota; class Gammaproteobacteria; order Xanthomonadales; family Xanthomonadaceae; genus Denitratimonas. Next base: position 42,828 of record DASSYF010000017.1, on the reverse strand, counting down.
CCGCACCGGAGGCCGATGCGCCCGCGCCGCCTCTGGCCGGAGGTCGAGATCGCCCACAACCGCAACGTGGTGTCGGTGATGAACCACTGGCGCTGCGCGATTACCGCGTCGGCGATTCCATGCGCCACGTCGCCTGGAAGCACAGCGCACGTCTGGACCGACTGCTGGTGCGCGAGTACGAACAACACGGCGGCAGCGAACAGCTTCTGGTCTGGGCCGAGTTGGCGCCGCTGTCCAGCGATGCACGGGCGAGGCGACTGACCCGCTGGCTGCTGGACGCCGAGCGCCAATCGCAAAGCACCACCTTGGTGATGCCCGACACTCGCATCGGCCCCGGTCAAGGCCATGCCCATGTGCACGCCTGCCTGCGGGCGCTGGCCTTGGCGCCATGACGATGGCCCAATCAGGTGCACCATGAGCGATCGCCGCACGCTGGATCGCGAGAGTTTCATCTGGGTCGCCGCGGCGGTGTGGTCGAGCCTGCTGCCGGTGCTGCCGGGCTTTCCGCTTTGGCTGTCGGTCCTCTTGATCGTGGTGGCCACCCTGGGCGTGGGCACCGGCCTGCGCGGCGTCAAATTGCCCGCTCTGCTGCGTCTGCCCTTGGTCATGGCCCTGGCCGGTGCGGCGGTGGTGTCGGCCGGTGCCGGCCTCAGCCAAGATACCGGCGCGGCCCTCCTGGCGGCGATGCTGGCATCCAAGTTGTTGGAAACAGGCACCGTGCGCGATGGTCGCAGCGCTTGCAGCTTTGCCCTGTTCGCACTGATGGCTGGATTCCTGCGCGATCAGGGACCGCTCACCTTGGCGCTCGCTCTGGCGTCGTGCATCCTGATTCTCGCGGCCTTGGCGCGACTGGCGCGAAGCACGCTGCACGAGGAGCGCACCGCGCATCGGGCCGTGCCGGCACTGCTCGCGGCCGGGCGTCTCATCCTGATCTCCCTGCCCTTTGCCGTGGTCGCATTCCTGCTGTTTCCACGCTTTCCCGCACCGCTTTGGGGCGCGCCCGGCCCCGGCGATCGCGCACGCTCGGGTCTGTCCGATGAAATGAGTCCCGGCGACATCGCCGGCATGTTGCTGGATGACAGTCCGGCCTTGCGGGTGAGTTTCGAAGGCGACACGCCCCCGAGGAGCGCCCTGTACTGGCGTGGCCCGGTGCTCAGCGACTTCGATGGTCGGCGTTGGTCGCGTCTGAGCGGAAGTAGTTTTGGCCCCACCGCACCACTCGAAACCCATGGCCCGCGCTATGTGCACGAGGTCATGCAGGAGCCGACCGACTTCCGCTATCTGATCGGTCTGGATGTGCCGGTGGAAGCGCCGGAGGACGCGCGACTGGGGCGCGACCGCACGGTGTATTCCAGCACCCGCAATCTCGGCCTGCGACGCTATCGCGTGACCTCGGTCGCCGATTACGTCCTGGAACCCCGGCTCGACACCAGCGCACGCCAGCGCAATTTGTATGTGCCATCGGATTCCAACCCGCGCACACGCGCCTTGATCGAACAATGGCAACGCGAAGACTCACGGCCCGAAGCCCTGATCCAGCGTGCACTGGCCCTGTTCAACGCCAGCTTCCACTACAGCCTCAGCCCGCCGCCCTTGGCCCGCAACAGCGTTGATGACTTCCTGTTCGGCACGCAGGAAGGCTATTGCGAACACTTCGCCTCGGCGTTCGCGGTGATGATGCGCGATGCCGGCATTCCAACGCGCGTGGTCACCGGTTATCAGGGTGGGCAATACAACCAGGTCGGTGATTATTGGCTGATCCGCAACTCCGACGCCCACGCCTGGACCGAAGTCTGGCTGGAAGGCCGTGGCTGGGTGCGGATCGATCCGACCGCATCGGTTGCGCCCGAACGGATTCGCGAAGGCCTGGCCGGCCTCATCCCGCCGCCGGGCGCGTTTTCGCGCTGGGGCCAGCCGCTGTGGGACTCGCTCGACAGCATGCGCCGCGCCTGGAATTACCTGATCGTCGATTTCGATGCCGCCACCCAGCGCGCCCTGTTCCAGCGATTGGGCCTGGACCCGCAGGACTGGCGGCAGGTCGCCATCGCACTCGGCATCGGCATCGTCCTGGCTCTGGGCCTGAGCTTTGCCTTGCTCTGGCGCGGTGGCCGCAAACGCATCAGCGATCCGCTGCAAGAGGCTTGGGCACGATTCTGTCGGCGACTGGGCGGCGCCGGATTGATCAAACAAGCCGATGAGACTGCCAGCGCCCTATCGGAACGCTGCGACGCCCTGCCCGCCGCCGACGCCGAGGCCGCCCGAACACTCATCCAACGTTATGTCAGCCAGCGCTACGCTGAAACCCAGACTACCACCGCACAGCGCCAAAGCCTGATCGGTGACCTGCGCCGCTTCCGCATTTCAACCCAGGTTGCAAGGAGAGCACCATGAGTCCGCACCGTCACCCACTCGTCATCGCTGCCGTCGTGGCTGCGCTCGCCAGCCTGGCTGGTTGTGCAAGCGCGCCGCCCAAGCCGCTGCGCGGCGAGTTCGCCGCCATCGTGCCGACACAGGCCGCAGGCAATGGCCAGATCGGCGATCAGATCCGTTGGGGCGGACGCATCATTTCCGTGCAACCCAGCCCGCAGGAAACCTGCATCGAACTGCTGGCGCGCGAACTGTCGAGCAGCGCCAAGCCCACCGGCAACCCCGATCACAGCCAAGGGCGCTTTCTGGCCTGCCGCAATGGCTTCTACGATCCGGCGATCTTCACCAACGAGCGCGATGTCACCGTCACCGGCCGCATCGTGGCCTACGAAACCCGCCAGATCGGCGAGTACGCCTATCGCTATCCGCGCGTGGCCGCCGACGTCATCTACCTCTGGCCGGAACAGACCGAACCGCGTGCCTACTACCCTGACCCATTCTGGCCCATGCACTACGGCGCCTGGGGTTGGGGCTATCCCTACCGCACCGTGATCGTGCGGCCGGCGCCCCAATCGGAAACGCCTCCGGCCAAGTGAGGCTTGCTGCGTCAGGTCACCGGCCGCAAATCAGGCGACGAAGCCACCGCTCACACCCTTAACCACACACGCCACTGCATCGTGCGGGTGCAGGCTTTCAAGGTGTGCGGTTTCGATGCGGTAGTCGCTGACCCACGCCAAGGCTTCCAGTGCGCTGCGAATACGGCGCACGGCATCCTCGCAATACAGCGGATTGATGCCGTTCAGTCGCGCAAACTCTTGTTCGTCCACGCGTTTGACCGCACCCTGCACCGCCGTGCCGAGTGCGGCCTCGATCGCATCGATCAAAACCACGACCGGCAATTCAGTGTCAGGCGCACCATCCAGCGCCACCTGCACCGTGGCGCAGGACCGCTGTGCATGCGCGGTGGCGACGTTGCCCTCGGATGATTCCAGCCAACGCGCCACGGTGTCGATGTCCACGTTGCCATCTGAAAAACGCTGGCGCAGCGCGTGCGCGACCAACTGACGCGCCATCGCGGCCGAGCCCGGGCAGGTGCTGGAATACAGAACTTCAACGCCCAGTTCGATCCGTTGCCGATTCGAATCACCGTGCACGCGCACGCTCACCGGATACTGTCGCCAACCCTGCAGCGAGCTGAGCAGGGCTGCACGTCGAACGGGCAGGATGAAGCGTGCCGCCATCCAAGCCTGGCGTGACAGACCCGAGTGCGATGCCAGCAGCTCCTTGAGCAAGGTCTGCAGGCCCGCGCCACTCAAGGTCTGCGTGCTCAGATACGCGTTGCAGGCCCGATACAGGCGCGACATATGGATGCCGCGCGCGGCCGGATCGCGCAGGTCCACCGCGACATCCACCCGCGCCGGCAGCATGGCGCGGGCGCCATCGACCCATGCATGCACCGGCATTTCGATGCCGCGCATTCCCACCCGATCCAGACCGGCCTGCGGACTGGAACCCAAGCGACTGACCTCGTCGGCCAGCGAGTCGGCCGAATAATCGCGGTGATGATCTGATTCGGTCATGGGAAAACTCTCGTGCGCCAATGCATCGGTACGGCCTGCCTGTGTGGGGGTGAACGGTGGGCGATTCAATGGCTTGCGCTCATGCCGGCGTGCCGCGCCCACCCTGCCAGCACTGCCACAACACGTCCAGACCCGAGGCCGGAAACGGCTGCGCATGGCCCGAATGCAGGCGTTTGAGCGACAAAACATCCAGTCGTGTTCGGATTCGGCGCAGTCGCGGCCCATGGATCGCGGCGGGCACCGACAGCAGTGCGCCTGCCAGGTCCTGCCACACGGCCCGTACCGGGGCGCTGCGCTCTACCGGATCGACAAAGGCCTCATTCAGGCGCACGCCATGTCGGGCCAGCAGTTGCAGCGGCAACAAGGCGACCCGCGTTCCCTCGGCATGCACGCACCAGCGCCACTGCCAAAGCACCAGCGAGCGCGCAACGGCGACGGCATCGCCCGCACCGGCCTGCGGCCACAGTGCCTGTTCGATCTCGACGATGGCGCGTGCCACGGGCAGGCGACTGGCGATCATCGCATCGATGTCGCCCGGCGATGCGTCCAGGGCGGCCAGTTGTGCCGCTGCGTCGTGCAGACCCTGCCAGTGCGCGACACCGATCGCGGGCACACACTGGCGCAGGAAGGCTGCCACCAAGGGATGGGCCGAGGGTTCCGACTCCTCGACGATGGCCTGTGCCCACCAGGACAGCTTGGCCAAGGCCACACTCGTATCGCTGGGTGAAAAGATCGCACCAAACCACTGGTTCAAGATCGCACCCCACAACTGGCTGCGTTGCCGCCCGGCGCCGGTGAACACCAGCGCCACGTCCATTTCCGGGGACTGCGTCAGCCAGTCTTCAAGAAAGCTTGCGACATCGGCCGTCGGCTCGGCGGCAGACGCACTCATGGCTTTGCGGCGAACGTGGCCAGCAATTGATCCGGCCGGTCGATCACCCAATCGGCACCCCAACCGGCCGGGTCGGAATCACTGGGATGAAAGCCCCAGCGCACCGCCACCGTCGTGCTGCCCGCAGCGCGTCCAGCCGCCACATCGCGCGCATCATCGCCGACGAACACGGCCGCCTGCGGCGACACGCCCAGCCGTTCACAGGCGGTGACGACCGGCAAAGGATCGGGCTTGTTGCGCGCCAGAGTGTTACCGCCGATCAGCACCGCACAACGTTGCGACAGGCCGAGGCGATCCAGCACGATGCGCGCCAAGTCCTCACGTTTGTTGGTGACCACGCCCCAGCGCGAGCCCGCGGATTCCAAGGCCTCCAGTACCGCATCGATGCCCGGAAACAGACCATCGTGTTCACCGATCAAGGCTTGATAGACGCGCAGAAATTGCTCAACCCGCACCTCACGCTCCTGGGCTTCCAACTCCGGCAAGCCCAAGCTCAAGATGGCGCGAGAGCCGGACGAAATCGCGGTGCGCACCTGTTCCACCGGCACGGGCGCCAAGCCCAGATCCGCCCGCACCACATTGATCGCTGCGGTCAAATCGCCAGAGGAATCCACCAAGGTGCCATCGAGGTCGAAAAGGATCGCCGCAGCCAGCGGTGATGGGTGGGCAGCGTGGAGTCGCGTCATGAAGCGGCACGCGGCAAGGCGGCAATGCGCTCGCCCCAAGCGCGCACGCGGGCCGTCAGCGCCGGCACGTCGATGTCGCTCAACTCGCGTTCGCGCAGTCGCGCATGGCCTGCGATCCAGACCCAATGCACCTGCTGGCGGGCGCCGGCATACACCAGTTGCGAAATCGGGTCGTACAGCGGCTGCGTTTCCAGTGCCGACAGATCCACGGCCACCAGATCAGCCTGTTTGCCCACTTCGATCGAGCCAATCTGCCGATCCAGGTGCAAGGCGCGCGCCGCATCGAGCGTGGCCATGCGCAGGGTCGTGGCGGCGTCCAGTGCCGAGGCATCGCGCGCCACGGCCTTGCCCAGCAAGGCAGCGGTGCGCATTTCTCCGAACATGTCCAAATCGTTGTTGCTGGCGCAGCCATCGGTGCCGAGCGCGACGTTCACACCGGCGCGGCGCAGCGCCTCGATCGGCGCAAACCCGGATGCCAGCTTGAGGTTGGATTCCGGGCAATGCACCACCGACACCCCGCGCTCGGCGCACAGGGCGATTTCTTCGTCGGTGAGCTGGGTCATGTGCACCGCAATCAGGCGCGAATCGACCAAACCGAGTCGATCCAGCCGCGCCAACGGGCGCAGGCCGTGCTGCCGGATCGAATCATCGACTTCCTGCGCGGTTTCATGCACATGGCAGTGGACCGGAATGTCCAGCTGCGCGGCCAGTTCCCGAATCCGCAGGAAGCTGGCGTCGCTGACCGTGTACGGCGCGTGGGGCGCAAAGGCCGTCGAAATCAGCGCATCGCCCGCAAAACGCGCATGCACCGCCAAGGCCTTGTCGAAATAGGCATCGGGATTGGCCGCCCACGCGGTCGGGAACTCGATGACCGGCAAACCCAGACGACAACGGAAGCCGAGGCGCTGGTACACCTCGCCAATCACGTCCGGGAAAAAGTAGTTCTCGTTGCAGCAGGTCGTGCCGCCGCGCAGCATTTCGGCCACGGCCAACTCGGCACCGTCGGCACAGTATTCCGGCCCCAGAATCGCCGCTTCGATGGGCCAAATGTGGCCGGTCAGCCATTGCATGAGTGGCAGATCGTCCGCCACCCCGCGCATCAGGGTCATCGGATTGTGGGTGTGGGCGTTGACGAGGCCCGGAATCAGGGCGCTGTCGGCCAGCTCGATGCATTCACCCGGCGCAAAGCGCAGTCGCGCCTCGCGCTCTGGCAACAATGCCACGATCACCCCGTCGCGCACCGCCACGGCATGGTCTTCCAGCACCACACCGTGTGGTTCCACCGGAACCACCCAGCGTGCGCAGATCAAAAGGTCACAGCGCTCGATGGACGTCATGAATCAATGCACGCTTGAACAGGCCGAATCGAATCCCGAATCCCGGATTCACTTCACCCGGCTGACGTACTCGCCGCTGCGGGTATCGACCTTGATGACTTCCTCCTGGCCCACGAACAGCGGAACGCGCACGGTCGCACCGGTTTCCAGCTTGGCCGGCTTGCCGCCGCCTCCGGAGGTGTCACCGCGCAGGCCCGGATCGGTTTCCACGATCTTCAACTCCACGAAGTTGGGCGGCGTCACCGACAAGGGGCTGCCGTTCCAAAGCGTGACCACGCACTCTTCTTCGCCCTTGAGCCACTGCGCGGCATCACCCATGACGTTTTCATCGGCGGTGTACTGCTCGAAGGTGTCCGGCTGCATGAAATGCCAGAACTCGCCATCGTTGTAGAGGTACTGCATGTCGGTATCGACCACATCGGCGGTTTCGACCGAATCGGTGGACTTCATCGTCATCTCGACCACGCGCCCGGTCTTGAGGTTGCGATAGCGCACGCGGGTGAAGGCCTGGCCTTTGCCGGGCTTGATGAAATCGGTATCCACGATCACGCAGGGCTGGCCTTCCACGATGATCTTCATGCCGTTCTTGACGTCGTTCATGCCCTGGCTGGCCATGGTCTGCTCCGTTTTCCTGCCGCGCTCGCGGCTACAATGGGTGGCTGAATTTGCGCCGGCACGAGGCCGAACGAGCCGCACATGATACCTGCAAGCCCGCATTCTGCGCAGCCGGAAGACTGGCGACGTCAGTACCGAGAGCTCATCACCGACCCGCGCGAACTGCTCGCCCTGCTCGGGCTGGATGCGCTGGCCGCACGCATTCCGGACGATGCCGCCGGCTTTCCCATGCGCGTGACCCGAGCCTTTGCCGCACGCATGCGCCATGGCGATGCCGACGACCCCTTGCTTCGGCAAGTTCTGCCGCTGGATGACGAAAGCCGGGCCGCGCCGGGTTTCGAGCTCGATGCCGTCGGTGATCTGGCCGCACGCGATGCCCGCGGCCTCTTGCACAAGTACGAAGGCCGCGCCCTGCTGATCGCCACGGGTAGTTGCGCCATCAACTGTCGCTATTGTTTCCGCCGCCACTTCCCCTACGGCGATGAAGCAGCTGCGGCCAACGGCTGGCGCGACAGCGTGGCCTGGCTGAGCCAACACCCGGACATCCACGAAGTGCTGCTCAGTGGTGGCGACCCGCTGGCACTGTCCACCCGCAAGCTGGCCGAACTCAGCGAGGCACTGCGGCCCTTGGGCCATATCCGCCGCCTGCGCATCCATTCGCGCCTGCCGGTGGTGCTGCCCGTGCGCATTGATTCCGAGTTTCTCGATTGGATCGATGGGCTGCCTTGGCCAACGGTGATGGTGATCCACGCCAATCATGCCCAGGAACTGGCCGCAGACGTGGCCACTGCGTGCGCCGCGCTGAGCCGCCATGGCGTTCGCCTTTACAATCAATCCGTGCTGCTGCGCGGGGTCAATGATGATGTCGAGGCGCTCGCGGATTTGTCCGAACGCCTGTTCGAGATCGGCGTGCAACCGTATTACCTGCATCAACTCGATCGCGTGGCCGGCACGGCCCACTTCGAAGTCGAGGATCACCGCGCATTGGCCCTGCATGACGCCCTGCGCGACCGCCTGCCCGGCTATCTCGTGCCAAAATTGGTACGCGAAGTGCAAGGCGCACCCGCTAAGATGGCGCTGCGGGTCGAACATTGACCGGCAACGCTGGACTTTGACGCGCAAGCGTGCAACAAAGTCCCGATCGATTCCCGTACCGAGGCTCCATGGCTAATCTGGAAACCGTTGTCCGCCTGCTGATCGTCGACGACAAAGTCGAGGACGCCGAGCAGACCATCAGCCTGTTGCGCAACGGCGGCATCGCGGTGCGCCCAAGCCGGCCAGCGAATCTGGAGGAGTTGCTCGCAGCACTCTCCGGCTCGGCCAGTGATCTGGTTCTTGCGAGCTGGAAGGCCAGCACCATTTCCTTCGCGACGGTCGCGGAAACAGTGCAGGCCAGCGGCAAGGACACCACCCTGATCGCCGTGCTCGACAGTCTCGACGAAACGGCGCTGTCGCAAGCCTTTGCCGCCGGAGCGCGCAACTTCGTGCTGCGCGGCCGTGCCGAACACATTCGAATGGTGGTGCAACGCGAAGCCAAGATTCGTCACTCCCGCCGCACCACACGGCGACTGGAAACAGCACTGCGTGAAACCGAGCGGCGCTGCGACGCCTTGATCGCATCCTCGCGCGACCCCATCGCCTACGTGCACGAGGGCATGCACATCCGCGCCAACCAGGCGTATCTGGAAATGTTCGGCTACGAAAGTTTCGAAGAAGTCGAAGGCCTTCCCTTGCTCGACATGGTGAGTGCCGAACACGCCGATGTCTTCAAGCAATTGCTCAAGGACATCAGCCGTGGCGAAACCCCGCCCAAGAATCTGGAACTGAAGGCGCGTCGTTCCGACGGCGGCACCTTCGATGCCACGATGGAATTCGCCCAAGCCAGTTACGAAGGCGAACCGTGCATCCAGATCGTTCTGCGCCCGCAACTGTTCGATGCGGAAATGGCACGCGAGCTCGACGAGCTGCGCCAACGCGACCAGACCACGGGCCTGTTCAATCGCCAATACTTCCTCGAAGAACTGGACAAAGTCATCGCAGCGGCGGCCGATGGTGCTGCAGACCAAGCCATGCTCCTGATGGAGCTGGACAACTACAGCACCCTGCTCAACGCCATCGGCATGGCCAATGCCGACGAACTGTTGCGGCGCACGGCTGAACGTATCCAGGACCATTTGCCCGCAGGCACGGTGGCCGCGCGCTTCACCGATCATGGCTTTGCGGTCTTGCTTCAAAACTCGAACCATGTCGCCACACGCGACCTGGCCAAGGAGCTCTGCAAGTCCTTCGAATCGACCATTCTCGAAGCCGGCGAGCATTCGCTCAACACCACGCTCAGCCTTGGCGGCGTGCAGATCGGCCAGAAGATCGCCAGCGTGCAACAAGTCCTGAACAAGTGCGCCAGCAACCTGCAGGTCTCACAAGCCGAAGGTGGCAACCGCTCCTTGATCTTCGACCCGGCGGCACGCGACCGTGCCGAGGAAGAGCGCATCGCCCAATGGGTCGCGCACATGAATACGGCACTGCAAAGTGACGGCTTCGTGCAGTTCTTCCAGCCGGTCATCCATCTGGCCGGCGAACCGGAAGAAACCTTCCAGGTCCTGTTGCGCCTGACCGGCCCCAACGGCGACATCGTGCCCCCCGCCGTCTTCATGCCGATCGCGGAAGAACACGGCATGATGGCCAAGATCGACCGTTGGGTAATCCAACGCTCGATCGTCGCCATGGCCCAGCGCCGCAAGAGCAATCGCAACACACGCCTGTTCGTGAAGGTGACGGTGGAAAGCGTGCAGGACCCACAACTGCCGGCCTGGATCATCACCAACCTCAAGCAAACCGACGTGCCGCCGGAAAATCTGGTGCTGTGCCTACCCGAATCCATGGCCTTCACCAACCTCAAGGCGGTGCAGGATCTACACGCCGCGCTGAGCGCGTTCGGCTGCAAATTGTGTCTGGAGCAATTCGGCATTGGCCTCAACCCGCAGCAGATGCTCAACCACTTGCCGGTCGAATATTTGGCCATCGACCACAGCCTGATCGACGACCTCGGCAAGAACACGGAAAACCAAGCCAAGGTCCGCGACCTGATTCAGCTCGCCTACGCGCAGAATCGCAAGACCATCGCCGAGGGCGTGCAGGATGCCGGCACCATGACCGTGCTGTTCACCAGCGGCGTGGACTACGTCATGGGCAACTTCCTCGGCGAGCCCAGTCGCGACATGAATTTCGATTTCAATCAGTAATCGGCCGCGCCATCGCGCAGTCACCACGCCCGAGTGGTGGAACAGGTAGACACAAGGGACTTGAACAATTTGAGCCCGGTCAGGGAAACCTCACCGGTGTAGCCCGTCAAAGTCGGCGAACGCCCTGGATCACGCGATCCGCGCCAACGCCGAGCCAAGCCCGATCAGCATCGGGAAGGTGTAGAGAGCGGACGGCGGGTGCCTAAAGCCGAATCGGCCAAGGCAAAGGCGCGCTCCAGACCACGAACGAGGCACGCGCCTCGGCGGCGAAAGCCGAAGTGGCAAGAAAATCCCTCGCCGCAAGGCGTGCCGGTTCGATTCCGGCCTCGGGCACCACAGCAAACCCAATAACAAGGCCACCCGGATCACTCCGGGCGGCCTTGCTGCCTGGCGAAACCTCAGTGCTCAGTCATGGCGCCGCATGGCACCGCCGGCGAGCAACAAGGTCAACAGCCCCAACAACCACAATGCCCAGGGAGCGTTGGCTGGAACCAGCTTGAACGGCACTGAAGTCGCTACCGTTACAACGGCCGAAGACGACGAGCTGCTGGATGTCGAAGTACTGGTGACCGTTGCCGTATTGATGATTTCCGGCGGCCCACTGTAATTGAGAGCCAGACTCATCGTCACATCGATCACCCGCGCATCGCCCGGCGCAAGTGTGCCGAGATTGCAGGGGAAGGCCGTTGTGCAGTCACCGGAATTCGAAATCCACGTCAACCCGGTCGGCGGCGGATCGGTCACAACCACATTCTCCGCCGGCACCGTGCCAGTGTTCTCGATCAAGATCGTGAACATGATCTGCTGACCCGGAATCGCATGGGCGGGGCCGGTTTTATGGATGGTGAGGGTCGCAGGTTCCTCCATCGGATGGCTCGTCGTGCACGTCGTGCAGCTCGGATCCGGATCACCGCCGCCACTGACCGTGACGCTGTTGCCCACCGCGCCCGTGGCGCCCGCATCCACCGTCGCGGTGTACACCAGGGTGTAGCTGCCGGTGCCCGTGCCACTGGGCAGGATCACGTTGCCCAGACCGCCGCTCGTGTCGAACTCGGCCGAGGTGCCCGCCTGGAAGGCGACGAACGTCAGGCCCGTGCCCAGCGTGTCGGCCAGAACCGCGTTCGCCGTCAGCGGGCCGTTGGCCACCGCCACCGTCACCGTGTAGGTGATCGTGTCGCCCGGTGCCACCGCCGTGCCCGAGGCCGGGTTCGCGCTCTTGCTCGCACTGACCTGCGGGCTCACCGGGTTGTTGGTCGTGCACGTCGTGCACACCGGATCCGGATCGCCGCCACCACTGACCGTGACGTTGTTGCCCACCGCGCCCGTGGCGCCCGCATCCACCGTCGCGGTGTACACCAGGGTGTAGCTGCCGGTGCCCGTGGGCAGGATCACGTTGCCCAGACCGCCGCTCGTGTCGAACTCGGCCGAGGTGCCCGCCTGGAAGGCGACGAACGTCAGGCCCGTGCCCAGCGTGTCGGTCAGCACCAGCGGACTACTCAGGGGTGCGCTGGTCACAACTACCGTCACTGTGTAGGTGATGGTCTGGCCCGCCGTGACCGCGGTTCCGGATATCGGATCGGCGCTCTTGGCCACACTGATCGAAGGCACAAGCACCGGCGTCGTCACCGTGTTCGAGTCGGTCGGACCCGGAATCTCGGTGCTCGTCGTGTTGCCCGTGTTCACCACCTGGCCGGCCTGCGCTTCCGCCGCCGTCACCACGTGCGTGCCCGTCAGCACGCACGTGCCGCCCACCGCCACGCTCGCGCAGTTGAACGTGTTCGGGCTCAACTGCGTGTCATTGACCGTGACGTTCGTCAGCGGCATATCGCCGGTGTTGGTCACCGTCACCGTGTAGGTCAGGGTGTCGCCTTCGGTGATCGTGCCGGAGCTATCCGCATCGGTCGTCAGCGTTGCCGCACTCTTCACCACGGTCTGCGTCGGCGCCGCGTCAACCCACGTCGGCACGTCATCGCTGTCGCAGCTGGGGGTGCAATTCGGATCGCCGCCGCCGGTCAGGCTTGCCGCGTTGTGCAACATGGATTCTGCGGCTGAAGCCTGGGGCGTCACGTTGATCGTGATCACCACCGATTCGCCCGCTTCCAGGTCCAATGCGGCAATCGTGCAGCTCACGTCCTGGAGCGTCACCGTGCAGCCGGGGCCCGCCGAATTGATCGCCAGGTTCGCATCGAGCGTGTCAGTGACCATCGCAGCGGCCGTTGCGTCCACGCCATTGTTGGTCACCGTAAGCACGTAGTCGTAAGCCACACCGACCACCGCATTTGCGGGGCCGGTCTTGTCGACGCGCAAATCGGGGCCCGGAATATCCGTCTCCACCTCGTTGCTCACGCACCAAGGTGGCGGCGATTCATTCCACGAACACCTCGAATCACCCGCGCCATTCACCGTCGCACTGTTGGGCACGGTGCTGTTGGCAACGGCCGCCGTCGGCGTCACGTTGATCGTGAAGCTGGCGGTATTGGTGGGCGCCACGTTGGACAGCCCCGCCGGCACCGTGCAGGTGACGGTCTGGAGGCTGACCGTGCAACCCGGGCTGACGCTGTTGATCGTCAACCCCGCAAGAATGTCGTCTTCCACCGTCGCCGCCGTGTTGGTGGCCGCAGTGCCGCTGTTGGTGACGGTGAGGGTGTAGTCGTAGGCCACCCCGACCGTGCCCGTGGCCGGGCCGCTCTTGGCGATGCCCAGGATCGAACCCGTGACATTCGTCGTGACCGGCGGGCTGGTGCAGGGCGTGCCGGTCGGACAGGCCGGGTCGCCGCCACCTTCCACGCTGGCGGTGTTGGCGATATCGCCGAGCGCGTACGGCGTGACGTTGATGGTGAACGTGGCGACATTGCTCGGCGCCACGTTCGACAGGCCCGCCGGCACCGTGCAGGTGACGACGAACGGGGCAGGCGGGGCGCTGACCACACACCCCGGGCTGACGCTGTTGATACCCAAGTCATCCGAAATCACGTCGGTCACCGTCGCCGCCGCCGTCGTGGCCGCGCCGCCGTTGTTGGTGACCGTGATCGTGTAGCTGTAGGGAACGCCGTAGGCGGCGGTCGCCGGGCCGGTCTTGTCGACGGTCAAGTCGGGGAGCGGCACGTATGCCGCCACCGTGGCGCTGGCCGAACTTGGTACTGCAGATTGGGTGCTGGTGACGCTGGCAGTATTGGTGATGAGCCAGTTGTAGACGAAGGGGCGCCCGCATTGACCGTGGCCTGGTAGGTCACGGTCATCGACTGGCCGGGATCGAGCACGAAGTTGTCACCCGCCAACACGAGGTTGGATGGAACGCCGCTGATCAGGTCGGCGTTGACGCCAGCCGGGATGTTGTCTTTGGTGATCGCCGTCGTGCCCGAGCAGGCGAAGCGGACGTTGTCGATTCGCAGGTAGGAGTTCTGCCCACCCACCTGGGTCGGATTGAACCGGATACGAGTATCGTTGCCGATTTCCGCAGGTGTCAAAGTGTGGGTGAAGCTGCCGAGGCCGGTATTGGTGCCATTGTCGTAGGTGGCCAGCGTCGTCGTCTGGGTGTTGCCACGGTAAATATAAGCGGTGATGGTGCGATTGTTGGCCAAGGTGTTGTTGTAGTCATACGACAGCACGATCGAGCTCGAAGTGCTACACGCAGGAATCGTGAGATCGGCCTCGCGGTACACGTTGTCACTGGTATCGTTGGCACGGATTCGCAAGCAGGTGCCATTCGGGCAATTGCCGCTGGTTTGGACGCGGATGTTGCCATTGGTCTCGTTGCCGTCATCCGATTCAACCCATGGCGATGCCGCCCACGCGATCGACCCGTTACTACCGTCGTAGGCAGTCGCATCGAACTGGTCAAAGTAGTCGGCGTTTGCGCCAAGGAAGCCGTTAGCCACCGTGCTCTGGTTGACGTACGTCACGCCAGCCGGCAGCGGGTCATTGATGACGATGCCGGTTCTGCCGCGTGGCACCGGCATTGGTCACGGTGACGGTGTAGCTCAGGGTATCGCCGGGCGTCGCCGTGCCGGGACTGACCTGCTTGCTGATCTGCAGGTCGGAAATATTCACCGTCGCGCTCGCCGTCGCACCCACCGGATTGCTGAAGAGATCGATGCCCGAAACGCTGGCATCGTTGACGCTGGGCCCACCTGGAGCCGCTGTGGTGATGGCGGTGAAGGTGATGGTCAGTGTTTCGTCGACGTCCATCGTCGCCGCGAGATTCCACGTCAGCGTTGGCAAGGCGATCGTCGGATCGGCCGCGCCACCCGAGATCGTGCTGCCATCCGGCAAGGTGATCACGGCGCTGCCGGCCACGAACGCCCAGTTCACCGGCAGGGTGTCGGTCAGGTTCACGTTGGTGACCGTACCGGCGTAGTTGTGTGCGGTGATCGTGAACTGCGAGGTCTGACCAGCCGCATCACTGATCGCGGAGGGATTGGCGACCTTCGACAGCAGCATCGGCGGAAGCGGCTCGATGGTGATGTCGCTATCGACGCTGCCGCTAACGGTCTGGCTAGGGTCGATAGGGAAGGTCATCGACCCGTGGGTGATATCGACCACGTTGGTGATCGTGCTGCCCACAAAGCCAGGATCGATCGTCGCACGATACTTGAGCACGACACCCTGGTTGGGCAGCAGGGTGCCGCCTTCAACCGTTGGTGGTGCAACGCCACCGGTGGCGCCTGCGCCGACACGGAAGGTCAAAGTGCCACGCGGGCTGGCACCCGGATCGAACTCGGCGGTATCGCCGTCGATGGCATCGCTCTTGACGCCGACGTTGCCCGGGAAGCCATCGTCTTGTTGCACCATGATGCTGCCGGGAACATAGACCAAGCCCACCGGAATCGGGTCATCGGCAACCACGCGGATTGCGCCGTCGCGGCCCTGGTTGTGAAAGCTGATCGTGTATTCGATGGTGTCGCCCGGATGCAGTTCGGGGCCGGGCGAACCGCCGACCTTGACCGCGGTCTTGAGCAGGGTCGGGATGACTTCAGGACGGAACAGATCGGTGACGAAGACCAGCGCGTGCGGGAAGTAGACATCGCCCGTGCTGGTGAAACTCAGCGTCGCATCGATGCCGTCCGATGGATCGGCGCTGTTGCTCAGGTGTGGCAGTGCGGCATTGGCCGGTATGTTGGAGATATCCACCATCTTGAGGTCGATGGCGAAATTGTTTAGGTAGGCTGGATTGCGCGCGACGTTGAGCACGCCGAGGTTGGAAATACGGCTGTTCCAGAAATTGCCGATCAGACTTTGCGCGTCGGACAAGGCACCCGGATTGACGATGTCGGCGCCGGTCAACTGGAATTGACGCCGGTCAAGCCCGCATCGCCTTCCCACACCAGCGCGCCCATGTAGGCATTGAAGTCACCACTGACGGGCGTACTGATGGCGCTGACGGTGACGGTCTGATTGTTGCCGTTGGTGACCGGCACGTTGCCGGCGTGGTACACGGTGAGGCGCCGATACGGCTGGCCCGCATCGTGATAGGCGACGATCAGTGCCCAGCCACCGAAGTAGCCGAGGTTGTTGTCGTAACCTGCGGTCGTGGTCAGCCCGCCGACCGCGTAGGTGCGCCAGCACCCGCGCCCTGCACCAGGGTGGTGACGTCATAGAAGGCCGTATACGGCCGTGCGCCAGTAGATCCTTCGGTGTTGAAGGTGTTGGTATCGGCCGCGAGCGCGGTGACCTGGCCGTAGCTGCCCGCAGGCGCCTTGATCCAGATATTGCGCGCGGCGGCAGCGATCGGCCCCAAGCCATCGCCCGAAGCGGTCGCGGTGCGCCCGGACCAGTACAGGCCGGCCCATAGCACGGTGGAGCCCGACGGCAGGCTCAGATCGGCCGTCGACGAGTTCGCGGGCGCGCCACCACCGACCGGATCAGCATTGATCTGGATCATGGCGTGATTCTGATCACTACCGGTGCCGTTGCTGCGATTGGTTGCGCAGTTGGCTTGACCCTGATCACCAACAACCGTGCTGCACGTCAGCAAGGCATTGCCGATCTGGACCACGTTGCCGTTGTCGTTGGCGGTGAAGCGCTGCGACAGCTGCGCCTGGGCCAGACCCGGCAACAGGAGCACCGCGACCAGCATCCCCACCCATGACCATCGCCTGTTCGACGTGGCGCGCGGGGCGTTACGGGGTAAGAGCCCGACCGCTGCGGTCGGGTACGCAAGCCTCGTCGTTGAAGCGACATGGTTCGACATTGATTTCCCCTGTAGACGTCAGTCCGACGCGCTTGTCGCACGCCGATGAAAGCACTGTGATGCGTGGCGCATTCTGAAAGAATTCATTGGCTTGGCAAGCACGAACCGCGCTCGTTTTGCAACAACATTTGTCACGCATCGAGTCCAACATCTCGGCGAATCGATACCCGCGTCTCAGCTTCACTTCTACAGCCAACCCGCTTGGTTGAAGGTCATATTTGTTTACATACGCCTCGGGACGTGATCCACATGGCGCCGGCGCCTGCCCTGCGACTGGCTTCACGGCGGCCACGCACATAAAGCCAACACGAAGCCAACGATGGCCTCATCGCCATCTGCATTCCGATTCGCCCCAACCCTCAGCCGATTCCACGCCCTTCGTTGTCGAAACCCCCACAAGACAAGCGGGCTTTCGTAGAGTGCTGCTTGCTGCGCCGGGTGACACGTCAAGCAAGGGCAGCGCAGCAAGCTGCGCTCTACAAAGGCGCCGGTTCTGCGGTATTTCGCGGGTCAAACGGTCACAGCTTGGCTGAGCCATGGGGCTAACCAGGTCTGCATTTTTCACGGCTTGTTTGCGATGCCCTACAATCACGATCGTTTCTCGCAACCCGGATCCCTGCCATGCGCGCGCATACCCCGCTGTTGATGTTCGTTCTCGTTCTGGTGATGGCAGTGACCCGCATCCACCACTTCGCCGCGATCCCGGATGCGTCCTGGGCGGTGTTCTTCGTGGGCGGGTTCTATTTGGGCAAGCACAGTCGCTGGGCCTTCCCTGCCCTCTTGGTCGTGGCGTTTCTGGCTGATTGGTATGCAATCACCTCGATCGGCATGAATTTCTGGGGGCACTATTGCGTGTCGCCGGCGTACTGGATCCTGCTGCCGGCCTACGCCGCGCTGTGGTTTGGCGGGGTGTGGCTGGATCGCTGCAAGCCGGCCTTGAACTGGCGCTCGCTCGGCCTGCTGGCGGCAACGCTGTTGGCGTCGGTGAGTGTGTGTTACCTCTTGTCCAACGGCAGCTACTACTGGATCAGCGACAGCTGGGGCGGCGCGGATGCGCAACGCACATTCGGTGGCTGGCTGTTGAACATGAGCCATTGGTACCTGCCCTTCCTCAAGGTGACGGCGATGTACGTGGCGGTGGCCGCTGGCCTGCACGCGGTCGCCTTGGCCATGCAGTCGGCCTCCAGTCGAGCAAAGTCCGCCGCGCTCTGATCCACGGGCGCGATCATGGGCAACCGGATTTCCAAGGTCTACACCCGCACCGGTGACAGCGGCAACACCGGCTTGGGTGATGGCTCGCGCGTGCCCAAGGACGGCTTGCGCATCGAGGTTCTGGGCTCGATCGACGAGACCAACGCCCAGATCGGCATGGTGCTGGCGCAGAACACGTCAAGCGAGGTCAACGATGACCTCATCGCGATCCAGCACGCGCTGTTCGATCTGGGCGGGGAACTGTGCCTGCCCGGCCATGTGGCGATTGCCGATGCCGATGTGAAATGGTTGGAGCTGCGCATCGATCATTACAACGACGCCCTGCCACCCCTGAAAGAATTCATCCTGCCCGGCGGCGGCTTGGCCTCGGCACAATGCCATCTGGCACGCACCACCTGCCGTCGCGCCGAACGCAGTCTGGTGGCGCTGTCACGACACGAAACCGTCCCTGCGCTCGCCTTGGCCTTTGTCAATCGCCTCTCGGATCTGTTGTTCGTGCTCACCCGCGTGTTGGCGCGCGCCTGTGGCCACGCGGAAACGCTGTGGGAACACGGCAAACGCGTGAGGTAACCGTCATCCATCAGGCCCACGACACCCTGCGCGTCTACAGCCATCCTGCGTGTCTGGCGCACGAGAACGGGCCACACCACCCGGAATCTCCGGCGCGTCTGCGCGTCGTGCTGGAAGGCCTGCGCACGGCCGGCCTGCGCGGGATCGAATGGCGGGAAGCGCCCTTGGCCACGCGCTCGCAACTGGAACGGGTACACACCTCCGATCACGTGGCGCAGCTTCTGGGTCAAGACCTCGTCGAGCCGATCTGGCTGGATGCCGACACCGGCATGAATGCCCATTCGGCCGAAGCCGCGTTGCGCGCAGCCGGTGCGGTGTGCGCGGGCGTCGACGCGGTGTTGACCGGCGATGCACTGCGCGCGTTCTGCGCCGTGCGGCCACCGGGTCATCACGCCACCCCGTCGCATGCAATGGGTTTTTGCCTGTTCAATTCGATTGCCGTTGGTGCGGCCTGGGCCGTGAATCAGCAAGGCCTTGCACGCGTCGCAATCGTGGATTTCGATGTCCACCACGGCAACGGCACGCAGGCGTGCTTCGAGCAGGATGCGCGCGTCATGTACCTGTCCAGCCATCAGCGCGACCTCTATCCGGGGACCGGCCTCGAACGCGAGCGCGGCGTCGGCAACGTTCGCAACCTGCTGTTGCCGGATGGCTCCGGCTCGCAGGCCTTTCGCGCAGCCTGGCGCGAAGCACTGCTCCCCGATCTCAATGCATTCGCGCCGCAACTGCTGATGATTTCAGCCGGTTTTGATGCGCATCGCGCCGATCCACTGGCCGGTCTGCAACTGGACGCTGACGACTTCGCCTGGCTCACCCGCGAACTGGTCGCCTGCGCCGAGCGCCATGCCGGCGGACGCATCGTGTCGGCCCTGGAAGGCGGCTATGACCTTGCCGCCCTGCGCGAGAGCGTGGTGGCGCATGTGCGCGAGCTGCAGCCATGACATCCGATCTGCGCGCCTCCACCCGCCTGGCCTTCGCACGCACCCACCTCGGCCACGATTGCAGTGTTCCGATTGCGGCCTCGGCCGATGCCGGATTCCGCAGTTATTGGCGCAGTCACGATGGCAATGGTCGCAGTGTGATTCTGATGGACTCGCCACCCGCGCTGGAAGATGTGCGGCCCTGGCTTGAAGTCCACGCGCTGCTGGACGCGGGCGGCGTGCGCGTGCCTGCCATTCTGGCGCGTGAGGTCGAGACCGGTTTCCTCCTGATTGAGGATCTGGGCGTATCGACCCTGCTGCCCATGATCGACGCCGACAATGCGGATCGCTGGTTCGATCAGGCCTTCGACGCGCTGATTCGGCTCCAGCAGATCACGCCACCCGACAGTCTCCCCGCGTACGACGCCACCCTGATTCGGCGTGAGCTGGACCTGTTCGTCGAATGGTTCCTGTGGCGCCACCTAGGCCTTGATCTCGACGACCGCGAGCACGCCACACTGGATCGCGCCTTCCAGTTCCTCGCGTGCGCCTTCGGGGCGCAAACGCAGGTGTTGGTGCATCGGGATTTCATGCCACGCAACCTGATGCCTCACGATGACGGCGTGGTCGTGATCGATTTCCAGGGTGCCCTGCTCGGCCCGATTGCCTATGACGTGGTCAGCCTGTTCAAGGATGCCTACCTGAGTTGGCCGCAGGCGCGCATCGATGGCTGGGTGGCGCGTTATCTCGAACGGGCTCGCGCCGCTGGCCTGCCGGTGCCCACCGACGACGCCTTCCGGCGCGGATTCGACCTGTGCGGGGTACAACGTCACCTCAAGATTCTGGGCATCTTCTCGCGTTTGAATTACCGCGATGGCAAACCGCGGTACCTCACCGACGTGGCGCGCTTTCTGGCGTATCTGGATGCCACCCTGCCCGCGTATTCCGAATTGGCTGCGCTGCATTCACTGTTGCGTGAACACGTGTTTCCGCGCCTGCCTCCGCTGGAGTTGCCACGATGAAGGCGATGATCCTTGCCGCCGGCCGTGGCGAACGTCTGCGCCCACTCACCGACACCTGCCCCAAACCCTTGCTGCCCGTCGGCGATGCGCCCTTGATCGTGCATCACCTGCGCGCCTTGCACCGCGCCGGCATCCGCGAGGTCGTGATCAATACGGCCTGGCTTGCCGAGCAATTTGCGGACGTGTTGGGTGATGGATCGGCCTTTGGCGTTTCAATTCGCTACTCACCCGAGGGCGCAACGGGACTGGAAACCGGCGGCGGCATCCTCCATGCCCTGCCCTTGCTCGGTGATGCCCCCTTCCTCGTGGTCAATGGTGACATCCATCTGGACTTCGATTTCACCACGCTGCATTTGCGTGAGGCAGATTGCGCGCAGTTGTTGATGGTCGATCCGCCCGATGGCGGCCACGGTGATTTCGCCCTCGACTCCAACGGACGCCTTTCACCCGAGGGCGCCGGCACGCGACTCACGTACTCGGGCGTAGCCGTCATCCACCCCGCCCTGTTTGCCGGCTGGCGCGCCGGCCTCAGCCGCGAGGAAGTGCGCGGCGATCCGCCGATCTTTCGGCTCGCACCGGTGTTGCGTCACGCCATGCGCCAAGGCCGGATTGGTGGCCAACACCATCGTGGCCATTGGACCGACGCCGGCACGCCGGCGGCGCTGAAGGCCTTGGCAGAACGCCTTAAAACCGGCGCCTGATCCATCATCAGGCGCACGGTCACGAGAACGCGGCATCCCCATTCACACGGCGATGCGGCCGAGCCTGCAAGCAGCCGCCCCAGCCCGTTCAGCGGCGCTCACACACCGGCCAATTTCCGCCCGATGGCGTAATGCAGGCGAAGGGCAGTCGAAAAGTAGTACAGGTTGGGATTTTTGCAGACCAATCTGAAATCCCGTTGAGTACACTCGATCGTGGCGCCCCGCGCGCGGTAAAAGTAACGATCTCCGTGGCGAATCATTTGCGCCCAATAGTTGCTCTCATCGTCAGGCGGATCGGGCTGTGGCAGAGGCAATCCGGCGGCCTGCGCCTTGCGGTTGGCAAGTCGTAGATCCTCGGTATGCCAATTTCCGACTCGCAGGTGTCGGATTTCAAAATCGGGCAGGATCGTATCAGGCGGCGGTGTGGGGGCTTCACTCATCCCCGCCCATGCACTGGCAATGGCCGAGGGCAGGGCCAGGCTGCCGACCAAGGCGGTGGGTACTCTGAAAAACTCGCGACGTTTCATGCTGCTTCTCCGGTTTAGCGGCTTTGCCGGAATGGCGGGTGCGCAATCGGACTCAAATCCACCCGATCCGTTCTTCTGATGAAGGGTGGATCAAACCCGAAAATCAGGCTCATCTTGGCACAGCGCGTCCGATGCCTGCCAATGCTGCGATCAGGCCTTCCTGATGCGCAGCGGCAAGCCGACGTGCAAGCCACATGAACAGGCTATCGGGTACTTGTCTCACAGGCTGAGACGACACGCATTTATCCGTCTTCGCCGAGCGCAGCCGATCGATGAAACTGCATCCTGATGGTTTGCCGCAGAGCCCCGATCATCTGGCTCCACACACGCTCAATGCCAACCGAGTGCGCGGAAGCCTTCGATCATGAGGTAGGCGATGCCACCCGCCGCGGGAATGGTGAGGATCCAAGCCCATACCATGCGCGCCACGATGCTCCAGCGAATCGCATTGAGGCGCTTGGCGGTACCCACACCCATGATCGCCGAAGAAATGTTGTGGGTGGTGGACACCGGAATGCCCAGTGCCGAGCAGGCCATGATGATGCTGGCGGCGCTGCACTCGGCGGCGCAGCCATGGATCGGATGCAGCTTCACCAACTTGTGACCCAAGGTCTTGATGATGCGCCAGCCACCCACGGCGGTGCCCGAGGCCATCACCAGCGCACAGGTGAACTTGATCCAGGTGTCGATGTCGCCATTGGCCAACGCCGCGTCCGAGGGATGCAGGAAGGCCAGCCAGCCCGGCAAATTATCGAGCGTGCCCGCTGCCTGCGCGCTCACCAGGGCCAGTGCGATGATGCCCATGGTCTTTTGCGCATCGTTCATGCCGTGGGCAAAGCCCATGCCGCCGGCAGAAAGGATCTGTGCCTTGCCGAAGAAACTGTTGACCCAGCGCGGCCGCGCCAGACGCGCCAGCCATCCACCACTGTTGGACATCCCGGCAATGATCGCGAACAGCAGCCCCATCACCAGGAAGCCCATCAAAAATCCGAGCACGGGTGAGGTCACCATCGGCACCAGCACCTTCCACAGGAGGCCCGCACCCTTCCACCACGGTTCGGCACTCTGCGACCAGACGATCGCATTCCAGTTGCTGCCGGATGCGCCCAGCGCGGCACCGCAGAGGCCACCGATCAAGGCGTGGGAACTGGACGAGGGCAGGCCAAAGTACCAGGTGATGAGGTTCCAGACGATGGCACCGGACAAGGCGCAGATCAGCACCTGAGAGGTCATTTCGACGACCTGCACATCGATCAGGCCTGATGCGATGGTCTTGGCCACCGCCGTACCAGCCAGTGCACCCAGAAGATTGGTGCCGGCCGCCAGGGCGATTGCCTGCGTAGGTGAAAGCACCTTGGTCGCGACCACGGTCGCGATCGAGTTGGCTGTGTCATGAAAGCCGTTGATGTATTCGAACACCAAGGCAATCACCACCACGGCCAGTACCAGAGTCAGCATGGTGATGGCCTCAGGAATTCTTCAACACGATCTCATAGCAGACTTCGCCGGCAGTGCGGCAGCGGTCGATCGCCTTCTCCAACAACTCGAAGAAATCCTTGATCAGCAAGACTTCCAGGCCACCGTACTTGCCCGAGTACATGTCGCGGTAGGTTTCCAGCATCAGCCGATCGGCCTCATTCTCGATCGCACGCAGGCGGTCGTAGCGCTGCTTCATGAGATCCAACTTCATCTTCGGCAGGTGGTGCACCATGTCGGCCACCAGCGTCGCCGCCTCATGCAGCATGTTCACCCGGGGTCCGAACTCGATCTTGCGCAGGCCGTCGCCGGCGAGCACATAGCGATCAGCAAACTTCTCGATGCTCTTGAGCGCGCGGTGGATGGCATTGCCCAAGGCCTCGATGTCCTCGCGCTCCAGCGGGGTGACGAACACATCGACCAAGGCCTGGCTGATTTTGGC
This sequence comes from Chiayiivirga sp., assembly GCA_035703435.1. GTDB lineage: Bacteria > Pseudomonadota > Gammaproteobacteria > Xanthomonadales > Xanthomonadaceae > Denitratimonas. Next base: position 19,049 of record DASSYF010000017.1, on the reverse strand, counting down.
CGCCACTTCCTTTTCACGCTCGCGTGCCAGCTTGAATTCGGCCAGGTTGGCCTGGGCATCGTGGCCTTTGATCAATTCACGCAAGCCATCGGCGCTTTGCACCACGGCATCGGCCGCGGTGTTGAGCAGGCCGTAGAAAAGATCGCCCTTGCCGAAGATGGTTTGCAGGGAAAACATGGGGATTACCTTGATTGGAGTTCAGAAAATCGTGCCCGCCCGAGGCGCCGTGCAACCAAGGCGGTATCGTCCAAGGACGATTGCGAGCGGCGCACCCGTCCCAAACGTGGGTAGCGGCATCGAATCAATGACTTGCGGTCGTGTGGGAAGCGACACATGGATGAAGTTTACAGGCTGGGCTTGCGCCTTGGCACGCGAAAACTTCGTGCTGTGGCATAGTGCACGCCTACACGCTCGCAACGGCGCCGCTCGGATGGGCCGCGACAGCCCCTCGCCCGGCCCGTGACCCATGACACTCGAACTCCTCGTCGTCGCCCTGCTGGTCCTGCTCAACGGCTTTTTCGCGCTGTCGGAAATGTCCGTCATCGTCTCGCGCAAGGCCCGCTTGCGCCAAATGGCCAGCAAAAGCCGGCGTGCGCGTGAGGCCCTCAAGCTGGCCGAGCAACCCGAACGCTTCCTCGCCACGGTGCAGGTGGGCACCACGCTGACCGGCATCCTCACCGGCATGCTGGGCGGCGCGGTCCTGAGTCCGTTTTTCACCCGCGCTTTGATCGTGGCGGGTGTGCCCGTGCGCTGGGCCGACAATGCCGGCCTCGCCTTGAGTGTGGTCCTGGTCACTTACGCCACCGTGATCGTGGGCGAGCTCCTGCCCAAGCGCGCGGCGCTGCTGGCACCCGAGCGCATCGCCAGCGCCGTGGCCATGCCGATGCAACTGCTGGCGCGCGCGGCCACGCCTTTCGTATGGGTGCTGGCACGCAGTTTGCGCCTGTTGTTGCGCCTGCTTGGACTCAATCACAACACCGCCTCGCAGGTCACCGAGGAAGAAATCAGGGTCTTGCTGGCCGAAAGCCACGAGCAAGGTCTGATCGATGACGATGAGCGCAAGATGATGAATCGGGTGATGCGCCTGGGTGATCGCAGCGCCGAAAACCTGATGACACCCCGCACCCGCATCGCCTGGCTCGACATCGAGGCGCCGCTCGCCGAAAACCTCGCAGTGATGCAAACCACGCCCTATTCGCGCTATCCGGTGTATCGCGGATCCGATGACGATGTGGTGGGCATCCTTGAAACCAAGTCGCTGGCCATCACGCTGACGGCGGGCGGGCACGCGGACAGCCTGTTTGCGAACCTGGGCGAAGCGGTGTTCGTGCCCGAATCGACGCCGGCACTCGCCCTGCCCGAGCTGTTTCGCGAGCACAACAATCATCTTGCCCTGGTGGTGGACGAATACGGCGACCTGCAAGGCCTCGTTACCCGCAACGATGTCTTCAGCGCGGTGCTGGGCCAGCTTGCCCAGGATCAGGCGGAAGAAGGCGCGCAAGCGCCCATCGTGCAGCGCGAGGACGGCAGCTTGCTGGTCGATGGCAGCCTCTCGTGTGATGACTTGCGCGAGCTGCTGAATCTCTCGCACCTGCCAGGCGAGGATTCGCACGAGTACACCACCGCCGCTGGCATGGTCGTGGCGCACTTTGGTCGCATTCCCGCCACGGGAGAGTCCTTCGTCTTCGGTGCCTGGCGAATCGAAGTGGTCGATCTGGATGGCGCGCGCATCGACAAGCTGCTGGTTCAACGCCACGTCATTGCGCCCTTGCTCGATGAATCCGTCTGAGAACACCCACCTGAGCACCAGCGCCCTGTTGAAGGTGCTGGTGAACCATGGCGAGGGCGAGACCATCGCCATGGTCGCCGTGCTCAATCGCTTCCGCAGACGCGCCTTCGGCGTATTGCTGATGCTGGTGTTGCTGCCAGCCTTCATTCCGCTACCCACCGGCGCGGGCGTGGTCTCGGGCCCCTTGGTCAGCCTTCTGGGCCTGCAGATGCTCTTGGGTCGTCGCATGCCGTGGCTGCCACGCCGTGCCCTGCGATATCGCATCAAACGCAGCACGCTCGAACGATTCGCGCACCGTCTGGAGCGCGTCTTGCGGCCGTTGGAGCGCGCCTGCAAGCCGCGTCTGGTGGCGTTCATGCGGCACCGACCCACCCTGTCGTTCACTGGCTTGCTCTTGATCGCGCTCGGCATCCTGCTGGCACTGCCGATTCCGCTGACCAACTACCCGTTTGGCATCCTGCTGATGCTGTTTGCGGTGGCCATCATCGAACGCGATGGTGGCTTGCAGATCGTGGCTTGGCTGCTGGGCTGCGGCGCCATCGTTGCCAGCGCGCTGCTGTCCAACGAGGTCATCGCGCTGTTGCGGGACATGGCCGCCTGAAACACAGGCGGCCATGCAGGCGATGCGTCTTACTTCTGCTTCCAGGCGCCACTGCCATCCTGGTACCACCAGCCGCTGCGTGCGCTGGACGTCCATTGGCGGGCAAAGGTTTCGCGGATCTGCTGTTCCCACTCGGCGTGGCCATTGGCCACCGCGATTTCACGGTACACCGCAGCGCGGTCGCGGTTGTCGTCGGCCACGGCTTGATTCACCGCCGCGCGATCCTTCAAGCCCAGCACGCTGGCATCGCGCACCACGATCAGGCCATCGCGGCCAAATCCGAGTGCACCGCTATCGAAGTGAGCCGCAAGCTGGCTCTGGAAGCGCGTGGCCATGCGCGCCTGAATGGCCTGAATGGCAGGGGTCTTGAGGGTGATGTCGGGCGTCTGGGCGTGCGCGGCAGGAATGAAGAAATCCAGAATCATCATTGCCATGCCACCAGAACCCTCGGGCGCGGGTACCGGCGCGTCGGTGGGCGCGGGTGTCTCGTCACCGATGACCTTCTCCACAAACTCACGTGCCGCCTGCTGCGCCTCCGCCGCGGGGAAATAGACATTGATCGTGACGCAGGCCGACAGCACCAGCAATCCGAATGCAACCAGGGCCAATCCAAACGTGCGCATGGGGAACTCCATCGGTGGACACGATTGGATGCTATCGCCAAAGCCGGATCGAAAGCCATGGCCCGCAAGACAGCACGGGGCTGGCGTTCACGCACGGCGCTGCCAACGTTGCCTTGAAGGTGAACCAGCCCTCCAACGCAAGCCGGCCCGCATGAGGCGGGCCGGCAGGAAACGCACTCTTATCGCTGGCACATGGTCGGCTGCCGTGCAGCCGACCTCGGCAGGTCCATCGACACGCTCAGTGACGACGCAGACCCCAAGCGCCAATACCAATCACGCTCAAACCCAGCAGCATCAACACCCACTGATTCACGGTCGGCACCAAGGTGGGAGTCGCAGCGGCGATCGTCCCCACGCTGCCGTCAAGTCGGAACAGCAGGTCTACATCAGCGCCGACGCCGCAGGTGCTCAATCGCGCACCCCACGTCGCGCAGCCGGTGCCAAAGCCGTCCGCCGGATTGATCCATGCCGACGGGCTATTGGATTGAACCGTGCGCTGGGTCCAGCCCCATTGCCCTCCGACCGAATAGTCCATGCGCGCCTGTACCGACACCCACCAAGTTCCAGCCGTCAGTACTGCCGGGGAGGTCAATGCGATGGTGAACGTACCACTCGCATCGGTGGGAACGAGGCCGGTGGCACTGTAGACCTGAGCCCCCGGCAGGCCACCCGCGTCCTGATAAAAATACACGTTTACCGTTGGCGCAGGGCCAGTGCCATTCCAGTAGGCACCCGGCACATAGACCTCATTGATGGTCCACGCACCATCAATGGCAGGGATCACAAAGTCATCGGCAGCCTGGTTATCCTTGGCATCTTCTGCGGACTCGAAGTCCTGCGAGGTAATCGAATCGCTCGCCGCGCTGTCGGTCTGGTCATACAACACCGCAAACGTGCTAGCGGGTCGAGCCACCACGCCGGCGCTTGGGCCCGTCAGGCTGATTGCGGCACTGGCGTCCACGGCCGTGACCAAGGCCACACTCAGAGCAACCAAGCCCAACAGTTTTCCGAAATTGATCTCCATGCATACCACCTCTTTGTACAATTGTTGTTCGACGACGCCCTGCAAAACGTCCCCACAGCGCCTCGTCATGTTCGAGTCTGGCCTGATCACGACATGAGAATCAACCGGCTCGGGCAGGATCGACAATTCGACATGCAAACGGGCACCCACCGATTTCAATCCGAACCATGGGTCGATTCATTCGATTACCGGCATCTGACCTTCGGTCGCGGCCTTGAGGCGCGCGACCAGCACCGGCCAATCGACGCGTTGTTGGTGTCCGATCACGTTGACCTGCGGCAGGCCTGAGCCTTCCACGATGGTGTAGCCACCCTTGGCGGCGGGGCCGACGCCGCCCATCGTGCACACGTCATCGGCCAGCACACAGGACAGACCGATGCGCGAATAGCCGAAGGTGGAAAAGGCCTTGAGCACCTGGTTCTGGATGCCCGCGGCGATGCCGCCGCCACCGACCTCGGTCAAATCGCGCACCGCGCGCTGGCTGATGCGACGTTTCACATCACGGCGCTTGACGGTATTGAACGCGGCATCGAAGGCGACCGGCTGCCAGTCCAGCAGGCGCAGAGTCCTGACATGGCCGTCCAGACGCCCGGTGATTTCGCCAAAACCAAAGGCACCCGTCAGCGGCGCGAGGTCCAGCTCGGAAAACTCGATGCTGGCCGCCAGCATCGGCGCGACGCCAAAGGCGCGTTCCATCGACAGTTGCGACACCTTCACCTGCCCATCAAACACCTGTGCGCTCAGACCACCATCGAAATCCACCCGCCCATCGAGGTAATGCACACTCGGCAAATCACCCGACAAGCTGCCGGCAAAAGCAGGCCAGCCCAGCGCGGTCGACAAGGCCGCCAGATTCACCTGATCCAGAGCCAGTGCCATGTCGAAGCGTGCGTCTTGGGACGTTGGCGCATAGTCCAATGACTTGATCTGCACGGAGCCATCGAGGAACGGAATGCTGACCGGCGATCGCAGAGACACGCCGGCCCCGACGCTTCGCAGTGGGACTTTGGCGGCGCCCAGACCAAGGCCATACAGTTGCGCCGTTTTCCAGCTCAGCTCGCTGTCCACGGCCAGATCGGAGCGATCCAAGCGCAAGGTGCCATTCAAGCCTTCGGCGGCGAAACGTTGCGCGCCATCGCGTACCGCCACCTGTTGCAGCGACAGATCGAGCGTTTGCCACTGACCATCGCGCCAATTCACGGTGGCTCGCGCCGCGCCGTCGCTCACCAGATTCGACAAACCCAGACTGGACGCCAGGCTGTCGAAGTAGCGCGCGTGCGCCGGCCGCAGCGCCGGAATGGCGAGGTTGAGTTCGGCGCTGCGCAGGGCCATGGGCTCGGCAAAATCCAGGTCCATCGACCCCTGCAACTCCAGGACGCCACTATCGTTCCAGCGCAGGTCGCCCACGTGCCATGCGTCCGCCTTGGTATGGCTCACACGCGCACCGGCGTTCACCGCGGCCTTGGGCAGAACCACGTACATCGGTCCGAACAGCAGTTCCCCGCCCTTGAGTTCCACGCCGAGATCAAGGCGCGTGGCGGCATCACTCAATTCCCCTTTGACCTGCATGGCCACATTCACACCGGCCGCCGCAATCGTGCCATCACGGCTGTCCACACCGAGGTTCGACAGGTTCACCGGACCGGCGAAACGCAAACCGTCCGCTTGCGTGCGTAGCTGCCAATCCAGATTGACCGATCCACCGGTGGGATGGCCTTCGGCCCAAGCCACCGCCAGCACAGGCGCCAGCCACTGGGTCGGCACCTTGATCAGTTGCAGCCGCAGCGCCTTGGCCGCGTCAAAACCGGCATCCATCTGGATCCGCGCGTCATCGGCCGAAGCTTCGATCACGATGCCATCGGGCAACCAACGCGCACTGAGGCTCAAGCCGCCGGCCGAGCGCGCCTTGATCGGCCCCTTGCACAGCCAGACATCCGCTTGGCGCTTGAGGGTGCAGCGCCAGTCGAGCCGCTGCCAGCGATAGCCGAATTCGCTGGCATCCAGCGATTGTGCACTCAGGCTCAACTTTCCACTGAAGGCATCCTGCGGCCAATCCAGACTGATCTTCACACCCTGCAGACTGGCAACCGGGGTGGCGATCCGATCGACCTCGATGGTGAGAACCCGCGCCTGCACCGAAGGCAGGCACAGACCGCTCAACACCAGCCACGCCGCCACCAAAGCGACGATGCGCCGGATCGACTTGCAGCGTTGGAGTGCACACTTCATGCTGCCAGCATAGCGTTGCCGGAGCTTGTCACCATGAAGCGCGCCCTGCTTGTCGAAGACGACCCGATCAGTTCGGCCTTCCTGAGCGAGGCCCTCGACGTACTCGGTTGGCAGGTGGACGCCTTTGCGTTTGGCGAGGCTGCCGTCGCGGCGGCCATGGCGCAACGCTTCGATGTGCTGTTGCTGGACCTGAATCTGCCCGACATCGATGGCGTTCGCCTCCTGCGCTCGGTGCGCAATTGCGATCAGAACGCCAGCGCCGATGCGCCTGCCCTTGCCTTGACCGCCGATGATCGCATCGCCCTGCACCAGCATCTGCGCCGTCAGGGTTTTGATGCGGTGCTGGCCAAGCCGGTGTCACTGGAGCAGTTGCGAAGCACCGTCCAGAACTTGATGGATGAGGTGCCATCCGGCTGCCCGACCGAACTGACCGCCCACGCGCTGGAAGATGCCCCGATCTGGGACGACGCCGCGGCCCTGCGCGCCCTGGGTCAACGCCACGAGACCGTGCAAGCCATGCGCGCCATGATGCTCGCCGACCTTCCGGCACAGCGCCAACAGATCTTGCGCGAACCGGGTAGTGCCGCATCACGCACGCTCCTGCATCGTCTGCGGGCCGCCTGCGGATTCGTCGGAGCAAGCCGTCTGGCGCAGGCGGTGATTGCCTTGGAGGATGCCTGCGACCCGATCCATATCCACGCCTGCGGCGTGCAGTTCGATGCCGCGGTGCGCGAGATCCTCGACAGCCGGCCACGCGATCACGAACTACCCCGATGAAGCCTTGCAGCGCATTCCAAGCGCCGCGCGGCATCGCTGCCTCTTGACATCAGCCACCTGCTCGCGTTTACCTATGCGGATGTTGCCCTGCACCATTACCGGTTCGATGACTATGACCACCCCAACGAGGGTGCGACCGGTTGTGAGCTGAAACAGCAAACCCCGGCCCCGCACCCCGACCAGAAAACGGGGTGTGAGAACCCCATCTTCCAGTCCAGCGCGGGCCAATTTCCCCACGAGGCCCCGATGAACGCTGCCACTGCACTTGAAGCCACCGCCGAGCCCGGCGAAAAACCTGTCATCGCCCACAAGTTCGGTGGCTCCAGCGTGGCGACTTCCGAACGCATCCGACACGTGGCGCAGTTGTTGCGTGACCGGGACGATCCGGTTCAGGTCACGGTGGTTTCCGCGCTCAAAGGCGTGACCGATGCCCTGATCGCCGTAGCCGACACCGCCACCGACAACGGCGACTGGCGCGCCCAGCTCACCGGCCTGCGCAACCGCCACAGCGACACCGCGCGCGAACTCCTCGGCGACTCGGTTGCGCCAACTCTGGCCTGGCTCGACGCCCAGTTCAAGGAACTGTCGAACCTACTGGCGGCCATTGCCCTGCTCGGCCCTTCCGGTGCCGCCGCCAAGGAACGCGTGCATGGTCTGGGCGAGGTGTTCTCTGCCCATCTTTTGGCGAACTACCTCAACCACATCGGTGACGCCACCGCCGTGCTGGATGCGCGTGAAGTGCTGGTGGTGGGGCGCAACAACCTCGGCATCGCCGTCGACTGGTCGCGCAGCAGCGCCAAGCTGGCGCAATGGCGCGCGTCGCATTTGCAGCCTCGCATCATCGTCACCGGCTTCATCGCCCGCGATGCACACGGCGTCGCCACCACGCTTGGGCGCAACGGCAGCGACTTTTCCGGCGCGATCTTCGCGGCCCTGTTCGGTGCCCGCGAACTGCATATCTGGACCGATGTGGATGGCGTGCTCTCGGCCGATCCGCGCCTGGTGCCCGATGCCGTATTCCTGCCACGCGTGTCCTATGCCGAAGCCTGCGAACTGGCGTACTTCGGCGCCAAGGTCGTGCACCCGCAGACCATGGCACCGGCGATCGCGCGCAACCTGCCGATCATCGTGCGCAACAGTTTCAACCCCGACCACCCCGGCACCCGCATCGACGCCGAAGGCGAAGCCGAGAGTTCAGCACTGGCCAAGGGTTTGTCGCTGGTCTCCAAGCTCGCCTTGTTGAACGTGGAAGGCAGCGGCATGATCGGCGTGCCGGGTACCGCCGAGCGCGTGTTTGCGACCTTGCGACAGGCCAATGTCTCGGTGGTGATGATTTCGCAAGGCTCGTCCGAGCACTCCATCTGCTGCGTGGTGCCTGCCGCACATGGCGCCACCGGCAAAGCCGCGCTGGAATTTGCCTTCGCGCAGGAGCTGGCCCAGGGCCAAATCCAGTCGGTGAATCTGGAGAATGGCATCAGCGTATTGGCAGCCGTGGGCGATGGCATGGCGGGCCGGCCCGGTGTGGCGGCACGCTTCCTCGGCACCTTGGCCCGCGCCCGCGTGAACCTGCGTGCGATCGCGCAGGGCGCATCCGAGCGCAACATTTCGGTAGCCATCGCGAGCTGCGATGAGACCAAGGCGCTGCGCGCCGCGCACGCCGGATTCTGGTTGTCCCCACAAACCATTTCGGTCGGCGTGATCGGCCCCGGCAAGGTCGGCTCGGCCCTGTTGGATCAATTGGTGGAGAACACGCCACGCTTGTTGAGCGAAGCCAACCTCGACCTGCGCCTGCGTGCCATCGCTTCCAGCCGACGCATGTGGCTGGGTGAGCACGATGGCGACTGGCGCGCACGCTGGGATGACACCACCGCGATGGATCTGGATGCTTTCACCGCTCATGTCCACGCCGCCCATCTTCCGCATGCAGCCATCATCGACTGCAGCGCCAATCCGGCCGTGGCCGAACGCTACGCCGAGTGGCTGGCGGCCGGCATCCACGTCATCACCCCGAACAAACAGGCCGGTTCCGGGCCCATCGAACGCTATCGCCAGATTCGCGCGGCGGCCGAAGCCGGCAGTGCGCGCTTCCGCTACGAGGCCACGGTCGGTGCTGGCCTGCCGGTGATCCAGACCCTGCGCGACCTCATCACCACCGGCGACGAACTGCACGCCATCGAAGGCATTTTTTCCGGCACGCTGGCGTGGTTGTTCAACAAGTACGACGGCAGCAAATCCTTTTCCGAACTGGTGCGCGAGGCCCATGCACTGGGCTACACCGAGCCCGATCCGCGCGATGACCTGTCGGGCACCGACGTAGCGCGCAAGCTGGTGATCCTTGCCCGCGAGAGCGGACGCGATCTGAGTCTGGCCGATGTCGAGGTGGAATCCCTGATTCCCGCCGGGCTGGAACAGGGCAGCGCCGATGAATTTCTTTCCGGCCTCGGCGCGCACGATGCCGAGATGCAAGCCCGCTTGGACACGGCACGCGCACGCGGCGAAGTGCTGCGCTATGTGGCAAGCCTCGACCGCGATGGCCGCGCACGGGTCAGCTTGCAGGCACTGTCCGACAAGCACGCCTTCGCCCACCTCAAACTCACCGACAACATCGTGCAGTTCACCACCCGCCGCTATTGCGACAATGCGATGGTGGTGCAGGGCCCCGGCGCTGGCCCGGAAGTCACGGCTGCCGGTGTGTTCTCCGACCTCCTGCGCGTGGCTGCAGCCCTCGGAGCGCGGGTGTGAGCGATCGAATGTCCACGGCATTTTCGCCCGCCAGTGTCGGCAACGCCTGCGTCGGTTTCGATATTCTGGGCCACAGCATCGCCGGTCCCGGCGATCGTGTACAGGTGCTGAGAATCGATGCGCCTGAGGTACGAATCAAGGCCATCCGCGGCCTTGATCTGGACCTGCCGCTCGACCCGGAACGCAACACCGCCGGGCGCGCCCTGATGGCACTGCGCTCGGCATTGGATCTTCCCTTCGGTTTCGAGATCGAAATCGAGAAAGGCATTGCCCTGGGATCGGGCATGGGTGGCTCGGCCGCCAGTTGCGTGGCTGCATTGGTGGCCGCCAATGCCCTTCTGGATGGGCCCTTGTCGCGTGATGCGCTGTATCCGTTTGCACTGGATGGGGAGTCGGCCTCCAGCGGCTCGCGCCACGGCGACAATGTCGGGCCGATGCTACTCGGTGGACTGGTACTCACCACGGCCGAGCGCATGGTGAAGGTCGATGTGCCGTCGGCGTGGCACAGCGTGCTGATTCACCCCGATCAGGTTCTGGAAACCCGCCGTGCGCGCGCAGCGTTGCAAGGCGCCTACGCATTGGGTGAGTTCGTGCGCCAATCGGCCAATCTCGCACAGGTGCTCGTGGGCTGCATGAAAGGTGATGAGCAGTTGGTACGCGCTGGTTTTGCCGATGTGCTGGTGGAACCACGACGCGCGCCGTTGATCCCGGGTTTCAGTGAAGTGAAACAAGCGGCGATCGATGCCGATGCCATCGGAGCCAGCATTTCCGGTGCCGGCCCCAGCGTGTTCGCCTGGTTTGCCCAGCGCGAGGCCGCCGAGCGGGCCGTGGCCCCGATGCAGGCGGCGTTCGCCCATGCAGGATTTGCCAGTCGCAGTTATGTGTCGCCGGTCTCAGGGCCGCGCGCGGAGGTCGTGTAATGAAGTTCGTCTCCACCCGCGGCCATGCCGCTCCTGTCACCTTGTCCGAGGCCATCGCCGCAGGCCTGGCGCCTGACGGTGGGCTCTATGTGCCCGAGGCGATCCCAACGCTGCCGCTGGCGGCCTTCGATGGCAAGGAATCCTTGCCCGACATCACCGCCGCCCTGCTGCAAGCCTTCTTTGCCGGCGATGGTCTCGCCACGGAACTGAGTGCGATCTGTGCCCAGGCCTTCAATTTTCCTGCCCCGCTTCGCTCACTCGACGACGGCACCGGCGTGCTGGAACTCTTCCATGGCCCCACGGCCGCCTTCAAGGATTTCGGTGCGCGCTTTCTCGCCGCCTGCATGAGCCGATTGCGTGGCCACGCAACCCAGCCACTCACCATCGTGGTTGCCACTTCCGGCGACACCGGCGCGGCCGTGGGCGGGGCGTTCCATGGTTTGCCCAATCTGCGCGTCGTGATCCTCTACCCCGATGGCCGAGTGTCACCGCGTCAGGCCCATCAGTTGGGCGCATTCGGTGACAACGTGCGTGCATTGCGCGTGGCTGGCAGTTTCGATGACTGTCAGGCCTTGGTGAAACGCGCACTCAACGACGCCGAGCTGCAGGCGCGTGTGCCCCTGAGTTCGGCCAACAGCATCAGTCTCGGGCGCTTGTTGCCACAGATGAGTTACTACGCCAAGACCGCGCTCGATCACTGGCGCGCCCACGGCGAGACGCTCAACTTCGCCATCCCCACCGGCAACCTTGGCAATGCTCTGGCCTGCATCCTTGCACGCCGCATCGGCTTGCCCATCGGCGAAGTCCTGCTGGCCACCAATGCCAACCACGTGCTGCCGACCTTCTTCGATGGCGGCCCTTATGCGCCGCAAGCCAGCGTGGCAACGCTGGCCAACGCCATGGATGTGGGCGCGCCCAGCAACTTCGAACGACTGCGCTGGCTGTATCCGGATGACGACGACTTGCGCGAAAGTTTTCGTGCCATCAGCGTGTCCGACGCGGCCATCCGCGACACCATCAGCGAGGTCTGGACGCAACACGGCGTGGCCATCTGCCCGCACACGGCCACGGCCATCGCGGCGCTGGACAGCCTTGCACTCGATGGACACTGGGCCGTGGCCGCGACCGCGCATCCAGCCAAGTTCGAGAGCATCGTCGAGCCCTTGGTTGGGCAAACAGTGCTTCCACCGCCAGCCTTGGCGGACCTCTTGCAGCGTCCGGCCCATGCCGACCCCATCGCCGCCGACTACGACGCACTGGTGGCCGTGCTTGCAGCTGGCTGAACAGATCGAGCAAGAGTCTTTTGCCTGAGGGCAGCTCGGCTACACTGAGCGCATGAGCGTAGGCCTGCTATTGGTCGCCCACGTCGGGGCGGCATCGCACTATCGTGGTCTGGTCGAGCGGCTGCTCGGGCGGTTGCCCTTGGCACTGGATGGCTTCGAACTGGATTTCGACGCCGACCTCGATACCGCACTGCCCCACGCCAGTGCCGCCATGCGGAGGGTGGATTCAGGTGACGGCGTGCTGATCCTCACCGACCTCTATGGCGCATCCCCGAGCAATCTCGCGGCGCGCTTGACCCAACTCGGCACCCCGGCGCGGCGCGTTTCCGGATTGAACCTGCCGATGCTGTTGCGGGTCTGCAACTACCCTGAACTTTCCCTCGACGAATTGGCCCGCACCGCAGTCACGGGCGGCAAAATCGGAGTCATCCTCGATCATGCTTGAACGCGAATTACCCATCGTCAACAAACTCGGCCTGCACGCACGCGCCTCGGCCAAGGTCGTCAGCCTGCTGTCCGGCTTCAGTAGCCTGGCCACGCTGGAATGCCGCGGCCGCGCCGTCAACGGCAAAAGCCTCATGGGCGTGATGCTGCTGGCGGCCGGACAGGGTGCGCACGTGCGAATCAAGCTCGATGGCCCGGATGAAGTCGATGCCATGCGCGCAGCCGAATCCCTGTTCACACGCGGATTCGACGAGCTGGAGAACGCATGATCCTGCCCTCGTCCACACCAGCGAACGAGGCGCACTGAGGTGCGGCTCAAGCTCACGGGCCTGACCGCTGCCAAGGGCTTGGCCCTGGGCCGCGCACGGATACGTGAGCCGCATGTGCTGGACATCGAGGAACACCACCTGCCACCCGAGCAGGTCGAGTCTGAAGTCGAGCGCTTGCAACAAGCCATCGCCGCCACCCGCGCCGAACTGTCCAAGCTGCGCGGCCAGTTGCAAGGCGCATTGGCGCAGGAAATCGGTGAGTTTCTCGACGTGCACGCCATGCTGCTGGACGATCCCGACCTCAGCACCGGCCTCACCACCCTGATCCGCACCGGCCTGTATTCGGCCAGCTACGCCCTCAAACTCCAGCACGATCGTCTGGTGTCGGTGTTCGAGGCCATGGACGACCCCTATCTGCGCAGTCGTCGCGAGGACGTGGATCACGTGCTCGGTCGCGTGCAGGCAGCCCTGCACCGTGCACCCGACGGCAGCGACGTGATTGGCCTGGCCGGTGACGTTCTCATCACCGACAGCGTGGCCCCGGCCGAGCTGGCGCAACTATCCGAACGTGGCGTGGTGGCCTTGCTGGTCTCGCAAGGAAGCACCCTGTCGCACAGCGCCATCATGGCGCGCAGCCTCGGCCTGCCAATGCTGGTCGTTGCTCCCGACGAACTGGCCACCATCACCGAAGGCGCGGCGGTGATGGTGGATGCCCTTCGCGGCGAGATCATCGTCGAGCCCGACCCCGACGACCTCCTGCAACTGCGCGAACGCGAGTTTGCACAGACCCGCGAGCGGCGCGAACTGGCTCGTCTGCGCGACAAGCCCACCGCCACCCGCGACGGCACGCCCATCCAACTGTTGGCCAATGCAGAATCCCGCGAGGACATCAGCCGCGCACACCGCCTGGGCGCCGCCGGCGTGGGCCTGTATCGCACCGAACTGCTCTTCCTGCAGCGCCACGAGCCGCCCGACGAAGACGAACAACTGGCTGCCTACCGCGATGCCGTCATGGGCATGAGCGGGCGTCCCGTCACCTTGCGCATCTTCGATCTGGGCGCGGACAAGGCCGACAGCGCCGGCATCGCACTGTCGCGCGAGCCCAACCCAGCCTTGGGCTTGCGCGGCATCCGCCTCGGCTTTGCCCGCCCTGCGCTCCTGCGCACGCAACTGCGTGCCATGCTGCGGGCTTCGGCCTACGGCCCGGTACGCATCCTCGCACCCATGATCACCCGCCGCGACGAAATGGCGCACCTGGGCCGCCTGGTGCAGTCGTGCACACGCGAACTGAGACGCGAAGGACATCATCTTCCGCAACAGGTGCAACTGGGTGCGATGATCGAGGTGCCGGCCGCAGCCATTGCCCTGCCCGCCATGCTCAGCACCCTCGACTTCGTGTCGATCGGCACCAACGACCTGATCCAATACCTTCTGGCCGTGGACCGCGGCAACCCGGCCTTGGGTGAAATGTTCTCGCCGCTCTATCCGGCCGTGATCCGCGTGCTGCATCAGGTGATCCAGACCTGCAAGGCCGCCGGAAAACCGGTATCGATCTGCGGCGAAATCGCCAGCGATTCGCGCTTCACCCGCATGCTGTTGGCGCTCGGGCTGACCGAGTTTTCGATGCACCCATCGAGCCTGCTTGACATACGCGCCACGATCCGCGACAGCGACCTGCGCCACTTGCGCCGCCGCACCGGCGCACTGCTGCGCGCCGGCCGTCGCACCACGCTCGAACAACTGGTGGCAAAGCTCTGAACCCATTGGCTATTGATTCGGCCCTTATTTTGTAGCAATGGAGCTTGCTCCATTGTCTGCCGAGCAAGCTCGGCAGCTACGCCAAGTTCGGACAATTTGAGGGCCGGATCAATAATGCGCTCACCTCAGCGCCGATCGATGCTCCCGACAGGTTTGCCTCGCACAGCAAGACGCCCCGTCATGGCTTGCGAACAACGGCGGCCTTACGCGCTTGGCGCAGCGCATCCAGTTTTTCCTTGAGCTTGATTTCAAGGCCACGTTCCACCGGCTGGTAGTAGACCTTCTCACCCAGTTCGTCGGGAAATCCGGTCTGATCCAAGGCCACGCCGCCTGCGACATCGTGGTCGTACTGGTAGGCCTTGCCGTATCCCAATTCCTTCATCAGTTTCGTGGGCGCGTTGCGCAGGTGCATGGGCACGGGCAAGGTGCCAGAAGCGGCGACCTCGGTGCGCGCGACCTTGTAGGCGGCATAGACAGCATTGGACTTGGCGGTACTGGCAAGATAGATCGTCAGCTGCGCCAGTGCCAGCTCACCTTCGGGACTGCCAAGGCGGTCGAAGGTATTCCAGGCGTCGATCGCCATCGGCAGCGCGCGCGGATCGGCCAAGCCGATGTCTTCGACCGCCATGCGGGTGAGCCGGCGCGCCAGATAGATCGGATCGCAACCGCCGTCCAACATGCGGCACAACCAATACAGGGCCGCATCGGGGTTGGTGCTGCGCACGCATTTGTGCAGCGCGGAAATCTGGTCGTAGAACTGCTCGCCCTGTTTGTCGAACCGGCGGCTGCGATCGGCCAGCACCTGCGCCAGCACGTCGCCGGTGATCACGCCGTCCTCATCGACCACCAATTCGGCCGCAATTTCCAACAAGGTCAGCGCTCGTCGCACATCGCCATCGGCCGCCTGTGCGATGAGGGCGAGGTGTTCATCATCGATGCGCAACCGACGCGCTCCCAGCCCGCGCTCGCCATCGGCCAACGCACTGCGCAATGCCTGCGCAATGTCATCGGATGACACTGCATCGAGCACATGTACCCGACAACGTGACAGCAAGGCCGAATTCAACTCGAAACTCGGGTTCTCGGTCGTGGCTCCAACAAAGACGATGCTGCCGCGTTCGATATGCGGCAGGAAGGCATCTTGCTGCACCTTGTTGAAGCGATGCACCTCATCCACGAACAACACCGTGCGTTCACCCATCGCGAACTGTTGCGCCGCTTCATCCAGCACTTTTCGCACCTGCGGCAGGCCTGCCAGCACGGCGGATATGGCCTGAAAGCGCGCCTTGGCGTAGCGCGCAAGCAGCAGCGCCAGCGTGGTCTTGCCACAACCCGGCGGCCCCCAGAGGATCATCGAATGCACACTTCCAGCCTCGATCGCCCGCCGCAAAGCCGAGCCTTCAGCCAACAGACGTCGCTGCCCTACCATCTGATCCAGACTGCGCGGCCGCACACGCTCGGCCAAGGGCGCGAGCGCAGCATCCGGTGAAAACAAGGTCGGCGTATCGTCAGGGGTCACCGCCGCATTCTAGCTGCGCAACGCGTACCGCACGCGGAGTCGCCCGCTGGTTGTAGTCGAGCATCACGACATGCGCTTCGATCCCGAGCACGTCAGTCAGCGCGAAGCAAACGCCGCCTGATGCCCGTCCACCCAGCCGCAATACCACGTTACGTCGCACCGCTTCACCGCCGCAAACCTTCTGATGTTGCAAGCTTCAAATCATGCAAGCGTGTCGGTCCCCGACAAGACCAAGCCGATAACAATGCTGATCTTCGTGATCGTTTGAACGTCTGGCCCTGTTTCGCGGGTGAGCAGGGCTTTCGAGCGGCATGCCGCGAGCCTGCGAACGACTGCCGGCATGCAAGCCGGCAGGCCGGAATGATGGCTCGGGCGCAGCCCACCGCAAAGCCGAATACACGAATGCAACCGCTCCCGTCTTGCCGGGGTTGAAGCAAACGCGTCATCAGGATGAAAAAGACGGAATCAAATGCCGTGAAGCTGCCGCTTCACATATTCATGCCGTCAGGGGTTGATAGGGGAGTCCATACATGAATAGTTAGGGTGATCATGGCCTACCAGCACCTCTATATCTCCGCATTAGTTCATTCATTGCGATTTTATATAGCGAGCTATTTTTATCTTCTTTCTTTATGTAATTGGCAAGAGCGCTATTGCTCAAGTGCAGAATAGCCTTTACTTTCCTATCAAAAATCTTTCGCTGCATCTTTTTGCTGTTTTCAGGACCTTCCCTGTTATTTATTGCTTTCGGACGAGGGAATATTTTTTGAATTATCGCATCTCTATCTAAGGGGGGCTTCTCACGCTCGACTCCGAATGTCCCATTTCGTATTCCTGCAACAACTTCTAATGCAAATTTTAATGTTTTAACTCCGCACTCTAAGTGCGAACCGGTATCGATGGAGTAAAAATCAATTTCGCATATTTCAAGTGAATTATATGTTCTGTAAAAAATAAAATCCGGGGCAGTCATGTGCTTAGGGGTGCAATTGCGCAATGCATATTTATTGCTATTTTTAACTTTTTCGCAATTAATAACATAGGTTGTGATGGCGCCGATTGCTTCTAATTTTAGCAGGCCGCGACGAACTTCCTTTAAGCTCGCGCGGGCAATTGGAATCCATGCCTCGGTAGTGTTGTTGTTTAACTCTAAGGTATGGCCGCTTGGCTCTGAATAACTGAATGACTCACCTTTAAATTCGTTTTCATTGTTCGTGCAGGGGTGTTTTGGCCATGGGTGACCTAGGTGGTCAAAGTAAACCTTGCTACCATTGATGTTTTGATAAAAAAATACGTCTTTTCCACAAACAGGACATTGCGCGTTAGGATTGCTAAAGCTATCTCTTGTATCAAACTGCAACGAAGATAAGACATTTCCATAGAAATTGTCACTCCGCCCGCCGAGGTGGCCTTCGCCACCCCAACCGCATGTACAGTCCGGGTGATGATTCCATGCGTTACACATGCCAAGCCTCCGAAAGACCCTAACACCTGAGTTAAGCCGCGCCGCGAAGCGGCGTCGGCTTGAATGATCGAATGGACTCCCCCGCGTCCCACACGGCTTCGATGAGCCAGACTGATGTTGTTGACCATCAGGACACGGGATCACGAGAGGAGTCCGCCATGAACGCTACCACCAAACCCACCCGAAAAGAATCTTCCGCCGTCATGCTCGCCATTGATCTTGCCAAGGACGTGTTTGAACTGGCGTTCGCCGATGCCGCCGGGCGCATCCTCGAGCGCAAGCGGCTCAAGCGCGGGCCGTTCGCGCAGTGCCTGCAAAACCGTGCGCCGCTCCGCGTGGTGATGGAAGCCTGCGGCTCGGCTCATGCCTGGGCGCGGCGGTTTGCCCGGCTTGGTCATGCGGTGGAACTGCTGCCCGCGCAGCACGTTCGTCCCTATGTTCGCCGCAACAAGACGGATCGTGCCGATGCCGCCGGGCTGCTGGAAGCAGCGCGCTGCGGCGATATCCGCCCGGTGCCGGTGAAGACGCCCGAGCAACAGGGCACGCAGGGCCTGCATCGCATCCGCGAGCATCACAAGGCCGAACGCACCGCTGCGATCAATACCGTGCGCGGGTTGTTGCGCGAGTTCGGCTTTGCCATCCCTGCCGGGGCCGACAAGGTGCGACCTGCGGTGCTGGCGGCGCTGGAAGATGGCGACAACGATATCCCGATGGACCTGCGCCATGCCCTGGCCGGCCTGCTGGATCGCATCACCGATTGTCAGGAGGCAATGGGCGGCATCGAGAAGCAACTGGCCGAGATCGCCCGACGCGATACCCGCAGCCAGCGCCTGATGGCGGCCAGCGGCGTGGGCCTGATCACCGCCACCGCGATGAGCGCGGGCATCGGCGACTTCGCCCGGTTTCCCAGCGGCAGACACTTCGCCAGCGCGCTGGGCCTGACCCCGCGCGAGTATTCCAGTGGTGGCCATCGCAAACTTGGGCGCATCACCAAGCGCGGCGATGTGTATCTGCGCACCCTGCTGATCCACGGTGCGCGTTCGGCCCTGGTGGCGGCGCACACCGCCCGAAAACGCGGCCAGCCGCTGGATCGTACCCAGCACTGGGCGCTGGCACTGGCCGAGCGCAAAGGCCACAACAAGGCCGCCGTGGCGCTGGCGAACAAGACCGCGCGCCGATTGTGGGCCGCAGAGCACCACGGCACGAGTTTCGATCCTGAACACGTCAGCCGGCGCGAAGCACACGCCGCCTGATTTTCTTCCACCGCAACCGTGCCGGCACTGCCGCAGCACCGCAACACCGCTTCACCGTTTCAACCTTCTGATGTTGCAAGCCTCAACTCATGCAAGCGTGTCGGTCCCCGAAGCAGCCAAGCCGATAACAATGTTGATCCTCGTGATCGTTTGAACGTCTGGCCCTGCTTCGCGGATTCCATGATGGCTCGGGCAAAAGCCCACCGCAAAGCCGAATACACGAATGCAACCGCTCCCGCCTTGCCGGGGTTGAAGCAAAAAGCGTCAGCAGGGAAAAAGCAGAATCAAAAGCCGTGAAGCTGGCGCTTCACAAAATCCTGCCGTCAGGGGTTGACGGGGGAGTCCATACATGA
>DASSYF010000031.1:0-61543 GCA_035703435.1 Chiayiivirga sp. | reverse complement strand
AAGCCGCCACTGGTGGCCTGATACATCAAGGGATCGGTGTAGAAGCTCTCGGGCACCTGCGCCCCGCGCGCACGCCGTACGCGCTCGACGTGGGGCAGGTAGGCCGAGCCATCGACAAATTCGTAAGCGCGTGGCAAGGGCGCGGCCAACTGCTCAGGGTCGAACGCAAACACGTCCATGCCGTTGATGGTGCCGACCGATGTGGCCTCCAGGCTCTGCGACACCGTGGCCAGACGTGGCGCCAGCGTGGCCCAGTCGTCGAGTGCCGCCTGCAAGGTGGCTGCAATGTCAGGCACGGCGACGGCGCGTGCGAGATCACGCGAAACCACGATCAAGGTGCCATCGCGGCCACCACGGCGAAGTGAAGCAAGTTTCATCGGATATTCCAGTATTTGTCAGAGGGACAAGGCTCAGCCAGCGTTGAAATGGCGCTTGAGCCCCAGCCATACATCAGGATAGTCGCGTTGACGGTGCACGGCGTTCAGTGCTTGCGCCGACGGTCGCAACACGGTCGGGGTTTCGAACATGATGGCCATGGTGTCGGTGACGTAGTCGGGCTTGGACGTGTCGATCCGACTGGCTTTCTCGAAGGTCGCCGCATCGGGTCCGTGGCCGGTCATGCAATTGTGCAGCGAGCAGCCGCCCGGGGCGAAACCCTCGGCCTTGGCATCGTAGGCGCCGTGGATCAGGCCCATGAATTCGCAGGCGATGTTGCGGTGGAACCAAGCCGGACGGAAGGTGTCCTGCATGGCCAGGATGCGCGGCGGGAAAATCACGAAATCCAGATTGCTGGTGCCCGGAACGGCACTGGGCGAGTGCAGCACGAGGAAGATCGAGGGATCAGGGTGGTCGAAACTGATCGATCCGATGGTGTTGAAGCGCCTGAGATCATATTTGTACGGCGCGTAGTTTCCGTGCCAGGCCACCACATCAAGCGGTGAATGCCCGATCGGCGCACGCCAGAGGTGGCCTTGGAACTTGGTCAGCAATTCGAAATCGCCATCGACATCCTCGAAAGCCGCTACCGGGTACTGGAAATCGCGCGGATTGGCCAGGCAGTTGCTACCGATCGGCCCCAGATCAGGCAGCCGCAACAGCGCACCGAAGTTCTCGCACAGGTAACCACGCGCCTGTCCGTCCGGCAGGCTCACGCGGAAACGAACGCCGCGCGGAATGACGGCGATCTCCTGCGGCTCGACCTCCAGCACGCCCAGTTCCGTGGCGATGCGCAATCGCCCGAGCTGGGGCGCAATCAACATCTCGGCATCGGCGTTGTAGAAATAGCGATCCTGCATGTCACGGTTGGCCGCGTACAGATGGATGCCTGCACCACTGCCAGCGGCCGGGCCACCATTGCCGAGCATGGTGAAGATGCCTTCGATGAAATCGGTGGGCTCGGTGGGCAACGGCAAGGGATTCCAACGCAACTTTTCCGGCGTGACAGGTTCAGGACCGAAGTCGTTGTGGAAATGACGGCTGGGATGCGGCTCGAACTTGCCATGCACAGCGGCAGGACGGATGCGATACAACCAACTGCGGCGATTGCTCCCACGCGGCGCGGTGAACGCGGTGCCGGTGAGCTGCTCGGCGTAGAGACCATGGGCCACCTGCTGCGGCGAATTGCGTCCAACCGGCAGACTGCCGGCAACGGCCTCGGTGGCGAACTCGTTGCCAAACCCCGTCATGTAGTGATTGCTGCCCATCATTCAAATCCCGATTACGCCCTTGCCAATCCCGAATCTCGAATCCCGATTCCCGACCCTTACAACACCCCGCGACGCATCTGGTCGCGTTCGATCGATTCGAACAGGGCCTGGAAGTTGCCTTCGCCGAAACCTTCATTGCCCTTGCGCTGGATGATCTCGAAGAAGATCGGCCCCAAGGCGTTCTGGGTGAAAATTTGCAGCAACAAGCGCTTCTTGGTTTCCGGATCGGCGTCGATCAGGATTGAGTTCTTGCGCAGGCGCGCAAGGTCTTCACCGTGGTTGGGGATGCGCTGATCGACGAAGTCGAAATAAGCCCCCGGCGTATCGAGGAAGGCGATGCCCGCCTCGCGCATCTTTTCCACCGTGACGTAGATGTCATCGGTGAAGCAGGCGATGTGCTGGATGCCCTCACCCTTGTACTGATCAAGGTATTCGTTGATCTGGCTCTTGGGATCGGACGACTCATTGAGCGGAATCCGCACCATGCCATCGGGCGCCGTCATGGCACGCGAGAGCAGGCCGGTTTTCGCGCCCTTGATGTCGAAGTAACGGATCTCGCGGAAGTTGAACAAGCGCTCGTAGTAGTCCGACCACTTGCTCATGTTGCCCTGATACAAGTTGTGGGTGAGGTGGTCGATGAAGGTGAGACCAAAGCCCTTGGGCATCATCTCCGCACCCGGCAACCACTCGTAATCGGGGTCGTGGATCGTGCCCACGCTGTCGTACCGATCCACCAGATACAGCATGCAACCGCCGATGCCCTTGATCACAGGCGCGGCCACGGCCTTGCTCAATTCATCGCGCGCTTCGAAGGCTTCACCACCGTTCTTGAGCGCCTGCACCCGCACCCACTCGGCCAGCTTGTTGAAGCGGATGGCAAAACCGCAGGCCGATGGCCCATGCTCGGCGGCAAAGCGCGCGGCGAAGGAATCCGGGTCCTCGTTGATCAGGAAGGTGCAATCGCCCTGACGATAAGTGTGGATCGGCCGGGTCTTGTGGCGCGCCACCTGCACGAAGCCCATCTTGCGAACGTAGTCGTGCAGATAACCTTGCTGCGCGGGCGGTGCGGCATACTCGACGAACTCGAAACCATCGATGCCCATCGGGTTTTCGAAGGTGGTGGGGGTCATGCCGGCCGAAGGAATGGCGTTCATTGCGGATCTCCGTGCGCATGGCGGTTGCTCCGCCAGAAGCGCGTATTTATAGTTTCATCTGAAACCATATGCAATGCGCAGCGCACCATGCCCAAGTCACTTGCCCTCGACTTCGACCGCTTTCTCCCCTACCGGCTTTCAGTACTGGCCAATACCGTGAGTCAGGACATCGCAAGCGAGTACGAACAACGCTTCGGCCTGTCGGTGACACAATGGCGGGTAATGGCCGCACTCGGGCGGCACGATGACTTGGCGGCACGCGACGTCGCCCGACACGCAGCGATGGACAAGGTGGCCATCAGCCGCGCCGTGGCCGGCCTGGTGGAACGCAAGCTGGTATCGCGCAGGGTCGCAACGCATGATCGTCGTGAGTCCAGGCTCCGCCTGAGCGCCGCCGGACGTCGCATCCACGATCAGATCGTGCCCTTGGCGCTCCAACACGAGCGCCGCCTGCTGCAGCGCTTGAATGCCGACGAACAAGCCTGGTTGCTACGCATTCTCGATGCTCTGGCGCCTTCACCCGAGACTGCGCTGGACTGACCGCCTCGGCGCACGCCGTGCTCAATACCGATCGTCGAGCGCAAAGATCGGCGTGCGATCCTTCCACTTGCCTTCGGTGAAGTCGGGGAAGGCGAGGGTCCTGTAGTCCTCGGCAATCGACTGCTCCGACAGCGGGGTGATCGCGCTCCAGGCCACGGCGTCGTAGATGTCGATCGGCATCGGATCACCCGCCTTGAGGGCCTCGATGAAGGCATGCACCACGAACCAATCCATGCCGCCGTGACCGGCACCGGCGGCCTTGTCAGCGTACTTTTTCCACAAGGGATGGTCGTATCGGTCGTAGTAGGCTTGCGCGTCTTCCCACTTGTGCGGCGGACTCTTGCCTTCGATGTGGATGGAACGGTTCACATCCATCCAGAGGCCATCGGTGCCTTGCACGCGGAAGCCCAGCGAATAAGGCCGCGGCAGTGAGGTATCGAGTTGCAGCAGGATGGTTTCGCCGTTCTCGCACCGCAGCGTGGTGGTGATGACATCGCCACGCTTGAACTGCAACTTCGCGTTCGGATGATCCGGGCCGCCCTTGGGGTGATGCACGATGTAATCGTGAAGTCCACGCGCCTTGGTGGCAAAGGCATTGACGTGGGTGAATCGGTTGCCGCGATGGATGTTGGCGTACATCGCACACGGTCCGATGCCGTGGCTTGGGTACAGGTCGCCGTTGCGATCGATCGAATGTTGGGTGCGCCACTGCGCCTCGGAAAATCCCTTTGCGCCGTATTCCACGCCACTGCCGTAGGGTTCGGACGGATTGCCGGAGTTGAAGACCACGCCACGCAGATCGTGCTGATAACCGGCTTGCAGGTGGATCAACTCGCCGAACAGTCCGGCGCGCACCATTTGCAGCACGGCCATCACGTCACGGCGATAGCACACGTTCTCCAGCAGCATGTACGGCGTGCCGGTGCGCTGCTGGGTGCGCAGCACGTCCCAGTGATCCTGCAGGGTGATGCCTGCCACCACTTCACAGGCCACGGCAATCTTGGCCTCCATCGCGGCAATGGCCTGCGGTGCATGCCATTCCCATGGGGTCACGATGAAGACGGCATCCAGATCCTTGCGTTCGAGCAGCTTCTTCCAGGCGTTGACATCGCCATCGCCGCCATATTCGACCGGCTTGCTGCGACCGGCCTTGGCGATGATGGCCTGCGCCATGTCCAGCATCACGCGCTGGGTGTCGCAGATCGCCACCAACTCCACGTCATCCCGACTGAGCAAGGGCCCCAACTGCGATTGCCCGCGCATGCCGGTGCCGATCATGGCGATCCGCAGGCGGGTGCGAGTCTTGGAGAAAACCGGAGAAAACGCGCCGGACGCCGTGACGAGACCGGCAGCCGTGGTGGAAATCAGGAAGTCTCGGCGTTTCATCGGCTGTGGCCTTGCGATTGGAGTGGGCTGGCACCCGCCAAGGCCGCGCGCGGTACACACACCGCGATTCGATGACTGTGGCTGGGAGGGACGCCACTCTACGGAAGAATCTTTCGTTTTTCAATGAAAGGAAGATAAATCGCAATTTTTCGTTGAAACGAAAGATACACCGACAACCGCCTTTCACGCACGACAGCGCCGACAAACAGGCCATGAATTGCAGCCACTCGTTGCAAGGGAACATCTGAATAAGCCGTCATTGCGAGGAGCGTAGCGACGTGGCAATCCATGGATATTAGATAACTCAGGGACATGGATTGCTTCGCTTCGCTCGCAATGACAGCGTTCTGACTTGTTCAGAGGTCCCAAGGACTGATGAAGTCTCGTTCGTAGTCCCAGCGGATCGCGAGACACACACTCCATTAAGTTTCGATTCTTGAGTATTCGAAAGAACATTGGCATCATATCGCAACTTCCGAGGACTGCACCATGCACGCCATTCAGTTCGCAACCCCGATCCGCCATGCGCCTACCGGCGGGCTTTACACCACTGCCGAGATCGCGCAGCAGCCTGAACTTTGGAACGCACTGGCCGCCACGCTCGAAGCCACCCAGATCCAGCTCGACAGCTTTCTGGGCGACTGGCTTTCCAATCCGCTCAATCGCGTGATCCTGACCGGCGCGGGCAGTTCGGGCTTCATCGCCGAGATGGTCGCCGATCACATCCGCGCGCAATGGCAGGCCGACGTGCGCGCCGTGCACAGCACCAGCCTGTTGACGCATCCGCGTCTCTATCTGCAATCGGATCGTCCAACCTTGCTGGTGTCCTTCGGTCGCAGCGGCTCCAGCCCGGAAAGCGTGGCGGCGGTGGAAGCCGTACGCGAACACGTGCAGCACGCACGTTTTCTCGACATCACCTGCAATGCCGACGGCGAATTGGCGCGCCTGGGCCGGCACCGCAGTGACACCTGCACGGTACTGATGCCACCGGCCAGCTGCGATCGTGGCTTTGCCATGACCAGCAGCCTGAGCTGCATGCTGCTGGCGGCCCTGACCGTGCTCGATGCGGGCCCCTGGACACTGCGCCTGCAGCGCCTGCGCGCCTTGTCCGCACTGGCATCGGAGGCGGGCTTGCATTGGGACTCGGCGGTCGCGGGACTGACACACGAGTCGTACTCGCGCGTGATCTACCTCGGCAGCGGACCGCTGGAAGCCAGCGCGCGCGAAGCCGCGCTCAAGCTGCAGGAACTCACCGCAGGCCGCATCGCCACCTTCGCCAACACGCCGATGGGCTTCCGTCATGGCCCCAAGTCTCTGCTGGATGCGGAAACCCTGGTGGTGGTGATGCGCAGTACCCAAGCCCTGGCGCGTCGTTACGAACAGGACCTGATCGCCGAGTTGCGACGTGACGCCGTGGCCGCGCGCGTGTTCACGCTCGGGCCATTGATGAGCGGCGAACTGGACGATATTTCCTTGTCCTTGCCGGCCCTGCCCTTGTTGGCAGACGCCTGGCTTGCGCCGGTATGGCTCGGCTTTGCCCAGCGCTTTGCGGTGCAGCGTTCGGCCGCCCAAGGTTTGGCACCGGACAATCCCTTTCCCGGTGGCACGGTGAATCGCGTCGTGCAGGGCGTGACGATCCACCGCGAGGGCTGAACCCGATGCACGTGCAGCAGGCCTCACTCACCTATGGCATCGACATCGGCGGCAGCAAGATCGAGCTGGTGGCCTTCGATGCCACCATGAACGAGCAGTATCGCCAGCGCATCGATACGCCGCGCACCGATTATCCGGCGTTCTTGAATACCCTGTGCAGCCTGATCGACGCCACTGATGAAGTACTTGGTACCCGCCAGTGCGCCATCGGCATCGGCTTACCGGGCGTGCGCGAGCACGCGAGCGGCCGCCAGCTCAGTGCCAACATCCCGGCAGTGAGCGGCGAATGCGTGAGCGCCGATCTCGCCGCGCGCCTGCAGCGCCCGCTTCGGCTCGGCAATGATCTGCAATGTTTTGCCTTGTCCGAGGCCAATGGCGGTGCAGCCGACGGCCACGCCAGCATGATCGGCGCCATTCTTGGCACGGGAGCGGGCGGTGGCTATTGCGTCAAGGGCCACCTGATTACCGGCTTCAACGGCATCGCCGGCGAATGGGGGCACTGGAGTATTCCGGCTCACCTCCTGGCAAAGCACGCCTTGCCGATTCTGACCTGTGGCTGCGGCCTCACGGGCTGCCTTGAGCGCTACATCTCAGGCAGTGGCCTGGCGGCACTGCATCGCCATCTGGGTGGCACATCGCACGACGCGGCGGCCGTGTTGGCGACGGCGCAGGCTGGCGATGAGCGTGCGGTTCAAGCCACACGCATACATCTGGATCTGATCGGCCACACCTTGGCCAGCGTGGTGATGGCGCTGGACCCGCACGTGATCGTGCTGGGCGGTGGCTTGTCGCGCCACGCGCCGCTTTATGCCGAACTGCCTGCAGCGGTTCAGTCACACCTGTTCTCGGGCATGCGCGTCCCACCGATCCTGCCACCACGCTTTGGCGATGCCGGCGGCGCACGCGGCGCGGCCCTGCTGGCGCGTGAACTCATCTGACAGTCGACTCAGGAATTTTTCATGTCTCTCGTACAAGACCTCATCCACGCCCATCGCAGCGGCAGGTCGGTCGGCCTGTACAGCGTGTGCTGCAGCAACGAACAGGTGTTGCTGGCCGCCATGCAGGTCGCGCAACGCCATCAAACGCCGCTGTTGATCGAGGCGACCTCGAACCAGGTCGATCAATTCGGCGGCTACACCGGCATGACACCCGCGCAGTATCGCCACCACGTCGAATCCCTCGCCGATGCTGCCGGTTTTCCACGCGAACGCCTGATTCTTGGCGGCGATCACCTTGGCCCCAATGCGTGGCAAAAGCTGCCGGCGGAGATCGCCATGGACCATGCGCGCAAGCTGATTCGCAGCTATGTCGCGGCAGGCTTCCACAAGATCCACCTGGACTGCAGCATGTCCTGTGCGGACGATCCCACGCCGCTGCCCGACGCCATCGTGGCCGCACGCTCGGCGGAACTGGCAACCATCGCCGAAGTCACCGCACGCGCAGCCGGTTTACCGATGCCGGTGTACGTGATCGGCACCGAAGTTCCGATACCGGGCGGCGAGAGTTCACTCGGTGACGGTGTGCAGGTAACCACCCCCGAAGCCGCCGCCAAGACGCTCGCCATCCACCACGCCGCGTTCGACACGCCGGGCCTGCGCGAAGCCTGGCAACGGGTGATTGCGATGGTGGTGCAGCCGGGGGTCGATTTTGATCACACCACCGTGCAGAACTACGATCCAGACAAGGCGCGCGCCTTGTCGAAGTTCATCGAAACCCAAGCGCGCATCGTGTTCGAGGCGCACTCCACCGACTACCAATCCGAGCCATCGCTGCACGCCTTGGTACGCGATCACTTCGCCATCCTCAAGGTCGGGCCGGCTGCGACCTTCGCCTTTCGCGAAGCCGTGTTCGCCCTGGCTCACATCGAGGATGCGTTGCTACCGCCCGATGCCCGCTCGCGCTTGATCGAGGTCCTCGATGCACGCATGCAGGCCAATCCCAAGTACTGGCAAGGCCACTATCGTGGTGATGAACAACAACTCGGGCTGCAACGCGCCTACGCACTCAGCGATCGTTGCCGTTATTACTGGGGCGATCACGAGGTCGCCCGTGCGCTCGAGACCTTGATCGCCAACCTGCGCCAACACACACCGCCAGGCATTCTGCTCAGCCAGTACCTGCCACAACAACATGCCGCCGTCCTTGCCGGGACCCTGTCATCGGATCCGTTGGCGCTGATCCAGCACAAGATCGGCCTGCGTCTGGACGAGTACGCCCGCGCCTGCGCGAGGAATGCTTTTTCCGACGCGCCGAAGTCGCGTTTCGAATGCGCGCTGCCAGCGCCGGACGACGTGAGCATTCGCACATGAATGCCCACCCCGCTCCGATTCCGCGCAACACCCGTCAGCGCCGCAAGCACATCGTCGAGCAACTGCTGCAGGCCGGCAGCGTGGAGGTCGGTGAACTGGTGCAGCGTCATGGCGTCAGCGCGGTCACCATTCGCAGCGACCTCAATCATCTGGTGACACAAGGCCTGGCCGTGCGCAGCCATGGTGGCGCCAGCCTTCTGCGCAGCCCACCGCCGGAGTTGGCGATCCACGAGAAGGACAGCCTGAACCTGTCCTTGAAAGACGCCATCGGCGTGCGCGCCGCGCAGCTGGTCAAACCCGGCGACAACATCATTCTGGATTCCGGTTCCACCACCCTGATGCTGGCCTGCCAACTACGTGAACGACGCGACATCACGGTGATGACCAACGGCCTCAACATCGCCTGGGAGCTGGCCAAAGCCAGCGGACTCACCCTGCGCCTGACCGGCGGCGTGCTGCATCCAGGCTCGCTCTCGCTGCGCGGCCATCAGGCCGAGGCCAGCCTGCAGAGTTTCAGCTTCGACACCCTGTTTCTGGGCGTGGATGGCCTCGACCTGCAGTTTGGCGCCACCACCCACCACGAAGCCGAAGCCAGTCTCAATCACCGCATGGTGGAGCGGGCGCAGCGCATCGTGGTGCTGACCGACTCCAGCAAGTTCGGCAAAGTCAGCCTGCACCGCATCGCCCGGCTCGATGCCATTCACACCATCATTACCGATGCCGGCATCAGCGCCGAGTATCACGACGGCCTGCAGCGACTCGGCATCGAAGTGTTGCTGGCTTAGAACATGCAAAAACGGCGCCCGAAGGCGCCGTTTTCTTGTGCAATACGCGGCAGACTCACTTCACCCCGTGCATCAGTTTCTGGATCAGGGGCGCGATCAGGAACAAGACCACGCCCGCGCCCAACAACACCCAGAAGCCAAAGGTATAGCCCGACAACGCCGAGGCCGTGGTCATACCACCTTCGCCGCTGACCTCGCTGGCGAAGATGCCCGACAGGTTGTTGCCGATGGCGGTGGACAAGAACCAACCACCCATGCCGAAACCGACCAAACGCACCGGTGCGAGCTTGGTCACCATCGACAGGCCGATCGGTGAAAGGCACAACTCACCCACGGACTGGATCACGTACACCATGAACAAGGTCCAGAACGGAATCTTCATCGACTGTGGATCCACGAAGTTCGACAGCGCGACCATCAACAACAAGAACGCCGCGCCATTGAACAGGATACCCAAGCCGAACTTGCGCGGAATCGACGGGTTGGCCTTGCCCATCTTGATCCAGATCCAGGCGATCACCGGCGCCAGGGTGATGATGGCCAGCGAGTTCACCGACTGGAACCAGCCCACCGGGAAGGTCCAATCCCCGAAGTCACGATCGACGATGTTTTGTGCGAGGAAGTTGAACGAGCTGCCTGCCTGCTCGAAGAACACCCAGAACAGCACGTTGAAGGCGAAGATGATCAGCATCGCAATCGCCTTGTCACGCGCCACGGCACCGTTCTTCAAGCCTTCGACCATGATCAGCACGCACAAGACCGCAAACAGGACAAACAGAATGATGGCCAGATTGGCCGCATCGATGGACAGCAGGAAATAGATGACCGGGATCGCCACCAGCACGCCCAGTGCCACCAGCAAGACCCTGCCGAGACCCTCGCTGCCCACGTCGGGCTTGCCGATGCCCTGCAATTGGCCGCGCCCGAACCAGAACCACACCAAGCTGATCAGCATGCCCACGCCGGAGGCAATGAACACGGCCTTGTAGGCCGGCATCGCGGACGAGCCACCGAACATGTTCTCCGCCAGCCAACCGGTCAGGATCGGCGCGATGAAGGCACCGGCATTGATGCCCATGTAAAACAAGGTAAAGCCCGAGTCGCGGCGCTCATCACCTTGCGCATACAGTTGCCCGACCATGGTCGAAATGTTGGGCTTGAACAGACCATTGCCGGCGATGATGGTGGCGAGCCCGAGATGGAACACGACCTCGTTGGGCACCATCACCATGAACAAGCCGGCGGCCATCACCACCGCACCCAACAAGATCGAACGCTGATAGCCGATCACCTTGTCGGCCACATAACCGCCGAACAGTGCCGCCGCATAGACCAGGGCCAGATAGGCGCCATACAAACGGCTGGCTGGCGCTTCGCCGGCCGAGTCGCCGCCGTAGAACTGAGCCACGATGTAGAGGGCCAGCGCCCAGCGCATGCCGTAGAAGGCAAAGCGCTCCCAGAATTCGGTCATGAACAGCATCCACAAGGGACGCGGATGGCCCATTACCTGGGCAAATTGCGGGCTCGTGCCCGGATTGGATGTGGCGCCACCGCTCATGCGATCTCCCTCGTGTGTTGTCTTTTTGGATTCAAACCGTGGACCGTGAGCGCTTCACGGAACCCGTGGAGCATTACCGAGCCGTGGCGTGAGGTCAAATCCCTTGGCCTGGATCCCAGCCCCTGCACCTTCGCACGCCATTGCCTGCAACTTGGCGCGTTGGGGCGACGGTTCACGCGTTCCTTGCGCCCGATTCCAAGTCAAGCCAACGACACAGCACCGCACGCGCCTCGTCCACACCAAGCAATGAAGTCGAGGAGAACAACTGCACGCTCGCCGCATCACCCAGCGCGCGCCGGGTCTCCAGCAAGGCTTTGGATTGCTGACCGCGCGGCAGTTTGTCGGCCTTGGTCAAAAGGCAATGGCAGGCCAGCCCACGCGAGGCGCCGTAGGCCAGCATCTGCTGATCGAATTCGCGCAGCGGATGACGCACGTCCATCACCACCACCAAGCCACGCAAGACCTGACGGGTTCGGAAGAACTGATCGATCAAACGCTGCCAGTGATCGCGCAGATCCGGCGGAACCTTGGCATAGCCGTAGCCTGGCAGGTCGACGACGTGACGCTCGGGCGCGACATGGAAATAGACCAGTTGCTGGGTGCGTCCGGGCGTCTTGCTGGTGCGCGCCAAGCCCGTCTGATCCGCGATCGCATTGATCGCGCTGGATTTTCCGGCATTGGAACGCCCTGCAATGGCCACTTCCAGGCCCACATCAGGCGGCAAATGACGCAGCTCGTGCACGCTCTTGAGGTAAGTCATGACGCGCAATGGGTGGTTTTCGGACATCGACAGCCCCGTCTGGTTTGACCGGCTTGGGACCGGCTGGAATAATTCGCCTGTTTCTGCATCCTTGGACGCGAGTCGCCGACATGCCGTCGGCACCGACTCGCTCACACCCACGGAGCAGCTTGGCAGGTTTACACGTGGAGCGTGATTATGGATTTGCGTCGCTATTGTGGCATGGCCTTCACGGCGGCCTTGGGTCTTGGCTTCAACGTGTTCGCGATGGCGCAGGAGTCCACCACGCCGGCCGAAGTCACGGCAGCACCTGAAGCCCAGGCGGCTCAAGTCACGCCACTGGCCGATGCCAACGCGCCGGCGCAGCCGGGCGACGCCAAGGCCGGTGAAAGCAAGGCCGCCGTCTGCACGGCCTGCCATGGCAGTGACGGCAACTCGCCGGTGCCGATGTATCCCAAGTTGGCTGGCCAGAGTGAGGCCTACATCGCCCGCCAGTTGGCCTTGTTCAAGGACGGCAGCCGCGTCGATCCGATCATGGTGGGTTTTGCCAGTGTCCTGAGCACGCAGGACATGAACGATCTGGGCGCTTTCTTCGCCTCCCAATCGGTTACCCCGGGCATCGCCGATGACAGCGTGATTGCCGAGGGCCCGAATGCCGAC
The DNA here is from genome assembly GCA_035703435.1 of Chiayiivirga sp. Taxonomy (GTDB): domain Bacteria; phylum Pseudomonadota; class Gammaproteobacteria; order Xanthomonadales; family Xanthomonadaceae; genus Denitratimonas. The sequence goes on along the minus strand of DASSYF010000031.1, from coordinate 49,053 downwards.
AAGAAGTTCTACGAAGTCGGGCAAAAGCTCTATCGCGGCGGCGACACCGCACGCGGAATTCCCGCCTGCATGGCTTGCCACGGCCCGACGGGTCGCGGCAACCCTGGCGTGCCCTACCCCGCCATCGGCGGCCAACATGCCACCTACACCGCACTGCACTTGAACGGCTTCCGCGCCGGTACGGCCTGGGGTCGCGATGATGAGCTCAACACCATCATGGTCGATGTCGCCAAGCAGCTCACCGACGAAGAGATTCAGGCCCTGGCCAGTTACATCGAAGGCCTGCACGGCGCCAGCGCGACCACGGCGCCGTGAGGATGTCGTCCGTGTCACGTCTTCGTTGCCCGAGCATTCTTTGGTCGAGCATTCTCACCATCACGATGCTTGCCGGCTGCGGTGGGCAATCGCCGACGCCGCCTGAAACTGCCTCTCCGGCCCCGTCGAGCGCGGCTGCCGAGTCCAGCCCAGCCACGAGCACGTCCGCCGACAGCACTGCGGCGAGCACCGAGTCGACCACTGCCGCGGCCGATAATGCCAGCGATACCGATGCCCAACCCGACACCGCCACGAGCGCCGACGAGACCAGCGCCGCGCCGGTAGCTGAAGCCACGGATTCGGTGAAGACACCCGACGAAGCGCGCCCAGCCGAGGCCGCATCCCCCGCGACGCCGGCCCCGCTTCCTGAAGGGCCCGAACCCCGCATCGGCGTGGACTACACCCTGATCGACCCGCCACAGCCGCTGCTGGGTGTCCCTGGCAAGGTCGAAATCGCCGAGGTCTTTTCCTACACCTGCATCCATTGCGCCCGCCTCGACCCGCTCCTTCCCGCATGGCGCGCAACCCTGCCCGAGCAAGTGAACTTCGTGCCGGTGCCAATGGCCTACGGTGCAGTCGAATCCTTGGCGCGCGGCTTCTATGCAGCGAAAGCCATGGGCGTGCTCGACAAGACCCACACCGGCATGTTCACCGCCGTCGCGCAGGAGCACAAACTGAAGTCCGGCAGCCTCGATGACGTGGTCAAACTGTATGCCGACCTGGGCGTGGACGCAGAGGCACTCAAGGCCACCGCAACCTCCTTCGCCGTCAACACCCAGATCAGCCGCAATCAACGCACGGTCACGCGCTGGGCCATCGAAGGCACGCCCACCTTGGTTGTTGCCGGAAAGTACAAAGTGGTGGCAACCGCCGAGGGCGGCCATGCCGGCATGTTGCGTGCGGCGCGCTGGCTGGCGCTGAAGGAAATTGCTGACAGGCAACTCGGGGCACCGTAACGGCATGCCCGCGTCCGATTACACGCTCTACCACAACCCCAGTTGCGGCACTTCGCGCAATGTCCTTGCGCTCTTGCGCGAGGCAGGCATCGAGCCACGTATCGTGTTGTACCGCGACGAGCTTCTGGATGTGCCTGCCTTGCGCGCCTTGTGCGAAGTGCTGGGCCAGCCCGCACGTGCCTTGCTGCGCAGCAAGGAAGCCCTGTGTGCGCAATTGGGCTTGGATCGTAACGACGTTAGCGACGAAGTGATCCTGAGCGCCATCGTGGCCCACCCGGAGCTTTTCAATCGTCCTGTGGTGGTGAGCCCACGCGGCGCGCGCGTGTGTCGCCCGTCCGAGGAAGTCAGGGCGCTTTTGCCCTGATGGGCTGCCGCTATTGAGCGGCCAGACACGCCGTCAGGGGCACGTTCCATCCTTGCACACCGTGGCGTCGCGCCAGCGCCAAGGATGCTGCGTCCTTGCTCGGAAGATAGAACGGAAGTCGTACCGCCTCACGCAAGGCCTCGACCTGCACCCAGTCCGAATCGGCGATCGCAAGACGCACGAAGTCCAGCCCCAGTTGCTGGGCTCGTTGCAGGCTTGGCGCGCCGCTGCAATCGGCGGCACAGACTCTTGCGCGGTCGAGCCCGTCATCGGACAACTGCGACAGATCGGCCTCGCTCAGGTGCAGGCCGAATCCGAATCGCTGGGCGAGTTTGGACGTGGTTTCAAATCCCAGGACTTCGGTATCGAGCAATGCATCGACGGCGTGCTGACGCGCCCATGCCGACACGCCTTCGAGTGCGGCGATGCGTGTCTGGCACGCGCCCGTGAGCACGAGACGCAGGCGAACGCCGCCACGTCCGTGTAGCGGGCGTGGCGCATCCAGCACCCGAGCAAGAGTACTTTCGTGCACCCCGACATCCACGTCCACATAGGTCGCAGGCTGCGTCAAGGCCGCAACGGCCGGTATGTCTGCTTCCGGCATCGAGTAGTTGCCCAGCTGCTCGGGCTTCACCCAGGTGATGGCCTGCGCCTCCATGCCGCGCGCACGACCGCGAAAGCAAGAAACCTCGTAAATGTCCAGACGGATTCGCTTGCCGCTGGGCATGCGATGGGCAACGCAGATCAAGGGCTGCGATTCATCGGCGGCCAGCCGAATCCCCAGTTCTTCGTGCAGTTCGCGTGTGAGCGCAGCACCTGCCGACTCACCCGGCTCCACTTTTCCGCCCGGAAACTCCCACAAGCCGGCGAGTTCTCGCTGCCCGTTGCGACGTGCGAGAAGAATTCGGCCACGTACATCGCGTAACACGGCCGCCACCACATGCAGTGGCGGCGGCTCATGCGACATCGAAACTGCCCGACGGACGGGTCAAACGACGCTCGAACAACTCAGACGAGCGCGCCGTGGCAGTGCTTGTACTTCTTGCCCGAGCCACAGGGGCAGGCATCATTGCGGCCGACCTTGGGGCCTTCACGCACGATGGTGTGCGGCACCGGCGCCTGCGCTGCAACCTGTGCGGCTTCTTCATCCGCACCCATGCCGCCGGCTTCCTCGTGCTGGTATTGCATGGTCTGGCTGCGTGCGGCATTGCGCTGGCGCTCGGCCTCTTCCATCTGCTGGACTTCGGCCTCGGAGCGAATTCGCACGCGCATCAGGAGCTTGATGACCTCGTGCCGAATCTTGTCCATCATCTGGCCGAACATCTCGAAGGCCTCGCGCTTGTATTCCTGCTTGGGCTGCTTCTGGGCATAGCCGCGCAGGTGGATGCCCTGCCGCAGGAAGTCCATGCGCGCCAGGTGCTCCTTCCAGCTCGAGTCGAGCACGGTCAGCATCACGTGACGTTCCAGCGTGCGCATCATCTCCGAGCCGATCAAGGCTTCCTTCTCGCGCAGACTGCGCTCGAAGGACTCCCGGACATGATCTGATATACCTTCCGCGGTCAGCTCATCGCTCTCGCGCGCCAGCTTTTGCACATCGATGACCAAACCGTATTCGTCAGCCGCTTCTTTCTCCAGCTCCGGCAACTTCCATTGGCTGTCAATCGACTCGGCAGGCACGAAACGCGCCACCAACTCGACCACCACGTCGTTGCGAATCTCCGCCACCACATCAGCCACCGATTCACTGGCCAGCAACTCGTCGCGCTGCGAGTAGATCACCTTGCGTTGGTCGTTGGCGACATCGTCGTATTCGAGCAACTGCTTGCGGATGTCGAAGTTGTGGGCTTCGACCTTGCGCTGGGCTTTTTCGATCTGACGGGTGACCATGCGGTCCTCGATGCGATCGTCTTCCTTCATGCCGAGAAAGCGCATCGCCTTCTGCACCATGTCGGAGGCGAAGATGCGCATCAGACTGTCTTCCAGCGACAAGTAGAAGCGCGAGGAGCCGGGGTCGCCCTGGCGACCGGAACGACCACGCAACTGGTTGTCGATACGGCGGCTCTCGTGTCGCTCGGTACCGATGATGTGCAAGCCGCCGGCTGCCAAGGCGGCATCGTGTCGAACTTGCCATTCGGCCCTGACCTTGGCCTTGTCCGCCTCGCTGGCCTCGGCACCCAGAGCTGCAAGATCCGCGTCCAGCGAACCGCCCAGCACGATGTCGGTGCCGCGACCGGCCATGTTGGTCGCGATCGTCACTGCACCACAACGACCCGCCTGCGCCACGATCTGCGCCTCACGCTCGTGCTGCTTGGCATTGAGTACTTCATGGTGCACCTTGGCGCGATCCAATTCTTTCGACAACAGCTCGGATATTTCGATCGAAGTAGTGCCCACGAGGATGGGCTGGCCCGCCTTGTTGCGCTCGATGATGTCCTCGGCGATGGCCTTGAACTTGGCGGCGCGCTTCATGAACACCAGATCGGCTTCATCCTTGCGCACCATCGGCCGGTGGGTCGGGATCACCACCACTTCCAGACCGTAGATGGACTGGAACTCGAAGGCCTCGGTGTCGGCCGTGCCGGTCATGCCCGAGAGCTTGCCGTACATGCGGAAGTAGTTCTGGAAGGTGATCGAAGCCAGTGTCTGGTTCTCGCGCTGGACCTTCACCCCTTCCTTGGCCTCGACCGCCTGGTGCAGGCCATCGGACCAGCGCCGACCCGGCAGGGTGCGGCCGGTGAATTCGTCCACGATCAGCACTTCACCGTCGCGGATCAGGTACTCGACATCGCGGTGGTACAACGCATGGGCACGCAGCGCGGCATTGAGGTGGTGCACCAGTGCCAGATTGTTCGCGCCGTACAGGCTGTCGTCCTCACCCAGAATGCCGGCCTCGCGCAGCAGTTGTTCAGCGTGCTCCATGCCTGTCTCGGACAAGTAGACCTGCTTGGTTTTCTCGTCTGCCCAGTAGTCGCCATCCGCGTCTTCTGCCGGCTGGCGCTTCAGTTTCGGAACAATGCGATCGACCTTGTGGTAAAGATCCGGCGAATCATCCGACGGACCGGAAATGATGAGCGGCGTGCGCGCTTCGTCGATCAGGATCGAGTCCACTTCGTCCACGATGGCGTAATGCAACTCACGCTGGAAACGCTCCTCACGCGAGAGCGCCATGTTGTCGCGCAGGTAGTCGAACCCGAACTCGTTGTTGGTGCCGTAGGTGATGTCGGCGCCATAGGCGGCCTTCTTGTCCTCGTGCGGCATGCCCGGGAACACGACACCCACGCTCAGCCCCAGCCAGTTGTACACACGGCCCATCCAGGCGGCGTCGCGACGCGCCAGATAGTCATTGACCGTGACCACGTGCACGCCCTTGCCCGGTAGCGCATTGAGGTACACGGCCAAGGTCGCAACCAGGGTCTTGCCTTCGCCGGTGCGCATTTCCGCGATCTTGCCCAAGTGCAAGACCATGCCGCCGACCATCTGCACGTCGTAGTGACGCATACCAAGAACCCGTCGTGCCGCTTCCCGCATGGTGGCGAAGGCTTCCGGCAACAGCGCATCAAGTTCTTCGCCCTTTCCCAACCGCTCGCGGAATTCGGCGGTCTTGCCGCGCAGAGCGTCATCGCTCAGCTGCTGATACTGGGCCTCCAGCGCATTGATTCGATCGACCTTCTTGCGAAGCTGTGCCACCAAGCGTTCGTTGCGGCTACCAAAGATGCCAGTCAGCAATTTGTTGAGCATGGGATTGTCCAATACGGGGTGTCGCAGGATGCGACACACACGAAACGGCCGCAGGAGGCGGCCGCGCAAGCAGGGGATTTTAACGTGGGGACGCTTCGAGGTGAATCAAGTCACCTCGATGGCTTCCGTCTCAACCGCGCGCGTGGCGCAGGTACTGGCTGGGATTGACTACGCGGCCGTTGAGCCAGACTTCAAAGTGCACGTGGCTGCCGGTGGATCGACCGGTGGAACCCATCTTGGCGATGATTTGTCCACCCTTCACTCGATCTCCGACCACGACCAGGTTCTTGTCGTTGTGGGCGTAACGGGTGACGTAGCCGTTGCCGTGATCGATTTCCACGGCGTTGCCGTAGCCATTGATGCGACCGGAGAACTGCACCACGCCGTCGGCCACGCTCAGAACGTCCGAACCGCGCGGGCCAGCGAAGTCCACACCCCGGTGAAACGCGTTGTAGCCCGAAAATGGATCCGAACGACGACCAAAGCCCGAGGATGCATAGCCCGAACGCACCGGTAGACCCGCGGGCAACAGGCTGGCGTCCAGTTCGCGATCGGACAGGACACTTTCCAGCAGGGACAATTGGCTTGCCTGAAGCGAGAGCTGCCGCGACAGCGCATCGATCGAACTGCCCAACTGGCTGCCACTCGGCGCATCGGTCAAAGCGATGGAACCGTCGCGTTCGGACTGCGGGCCACCGACAGCCGGGCGCTCGTCGAAGTTGAATTCGCCATCTTCCAGATGCGCGAGTTGGGTCAAGCGCATGCCCAAGGCGTTGATGCGGGTGACTTCGGCTTGAAGTTCGGCCAGTTTCACCGACATCGCGTTGAGCTCACGCTGCGAACCTTGGTGCAGCTGGTCGAGCTGCTGACGCTGCTCCTGCATCGCGGCTTGCACGTCCTGGCTGCTCATGCCATCGCCACTGCCGAGCGCCCGCACGCCATAGCCGGCGATGGCTCCCACGCCCAGAATCAGACCCAGAACTGCAACCGCAGCCGCCTTCATCTGGATGCGTGCAAATGAAAGTTTCTTCGGCGTCTTCAGAAACTTCGATACGATGATGACATCCATCCGCCTGTTCCATGAACATTTGCCCATGCAGCCGCCAAAACCTCCCTACCAGTCCGCCCTGTCGGCGGCGCTCGCAGGTGATTCCAACTCGATGATCGAGCGCGCAATGCAACTGCATGCACTCGACCGGCAACTGCGCCAGTCCCTGCCCGAGCCGCTGGCTTCCCATGTGAGACTGGGAAACCTGCGCCAGAACAGGCTTGTCTTTCTGGCTGACACCCCGGTGTGGGCCAGCCGACTGCGCTTGCATGCCGACACCCTCGTGGATGCGGCTGGCGCGGCCGGCGTTCCCGTCACTGAGATCGCCGTGAAAGTGGCAACGATGCGGCCCGTCCCCCCGGACGCGGCACCGCCTGCACGCCTTTCCCAAGCTGCCCGCGATAACCTGCTGGCAGCGGCTGCAGCAACCACGGACGAAGAACTCAAGTCCCGACTGCTGCGATTGGCCTCCATGGCCTGATTGGATTTTCCTTGCCGCCCGGATACTGGCGACACGGTGATTGCCGGTCAAGCCCGCAATCACATTGTTGTCGAATCGTTCTCAGATTCCCGCATGCGCGGGATGCGCGTAGGAAATCGGTGCGGCGGCATTGTCCTCGTAGCTGACCTCTTCCCAGGCCGCCGTATCGGCCAGCAGGGTACGCAGCAGCAGATTGTTCATCTGGTGCCCCGACTTGTAGCCGTAGAACGCCCCGACCAGGCTATGGCCAAGCAGGTACAGGTCGCCGATGGCATCGAGGATCTTGTGCTTGACGAACTCATCCTCGTAGCGCAAACCATCGGGATTGAGCACGCGGTAGTCATCGAGCACGATGGCGTTGTCCATCGAGCCGCCCAGCGCCAGATTGCGCTCGCGCAGCATTTCGATGTCCTTCATGAAGCCAAAGGTGCGGGCGCGGCTGACTTCCTTGACGAAGGATGTCGTGGAAAAGTCAATTTCGGCCTTGGACAAGCCTGCCGGAAAGGCCGGATGCTTGAAGTCGATGGAAAAGCCGACTTTGAAGCCGTCGAAAGGCTCGAAACGTGCCCAACGATCACCATCCTTGACGGTCACGGTGCGCTTGACCCGGACAAAGCGCTTGGCCGCCGATTGTTCTTCGATGCCAGCGGACTGCAACAGGAACACGAACGGTCCAGCGGAACCGTCCATGATCGGCACTTCCGAGGCGGACAGGTCAATGTGGATGTTGTCGATCCCAAGGCCGGCCAGTGCCGACAGCAGGTGTTCGACCGTGGCCACCCGAATGCCATTTTGTACCAGGGTCGAAGACAGCAGGGTGTCACCGACGGCGTCTGCGCTGGCCCGAATCTGGTTGGGTTCGGGCAGGTCGGTGCGGTGAAACACGATGCCGGTATTGACTGCAGCCGGACGCAGGGTCATGTTGACCTTCTGGCCCGAATGCAGCCCCACGCCGGTGGCGCGGATCGCGTTTTTCAAGGTTCGCTGTTTGATCATTCTGATGCGGTCTCCGAACTGGAGCGCCTAAAGACGCGGCGGACGATAACACAGGTGTGGGGCAGGCGACAGGCGCGAGTGCAAGCAAACGACAAGTTTTGTCGTATTTTTACAACACCTTAACGTTGTAGCTGCAAAAAAATTACCCTCGAACGGCACGTCAGAACGCACGGTGCCGATCGAGGGTCGTGATGGCAGCGGCCATTGGAACCCATGCCGGCTGAATCCAAAGCAAGGAGGAGCACTGGAATTCAGCTTCCGGTTCGCCATGGTCGACACCACCGGCGGCGTGCTTGCAAGGCGCGATCCATCGCAGCCTCTGCAAGCACCCGCTTCGAGCCATCCGTGGCCCTGTGCTTCACACCACCTTTATCCCATCGATCAATCCACCTGCTTGCGCAGGAACGCTGGAATATCCAGATAGTCCATGCTGCTGTGGCCTTTGTGCGCCTGCGCCTGCGCCTGTGACTGCGCGGGTGGCACCACGGTCGCGGCGGGCTTGACCTCGTCCACGTCGTAGTGCTCAACCTGGCCATTGGTGGCGTTGCGAATCAGGCGCATCGGGCGCGACACTTTCGCCGGCTCGAACTCATCCATGCGTGGCGGTGCCTGGCGCGCGGCGTTGTTGCGGTTGAGCCCGGTGGCGACCACGGTCACGCGGACTTCGTCCTGCATGTTGGGGTCGAGCACGGTACCGATGACCACGGTTGCGTCTTCGGCGGCGTATTCCTCCACCGCGCTGCCCACTTCGTCAAACTCGCGCATGGTGAAGTCCGAGCCGTGGGTGATATTGACCAGGATGCCGTTGGCGCCGGACAGGTTGACGTCATCCAGCAAGGGATTGCTGATGGCCTTCTCGGCAGCCTCCATGGCGCGTTCCTCGCCGCGACCCGAGCCGCTGCCCATCATTGCCATGCCCATTTCGCTCATGACCGTACGCACGTCGGCAAAGTCGACGTTGATCAGGCCGCTGCACACGATCAGGTCGGCGATACCACGCACCGCGCCCAAGAGCACGTCGTTGGCGGCGCGGAAGGCTTGCACCATGGTGGCGTCGCGGCCCAGCACGGTGATGAGTTTCTCGTTCGGAATCGTGATCAAGGAATCGCAGTGCTGGCTCAAGTCGTCGATGCCCTTGAGCGCCACCTGCATGCGGCGACGACCTTCGAACGGGAACGGCTTGGTCACCACGGCCACGGTCAGGATGCCCATTTCCTTGGCCAACTGCGCGACCACGGGTGCTGCACCCGTGCCGGTACCACCGCCCATGCCGGCCGTGATGAACACCATGTCGGCACCCTGCAGGGCGGCCACGATGCGTTCGCGGTCTTCCAGCGCAGCCTGTCGGCCCACTTCCGGATTGGCGCCAGCGCCCAAGCCCTTGGTGACATTGTCACCCAGCTGCAAGACATGCCGTGCGCCGACATTGCGGATGGCCTGCGAGTCGGTATTGGCGCAAACGAACTCCACGCCCTCCAACTGCGAATTGACCATGTGCGCCACGGCGTTGCCGCCACCTCCACCCACGCCGAACACCTTGATGACGGCATTGGGTGCCACGTTCTCAACCAGTTCAAATGGCATTTTTGTTTCCTCCTTGACCCTAGAAATACAAGCCCACAACCCTGTTTACCCACATCGACTCAAGCCTTTCGGCTCGAAACTCAAAATTCCCCGCGAAACCAGTTGCGCACGCGCGCCAAGGCACCGCCTGCGCGCGCCCCCACGATCACCGGACGGCGCTGCTGCTCCTGACGCGAACCCCAGAGCAAGAGGCCCACGCCGGTCGAGTACTCCGGATTGCTGATGACCTCGCTCATGCCGATCACGTGCTGCGGCACACCCACGCGCACCGGCATGTGCAGCATTTCTTCGGCCAGCTCGGTGACGCCCTCCATGCGCGCGCCGCCACCGGTCAGTACCAAGCCGGCACGGATCATCGGCATGTAGCCGGCGCGTTCCAGCTCGGCCTGCACCATTTCGAAAATCTCCTCGTAGCGACTTTGCACGGCTTCGGCCAAGGACTGCCGAGCCAAGCGACGCGGAGGACGATCGCCCACGCTGGCGACCTGGATGCTTTCCTCGGCCGTCGCCATCCGCGCCAAGGCACAGGCATAGCGCACCTTGATTTCTTCGGCGTGCGGCGTCGGTGTGCGCAGCATGTGCGCGATGTCGCCGGTGACCTGATCGCCGGCGATCGGCAGGGACGCCGAATGGCGGATCGCGCCTTGGGTGAATACCACGATGTCGGTGGTGCCGGCCCCGATGTCGACCAGCGCCACGCCAAGGTCCTTCTCGTCGTCGGTCAGCACCGACTGACTGGACGCCAAGGCCCCAAGCACGAGCTCATCGACCTGCAGGTCGCAACGATTCACGCACTTGGTGATGTTCTGTGCCGCCGACAGCGCGCACAACACCAAATGCGCACGCACTTCCAGGCGCACGCCGGACATGCCGACCGGGTGGCGAATGCCGTCCTGTGAGTTGTCGATGCTGTACTCCTGCGCAATCGCATGCACGATGCGCTGATCCGAAGGCACGGCCACGGCCTTGGCGGCTTCCAGCACCTGCACGATGTCCGCGTGGCTGACTTCGCGATCGCGGATCGGCACGATGCCAGGCGAGTTCCGGCAGTGGGTGTGGCCACCCGAGATGGATGCGAACGCACTGCGAATTTCGCAGGCGGCCAGCGACTCGGCTTCCTCGACCGCCCGTTGTATCGCATGGATGGTGGACTCGATGTCGATCACCACGCCACGCTTGAGGCCATTGCAACTGTGGCTGCCGATGCCGATGACCTCGACCGGCTCGCCGGGCGCGTATTCACCTACGAGTACCTTGACTCGTGACGTTCCGATGTCCAGTCCCACGACCAGGGACTTGTCGCCTTTGCGATTCATGCTTTGAAGCCTGTCAGGATGATGTTGCACACGTGGCGGCAGGCATCTGCCAGAACCGGCAAGCTCGGTGCGTGGCGCACGGCCTGGACAGCGGCCGCAGCGTCGGAATGGGATGGGGCATCCGGCTTCGTGACCGCATCGGCCCAACGCACGGCAAAGCCATTGGTGTAACGCAGATCCACGCGCGCCAAGGCGCGTGTCTGGCCCGCCATCACCGCCGGCATGGCCTTCACCCAGCGGCGCAGGCGCAGCTGCGGATCGGCCTCGCGTCCGATCACGACCGTCGCGCCGTCTGCCAGTTGAAGGCTCCAACTGCCACGTCGTGACAGACGTGCGCCGCGCACCGCAAGACCCACGCCTGCGAACAGGGCTTGAGATTGCTGATAGAAGCCGAACACTTCGGTGGCGCGTGCGTCCGGCCCCGACAGACGCGGAAGATCCTGATCGCCGACCGAGGCCAGCGCAGGGAACACGACGCCTGCGTCGGAGAGCATGTGTCCATCTCCCCACTGCGCCACGGCATGGTGCTCGCGCAACTGCACCTCGATCCGATCAGGCCAACGCTTGCGCACCTGGACTTCGGCCACCCACGGCAGATCGACCAGCGCAGCTCGAATCGCCGCCGGGTCCGAATCGAAATAACCGTTCCCCAGGTGCTGCTGCACGGTCGCACGGATGCTGTCTTCACCCACGTGCTGGTACTCGGCGGTCACAAGCAGATGCCGGATCGGCCAACGTTGGGGTGCCAACCAGCCATGCATGACCGCAGCCAGCGGCAGCACGATCATGCCAAGGGCGAGGCACCACGTCAGGGTTCGGAGCCAGACGCTCATGACTGCCCCCCGATCGCCATGCTGGTTTCCAGAATGCGCCAGCACACGCTGTTGAAATCGATGCCAAGCTGCGCCGCGGCCTTGGGCACCAGCGAATGACTGGTCATGCCCGGTGCGGTGTTGACCTCCAGCAGGTAGTTGCGTCCTTGCGCGTCGCGCATCACGTCCACGCGCCCCCAACCACTGCAACCCAAGGCATCGAAGGCCGCCAAGGCGAGCGCACCCAATTCCGCTTCGGCAGCACCCGTCAGCCCCGGACACAGGTATTGGGTGTCCTCGGCCACGTACTTGGCGTGATAGTCGTAGTACTCGGTGGCGGGCACGATGCGAATGCTGGGCAAGGCCACGCCGTCCAGGATGGCCACGGTGTACTCACCGGCGTCCTGCGCTTGGCCTTGGATCAGCTGCTCCATGAGCAACTCGCCCGGGTAACGCGACGCCAAGTCCACGGCCGCGTCCAGACCTTCATCACTGAACACGCGCGTGACCCCGACACTGGAGCCTTCGCAACTGGGCTTGACGATCACCGGCAGGCCCAACTCACGCGCTGCGGCATGCACGTCCGCGCCTTTGGCCAGACGCAGGTAGCGTGGTGTCGGCAAGCCAAGACTCAACCACACCTGCTTGCTTCGTACCTTGTCCATGGCCAACGCCGATCCCAGCACACTTGAACCGGTGTAGGGAATGCCATGCGCATCCAGCAGGCCTTGAACCACGCCGTCTTCGCCGCCGCCAACACTGCCATGCAGCACGTTGAACACACGATCCACACCATGTTGCGCCAGCGCCTCGATCAAGGCCGGAATTCCGTCCACGGCAAACGCGTTCACGCCACGCGCCAACAAGGCAGCCAGCACATTGGTACCGGAATTGAGCGAAACCTCGCGCTCGGAGGAGGTCCCGCCCAAAAGCACCGCGACGCGGCCGAAGGCAGTCGGATCGGAGACGCGGGACGAAGCGGCGTTCATGCGTTCACCTGGGTTTGTTGGCGCTCGATGCGGGCAACCAGTTCCTGCGCGACCTGACCGATGTCACCGGCACCGGCCAGGATCACCAGATCGCCGTCGCGCGCGACGCTCTCCAAGGCAGCGGGTAGGTCACTGGCGCGCTCGACCAGCACCGGATCGATACGACCACGCGCACGGATCGCACGCGTCAACGCGCGTCCGTCGGCGCCTGGGATTGGTGCCTCGCCAGCGGCATAAACCTCGGTCAGGAGCAGCGCATCGACATCGGACAGCACCGCGGCAAAATCATCCAGCAAGTCGCGTGTGCGGCTGTAGCGATGCGGCTGGAACGCCACCAGCAAGCGCTTGTGCGGCCAACCGGCACGCGCGGCGGCGAAGGTCGCGGCCAGCTCGCGCGGATGGTGTCCGTAGTCGTCCACCACCTGCACGCGGGCACCGCTCGTCAAGTGCAGCTCACCCAGCACGTTGAAACGTCGACCGATGCCCTGAAAGGTTTCCAGTGCACGCACGATCGCCAGTTCGTCCACACCCAATTGCCAGCCGACCGCGGCTGCGGCAAGCGCGTTCAACACGTTGTGGCGACCGGGCAGGTTCAATTGCACGGTATGCGGTGCAAGTTCAGGCAGGCACAAGGTGAACTGCGTGCGTGCGCCGTGCTGCACCACATCGGTGGCACGCACCTGCGCGTCGTCGGCAAATCCATAGGTGACCAAATGACGCTGCACATTGGCCGCCAGCGCACGCACCTTGGGATCATCGATGCACAGCACCGCCAGTCCATAGAACGGCAGGCGGTACAAGAATTCGGCAAAGGCAGCCTGCATGCGTGCGAAGTCGCCGCCGTAGTTCTCCAGATGGTCGGCATCGACATTGGTGATGACGGCGATCAGCGGGTTCAAGCGCAGGAAGGAGCCATCGCTCTCGTCGGCTTCGGCCACCAGCCAGTCGCCGCTACCCAGGCGGGCATTGGCACCGGCCGACAGCAACTGCCCGCCGATGACAAAGGTCGGATCCAGTCCGCCTTCACTGAGCACGCTCGCCGTCAAGCTGGTGGTGGTGGTCTTGCCGTGCGTGCCTGCGATGGCAATGCCACGACGGAAGCGCATCAGTTCGGCCAGCATTTCGGCACGCGGCACGATCGGAATTCTACGTGCACGCGCGGCGTCGATTTCCGGGTTGCCCGTGTGGATGGCACTCGACATCACCACGACATCCGCATCCCCGACGTTCTCGGCCTTGTGCCCGTAACTCACTTTTGCACCCACTTCGATCAGGCGTGCGGTGGTGCGCGAGGGGTGCAGATCCGAACCCGTCACGGTGTAGCCCAAGGTGCACAAGACTTCGGCAATGCCACTCATGCCGGCACCACCGATGCCGACGAAGTGGATGCGACGGAAGGCACTGGCGAAGTCCGCGTCCTGGTATAGACGATTCATGCGCGAGCCTCATTCAGGATGCAGGTCACCACGGCCATCGCAGCGTCTGGGCGCGCCAATGCGCGTGCAGCGCGTGCGCCGGCAAGGCGTCGTCCAGCATCATTCGTAAACACGGAGATGGCCGCCGTCAGGCGGGCGACGAAGTCCTCACCCTCATCGACGCACACGGCAGCGTCGTGGCTCACCAGATAGTCGGCATTGAAGCTCTGGTGATCGTCGGCCGCCGTTGGCAGTGGCACCAGCACGCTCGCCAGACCGGCAGCGCAGACTTCTGCAAGCGTCAGTGCACCCGCGCGGCAGACCACCAGATCGGCCCAGGCGTAGGTGTGCGCCATGTCCTCGATGAAAGGCTCGACCCGCGCCTGCACCGTGGCCTGTGCGTAAGCGGCACAGGTTGCATCGACTTGATCCTTGCCGCATTGGTGCAGCACGTCGAACAAGCCTTGCAAGCGCCCGAGCGCGTCGGGCACGCCCAGGTTGAGGGCGCGCGCGCCTTGGCTGCCGCCGAGGATCAGGATGCGCACGGCGCCATCGCGCCCGGCCAAGCGTTGTTCCGGTGAGGGCAAGGCTGCGATCTCGGCGCGCACCGGGTTACCCACCAGCTCGGTTTTGCGGCTCGCTGGAAAGGCACCCGGGAAGCCCAACAACACTCGTCGCGCCAAACGCGCCAGGCTGCGATTGGTCAGGCCAGGTCGACTGTTCTGCTCGTGCACGAACAACGGCAGGCGCAGCAGCCAGGCGGCGAGGCCGCTCGGCCCCGCAGCAAAGCCACCAAAGCTCACCACCGCACGCGGCTTGGCGCGACGCAGGATCGTGCCCGCCTGCCACACCGCACGCACCACTCGCAGCGGTGTCAGCATCAGGTTGAGCACGCCCTTGCCGCGCAAGGCACTGATGTCGATGGCTTCGAATGCAAAGCCGTGCGCGGGCACCAGGCGTGTTTCCATGCGACCGCGCGCGCCGATCCAGAGGACGTCGACGCCCCTGCCACGCAAGGCTTGCGCCACAGCCAATCCGGGGAAGATGTGCCCACCGGTACCGCCGGCAAGGATGGCGACGGGCGTCTTCATGTGCGCGCTCCAAGGCTCGGCTCGATGCGGCCATCGGCGCGGGTCGACGTGGTGCGCACAGGCCGACGCGCGCCAAAGGCTTCGACGGCGCGTGGCTGTTGCGTCGCTGTCGAATCGAAACTGGGCAGAACGCCGTCGCCCGGCGGCCGCACATCGACTGCGCCATCACGAATGCGCGTGATCTGACGCTCAGTACGATCCACCTCGCAGCCCACCCGCAGCAGCAGGCCAAGGGCGACGCAGGTCATCAAGACGCTGGAGCCACCGTAGGACACCAGCGGCAAGGTCAGGCCCTTGGTCGGCAGCAAGCCGAGGTTGACGCCGATCGAAACGCTGGCCTGCAGGCCGATCCAAAGCGCGACACCGAACGCGCAATAGCCGGCAAACGGGCGCTTGAGATAAATCGCCTGCAGACCCAGCCAGAACGCACGCCCGACCAGGGTGGCGAACAGGGCGATGATCACGCTCACCCCGATGAAGCCGGTTTCCTCGGCAATCACCGAGAAAATGAAGTCGGTATGCGCCTCCGGCAGGAACGACAACTTCTGGATGCTGGCGCCAATGCCGACACCGAACCATTCACCGCGACCAATCGCGATCAAGGCCTGGGTCAACTGGAAACCTTTGTCGAAGGGATCAGCCCAGGGATCGACGAAGGACGTGAGGCGACGCAGGCGGTAGGGTTCGAGCACGGCAATCAGCGCGAGGGCAACGCCACCCAAAACCGCCGGTGCGATCAGGCTGCGCAAGGGCGCTCCGCCAAGGAACAACATGCCGCCCACGATCGCCGCGATGAGTACCGAGGAGCCAAAGTCCGGCTGCGCCATCAAGAGCCCAATCATCAGCACGGCGGTGGCGAGCGGCTTGACCAGGCCCCAGATCGAGCTCTGAACTTCCTGGCGATGACGAACCAGATAGCTGGCCAGCCATACGATCAAGAGCACCTTGACCGCCTCCACCGCCTGAAATTTCGGACCGCCAAGACTCAGCCAACGTCGTGCGCCATTGACTTCCGATCCAATGCCCGGAATCAGCACGGCCAACAGCAGCGCCATGGCAACGATCAGGAAACTCTGGCCGTGTCGCTCGATCTGGCGCAGTTCGATGCGCGTCACCAGCGCAGCCAGAACCACACCCGCGCCCAAGAACACGACATGACGCGCGAAGAAGTAGAACGTCCCGACGTGCAGGCGTTCGGTCACGCCCACGGAGCTGGACATGACCATCACCAGCCCGATCCCCGCCAACGCCAATGCCGGACCCAGCACCAGAGGATCGAGGCGGCCCTCGATCTCGCCCAGTCGAAACGCCTGCTTGACGCGCTCGGACAGCATCAGCGCACCTTCAAGGTTGCAAGGCCGGCCAGAACCAGCACGAAGCTGATGATCCAGAAGCGCACGATCACGCGCGGTTCGGGCCAACCCTTGAGTTCGAAGTGATGATGGATCGGCGCCATGCGAAAGATGCGCCGGCCGGTGAGTTTGAAGCTCGCTACCTGCGCCATCACCGACAGGGTTTCGATCACGAAGATGCCACCCATCACCACCAACACCAGTTCCTGACGCACGATCACCGCAATCGCGCCCAAGGCAGCGCCGAGCGCCAAGGCGCCGATATCACCCATGAACACTTGCGCGGGGTAGGTGTTGAACCAGAGAAATCCCAGCCCGGCACCGCAGATGGCGGCGCACAGCACCGCCAGTTCACCGGCACCCGGAACAGCCGGAATCTGGAGATAGGACGCGAACTGTGCGTGGCCGGCGGCGTAGGCAAAGACGCCCAGAGCGCCTGCGACCAACACGCTCGGCATGATCGCCAGTCCATCCAGACCATCAGTGAGGTTGACCGCGTTGGAAAACCCGACGATCCAGAAGTAGGCGATGACCACGAGACCCGCACCGATCGGAATCGCCACATCCTTCAGCACCGGCAGATAGAAGATCGTGTTGGACGGCGCATCGGCCGTCATGAACAGGGCGATGCCAGCGGCCAGCCCAAGGACCGACTGCATCAGGTACTTGCTGCGCGAACGCAGGCCCTTGGGATTGCGCTTGGCGACCTTGATCCAGTCATCGAGCCAGCCGATCAAGCCGAAGCCCAGCAAGACCGCCAGCACCAACCACACATAACGATTGCGCAAGTTGGCCCAGAGCAAGGTCGACAGGGTTACCGTCAACAGAATCAAAGCGCCACCCATGGTGGGTGTACCCGCCTTGCTCAGATGCGTTTGCGGACCATCGCTGCGAATGGGTTGCCCCTTGAGCACAGCCAGACGCCGGATCGTGCCCGGTCCGAGCCACAGGGCGAGCGCGAGCGCAGTCAGGGTCGCAAGGATGGCGCGCACGGTGAGGTAGTTGAACAAGGCGAAGCCACTGCCCAGTTCCTGCAGCCAGCGTGACAGCTCAAGCAGCATGGCCATCCTCCTGCGTAGGTGCGTTGAGGAGGGCGCTCACCACGCGGTCCATGCGACTGCCGCGCGAGCCTTTC
The DNA here is from genome assembly GCA_035703435.1 of Chiayiivirga sp. GTDB lineage: Bacteria > Pseudomonadota > Gammaproteobacteria > Xanthomonadales > Xanthomonadaceae > Denitratimonas. The sequence continues at coordinate 31,461 of DASSYF010000031.1, read as the reverse complement.
ACCAGCATGACCACCGGCGCGGTGCCACGCGCACGCAGGCGCTCGATCAAGGCCGACTGATCGGCAAAGTGCTCGCCACCTGGGCCGAAGGCCGTGGTTGCGTGCCGACTCATTTCGCCCACCGCCAACAGGCATTTCACACCCGCATCACGTGCCAGACGTCCGGCGTCCGCATGCAGAACCGCCGCACCCTGACCCAATTCACGCATGTCACCCAGCACCAGCCACGCGTCCAGCCCATCCCGGCGTGCGTGATCAACCAGCATACTGATGGCGACCGACATCGACCCAGGGTTGGCGTTGTAACTGTCGTCCAGCACCACGCCACCATCGGGAAGTGGATTCGGCTGCTGCCGGCCTGGAACACGTTCGGCATGAGCCAAACCTTCGGCCACAGATTCCAGTGACGCGCCCGCGCTCAGGGCAAGGCTCGCTGCAGCCAATGCATTGCTGATCTGGTGCCGCCCAGGCAGGGGAAGGTTGATGTCGGCGCCTCCCCATGGGCTGAGCAGGCGAAAGTGACTACCGGCGTCGTCCTCGACAATGGCTTCGGCATGCACATCGGCACTGGCCTCGATGCCGTAGCGCACGATCTGTCGCGTACCGGCACGTTCGGTGAAATACGGGGCGAAGGCATCATCGGCATTGATCACGGCAATGCCATCAGCAGGCAAGGCGTCGTAGATCGCGGCCTTGGTATCGGCGACACCCATCAAACTTCCCATGCGCTCCAGATGAGCGGCCGCGACATTGGTCACCACGCTGATGTTCGGGCGCGCAATGGCGGCCAAGTAGGCAATGTCGCCGGGAGCACCTGCGCCCAATTCGTACACCGCCAGGCGTGCATCCTCGGGCTGATCGATCACGGCCAGCGGCATGCCCACTTCGTTGTTGCGATTGCCGATGGTGGAGTAGGCACCGGCATCGACACGTCGCAGGATGGCCATGGTCAGACTGCGGGTCGTGGTCTTGCCATTGCTGCCGGTGATCGCCAGCACCCGCGTTTGGCGTGTCTGTGCCATGGCGGTGGCGATGGCCGCCAAGGCGTGCAGGCTGTTGCTGCAGACGATCTGCGGCAAGGCGCTGGTCAGCTCACGTTCCACCAGCAACGCCACCGCACCATTGGCCTCTGCCTGCGTGGCAAAGTCATGCCCGTCGAATGTCTCGCCGCGCAGGGCGACATACAGACTGCCATCCTGCATGTGTCGCGTATCGGTACCAATGGCCTCGATTGAACGATCGGCACCGGTCAGGCGCGCCTGTGTCCAGTTCGTCAGTTGCGAGAGCAAGAGTGGCTTCATGTCGGTAGCCCCAAGGCTGCGCTGGCCACGCGGCGATCGTCGAACGGAATCTTGATGCCGGCGACTTCCTGATAGGACTCGTGACCCTTGCCCGCAATCAGCACTGTGTCGCCGGCGCGGGCCTGTGCGATGGCGGCCGTGATGGCACGGGCGCGGTCGCGCTCCACGTTTGGCTGAGTGCTAGGGCCAAAGCCCGCCAGAATTTCCACGACAATGGCATCACCATCTTCGCCACGCGGATTGTCGTCGGTGACGATGACCGCATCGGCGTGCGCCTGCGCCACCGCCGCCATCTGCGGTCGCTTGCCGCGATCACGCTCGCCGCCACAGCCGAACACGCAGATCAACTGGCCGCGAGTGTGCGCGCGCAAGCTGCGCAAGGCCTGTTCCAGCGCGTCGGGCGTATGGGCGTAATCGACAACAACCAAAGGATGCGTCGCATCACCGCCAAGGCGACTCATGCGGCCTGCAACGGGATCCAGTTGCGCCAGTTGCACGGCGATGCGTTCAAGCGACCAATCCATCGCCACAAGCACGCCGGCAACGGCCAAGAGGTTGTCAACATTGAAGCGGCCGAGCAGACGGCTTTTCACCGTGACGCTGTGAGCGCCATCCACCAGTTCAAACCCCAAGCCGGATGCGTCACGGGTGATGGCCTTCGCCTGCAAACGCGCGCTGGGTGCCTCGTGGCTGCTCACGCCGATCAATTGGACCGACGCGCCAAGGCTCATCGCCAACTGCCGACCAAAGGCATCATCGAGATTGATGACGGCAGCCTTCAGACCGGGCCAAGCGAACAAACGCGCCTTGGCTTCGCCATAGGCCTGCATGCTGTGGTGGTAATCCAGATGGTCGCGGGTGAGATTGGTGAACACGGCAACCTCAAAGCGAACCGCATCCACGCGGCCCTGATCGAGCGCATGCGAGGACACTTCCATCGCCACATCCTGCGCGCCCTCGGCACGCATCGCCGAAAGCTCCGAGTGCACGGCAATCACATCGGGCGTGGTGCGTTCGCCGGCATGCATGGCCCCAACCAAACCAAGGCCCAAGGTGCCAATCGTGCCCACGCACCGACCCTCGCCGCTGAGCGCCTGAGCCAGCAGTTGCACGGTGGAGGTCTTTCCATTGGTTCCGGTCACGCCCACCACGCGCAAGGACTGCGAGGGCGAACCAAAGAACTGATCTGCCATGCCTCCCAGTCTGGAACGCAGATCGGGCACGGCAATGGCGCCTTCGGGCACCGGCAGGTCGGCAGGCGCTGGCGGCTCGAACACGATGCTGCCGGCACCTCGCCGCAGGGCCTCACCCGCAAAGGCCAGCCCGTGCGAATGGTGGCCACGCAAGGCCACGAAAGTATCGCCAGCCTTGATCCTGCGGCTGTCCAGGCTCAGGCCTGTCATCACCACCGGAGGAACCTGTGCCACGCCCGCCAGCAGCTGGTCCAGACGCAGACTCATTGTCCACCTCCGAACAGCTCTGGCACGGCCTCGGCTTCCGAGGGCAGGCCTGACGAGCGCGTCGGTGGTGTGGGCGCATGCGCCAGGTACCAGCGACCCAGATCGTCGGCCGGCACATCCATCAAGCGCAAGGCATCGACCATCACATCGTGGAACACCGGCGCTGAAACGAGGCCACCGTAGTAGACCAGGTTGCCGGCGGCGTCGGTGCTGCGCGGGTCATCCACCATCACCACCACGGCAAATCGTGGCTTGCTGGCCGGCACCAGGCCTGCAAACAGGCTGATGTAACGCTTCTCGTATCCACCCGCCACGGCCTTGCGCGAGGTGCCACTCTTGCCCGCCACCCGATAGCCCTCGATGGCGGCGCGACGTGCGGTACCGGCCGGACCGGTCACGGTCTCCAGCATGGATACCAAGGAGCGCGCCAGCGCGGGATCGATGACCTCATCCGCAGGTTCGGACTGGCCCTTGACGAAGGTCGGCGTTACCAAGCGTCCGCCATTGCCGACCGCCGCATAGGCGCGGGCCAACTGCAAGGGTGTCACCGAGATGCCATAGCCGAAGGCGATGGTGGCCTTGACCAAGGTGCCCCACTGGCGAGGATCGGGCACGACGCCGGACTGCTCACCGGGAAAGCCACTGCCCGTGGTTTCACCCAGACCGAAGCGGCGCAACAGGTGATACATGTGCTCGGCTGGCATGTCGAGGGCCAGTTTGGCCGCTGCGACGTTGCTGGACTTGGTCAACAGCCCGGTGGTGGTCAAGGTGCCGTAATTGCGCACATCACGAATGGTGTGGCCAGCCACCTGCATCGTGCCTGGGAAGGTGTCGATGGGCGTATCGGGAGTCACCTTGCCCGTTTCCATCGCCGCCGCCACCGTGAGCGTCTTGATCGTTGAACCGGGCTCGAACACGTCGGTGACCGCCCGATTGCGACGGCTCTGCGCGCTGGAACCCTGGATCGCATTCGGGTTGAAACCGGGCTGGCTGACCATCGCCAGAACTTCCCCGGTCTGTACATCCAGCACGACCATCGAACCCGCCTGCGCGTGATGCTCCTGCACCGTCTGCTCCAGGCGACGATAGGCGAGCGTCTGCAGGCGACGATCAATGGAAAGCACGAGCGTTTTGCCCGGCTCGGCAGCACGTACGAGATCCACCGCGGCAATCTGGCGCCCCTCGCCATCGCGGATCACGCGCTTGGCGCCAGGCTTGCCGGAGAGCCACTGGTCATAGGCCAGTTCCAAGCCCTCCTGACCCTTGTCGTCGATGTTGGTGAAGCCCAGAACGTGTGACACCGCTTCGCCAAACGGATAGAAGCGCCGGAACTCGCGCTGGCTGGAAACGCCGGGAATGCCCAAGGCCAGGATCGCCTCGGCTTGATCGGGATCCACGTGCCGACGCACCCACATGAACTCCTTGTCGGCACGCTCGTCGAGACGTTGCTGCAACACCTCAGGCGCCACGCCCACGGCCTGCGCCAGTTCAGCCACGCAGTTTGCGTGCACCCATGCGCGTGCCGGCTTGGCGTCCTTGCCGGCCTCATCGGTCGATGGCGCCGCGACGTTCTGCAGCTCCAATTGGTGCTGATGTACGTGTTCCAGCAAGGTTTTGGGGTCCACCCAGATCGAATCCACCGGGCTGGACACCGCCAGCGGCTCGCCATTGCGATCAGTGATCATGCCGCGCGAGGCACTGATTTCGACTTCGCGCAGGAACCGCGCATCCCCCTCGCGCTGATAGCGATCGTTGTGCAGCACCTGCAGGTCCACCGCACGACCCACGAGCACCGCGCAGACCACCGCCAGCAGCCCGACAGCCCATTTCACTCGGGCAGTGACGTCGAAGCTGCGCCGTGACATCGTCTGAGGAAGAAAGTCGCGATTCATTGCGCCAACACCACGATGTCAGCCGGATCGGGATAGCGCATGCCGAGTCGGGTGATGGCCTGCTGTTCGATGCGACGGCTGTCGACCAAGGTTGCGATCTGGATCTGCAAGCGATCGAATTCGATGTTCAATTCGTCACGCTCGATCTCCAGTCGCGCCAACTCGGCAAAGGCCACACGATGCTGATGCCGGCCGTAGGCCACGGCGATCGCGCTCAGCACCGTGATCAGCCCCAACAACCCGACCAGCAGCCAGCGCACGCTCATGCCAGCTTCTCCGCTACCCGCAAGACCGCGCTGCGCGCCCGGGGATTGGTATTCACTTCTGCGTCGGAAGCCGTGATCGCCCCGCCCACCAAACGCAGCCGCGCGGTGAAATCGCTCACCGCCGGCAATCGACGATTGGCCGCAGGCGCACGCGCATGGCCCAGCATGAAACGCTTGACGATGCGATCTTCGAGCGAATGAAAACTGATGACGGCCAGACGCCCGCCGACTCGCAGACAAGCCATAGCCGCATCCAAACCTTGACTGAGGTCATCCAGCTCACGATTGATGTGGATGCGCAGCGCCTGAAAGCTGCGTGTTGCCGGATGCTTGCCCGGCTCGCGGCGGCCAATCGTGGCCGCAATCAGATCGGCCAATTGCCGCGTGGTTTGCAGCGCGTGCTCGGCCCGACGCTCGACGATGGCGCGCGCGATACGGCGACTCATGCGCTCTTCGCCAAACTGCCACAAGACATCGGCGATCTGCTCCTGATCGGCGCGCGCCAGGAATTCCGCCGCGCTCTCGCCGGCATCGGGATTCATGCGCATGTCCAGCGGGCCGTCGTGCTGGAAACTGAAACCGCGCTCGGGCTGATCCAACTGCGGTGATGACACGCCCAGATCCAGCAAGATCCCGTCAAGACCCGTCTGCGCTTCATCCCAGTGCGCCATCTGCGCGAAGCTGTCCTGCCGCACCGCCACGCGCGCATCCGCCCCCAAGGCGGGAACAATGGCGGCGATGGCCTGCGGATCCTTGTCCATTACCAGCAAACGTCCCTGCGGTCCCAATCGTTGCAGCACGGCACGTGCGTGCCCCCCTCGGCCGAACGTGCCATCCAGGTATCGCCCGTCCGGACGTACCGCGAGGGCTTCGATCGCCTCGTGGAACAGCACCGGGACGTGGGCGGGGACGGCAACATCGTGCCCCGTCTCCATCGACTACAGCACCATCGCCAACATCGCCTGGCTGACATCCGCCTCGGCGATGGTTTTCTGTATCAGCGCCAGATGTGCCTGTTCGCTCCACAGTTCCATCTTGTTGCCCATGCCCATCAACACCGCCTTGCGCTCGATGCCGGTGGCATTGCGTTGGCTGGCCGGGAGCAACAGGCGACCACTGCCATCGGGCTCCACGAAAGTGGCTGCGCCCACCAGCTTCATTTGCAAGAGTCGATGGCTGGACACCGCCACCGGAAGCTGATTGACCTGATCGCGCACCTTTTCCCACTCGGCCTGCGGGTACAGCCACAGACTTCCACGCTCATACGGGTGGTAGGTGACCACCAGACGATTGCCACACTCACGCGCGACGAACTCGCGGTAAGCGGTGGGAATCGCCAGCCGCCCCTTGTCGTCGATCGTGATGGAGGTCTCGCCCTGGAACATGGTGCTCGTCGCCACTTCCCACAAAATTCCACAAAAAGCCAAATTTCTTCACTGAGCGCCACATTAGCACCCCGTCACACCCTGTCAACAACATTTCGTGACGATTCGCGCATGCAAGCGATTGGCAGCGCTAGGTTTTCTGCCCATCCGTGGGCGTGGCCAACTGGAATAAAAAGGGAATACATGCAGTTACGAGACATACCTAAAAAATGTCTAAGACTTCGCTCGGGCCGAGACAGACCGCCATTGGGTGCGGCCACCGCGCCCGAACGTGTTGCAGTGCGCAAAAATCATCAGGGCGGCGTGGGAATCGGCATACGCCCTGTGCCATCACACGCCTTGGGTGTTTTCCGCTCGCCACGCTGAGATGGATCGACATGGAACCGAGGCGGGCTCGGGCTGACCTGCATCCGAGCCTGTCGGGGCGATGCGTGAGCAAGAGAAAGTGCGGAGCCGGCCGATAAGCCGGGTTCTGTCGTGGACAGTCATTCCTCTAGGCGCCGCGTCACCGCGACGCTCAAGCAGCCTACCCGGACGCGACACGGGCCGTGTCATGGCGTCCCTATTTGGCCTTGCTCCGGATGGGGTTTGCCGTGCCGGTCCATTGCTGGACTCGCGGTGCGCTCTTGCCGCACCGTTTCACCCTTGCCTGTGCCTTCCGCGTACGGAAGGCCATCGGCGGTCTGCTCTCTGTTGCACTTTCCGTCGGCTCGCGCCGCCCAGGCGTTACCTGGCATCCTGCCCTGTGGAGCCCGGACTTTCCTCGATGCACGCACGGTGCACCGCGACTGTCTGGCCGACTCCGCAGCGCGTAGTGTAAGCCCAGTACCCCGAACCCGTCGCCAACGGCGTACACAACGGCGTACGCGACCCAGCTTCAGTGCGCGTCTGCATTGGCACCGATTCTCGACAGGCTCTTCCAGCCTTCGCCCGGGTGATCACCCAGATCGAGCACGGCGCGCCAGGTATCGGCCTGCCGCCATCCCGGCGCCGGCAACTGCAAATCCCACAGCGCGATACCGCCGCCAAAGCCTTGCACCTCACGGATGTGGCTGATGGCATCCGTCTCACGGCCGCTTGCCCCCCAACGATCCACCCAGGTCGGCTGGCCGAGCACGATCTGATCGACGCGATACCCCGCATCCAATCCCCAGCCCAATTGCCAGCTGTACTTGAACAATTTGGCGCCGCCCATGCACGGCGTCTGGCCCTCGGCGGTGAAGGCTTCCTCGCTGGCCTCGTACAGATCGGCATAGCCCATGCTGTGGATGGCATCGACGTAGCCCAGCCAATCGCTCCACCAGGCCATGTTGGGGGCGTTCCAGCAGGGGCTGTGGAAGCTGTCGATGGTCAGCTCCGTGCCGTGCCCGTGCACCGCCTTGGCCAGGGTATGCACGAACCGCGCATAGGCCTCGCGGTCGACGTCGAAACCACCCTCGCCTTCCAGATCGAGGTCGATGCCATCGAGTTGATGCTTCAGCATGGTCGCCACCAGCGCCCGTGCGAACGCGCGACGTTTCCCCTTGAACGCGCGCCGCGCCAGATCCCAATCCCACGTTAGCGTGGTTTCGGAGTTGTTGTAGACCGTGAGCAACACTTTGATGCCACGGGCATGCGCGAACTCGCGTACCCGTGCGATGGCGGCCTCATCGATCAAGCGACCGTCGCGGCTGGCAGGAGCCAGCACGACCGAGCGCCCGTCCGGGCTCGGGTTCCAGAATTGCAAGCCGATGTGGGTCAGCGCCTGTGCGATTTGCGGGTCAGCCTGCATTGCCTCCATGGCCGCATCCACGCCGTAGGCCGGCACCCAGCCGACCACGCGCGGGCGCAGTGGCGCTTCATCGGCACACACGTTGGTGGCCATCACCATGAGCATCACACCCAACATCCGCAACCACATCTTCATGTGCATCGATATCTCCCGCATAACGCCGTTGGAAACGAAATCAACTGATCATTCATGGGCGATCGCCAGGCGCTTGAGCGCTGCCTCGACAGCGACGCCAGGCGTGGCCAGATTCATGCGCTCAAACCCATCTCCTTCCACACCGAACACACCGCCCTCATCGAAAAACACCAAGGCCTGACGTTGATGCAGAGTTTTGAGTTCGCGTGGACTGCGGCCCAGCGCGCGAAAGTCCATCCACTGCAAATACGTGCCTTCCAGATCGAACACGGTGACGGCGGGCAAATGCTCGGCCATGAACCGCCGCACCAGCGCGTGATTGCGTGCGATCAGTTGCAAGAGCCCGTCCAGCCATGCCTCACCTTGGGTGTAGGCCAGCTCGCATGCCTTGTAGCCGAGCGTGTTCAAGAAGAACTGACCTTGCGCCTCCAGTTCGCGCACGAAGCGGCTGCGCAATGCGCCATCCTCGATCACCAGGTTGCTGGTGGCCATGCCGGCGAGATTGAAGGTCTTGCTGGGCGCGGTGCACACCACGCTGCGGCGGGCAATTTCCGGTCCGAGCGTGGAGATCACGATGTGGTGATGGTCAGGCAGGATGAGATCGAAATGAATGTCGTCGCTGATGAGAATCAGATCGTGCTCGATCACGATTTGAGCCAGCGAAGTGAGTTCTTCCCACGTCCACACCCGTCCAACGGGATTGTGCGGACTGCACAGGATCATCATGGTGTTGGCGGGGTCGGCGGCCACGGCGCGCAAGTGGTCGAGATCCATGCGATAGCGACCCTGCTCGATCACCAGTGGATTGCGCACCACGCGCCGTTGATTGCGTTCGATCGCGTGATAGAAGGGGTAATACACCGGCGGCTGCACGATCACCCCATCACCGGCGGCGGTGAAGGCGCGCACCGCCGTGGCCAGGGCCGGCACCACGCCATTGGTTTGAACCAGCGACTCGGGTGACACCGACCACTCATGCCGGCGTTGCATCCAAGCGATGACGGCATCGATGTAAGCCGGCGTCGGCGCGGTGTAACCCAGCACCGCGTGATCGAGAAAAGCCTTGAGCCCCTGCATGATTTCCGGCGCATTGGGCAAGTCCAGATCGGCCACCGAGAAGGGCGCAATGCCCACTGGTACGTCGGGATTGGCGCGGCGCATCGCAGCCCATTTGGCCGAGCCCTGCGCGCTGCGATCGATCAGGGTTTCAAAGTCGTGTTGGTGCATGGGATGTGCTCGTGACAACGATCCAGAATCGGCCCCTTGGGCCCATGGCGTTCGTACACCATGCTGGCACAAACGGCCGCCGACGCGTGCTACCCGATCATCCCCATCTCGAAGCCGAGGTGCCGTGGGCACGCGATCGGGAAATGGCGCTCACGGCCGAGGATGTTCTGGCGCAGCTACCGCGGTCAGGGCGCGAGTTGAAGCGCTGCTTGCGCAGGCGTGATACGGCGTCATCAAGCCATTTCAGGGGCATATGCGAAAAAATCATCTTTCCATCCGCATGAAGCGATTGACAGATGGCGCAAGCATGCCCACAATGCGCTGCAAATCCCATCAAGACCGGCAGAGGGACAGGCCCTTTGAAGCCGGGGCAACCAGCGAAGCGTCAGTTCGTTTGGTGCCAAATCCTGCGGTAGGCCCTGAGCCAACCGGAAGATGGGTCGCACCGCGCCACGTTTCGGCTCGGCCCGCGACATCGTCCTTCGGCCCGCAGCCCTCGATGGGTTGTTTGCAGAACCGGAGAACGATCATGAGCTTCATTCACACCCCATCACCTGCCATCGAGGCCATCAGTCACGCTGATGCCGAGATCGATTTCCAGCGCCACGATGTCGTGGGCGCCGAGCGCGGTGTGTTGGATGTGACCATGGCCATGCGTCACGCCGGCATTCGTCGCGTGCGCATCGCGTGGGAGTGGCAGGGCGCATCGCAGGGTGAAGTGCTCGTGGTTCAGGGCGGTATTTCCGCCAACCGCCATGTGGGATCGAGCGCGCGCTTTGCCGAGCCGGGCTGGTGGCAGGCGCAGTGTGGCGCTGGCAAGCCGATCGACACCTCCCGTTTTCGTGTCATCGCCATCGACTGGCTCGGTGGCGACGGCTGTCTCGACGCGTGCATCGATCCGGTCGATCAGGCCGATGCCATCGCCGCCGTGCTCGACCATCTGGGTGTAAACCACGTCACCGCGTACGTCGGTGCATCGTATGGCGCAATGGTGGGCCTGCAGTTTGCTGCCCGTCACGGCACCCGTCTGGGCCGTCTGGTGGCCATCAGCGGCGCGCACCGCTCGCACCCGCAGGTCACCGCGCTGCGCGTGATCCAGCGCCGCATCGTGGCCCTGGGTCGCAGCGAGGGCGGCATCCGCGAGGCGCTGGCGCTGGCACGCTCGCTGGCGGTGATCGGCTATCGCAGCGATGTCGAGTTCGAACAGCGTTTCGATGCCGAGCCTTCGGTCGGACCGACCCACACCCGCTTCGCGGTCGAAGATTATTTCGACGCCATTGGCCCCAAGTTCGTGGCGCGCTTCTCGCCCACGGCCTATGTGCGCCTGTCGGAATCCATCGACCTGCAGGACGTGAGCCCGGAAGCTGTCAACGTGCCCACCGACATCGTGGCCGTGGTCGAAGACCAGATCGTGCCTGAAGCCGATCTTTTGACCCTCACCGAACGCATCTGCGGTCAGGCTCGCCTGCACCGTGTCCATTCGCTCTATGGCCATGACGCCTTCCTCAAGGAAGAAAGCACCATCGGCGCGATCTTGTCCAAGGCGCTGGAGCGGAGCTGTCGCGCATGAGCATTCAAACCACACCCACCCGACGCGCCGCCACCACGGCTGTTCGCGCCGGCATTGATTCCGATCGTGCCCACGGCGCGGTGGTTCCGCCGATCGTGCTGTCGAGCAACTTCAGCTTCGATGGCTACGGCGGCAAGCGCAAGTACGACTACACCCGCAGCGGAAACCCGACCCGCGACCTCTTGGGCGATGCCTTGGCCGAACTGGAAGGCGGCGCTGGCGGCACGGTCGTCGCCACCGGCATGGCCGCGCTCACCCTGGTGTTGCAGCTGTTGCAACCGGGCGATCGCTTGGTGGTACCACACGATTGCTACGGCGGCTCGTGGCGTTTGTTCAATGCACTGGCCAAGCAAGGCCACTTCATCCTCGACACCATCGACCTGACCGACAACCGCGCCTTGGCCGAAGCCTTGAGCCGTGCGCCCAAGATGGTCTGGATCGAAACCCCGTCCAATCCCTTGCTGCGCATCACCGACATCCGCTTCGTGGCCGAAGCCGCGCACCGCGTGGGTGCCTTGGTGGTGGCCGACAACACCTTCCTGTCGCCGGCGCTGCAATCGCCGATCGCTCTGGGCGCGGACATCGTGCTGCACTCCACCACCAAGTACATCAACGGCCACAGCGACGTGGTCGGCGGTGCCGTGGTGGCCGCCGATGCCGGGCTGCACGAGCAGTTGGCTTGGTGGGCCAACGCCTTGGGCCTGACCGGCTCACCGTTCGACAGCTTCCTCACCCTGCGCGGCCTGCGCACCCTCGATGCGCGCCTGCGTGTGCATCAGGAAAACGCCAGCGCCATCGCCGAGGTGTTGGACACACACGCAGCCGTGTCCGTTACCCACTTCCCCGGCTTGAGCCGCCATCCCGGCCACGCGCTGGCCGCGCGTCAACAACGCGGCTTCGGCGCCATGCTCAGCTTCGAACTGCACGGCGGCGAGAATGCCGCTCGCGCCTTCCTCGATGGCCTCGAACATTTCACCTTGGCCGAGTCCTTGGGTGGTGTGGAAAGCCTCGTCGCCCATCCCGCTTCCATGACCCACGCCGCGATGAGCGCCGAAGCACGCGCCACCGCCGGCATCAGTGATGGCCTGCTGCGCCTGTCGATCGGTATTGAGGCGCTGGATGACTTGCAGGCCGACCTCACCAACGGACTGGAGCGCGTCGTGCGCGCCTGTCCCGAACACATAGCCGCCACAGGCTGACCGTCCCCCGCGGGAGCCGGCGTACGCAGACCGTCCCCTGCTGCGCCGGTTCCCGCACCTTGTTTCGGGCGGGAACACAGTGTCGTTTAGCTCGCGCTTGAGCGGCTTCGCGCCCAGGAGTCGCATCCGCCGGTGGCAGGCGACTGCACGTCGATCAAGCGTTCTTGAGCACACCCGGCAGGCGCGTCTCAAGCCACGCCCGCGCATCGCTGGCATCGCGCTCGAACCACGCCTGCGCCGAACCCAATCGGAAGGTGTAACCCCAGGTATCCATGTCGGCCATCAAGCGTGCACTACCGATACCCGGCAAGCGATCGGCCAGCGCGATCTGGAGATAGCAGGTGGCGTCTTCCTCGGCAATCGAGTCGGTGGCATCGGTATGCACTTGGGCGCGTTTGTCCGCGGGCAGAACGATCAAGTGGCAGGCTTCGTGCAAGGCCGAATGCAGTGGCGTATCGGCGCGCACATAGACGTTGTTACCGATGATGCCGGCTTCTGGCTCACCCCAATAACTGCCCGGAATCGGCATGCCCTCGGGCACCTGCAACAACGCCAGATCAAACTCGGCCAGCAGCGCTTTCAGCACATCGAAGCCTGCGTCGGCGACGCTCAGGACATCGGTCGAACTGGCAGCGGGCGTGGAAACGCACATGGCCTAGATCGTACTCACGCCGGATCGGAAGACCCGGCCGTGGCATCAGATTCGTTCAAGGAGACGGAAATGTCCAGCACATCGTGCTCGCCATCGCGCACCAGGTCCACCTTGACCGCTTCCAGATCGACGCTGACGTATTTGCGGATCACTTCCAGCAACTCGCGCCGCAGCAGGGGCAGATAGTCGGGGCCGCCACGGGCACTGCGCTCTTGCGAAACGATGATGCGCAGGCGTTCCTTGGCGATGCTGGCGGTATCTTTCCTGGGTCGCAAAAAATCGAACAAGCCCATCGTCTCAACCTCCGAACAGGCGGGTGAAAAAGCCTTTCTTTTCCACATCCGTGAATCGCAGCGGGCGGGTCTCGCCGAGCATGCGAGCCACCGTATCCTCGTAGGCCTGACCGGCCGCGGTATTGAGGTCCAGGATCACCGGCTCGCCCTTGTTGGAGGCATTGAGCACATCGGGAGACTCGGGGATCACGCCGATGGCCTTGAGCCCCAATACTTCTTCCACATCGGCAATCGACAGCATCTCGCCATTGGCCACGCGCTGCGGGCTGTAGCGGGTCAGCAACAGATGGGCGTTGACTTCGCCATCGCTTTGTTCGGCACGCCGGGTCTTGCTCGCCAGCAGACCCAGGATGCGATCGGAATCGCGCACCGAGGACACTTCCGGGTTGACCACGACGATGGCCTTGTCGGCAAAGTACATGGCCAGATGCGCACCCTTCTCGATGCCTGCCGGCGAATCGCAGACGATGAACGCAAATCCATCGTCGGACAGCTCCTTGAGCACGCGCTCGACGCCATCCTGGGTGAGGGCATCCTTGTCGCGCGTTTGCGAGGCCGCCAACACATACAGGTTGTCGAAGCGCTTGTCCTTGATCAGTGCCTGGCGCAGCGTGGCGTCGCCATGGATGACATTGACGAAGTCATACACCACGCGCCGCTCACAGCCCATGATGAGATCGAGATTGCGCAGGCCGACATCGAAATCGATGACGACGGTCTTGTGGCCCGCACGCGCCAAGCCACAGGCGAGGCTGGCGCTGGTGGTGGTCTTGCCGACACCGCCCTTGCCGGACGTAACGACGATGGTCTGGGTCAAAGTGAGGGTCTCCGTGTTGATTCAGCGCGGTAAGTAAAGAAGGCAATGATCGGAATGCGGTGAAGCCGGGATAAATCTCAGGTGATCTCGGCCAAGTGCAGGCTGTTCTCGTGCAACCAGACCTGCACTGGCTTGCCGCGCAAGTCGGAGGGGACTTCCTCGATCACCTTGTAGCGGCCGGCGATGGCCACCAGTTCGGCGTGAAACTCGCGACAGAATATACGGGCTTTCTCGTCACCTTGGGCACCGGCGAGCGCGCGACCACGCAAGGGCCCGTAAACGTGCACGCTACCATCGGCGATGACCTCGGCGCCGGCACCGACGCTGGCGGCCACCACCAGATCTCGACCCTGCGCGTAGACCTGCTGGCCCGAGCGAACCGGCTGGGTATGCATCAAGGACACCGTGGGTGCGGCAGCGGCTGCGGCCGACTTCGCCGGGGTCGGGGTCTGGGCCGGCGCTTGCGGCGCGGATTCGGGTACCGCAGGACGCTGGGCGCTGACGCGCGAAGCATCGACTTCGCCCTCGTACTGGGCGCGGAACTTGGCCAACAGCGGCAGACCGAGCTCGACGGACAAGGCTTCGATCTCGCGGGTGCCATAGGCCAGGGCCACCGGCAACACACCCGCTGTGCGCAAGGCTTCCAGCAAGCTGCGCGCCGTCGCCAGATCCGGCGTTCGTGCAAGGCCGCCAAAGTCCACGATCACCGCGGCGCGATCGAACAGCTTGGGCGCACGCTCGACCCGCTCGCGCATTTCGGCACCGAGTTGCGCGACATCCAAGGTGCGCACGCGCAGATTGGCGATGCCAACCTGTCCGATCTTGAGTTCACCGGCTTGCTCGTAGCCCTGGCCCGTCATCGTTCGGCTCATGCCTCGTGCCCTGCGGCGCAGGCGGCAGGATTCCGCCCCGCCAGCCAAGGCTCGTCCGGCAAACCTGGGCCATCGATCCAGCGTTCCTTGACCCAGGTAAAGCTGGGCAATTCCTTGATCAGCATCGATACCCGCAGGCCAGTCTCCTCCATCACCCGCTGGCCCACTTCCTGGAATCCATAGGTGCCATGGAACAGCAGCACGGCATCGTTGCGCGGTTCGAGAAACACTTCGCAGGCCAGTACCGGACGGCGCACTTCGGAAAAGCTGGTGACATCGGCATAGAACACGCGCCCGAGACCGCTGCGACGCTGCTTGCGCGCCACCACCACGCGATCGATGTAGAGAAATTCCGGGTAGCGTTCCTTGAACCAGCGGTAGTTGCTGCTGGCATAGCCACAGGTTTCGTCGAAGGCGATGAGAAAGCCCACCACCGCACCGGCCACCTCGGCCACACGAAAATAGGCGGCATGCGAGAACGCGAAGTGAAGCTGCTGCAGGTCCAGCGCAAGGATGCCGGTACCGACGCTGTTGTTGAGTTCCAGAACGGATTCCAGCTCGTGCTCGCGCACGTCGCGGATCAGGATCGACATTCCACTCTCCGTAGGGTGTCACGCGGCCCGCCAATGTTCCGTGGCCGCAGGCAATACGGAATTATCGCACGGGTGCGTGGATTTTCCGCACCAGTCCGGATCTGGCAAAATAAGCAATCGGCCATGCCTTGCAGACCGCGTCATGACTCAATCCGTTGTATTCGATCTGGCCAAATTGCGCCGCAGTTGTGCGCAGTGTTCGCTGCAGGCGCTGTGCCTGCCGGCCGGGATCGACCAACACGATCTGGCGCAACTGGACGCCATCGTCCACCGCCGCCGCCCCTTGGCTCGCGGCCAACGCCTGTTCCGCCTCGGAGCACCGATGGAGGCCCTGCATGTGGTGCACGATGGCGCCTTCAAGACCGTGGCACTCAGTGATGAGGGCGGCGAGCAGATCGTCGGCTTTCATCTGGCCGGCGAGTTGATGGGCCTCGATGCCTTGGGCGAAGGCACGCACCGCTGTGAGGCCGAAGCGCTGGCACCGTCCACGGTGTGCGAGGTGCCACTGGATGCGCTCGACGATGTCTGCCGTGCCGTGCCTGGACTGCAAACCCAGTTGTTGCGAGTGATCGGTCGCAGCATCGGGCGCGATCAGGATCACCTGGCCATGCTCGCTCGCCGTCAATCGCAGGAGCGCATCGCCATGTTCCTGCACGGCCTGTCCGAACGCTATCGGCAACTGGGCCGTGCTCCGAACGAATTCGTCTTGCCGATGAGCCGCGAGGACATCGCACGTTATTTGGGTCTGGTGATCGAAACGGTCAGCCGCGGCTTCACGAAGTTGCAGGATGAAGGCCTGATCAAGGTGCGCGGACGCCAATTGCGCATCCTCGACATGCTCGCGCTGGAAACCCTCGCGCACGGGCACGGCGATCCGGCGCCCACACCTGTCCGCAGCGGTGTGGGCTGATGGTGCAATGGACCATCGCCCTCGCAGCCAGCCTGGGCCTTGCCCTGCTGGCTGCATCAAGCCCGGTTGAGGCTGCCGCGTCTGAATCGCCGCGGCACGCCGAGCGCTGTGCCGTGATCAGCCACGACGCCGAACGACTGGCCTGCTACGACCGCTTCTTTCAGCGCGGCGCTGCCAGTACCGAGGCCGCTGACGCCGCCGCGAGCGCCGCCGCAAGCGCACTGGCCGAGCAGACAAGCGCAAGCGATGCCACCGTGCCGGACAGCACTCCAGCCACCACGAGCGACACGCCCCCGCACTCACGTGGACGTTTCCGCCAATGGCTGGATGCGCTCAGTGGTGACACCGATCGTCGTCAACGCGCGGGCGACAGCAGTGAAGTCGTGCCACTGGATGCCGCCATCAACGCCCTGGCAAACGCCGGTCGAGGCTCCCTGCTCGACCGTCGCTGGGAGCTGGCCAAGGATTCCAAGTTCGGGGTGTTCAACCTGCGCGCCTACAAACCGATCTATGCCCTACCAATCTTTTGGGCATCGCATACCAACCCACTGCCGCAATCGGCAAACCCCAGCAACAGCGTACGCGAGTGGCAGAACCTGCAGCCGATCGAAGGCAAGTTCCAACTGAGCTTCAAGACCAAGATTCTGGAAAACCTGTTCGGCGACAACGGCGACCTCTGGGGCGCCTACACCCAGACCTCGCGTTGGCAGATGTACAACGGCGAAGAATCGCGTCCCTTCCGCGAAACCAACTACGAACCGGAAGTCATGCTGACATTCCGCAACCGCTATCACATCGGCGGCTGGAACGGACGCATTGCCGGCATTGGCATCAATCATCAATCCAATGGCAAAAGCGACCCGCAGTCACGCAGTTGGAATCGCATCGTGGCCATGGTCGGCCTGGATCGCGACAACTGGGCCTTGGTGATCCGCCCGTGGTGGCGTCTGCCGGAAGGCACGCGCGAGGACAACAATCCCGACATCGAAGACTACATGGGCCGTGGCGAGGCCATGCTGGTGTGGCACCAAGGCGAGCATGAAGTGTCCAGCATCGTTCGCCATTCGCTGCGCCGTGGCGATCGCTCCAAGGGTGCGCTGCAACTGGATTGGGGCTTCCCGCTCGATGGCCCGCTGCGCGGCCACGTACAGGTATTCAGCGGCTATGGCGAAAGCCTGATCGACTACAACCACAAAGCCACCTACATCGGCTTCGGCATTTCCCTGACCGAGTGGTTTTGAATCCATTCCGGTCGTGTCCGGTTTTCACGCCAGCTCCCGTTATACCGGCTGTCCCGAACCGACTGGAATTTCACATGACGCCTCGCACTCCCATCCTGCTGCTCACGATGGCCTCGCTCACATGCTTGGTCGCACCGGCCTGCGCTCAATCGACGCCTGCCCAACAAACCCTGCTGGTACTGGACGCATCGGGCTCGATGTGGGGCCAGATCGATGGGCGCAGCAAGATCGAGATTGCACGCGAGGCGGTGCACACCATGCTCGCCGACTGGAACGGCGGTGACCTTGGCCTCATGGCCTACGGCCATCGCCGCAAAGGGGATTGTGCAGACATTGAACTGTTGCAGGCACCGGCGCCCGACACCGCTCAGACCATCGGCGACAAGGTCGATGCCATCACGCCGATGGGCATGACGCCGATCAGCGAATCGGTCCGCCAGGCCGCTGCACGCCTTCGTTCGAGCGAGCAGAAAGCCACCGTGATTCTGATCAGCGACGGCGAGGAAACCTGCAATGCCGACCCCTGTGCGCTGGGCGAAGAACTTGAGCGCGAGGGTGTGGACTTCACCGCACACGTGATCGGCTTCGACATTGCCAAGGGCAGCGTTGCCGATCGACAACTGGCCTGCCTGGCGGACCGCACAGGTGGGCGTTATCTTCTGGCCCGCGACGCCTCCGAACTCAATGCAGCCTTGGGTGAAGTGACCAGCTCTGAGCCGGCGCACGCCACCCCGGTGCAAGGCGCGCAGGAATGGATTCCAGGCCATTCGCTGAGTTGGGCCGGCGGCCACATCGAAGGTGCTCAAAGCGGAGGCACGCGCGCGCTGGAATTCAGCGTCGAACAGACTGCCCGCGACTGCCAAGCCTTGTGCATGAACGATGCGGCCTGCGCCGGCTGGCACTACGAGCCCACCGGCAGTTATTTCATCGACTACCCGCGCTGCCATCTCAAGGGCCACGAAGCACCCATGACACTGGAAGCCCAGGACGCCGACTGGGTGGCAGGCGTGAAGCAGGGCATCAAGCTCCTCGCCACACCCGCCTCAGAGTGACGCCAGACGCCAACCCTGTTCTTGGTTTGGCCAAGGGGTTGCTCAACACGCTCGCAGCGCTTCAAAGCGCACGCACTACCGGCCGGCCGTGCGCGCAGGTTCGCATTGGGGGCGGTAGGATCCGCGCCGCCAACGCGGCGATGAAGCTCACGAGCATGCAGACCGAGGACGCCTCCGCGCGGTTGTCTGCATACTTCAAGCGCAAGCGCGCGATTAGTCCGTAGTCACCAGACTGCGCATGGAAGCGTCGGCTAGGCAAATCATTGCTTCACCAGTTCCACGCGGCGGTTTTTCGCACGCCCTTCGCTTCCGTCGTTCGCAGCGATGGGCGTGGATTCGCCCAGACCTGCAGCTGAGAGACGCGGCGCTTCGATACCGCCCGCTGTCAATGCCGCCATCACTGCGCGCGCACGTTCTTCGGAGAGCCGCTGGTTGGCCGCGTCATTGCCGATATCGTCGGTATGACCTTCGATGGCAAGCGTCAGCCCGGTATCGTCCTTCAGCAACGCGACGATTTGATCCAACACCGGCTTGGCGTCCGGACGGAGCGTGGCCTTGCCGAAATCGAAATTGATGTAAAGCGCAACGCGCCCGGCCGAATCCAGCGCGGCCTTGAGCATGGAGGCCTGCGGCGCGGTGATGCTGGCCTAGAACGGTTTTTCCTCGACCACGCGCAATTCGTACCAGTGCTCGCCGCTGCTCACCTCGACCCACACGGGCGCACCGTCCGCGCCTGGGTAGCGGCCTGTGGTGCGGTTGCTTTCGGCGAGCAGGATTTCCCCGCCGAGCTTCTTGATCACGCTGCGGTGGTTTTCTAGGATGTCCGCATCGCTCGCCAGCGGCGCGCCCTCGGCGATGTAGTAGCTGCCGAAGTGGAACTTGCCCTGGATGTTGACGCTGGCCGTGTCCTCGCCATCGCGCAGGTAAAACTCGTGCTGGGCAAAATTGCGACGTTCCGGGTTATCGACGGTATAGCCTGGCATGTGGCCGAATGCGGCGTGATCGCTCGCGCCAGGGGTGGTGAGCGAGAAAACGTGCGGCGTGCGCTGTACCACGCGGGTTTCGATCCAGTGTTCGCCGCTGTAGGCATCGATCCAGGTTTCCTTGCCGTCTTTCACGACTTTCGCGACAGTGCGGTTTTCCTCTTTGACGAAATACGTTGCGCCCAAGGCATCCAGCAGACTGCGGTAGTTGGACTGGATCTCCAGATCGCTCATCGGCTGCACGCCTTCGGCAATGTTTAGCGATTGCGCGCAATAGCGCCCGGAGACGCCTGTAACCGCGGATGTATCGTTCTCGCTCGGCGTCATGAAATCGAAGGTGTTGAAGGCGCGCAGATCGTCGCTGGGTTCGGCATCGAGATAACCGGGCAACGCCCCCAGCGGCGGGCAACTCGTGGCTGGGGCTGCCAATGCGTTGGCGGCGAGGATGGACGCGAGAACGATGAAAGCATAGCGCAAGAACATCGTGGAACCTCGTGCAAGTCGGTCGGAAATCATGTCGCGCCAGAAGATGGCTGGCAGCGGAGATGGATACGGAGCACGAAGCCGATTCCGGACATCACAGCGCCGGATCGACGAGGCACCGTTACCTTCGCGACCTTCCAGGAAATCCGCCACGTCCCCGTTGTCTCATCCGAACGCCGATAACTGGATCTGGATCGATCTGGAAATGACGGACTTTCATCCAGCCTACGAAGCGACCATGCATTTGGAAGCGCAGGATGAAGGCTGGGTGGCAGGGCTCAAACCCGGTGCCAAGATCATTGCGGTGCCCGCGAGCGAGTGAGTGAGCGCGCCTCAACGTGCGCGGACGGCCTGCACCCGCGCACGGAATGGCTCGGCTGCCGCACCCAATTCGTTGACGGCCTGCTCAAGCACACGCAGGGCGAACTCACGATCGAGCCCCATTGCATCGAGGTGGCCCAATTCGAGCCGCAACAACGTGCCGCGCAGACGCAGCACCGCCGGCAGCGTCGCCACATCGTGAGCAAAGGATGCATGCAGACGCAACGCCGCCTCGTCACCCCGCTTGAGCGCCGCGAGGATTTCCGCATGGCTGATGCGTATCGATTGCGTCAGGACGCTGCCGTCGCCCGCATGGGTCTTCGCCATGGATTCGGCCTCTCGCGCCAGCTCGCGTGCGGATTCGAAACGCCCCAGCGCGTTCAATACCCGCGCATGGTTGCCCAACAAGGCAGCGGTGGCGGCGGAAGGGCCAAACAAACTTCGACGCAATCGCACCGCATCCGCGAAGGCGGGCTCGGCTGCGTCCAGATCGCCGCTGCGGAACAAAGCCGCCGCCAGATTGTTGAGGGTGTTGAGCGCGTCATTGCTGGCATCCAGACCCAAGGCTCGCCACTGCAACAGGGCACGGCGCGAGGTGGCGATGCCTTGCTCCAAGCGTCCGGCCTGAATCTGCGCTGCGCCCAGGTTGGTGAGGAGACTGGCGGTTTCGAAATGGGTTTCGCCTGAGCGCGCTACGCGCTGCGCCAGAGCGGATTCCAAGGTGTTCAGTTCGCCCTCGCGATCGCCGGCTTCGCGTTGCAGACGCGCTTCGAGACTGCGGCTGGTCAATAGAACATCGGCATGACGCGCGGCATCGCCGCGCCAGAAATCCTGTGCCGCTTGCAACAGCGCCGCGGCCTCGTCTGGTTTTCCCAGGTGCAGGATGGTTTGCGCGAGGGTGAAGCGCACATCGGCGGCCGCGACCGGATCGGCAATGATCGACTCATGCTCCAGCCAGCGCCGAAGCAAAGGCTCGGCGGCCGTGTAGTCGTCGAGATAAAAGTGCAATTCGCCCAGGGCCTTGAGCACATCGGCCTGCGTCGCCGGGTCATCTGCAAAATTGTTCTGAATTCGATCGGCGGCGCGATCGAGCACCTGTTTGGCGGTCAGTGTCGCTTCGCCCTGAGCCGCTTGCCGTGCATCCCGAAACATGTGTGTCAGATAATCGCGCACGGCTTTGCTGCGTCGCGCTTCGACCTGCGCACTATCGCGCTCGCGCAGGGCTTCATGGCGCGCCGCATCGATCATCGCCAAGGCTCCGACGAGGCCGATCACGACCATCACGCTCACGCCAGCGGCCAGCCAATGCCGACGCAACCAGCAGCGCAGACCGTAGCCGGCCACGTTGGCACGGGCTGTCACTGGATGGTGTTCCAGATGGGCACGCAGGTCCCCGACCAGGGCCTCCACGGACGCATAGCGCGTGCCGGGATCTTCCTGCATCGCCTTCGCCACGATGGCATCCAGATCGCCACGCACGCGCCGCTGCGGCCAAGGCGTTGTCATGCGCGCACTGGGCGCTGCAACGCCGCTCGATCCGGCGCGTTGCAACAGCGCCAGTGCACCGCTACCCACCCGCTCGCCCCAGGGCAACTGTCCGCTGATCAATTCATACAACAGCACGCCCAAGGCAAACACATCGGTCTGGGTGTTGGCCGCCGCACCGCTCAACTGTTCCGGCGCCGCGTAGTGCGGCGTGAGCCGCAGTCCTGATTCGGATTCCTGCGTGGCGTCCAGACGGCGACCAATACCAAAATCAAGCAGGGCCACTCGACCGTCGCGGCGCACCAGAATGTTCTCGGGTTTGAGATCGCCGTGCACGATCAAGTGTCGATGGGCAAAGGCCACGGCCTCGCAGATTTCAAGAAACAAACGCAGCCGTTCGTTCAAATGCAGGCCTTGAACGTGTGACAGCAAGCTCGTGCCATCCACATATTCCATCACGATGCAGACTCGCCCATCGGGCAAGCGGCTGGCATCGATCAGATGGGCAATGCCCGGATGCTGCAAGCGTGCCAGGAGTTTAGGCTCGCGCAGGATATCCTCGGTGTAGCCAGCTTGGCGATGCAGCAGTTTGATCGCCACGTGTTGTTCGAAATTGCCATCGGCACGTTCTCCCAACCAAACCTCGCCCATGCCACCGCGGCCCAGCGGGCGCAACAGACGCCACACGCCCAGCGTCTGGCCCTGCAAGGATACGGCCTTGTCTGCCTCAAGGAATCCTTCCGAGGCATCCATCGCACGCAGCATCGCCAAAGCCCTTCGGCGGATCACGATCGCTTCGTTGGAACGCTCGATGAAATCTGCGCGCTCGGCCGATGGCAGCTCCCATGCGGCATCGACCAAGGCCTCGATACGCGCAAACGCATCGGGCGTGATCACCTCGGGCGCAGAATCAGTCATGTTCCGTGCGCGACGGGCGTCTCATCGCCAGCCAAATCCCAGCGTCCGTCGCCCAGTTCGTCGTACAGCCACGCCCTCGCCTTCACCCATTCACGGCGCACGGTTCGATCGGTCAAGCCCATGGCGCGCGCCGTTTCGACTTCGCTGAAACCAGCGAAAAAACGGCAATTGACCACCTGCGCCAAGCGCGGGCTGAGTTGCGCCAAACGTCGCAACGCCTGATCCACTTCGAGGATTTGAGCGTCGGCCGCATCCGGAGCATCCAGCTCGTCCGCCTCGAGACTCAAGGTCACCTGACCGTGATTTCGCTTGGCCGTGCTGCGCGCGCTGGCATCATCCACCAGCACGTGACGCATCGCCAATGCGGCCGTGGCCAGAAAATGCGCCTCGTTCTCCCATGCCTGGCTGCGTTGCAGTTTCAGCCACGCCTCACTGATCAAGGCCGTGGTGCACAGCGTGGCGCCCGCGCCCACACGAAAGCGCTCGCGCCGAGCGATCTGGCGGAGGTCTGCGTAAAACACATCCACCAGCATCGCCAGCAAACCTTGATCAGCGGCTTGATCGGCAGCCCGCACGGACACCCTTGGGTCGGCTTCAGTCATGACTTTGACATGGTGGCACAGATGGCATGTCCGGCTTTTTCGCGCTTTCCAGTATTGAACCGCAAACCCCCACGGGATTGGAACCTGCCATGCGAAAACTGCTGCTTTTGCTCGTCCTCACAAGCCCCGTGGGCCACGCCGATACCTTCTTGGTGAGCAACACCCAGGACGCGGGCACAGGCTCCTTGCGCCAGGCGATCCTCGATCTCAATTCGGCCGCTCAGCCGGCCATCCATGAGATCGTGTTTTCCACCGCCTATCCGAACGAAGGCGTCATCCTGCTGCAATCGAGCTTGCCAACGATCAACGGGCACATGTCGACCATCGACGGCAATGATCGCAAGCCGGTGATCGATGGTGGCAACAAACAGATACTGCGCGTGTCTGCGACCCTGATCCAACTGAAACTGCAAGGACTGCACCTGCGCAACGGTCGCAGCCTGAATGGCCAAGGCGGTTGTCTGCAACGAACCACCGCGCTTGGCACCGCGTCGCTGTATCTGTATGGCACGCAATTCGAAGCGTGCAAGGCGGTAGGCACCAATACGGACGCCACTGGCGGCGCGGTACACTGGGTTGCACCGAGCAGCACGATCTTCATCCGCGACAGCCACTTTTCTGCAAATGCCGTTGCCGTGACATCCAGTTCCGGCAGCTTCGTCATGGGTGGCGCTGCCATTTGGCTGCTGGGAAGCAATCTGCAAATTTCCAACAGCCACTTTGAAGGCAATGAAGTCGAGCGTCTGAGCGGACAGGCGCGTGGCGTGGGTGGAGCGGCCTATCTCAGGACCAACCATATTGCGTATCTGGATCGCACGCAGTTCAGCAACAACCGCATCGTTTCCCCCAACGCCACCACGACCATGGGCGGCGCAGCCGTGATCGAGTGTCTGGATAGTGATTGCACGGGCTCTCTGCGAGACAGCAGTTTCGTCGGCAACAGCATCAGCAACAACAGCCAAGTGAGCTATGGCGCGGGTCTGGTGATTTCCAACGTTGCCCTTTCGGCAGTCAACAGCAGCTTCAGTGGCAACACCATCGCGCAAGGTATTGGCGGTGCGTTGATCGTGCTGGCCGGCAGCCTCGATGCACGGCATCTGTCATTCAATGAAAACCACGCGGCTTTCGGTTCGAACCTGTTCGTGACCGAGGCCGAGATCAAGCGTTGGGCATGGACACTGATGGGCCCGGTCGCCTCCAGCGCGGGCGCTGCCTGCGAGCTCATCGACATCACCTTGACCGGAGCCACGACGGGCAATGTGTTTGCCGAATCCTGCGATCAACTGTCCGCAACGGGCGCCGTCATCGGCGCGCCAGGGCCATTGCAATTGGACAGCAGCCAGCTTCCCGCGATGCTGGTGCCGGGCCCTGGTTCCTTGGCCATTGATATTGGCGGAGACACGCACCAGGCCTTGCCGGTCGACGCACGTGGCATGGCACGCCCGCAGGATGGAAATGGCGATGGTGTCGGCTTCATCGACGCCGGCGCCATCGAAGTCAAGTTCCTGCACCCGTCGATCTTTTCCAATGGTTTCGAGGCCAATCCCCCGGACTGAATGCCTTCAGATCCGGCTTGGCAGGCAGCCCAGCGCACCCAGCACGCCGTGCAAGGCCGGCAGGTGCATGAGCCACGGCGCGGCAATGGTGAGCAGGCCGGCGAGCAACACGAGTACGCCCATCACGCGACGCTGGCCAGTTTTGGCGCGCCAGCGTGCGCCGCTGAAGGACAGGGGCATCATGGCGGGAAAGGTGCCGAGGCCGAAGGCCATCATCAAGGCCGCACCACCCAAGGCGTTGGCCTGCAACCACGCGGCCGTGAGCAAGGTGCCGGAGAGGCCACACGGCAACCAGCCCCAGACCATGCCCAGGGCGAAACGACGCGGCGTGGTGCTGGCGGGCAACAGGCGCGAACGGATCGGACTCAGCAACGCCCACACCTTCTCGCCCACGCGACCGAAGGCGCCGAAATGCGGATTCAGACCGAGCATGCGCAGCGCCACCACGATCAGCACCACGCCGGCCAGCGCACGCAACCCGAACATCAAGTGCCCCGCACGAAACAGCGCCACCAGCCCATGCCCGAATCCGCCGACGATGGCACCGGCCACGGCATAACCCGAGGCGCGTCCGAGATTGATGGTGAACGCGGAACGCAAGGCCTTGGCGCGATCCACGCCAGCCGGCGCAAAGCCGGTGGCGATGCCGCCGCACATGGCCACGCAGTGCACGCTGCCGACCAGTCCGGCGAGAAAGGCGGCAGCCAAGGTCAGCAGATCGATCGGCACGTCACGATGGATCGCATGGAATGGTTTTTGCCGGCGTCCGGGTTGGCGCCGCGACGGCGAATGCCGTGTCATCAGCCGCAGCCGTAACCATTGCGTCCGTGGTGTCGGAATGCGCGCTGGCTTCGGGCACGACGGCCGGCTCGCTGAGTGGCAGCAAGCCAGGCGATTCCATGTCATCGAACTGATCGTGATTGACGGCCCAGAAGAAGGCCGCGCCCGCGCCCAGCACGAACAGCAAGGACAAGGGAATCATCAGGATCAGGATGCTCATGCGGATGCCTGCTGCACGACGGCTGACATGGCGGCTTCGCGCACCGTCGTGTCCGGTGTCTCCACGCCGTGTCGCCCAATGCGCAAGGCGTTGAGCACGACCAGGAGTGAGCTCGCCGACATGCCGATGGCGGCCAGCCACGGCGCCACGAAACCCAAGGCCGCCAAGGGGATCGCCGCGAGGTTGTAGGCCAAGGCCCAGGCTTGGTTCTGGCGCAGGATGCGTGCGCACTGCGCCGAGATGGCGCGTGCCTGGGACAAGGCCAGCAGGTTGCCGGAACACAGCACCACGTCTGCATTGGCCTGGGCCAGTTCGGTCCCTGATGACAAGGCCACCGACACATCGGCCCCGGCCAGCACCGGCACATCGTTGCTGCCGTCACCCACGGCCAGGACGCAATGGCCTTGACTTTGCCAGTGACGGATTCGCGTCAACTTGTCCTCTGGCAACTGGCCCGCGTGGCGGTCGCTGATGTCGAGTTGATCGGCGATTCGCGCCACGCGCGCCGCTGCATCGCCGCTGAGGATGGCGCAGTGGATGCCATCCTTTTTCAAGGCCATGAGGCTGGCCTTGGCCTCGTCGCGCAAGACTTCATCGAAGGTGAAACGCGCCAAGGGTTTGCCCTCCTCGGCCAATATCGTCGCTTCATCCGCATCGGCATCCTGCCCGATTGCAAACGGGGCACGACCCAAGCGCAGCCTTCGCCCATCCACCCAGCCTTCCAGACCCAAGCCGGGAATCGAAGTCACCTGTTCGGCGTGCAGGAGCGCCGGAGCACTCGACTGCGCGATGGCTTGCGCCACAGGATGGCGGCTGTGGATGGCCAATGCCGCGGCCAGCGAACGCGCTTTTTCCAAACTGACACCTTCGCTGGCCCGCACACTCGCCAAGGCCGTGCTCCGGGTCAGGGTGCCGGTCTTGTCGAACAGCGCGACATCGACTTTGGACAAGGTTTCCAGCGCATCGGGCTTGATCACCAATACGCCGTGACGCGCCAACACGCCCAGGGCGCGGGTCATCGCGGCCGGTACCGCCAGTGCAAACGCACAGGGGCACGACACCACCAGCACCGCAAGGCTGGCCGACAGGATCCGCGACGGATCGAACCACCACCACGCCAGCGCCGTGATCAAGGTGAGCGTCAGCACGCGCGCGACAAAGTGCGTGGTGGCGCGCTCGCCAGCGCGCGCCAGACGCGGCCGCGCGGTCTGTGCACGCAACGCCAGCGCTGCCATTTGCGATAGAAAGGTATCGGCACCCACTTGGGTAACGCGAAATTCCAGCGGCCCGGACACGACCACACTGCCGCCGATCAAGGCATCGCCACGCTGCTTGAGCTGCGCGCTCGATTCTCCGGACACCAGCGCTTCATCGAGCAAGGCCTTGGCACTGAGCAACACCCCATCGACCGGAACATGTGCGCCTTCGGCCACCAATACGCAGTCGTCGGGACGCAGTTCGATCGTGGCCACGCGCTGCAGACTGCCATCGGCCGCGCGCCGGTCGGCGAAGGCAGGCGCCAGCCGCGCCAGCGCATCGGTACTGTCGACGGCGCGATGGCGCGCACGCATTTCCAGGTTGCGCCCGATCAAAAGAAAGAACACGAACATGCTCACCGATTCGAAGTACACCTCGGTTCCGCCGATCAGCATCTCGATCACGCTGGCGAGATAGATCAACGCAACCGCCAGCGCCACCGGCACGTCCATGCCCAATTGCCGTGCCGCCAGCGCGCGCTTGGCGCCGACAAAGAACGGTCGGGCCGAGTACAGGACCACGGGCGTGGCCACAAGGAAACCGAACCAGCGAAAAAGATCGCGCGTTGCCGCGCCCATGTCCTCGAAGGCACCCAACCAGAGCGCCATGCCGAACATCATCGCCTGCATCATGCCGAAGCCCGCCACCAGCAGGCGTTTCAAGGCATCGCGCGATTCGCTGCGACGAACATCGTCGAGCGCCGCAGCGTCCAGTGGCAAGGGCCGATAGCCCGCCTGGGACAACACATCGAGCAGGGTCGAAAGATCACTGCGCCGTGGATCGAACACCACGCGCGCACGCCGACTCACGGCATTGACGCTCACCTGCCGCACACCATCCACTTGCAACAAGGCGCGTTCGATCAACCAGACGCAGCCCGCGCAGCGCACGCCGTCGACCAGTAGCGCGGCTTCGTGCCGATCCGCTGCCAGTTGGCGCACCACATGCCGACGCAGTTCGGCTTGCTTCCAAGCGGCGTGATCACTGGCTGATGCATCGGGCCGCTCCGCCTCGCGGCTGCGCAAGCGGTAGTAGTCCGAGAGTCCCGCGTCGGCGATCCACGTCGCCGCAGCCTTGCAGCCACGGCAACACACGGCTTGCTCACGACCATCGATGCGCGCCGTCAGCTGTGTTCCCTTGGGCACCATTTCGCCGCAATGACGGCAAAGAACCGGCGCGTTCATGGTTCAGGATCGGCCGCAGGTGGCGCTGAAGCCGGCGGCGTGGCCACCGGCATCTTGAACATCTGCTGGTGATGTGGATCCAGCACCGATGGATCATCGGCCTGAACGCTGAGCACGATCAAATGAACGCAGCCCAGCAGGGTTACCAAGCCCAATACGATCAGGAACCAGACGAAGGGCACCCGATACCAGGGCGGTATCGGGGCTTCAGTGGGCTGAGGCCTTGGCGTCGACATTGCCAATCACCCACGCGGCCAGCAGGCGAATCTCGTCTTCATCGAGTCGCCCGCTCCAAGCCGGCATCTCGCCACTGCGGCCATGGTTGATGGTTTCGATGATGCCCGGCACGCCCACGGTGTGCAGGAAGATGCCAGCGGTCAAGTCCGGCGCACCCAGCATCGGGTTACCCTTGGCATCCGGTCCGTGGCAAGCGGCGCAGATGGTGCCGAATTTTTCCTTGCCGGTTTCAACCAGGCTGGCATCGTGCTCGATGCCCGAGAGACTGGCGACATAGTTGGCCACGGCCACCGTGCCGTCCTCGCCCAAGGCCGCTCCCACCGGAGCCATCATGCCGTTGCGGCCGTGGGTGATGGTGGTGAGGATGTCGTCAGGCGTGCCACCCCAGGTCCAGAAGGTGTCGTTCAAACGCGGGAATCCGACATTGCCTTCGCCGTTGCGGCCGTGGCATGCGGCGCAGTTGTCGACGAACAGGCGACGACCAATGCGGTGCGCATCTTCGTCCAGTGCCAGCCGATCGAGCGGCTGGTTGCGGAACTGCGAATAGGTCGCCTCCAGACGGTCACGATTTTCGGTCAGCTCTTCCTGGAGCTGATTGTGCGAGGTCCACCCCAACACACCTTTGTGATTGCCGAAACCCGGATACAGCACCAGGTAAATCCAACCCGACAAGAACCAGAACAGCGATGCCAGGATCCACCATCGCGGCAACTTGGCCAGTCCTTCACGCAGTACGCCGTGTGCCCAGACGTGACCGGTGGTGCCATCGGGCAAGGTCGGAATGTGGGTGCGGATCGCAAAAATGAAGAGGAAGAAGGTGATCCCCATGTTCAGGATCACCAAGGCCTGGATCCAGCCTGACCAGAATGCGCTCACAGTAGTTCGTCCTTTTCCTCACGCGGCGGGCGGCGATCATCTTCCAGCGGAAGTCGCGCCATCCGATCAAAAACCGGTTTGTGCCGAG
Source organism: Chiayiivirga sp. (assembly GCA_035703435.1). Lineage (GTDB taxonomy): Bacteria > Pseudomonadota > Gammaproteobacteria > Xanthomonadales > Xanthomonadaceae > Denitratimonas. Next base: position 1,835 of record DASSYF010000031.1, on the reverse strand, counting down.
CGCGCCACGCCCAGATCCAAATGCCGATGAAACACGCCATCAGCACCAGGATCAGCACACCAATCAGGTTGCCCCACAGCGCGCTCATGGCGAGGTGTCCAGCGGCGTCTGGCCCGCATCACGATGCAGGCCAAGGCCTTGCAGATAGGCCACGATGGCTTGCATCTCGGTGACGCCTTCCAGCTTCTTGGGTGCCGACTCGATGTCCTCGTCGCTGTAGGGGTCGCCCAGCATCTTGAGCACCTTCATGCGCGCCTGAATATCCTCGCCATCCACCAGCGCATCCTTCAGCCACGGATAGGACGGCATGTTGGATGCCGGCACCACCGAACGCGGGTCCATGAGGTGCTGGATCTGCCAGACATCCGAATATTTGCCGCCGATTCGCGCCAGATCAGGACCTGTACGCTTGGAGCCCCATTGCATTGGCCGGTCGTAATAGGACTCGTGCGCCATCGAATACGGCCCATAGCGTTCGACCTCGGCGCGCAGGCTGCGGATCATCTGCGAATGGCAGAGGTAGCAGCCTTCGCGCACGTAGATGTCCTTGCCCGCCAGACGCACGGGATCGTAGGGCTCGACACCGGCCGGTTTTGCGGCATTGGCCTGCATGAACAGCGGCGTGATTTCCGCCAGGCCGCCCAGCGACACCATCAAGGCAATGCCGATGCCGAGCACCGCGGTGTGCTTTTCGATGAACTCAAAATATTTGTACTTGGACATGACGCGCCTCAGCCATGGGCCGGCAAGGGTGCCGGGGACTGGTGATGGGTGGGTTCCGGAATCGGCACTGGAATCGGAGTGATGAGCTTGTGGCGCGCAGGCCGCGCGGTGTGCCAAAGATTCCAGGCCATGACCACCATGCCCGCCACGATCAGCAGTCCACCGCCCGCACGAATGATGTAGTACGGATGGATCGTGATCAGCGAGTCGAGGAAGGCGTACTTCAGGGTGCCATCGGCATTGGTGGCGCGCCACATCAGGCCGGCCGTGACACCGGAAGTCCACATCGAGACGACGTACAGCAGGGTTCCGGACATGTGCAGCCAGAAGTGCAGCTCCATGCCCTTGTTCGAGTGCATCGCCGGCACACCCAGCGCGCGCGGCGCCATCGCATAGAGCGAGCCGATGGTGATCATCGCCACCCAGCCGATCGCGCCCGAATGCACGTGCGCCACGGTCCAGTCGGTGTAATGCGACAGCGCGTTGACGGTCTTGATCGCCATCAACGAGCCTTCGGTGGTGGAGGCGGCATAGAACACCAGCGACACCACCATGAACTTGGCCGCCGGATCATTCTTGAGCGTATGCCAGACACCATTGAAGGTGAACAAGCCATTGGCCGCCGAACCCCAACTGGGCATCAGCAGCACCAGCGAGAAAGCCATGCCCACCGACTGCACCCAATCGGGCAGCGCGGTGTACATCAGGTGATGCGAACCGGCCCACATGTAGACCGAAATCAGCGCCCAGAAATTGACGATCGAGAAGCGATAGCTCCACAGCGGCTGCTTGGCCTGGCGCGGCACGAAGTAGTACATCATCGCGAGGAAGCCGGCGGTCAGGAAGAACGCCACCGCGTTGTGCCCATACCACCACTGCACCATGGCATCGACCGAACCCGACCACACCACATAGGACTTGGTCAGCGACACCGGCACCGCGATATTGTTGACGATGTGCAAGAGGCCAACGGCGATGATGAACGCGCCGTAATACCAATTGGCCACATAGATGTGACGGATGCGTCGGCGCGCGATGGTGGCAAAAAACACCACCCCGATCGACACCCATACCACCGCGATCAGAATATCGATGAACCACTCCGGCTCGGC
>DASSYF010000004.1:0-7476 GCA_035703435.1 Chiayiivirga sp. | reverse complement strand
GCACCGCATCACGGGCATGGCCTTGGTGGTGGGGGCTTTCGTCTTGGTTGCTTGGCTGGTGGCGGTGATGCGTGGGCCGGAGGCTTACGCGGACTTCGCCGCCTGCATCGGCTCCTTGCCCGGCCGAATCGTGCTGGCCGGCTTCGTGTTCTCGCTGGTCTATCACTTCTTCAACGGCATCCGCCATTTGTTCTGGGATGCGGGCCGTGGCTTCACCTTGCCCGAGGCCTACCGCAGTGGTTGGACGGTCATGGTGTTGACGGTCGTGGTCGGTGCCTTGATTTGTTACTTCGGATTGACGGTGGGAGGTGCGGCATGAGCGCGCGCCAGTTCGATCGTCGCAATCCGATGAAACATGCCAAGGGCCTGGGTTCGGCCAAGGACGGTACCCATCACTTCATCGTGCAACGCATCAGCGCGGTGGCACTGGTGTTTCTGGTGCCTTGGCTGGTCTGGCTGGTATTGAGTCTTCTGCATGCCGACTACGCCACGGCACACGCCACCCTCGCGCAGCCGGTCAATGCCGTGCTGTTGTCGGCCTTGTTGTTGATGATGTTCTGGCATGCCCGTCTGGGCTTGCAGGTGGTGATCGAGGATTACGTCCACGGCCCCGCCATGAACATCATTGCCCAACTTCTGGTCTGGTTCGCCTGTTCCTTGGGCGCGCTGGTTTCCCTGGTGGCCATCGGCCGCATCCTTTTTGCCGCCTGAGTCGATCATGCCTCCTGCCTACAAGATCACTGAACATCAATTCGACATGGTCGTCGTCGGGGCCGGTGGCTCCGGCTTGCGTGCCACCTTCGGTCTGGCCGAGAAGGGCCTGAGCACGGCCTGCATCACCAAGGTCTATCCCACCCGCTCGCACACCGTGGCAGCGCAAGGTGGCGTGGCGGCGGCGCTGGGCAACATGGGTGAGGACGACTGGCGCTACCACTTTTACGACACCGTCAAGGGTTCGGACTGGTTGGGCGATCAGGACGCCATCGAGTACATGTGCCGCGAGGCCATTCCTGCGATCTACGAGCTGGAGCACTACGGCCTGCCGTTCTCGCGTACCGAACTGGGCAAGATCTACCAGCGTCCGTTCGGTGGCATGACGACCCGTTACGGCGAAGGTCCGCCCGCTCAGCGCACCTGCGCTGCGGCCGATCGTACCGGCCACGCCATGTTGCACACCTTGTACCAGCAGGCCTTGGCGCATCAGGCGCGCTTTTTCGATGAGTTCTTTGCGCTGGACCTGATTTTCGACGCCGACGGTGCCTGCCGTGGCGTGCTGGCGCTGGAACTGGGCACCGGCGAATTGCACCTGTTCCGTGGTCAAGGTGTGGTGTTGGCGACCGGCGGCTATGGTCGTGCCTACTTTTCCTGCACTTCGGCTCATACCTGTACCGGCGATGGCGGTGGCATGGCCTTGCGAGCCGGGCTCAAGATGCAGGACATGGAGTTCGTGCAATTTCATCCCACCGGCATCTACGGCGCGGGCTGTCTGATTACCGAGGGCGTGCGCGGCGAAGGCGGATTCCTCACCAATTCCAAGGGCGAGCGCTTCATGGAGCGCTATGCGCCGCACGCCAAGGATCTGGCCTCACGCGATGTGGTCAGCCGTGCCATCACCATCGAAGTGCGCGAAGGCCGCGGCGTGGGCGAGCACAAGGATCACGCCTTCCTCAACCTGATGCATCTGGGCCCGGAAGTGATCCACGAGCGTCTGCCGGGCATCGCCGAATCGGCACGCATCTTTGCCGGCGTGGACGTGACCAAGGAACCGATCCCGATTCTGCCGACGGTGCACTACAACATGGGCGGCATCCCCACCAATCGCTTTGGCGAAGTGGTGCAGCCGCGCAATGGCGATATCCAGCAGGTCGAAGGCCTGTACGCCATCGGCGAGGCGGCCTGCGTGTCGGTGCACGGCGGCAATCGCTTGGGTTCCAACTCGTTGCTGGATCTGGTGGTGTTCGGACGTGCGGTGTCCAATCGCTGCGCCGAAACCCTCACCAAGGGTGCCCGTCACAAGTCCTTGCCGGCGTCGGCGCTCGATCCTGCCTTGGCCAATCTCGATCGCATTCGCCATTCCAAGGGCGATCTGCCGACCGCGAAGATCCGCGAAACCATGCAGCGCACGATGCAGGCCGATGCGGCCGTATTCCGCACCGCTGATACCTTGGCGGAAGGCTTGAAGAAAATCACCGAAGTGTTCGAGAGCTTCGAGCACGTACGCATCAGCGATCGTTCGATGATCTGGAATTCGGATCTGGTGGAAACCCTGGAGCTGCAGAACCTTCTGCATCAGGCCGTGGTGACCATGGCCTCGGCGGGCAACCGTACCGAATCGCGTGGCGCACATGCGCGTGAGGACTATCCCGATCGCGATGATGTCAACTGGCTCAAGCACACCTTGGCCAGCATCGATGCCAAGGGCAAGGTCAGCTTCGACTATCGTCCGGTGCAGCTCAAGCCGCTGACCGATGAAGTCCAGTCGGTGCCGCCCAAGCCGCGCGTGTATTGACAAGACGGGCCACGCACGCCGCGTGGCCGCACGTTTCACACTGAATTCCGGATCGCAACGCCATGGCCGAACTGACCCTACCGAAGAACTCGAAAGTCCAGAAGCAAGGCAAGCATTTTCCTGCCAAGGATGCCAAGGGCGCGGTGCGCACCTTCAAGATCTATCGCTGGGATCCGGATTCGGATGCCAAGCCGCGGGTGGATACCTACGAAATCGACACCGCCAGCTGCGGGCCGATGGTGTTGGACGCGCTGATCAAGATCAAGAACGAAATCGATCCGACCTTGACCTTTCGCCGCTCCTGCCGCGAAGGGGTGTGCGGCTCGTGCGCGATGAACATCGAGGGCACCAACACCCTCGCCTGTACCTGCGCAGCGGAAAGCCTGGGCGATGGCGAGATTCGGGTGTTCCCGCTGCCGCACATGCCGGTGGTGAAGGATCTGGTGCCCGATCTGACCCATTTCTTCGCCCAGTACGCATCGATCCGGCCTTGGCTTCGTACCGATAGCCCGGCACCCACTTCCGAGCGACTGCAGTCACCGGAAGATCGCAAGAAGCTCGACGGCCTGTACGAATGCATCCTGTGCGCCTGCTGCTCCACCGCCTGCCCAAGCTATTGGTGGAACGGCGACCGTTACCTCGGCCCGGCCATCCTGCTGCAGGCCTATCGCTGGTTGGTCGACTCGCGCGATGAGGACACCGGCGCGCGTCTGGATGACCTCGAAGACCCGTTCAAGCTCTACCGTTGCCACACCATCATGAATTGCACCCGCACCTGTCCCAAGGGTCTCAATCCGGCCAAGGCGATTGCGGAGATCAAGAAGATGATGGTCGCTCGGCGTGGGCTGTGAGTCGCACGTCAGCGGCGTGTCCGCATGAGTGAGGATGCCCGCACCCTGGCGCGATTGCATTGGCGAAGCCGTCGCGGCATGCGCGAATTGGATGCGCTGTTGACGCGCTATCTCGACCAATGCTGGTCCGAGGCTGCGATCGATGAGCGCGCCCATTTCGAGCATCTCCTGGGCTGCGAGGACACCGTGCTCTGGCCGTGGCTTTCCGGTCGTGAACAGCCCGAAGAAGCGGGCTTGAATGCCTTGGTACAGCGCATCCGCAGCTTGCCGGTACGGCTCTGAATCTCAATAGATCAGATTCACCATTGCGATCACCACGACCAGATACAGCGCAGTGAGTGGCAGGCCCACGCGCATCAGATCCGCGCTGCGGTAGTTGCCGGGACCGCTGACCATGGTCAACACCGTGTTGGAGGTGCTGATCAGGTTGTTCGACGCCGATAGCGCAATGATCATGGCAAAGGGCAGGGGCGGTGCGCCGGCGGAAATGGCGATGTTGATGGCGATCGGCACCATGATCGCGGTGGCGCCCACATGGCTGACCACCAGCCCCATGATCACGGTCAAGATGGCCAAGGCCGATTGCAGCACCACGTCGGGCATGTCACCCAGGCGCGCCATGACCTGCTGGGCCAGGTAATTGGCCAGCCCGGATGAGTCCACGGCCCAGCCCAAGGGCAGGATGCCCGCCATCAGGAACACGGTTTTCCAGCTGATCGAGGCATAGGCTTCGTCCATGCTCAATACGCCGGTCAACACCATCGCAATCGCGCCCGACATCAGCGCCACCGGCACCGAGATCTGATGGCTCAGGGCCAGGCCGAGGGACACCGCAAAGATCGCCATCGCCAACCACAACTTGTGCGGGCGCTGCTCGTCGGTCGGGATGTCGGTGACCACCACGAAGTCGCGGCTGGCGGCAGCGGTCGCAAGATCGCGCCAGACGCTGTGGAACACCAGCATGTCGCCCGCGCGCAAGGGCAGGCTGCGGAAATCTTCGCGGTGCACGTCACTGCCGCGATAGACCGCCAGCACGCTGATGTTGTGCCGGCGGCGCAGGCGCAGTTGATCCAGGGTCTGGTCGATGAAATGCGAGGTCGGCGGAATCACCGCCTCGGAAATGCCGGTGCGGCTGGGATTGAACAGGTCGGCAAAATGCCGCAGGCGCGTGTGCAGCCGCAGGAGGTTGTTCTGTGCATAATCACCGACCTGTTCGCGCGTGCCCATGACACCCAGCACACTGCCCACCCAGATCATTTCGTTGCCCGGTGGCGCCAGCCGTGCCTCGTTGCCGCTCTTGAGCGCCAGCAGCAAGGGCGCTCCTTTCTGCGCCTCGGCTTCACGGATGGACATGCCGACCAGAGGGCTTTCCGAAGTGACGGTCAGCTCGAATACTTCACCTGAAATGCCATAGGTATTGGCGTAGTAGCTCTCGGTGCGCGCCGGCGTGACGTTCTTGTCGGCCATGCCACCCAGGAGGCGTTTGCCGAACACGCGAAAGTAGATCAAGCCCACGGCCAGCAGCGCCAAGCCGATCGGTGTGGGCGCAAACATCGGCAGGGTTTTCAATGTCGCCACGCCCGACGGCAGGTTGCGATTGGCTTGTTCGAGTAGGTCGTTGAGCATGATCTGCGGCGAGTTGCCGACCATGGTCAGCGAGCCGCCCAGCACCACGCAGATGGCAATCGGCAGCAACAGACGCGAGAGCGCCACGCCGCTGCGTGCGGACAAACGCGAGGCGACCGGCAGGAACAAGGCCACCACCGAGGGATTTTGCATGGTGGAGGAAATCAGGCCGGCCACCGCCGAGGTGTAGAGCACCAGACGTTCTTCCACACCCTTGGAATGACGCAACAGCCAGATCGCGATGCGGTTCATCAGGCCGGTTCGGTCAAGACCTGCACCCAGCATCATCGTGGCGGTGACGCTGATGACGGCGTTACCGGCAAAGCCCTGGAAAATCTGATCCGACGACACCAGGCCGGTCAAGCCCAGCAGCACCAACACCAGCATGGCGGTGACATCGGCGCGCAGCTTCTCCCAGACGAACATCACCATGGTGAAGCCGACCAAGGCCAGCACCACCATCATGTCCGGGGTCAATGCGGTGGTGGTATCGAGCAGCTCCTGATCCATGCCTCAGCCGATCGCCGAGGGCGCGTGCGTTGGGCGAGCGTCGTTGGCCACGGGGTCGCGACGCAGATAGAGCAAGTCCCACACCCCGTGTCCGAGACGCAGGCCGCGCGCTTCGAAATGGGTTTCAGGCCGCCAGGCCGGACGCGGGAAGTAGTCGCGAGGTCCGGCGCGATTCTCGAAGGCCGGCTCGGCATCGAGCACGTCCCACATGTGCTCGGCATACGGTTCCCAATCGGTGGCCAGATGCAGCAGGCCGCCCGGTGCCAACTTGCGCGCCAGAAGACGTGCGAAGGCGGGCTGGATCAGGCGCCGCTTGCTGTGGCGCTTCTTGTGCCACGGATCGGGAAAATAGATGCGGATTTCAGTCAGCGACGCATCGCCGATGTCCTGTTCCAGCACTTCCACCGCATCGTGGTTGTAGAGCCGCACATTGCTCGCGCCGTCCTGCGCCAGGGCATTCAGCAGTCGGCCCACGCCAGGCCGATGAACCTCGATGCCGATGAAGTCACGTTCGGGTTCATTGGCGCAGGCAAAGCGCAGTGCCTCGCCGTTGCCGAAACCGATTTCCAGCACGTGATCGGCGTGACGGCCGAATACCGCGTCGAGCTCGCGTGGTGCGCCAGCCGGTTCCAGACCGTAGCGCGACCAGTGCTGCTCGAACGCGCGTTCCTGCGCCGGCGTGAGCCGGCCTTGGCGCAGCACGAAGCTGCGGATGGGCCGCAATCGCCCGGCAGCAACATCGCGAATGGACGGGTTTTCGTGTGTCATCACCACACCCCGCGCGCGCCAAGGTCATTGCGTGCATGCCAAGACACGACACGCGCGTGAAGGCAGGCATCAGGCTGGAGTGACTGGGCGTCCATCCCGCAATTATCGCCTTGTTGCGCGAACGATTGCAGCCACGAATTTCCCCGAACGTGTACCTGCATGTTCTCAGCGTTCATCACCACATGCCCATCGCGCCTTGAGGACAGCGAGCAGCGCAGGTGATGCATTGCCGCGTTGGCGCAGGCTGGTTATGATCGTCGCGCTGCGGGTGTAGCTCAATGGTAGAGCTGTAGCTTCCCAAGCTACTGACGAGGGTTCGATTCCCTTCACCCGCTCCACCGCATCATTCTGCGGACTTCCGCAGAAGTCCAAGAGAGTATGCAAGTGGTTGCCACACAAGGACTTTTCCTCTCTTTGACGTTCTGCCGTAGTCCACTGCGATCCGCCTACAGCCGGGACTTTTAAGTCCACAAACAAGTCCATTTTTGTGGGCGCGGCTGATTCCGGATTGTTGATGGAGGGGCGAGGTCGACGTGACCAGCATCTGGTTCCTGACTCATGTTCAGGAGCAATAGCATGGCACTCTCAGACCTGGCCGTTCGACAGGCCAAGGCAACTGGCAAGGCATACACCCTCCCTGACTTGGATGGCCTCTCCCTGGCCGTCACGGCTGCAGGGGGCAGGACTTGGCACTTCCGCTACTACTGGGCGGGCAAGCAGAAGCGGATGTCGCTCGGCACCTACCCGGAGGTGACGCTTCGCGAGGCCCGCATCCTACGCGACGAAGCGCGCGCCCTGCTAGCCAAAGGCACCAATCCTCGCGTTCACCGCAAGCAGAAGCGCACTGCTGTCCGGCTCGCCGACGAAAACACCTTCGAGGCGGTGTATCGCAAGTGGCTCAAGCATCGCGGGCTCAGCCTCAAGGAAGGCCGGCAGACGACCCTCTCGATACTTCCGCGCATCTTCGACAAGGATGTGCTGCCCGCCTTGGGCAAGCGGTCGGTCTATGAGATCAAGCGTCCCGACCTCTTGGAGGTGATCGCCAAGATCGAGAAGCGCAAGGCGCTCTCCGTCGCCGAGAAAGTCAGGACGTGGTTCAACCAACTGTTCCGCTACGCGCTGGTGATCGTGCCGGGCCTGGAACAGAACCCCGCCTCCGATCTCGATGTGGTGGCGCTGCCGCTGCCACCCGTCAACCACAACCCGTTCCTG
>DASSYF010000020.1:0-18582 GCA_035703435.1 Chiayiivirga sp. | reverse complement strand
AGGCGGCGTTTGCTTCGCGCCGACTGACGTGCTCGGGATCAAAACGTGTGCCGTGATGTTCGGCCGCCCACAGCCGGCGCGCGGTCTTGTTGGCCAAGGCCACGGCGGCCGTGTTGTGGCCCTTGCGCTCGGCCAGCGCCAACGCCCATTGCTGGGTTCGATCCAGCGGCTGGCCACGTTTTCGGGCCGTGTGTGCGGCCACCAGGGCCGAACGTGCACCGTGGATCATCGTTCTTGCCGCGTTTGCCCGACAGCCGATACGGCGCCACGAACTTGGGTGCCATCAGACGCACCGTGTGGCCGTGCTGGGCAAACACACGCGCCCAATGGTGCGCGCCCGAACAGGCTTCCATGCCGATCAAACACGGCGGCAACCGAGCAACAAGTTCGACCAAAGCCAAGCGGGCCACATTGAGACGCACCAACACCGGCTTGCCCATCGCATCCACGCCATGCAGCGCAAACACGTTCTTTGCCAGATCGATGCCAAGGCTTACGATGATGCTCATGGGACTTCTCCTTCCAATCACGCGTGTGAAGATGCGAGCCTACGCTTCCCATCCGGGCACCTGGTTGTCGAAACCCGCCAACGCGCGGCACACCCGGGACGGGGAAGTCCCTTTCATTCGTTAGGCTCCACAACATGCGCCTTTGGTCACTCCATCCAAGATATCTCGACCCGCAAGGGCTAGTCGCACTTTGGCGTGAGGCACTACTTGCAAAAGCGGTGCTCCGCGGCGAAACGCGGGGCTACACCCAGCATCCACAATTGCAGCGATTCAAAGAACATCCATTCCCGCGCTCAGCCATAAACTCGTATCTCGCTTCAGTGCATGCCGAAGCCACAAGTCGCGGCTACTCATTCGATAAAACCAAGATTGGCTCGATCCGTTCCCTTCAAATTATCCCAGTTAGCACTGGCCAACTTGCCTTTGAGTGGCAGCATCTGCAAAACAAACTCTCAGTCCGTAGCCCGGTAGTTCTTGCCAAATGGCAAGGCCTGCTCACCCCAGAGTGCCATCCATTGTTTCAACTGCAACCTGGACCAGTGGCTATGTGGGAAAGAGCAATAGGTGGTGCCTAACAGTTCGTGTATGGACTCCCCTGTCAACCACTGACGGCATAAAAGGGCGTATAGTGGGTGACTCTCAACCAGAGGAGACGAGCCATGGTCAAAGTCGCACTGTTCGTTCGCTTGGAAGCAAAGCCCGGAAAAGAGAAAGAAGTAGAGCAGTTTCTGCTGGGCGGGCTTCCGCTAGTCCAAGCGGAGCCTGCCACTACTGCATGGTTTGGCATTCGTTTGGGGCCATCCACGTTCGGCATTTTTGACGCCTTTCCCGATGAGGCAGGCCGTCAGGCTCATCTTGCCGGCAAGGTTGCCGCGGCCCTCATGGCCCAGGCAGGCGACCTTTTTTCTACACCGCCGTCCATCGAGAAGGTTGACGTTCTAGCGGCCAAGCTGCCTGGTTAATGAAGCCCAACAAGGCACTCCAGCCGACAGTTTTGCCTTCGCTTCGCTACGGCAAAACGGCGGCTGAGTTTGAGCTACAAGGGCTTCCCCACCTGTCAAGCGCAGTCGGTCATCACGCAGAACACGGCGTGCGTTTTGGGGATATTCCATCGATTCAATCCATTCGTGCGGCGGGCGTTGATGCATTCGGCAAGGTGCGGACGGCGAAGCTACAAACGGTCATTGCGCTGGCGTTTTGAATCCCAGCAGACCCTGATGAAAGACGCACGCCGGGGGCTCCATTCGTTAGTCGGATTTCGGATTGCCTCAACGTGAGGTGGCCGTTGGCTCCATTGAATTAACCGAGCATTCCCCGGCGCAGGTCCTGAACCATTGCCATCAACGTAGGCCGTGACGCGGTGAATTGATTCGATGTGTTTCTAGCTCATGCCGGGAGTTTGAATGCCTCCCCGTGATGCAATACCGCCCAGCTCATGCGGGCATTTTTGGCGGCAATGGCGATGACGGTGCGCCAGTAACTACGGCGCTCGACCAGCGTGCGCGCCCAGCGGCTGATCGCATCCTGCTTGGGATTGTCCTTGCGCATCGCGGCGGCCAGCACCGTGCGAGCGCCCAGCACCAGAAGGCTGCGCAAGTAGGGATCGCCGGCCTTGGTGATGCGCCCGAGCCGCGCCTTGCCGCCGGAACTGTATTGCCCCGGCACCAAGCCCAGCCACGCGCTGAGCGTGCGTCCGCAGGTGAAGTCGTGGCCATTGCCAATCGTGCTGACCAAGGGAACATCTGAAGCCGTCATTGCGAGATCCCGTTTCCTTTCCGAAAATGCCAACGGGCCATGAACCTGCCACCCACCCGTCATGGCGAGGCCCGAAGGGTCGTGGCACTGCGTAGGCATGGATGCCGGAGCGAACATTCGCATCGCGAATGGCCCGGAGGGCAGACTGCAGGAGGCAGTCTGTAATCCAGAAATTCGGAGCCAAAACGCTGGATCGCTTCACTGCGTTCGCGATGACGAATCAACAACTTATCGCATCGGTTCATGGAGAGGAGCGCAGCGACGCGGCACTGCGTAGGCATGGATGCCGGAGCGAACGTTCGCGCAGCGAATGGCCCGCAGGGCAGGCCGCAGGAGGCGGCCTGTCATCCACGGATGTTCGACAAATCAAAGACATGGATTGCTTTGCTTTGCTCGCAATGACAGCGATTCGACTTGATCAGATGTTCCCAAGGCGGTGGCCGTGGTCTCGCCGACGCCCGGCAGGGCCATCAGCTGAAGCGCCTGCGGGCTTTGTCCGGAAATGCCCTGCGGCATCAGCGGCGCTCCGATACGTGATCAGTTGGCTGCGTGATCAGGGTGTAAAAGTCCCACTTTCTGCCGATGGCCGCGGCACCGGCACGGGAGAAATGGCCTGAGTCGCGGTAGATCGGGATGCCGCCCAAATGCGTGATGCAATGTCCCTGTGGACAAAGCAGGGTCTCCATGAAAATCACGTGGTAGTGATTGGCAATGATCTGGAGGAAGGCGTTGGCGTCCTTGACTTCGTTGGACATATCCTTGATGTCGAAATTGCACTGATCCGGATCGAGCCCTTGCCACTTTGCCTTGAGTACACAGCGTCCAAGGTCCTTGCCATTGGATGGGGGTGGGGAGAATACGATCGGCGTCACGCCCAGTGACTCCAGCGTTCCCAAGGTCTGGAGAAAGGCCCGCTGCGCCGACGCCGTATCGATCGGATGTCGAACCCCGTCTTGATCCAACCAGCCGGCTTTCAGGTACTGGGTGAAGGGTGAAGACAGCACCGCGAAGCGCACGCCTGGATGTCCCTGTAGCCAGGTTCGAACGGCATCGTTGAAGGCCAGGCAATCCTGGCCCCAGGCGTCCTCGTAGCCCGGCTCGAACCACGGGGCTCGATCGAAAATCGGGCCGCACACCGACAAGGTCATCTGGATGAGCTGGACATCCGCTTGCGAGGCCACGATGCCATCGACCAGGTGCATGGCATAGGAGTCGCCCCAAACCAGGATTTCTGGACGGTCCGAGGTGCGGCAGGCGGGTTCGTCGATGGCATTGCCTTCGCAGCGCGCATCGAGTCCGGGATTGATATCCAGTACGTGCTCGAAAACTGCATCCGAGTTGGCCTGGATGCTGCTTCGAGAGACGAAGCCGTGGCTGAACGTTCCGACCAATCCGGTGCCGATGAACGCGGCCGAGGCCAGCAGCGCGAAGCCGAATATCTGCGCGCGCCGGAAGCGTTTGCGATCACGGAACGGTTGTTCGATCCAGCGCCACGACAGCCAGGCAAGAACCAAGGATGCCACGCTCAGACCAAGCAGCAGGCCGCTCGAAGGCTCCTCCATCGCATGATGGCGAGCAAACGCGAACAGCACGTAGTGCCAAAGATAGGCGCTGTAACTGACGAGGCCAATCAGGACGATGGGGCGCCAAGCCAGCACGCGACCGAGCAGGGTTTGCGGTTGCGCAAAGGCGATGATCAGCGCGGCACCGAGTGTTGGCAACAAGGCGTGCACGCCCGGGAACGGCGTGCGGTGATCGAAGCTGAAAACCGCGGTGACGATGGCGGCCAGACCAATCACCGGCAAGGTTTGCGCGGCGATTGCTGCCGTCGTGTTGCGCCCGGCTCGCTGGGTGAGCTCGGGTACGCCAAGTGCCAAAAGCGCGCCCATGCCCAATTCCCAAACGCGGGTCGGCAAGAGATAAAAACCAAAGGACGGCGCGTACCGAGCGGCCCAGATGGACAAACCCAGACTGAGCGCGGACAGCGTGGCCAGAAGCAGGATGATCCGGCCCTTGCCCAAGCGGTGACATAGCAACATGAGTGCCGGGAAAAGCAGATAGAACTGCTCTTCGACCGCCAGGCTCCAGGTGTGCAGCAGCGGCTTGAGTTCGCTGGCCGTGTCCCAGTAACCGGACTGGCTCCAGAACAGGAAATTGGAGGTGTAGGTGGCCACCGCCACCACGCTGTCGCAGAAGTCCTGCATGTCCGAGGGCGGGAGCCACAGCCAAGCCATGGGCAGGCTGGCCAGCAGTACCACGAACAAGGCAGGCAGGATGCGTCGTGCGCGTCGTTCGTAGAAATCGAGGATCGAAAACCGTCGTTGTGTCAGTTCGAGCCAGATCAGGCGGGTGATCAGATAGCCGCTGATGACGAAAAACACATCGACGCCGACGAAGCCACCACTGAAGCCCGGCAATCCCGCATGAAACAGGATGACCGGCAGCACGGCGACCGCGCGCAAGCCGTCAATTTCCGGCCGATACCTCATTGCTCACGCAACAGCAGAACATCGCCCAGGTGTTGTTCGCGCGAACGACGCGCTGGCGCGAAGTCGGACAGGGTCGATCGCAGTGCGTCCAGCGCCGTGTGGTCGTCTTGCTGCACCCGCCAGAAGTGGAACAGCGACAAGGCTTGATCAAACTGCAACAGCACCGCAGTGCCTTGCCAGACAGGCGTCGCGTCAGGCTCCAGCGCGATCGGGGCAAACCACAGGTGCAGCACCCATCGCGTATTCGGACGCGGGCCGGCATGCCACAACAACAGCGCGTCACCGTGGCCGTTGTGCGAGGCGGGCAAAACCGGCAGGCTTTCGGCGCTGGCATTCTTGTCGAGACTGGCCAGGAGGATTTCCAGGCTGGCGTCCGGACCAGGCTGCCAGCCTTGCGTCAGGAGTCGATCGCGCAAGCTGGACAGTGTGCCGGCGTACTGCACATTCAAGGGCCAGGCGCGAGTACTGAGAAAATCGTTGCGGCGTGCAGGCAAGTTGGCCCAGTCATGGGTTTGCCATTGCGTGGCCGGGATGCTCAGTCGAATCTGTGGTGGCGCAAACTGCGCCAAGGTCGCGCTGGCGTGATGGTTGGCGTGCCACAGGCCGAAGCTCGCCACGCCAAGGTAGAACAACAAGGCCAGCGGGCGCATCCAGAACGAACGCGGCGCGCGACGGCGATAGGCCAGGCCCAGAATCGAAATCCACGTGACGCCCAGACAAATGCCGCCGAGCACGTCGGTCAACCAGTGCGCACCCAGGTACAAACGCGCAAAGGCCACGCTTGTGACCAACAGCGCCGCCACGGCATAGGGCCAGGCGCGACCACGACCGCGGCGAGGCAATTCGCGTGCAATGAGAACCGCAAAGAAGCCATAGACGATGGTCGCCATCGTCACTGGCGCCGAGGGAAAGTCGAACCCCGCCACCGCCATCGCGGTCGGCGGGCGCGGCACCTGCACCAAGGCATCCAGCGCCCAGATCAGCGCCATGCCAAAGCCGAAGCCTGCGATCCAGTGCAGCACGGCACTCCAGCGTTTGCGCAGCGCCAGCCACGCCAACGCGGGTGTCATGCCTGCCAACAACACCTGCCAGTCACCGAAACTGGAGAGCACCGCCATCAGGTGATCGGCCAGCGGCGTGCGCAGGCCGAACATCAAGTGATGCACGTCCAGATCGATCGTGGTGGGTTCGTCGTTGCCGGCTGCCAGCATCAACACGCTGAAGAACGCCCAGCCCGCCAACACCAGCAGAAAGGCCATGGCCATCAGCGAGGGCGACTCGCGTCGGCGTGGATCGATCAAGCCCTGGGTAAACCGGCCCAAGACCGGATGGCGCACCGACCAACGCAGCAAGCGGGCCAGCAGTACCGACGTGCGCGGGGTGAAGAACCGATAGGCCTGATAGACCGTGAAGCCAATCAGGGCCAGGATCGCGGCCAACGCGGCCAACACGATGGCCAGGCGACCGGCGACGGCCGCAAACAGGTCCAGCGATGCTCCAAAGACCCAGCCTGGGATCAGAAACACCGCCGCCCAACTCAATCCAGCTGCCGCACTGGCTGGCACGTAGCGTTTGGCGGGCATGTCCAGCATGCCGGCGATGGCCGGCACCAAGGGGCGCACCGCACCGACGTAGCGCGCGATCAGGATGCTCTTGAGACCATGCCGACGCAGCATGGCCTCGCCTTGCGGCAACCATTCCGGATGGCGCGAAAACGGCCAGATGCGCCGCAGGCGATCACCGTGCACACGCCCGAGCACGTAACTCAAGCCATCGCCAAGGAACGCGCCCAGTGCCGCGCAGGCGATGGCATAGGGACCATCGAGCGTGCCCAGACCGATCAAGGCACCGATGGCAAACAGGATCGGAATCGCGGGCACGAAGAAACCCAGGATCACCACTGCATCGCAGAACGCCACCAAAAATATCACCGCGCCTGCGGCCACCGGATGGTGCCCGACCCAGGCCAACAGGCTTTCCAGTAGCTGCGAATCCATCGCGTCAGTATAAAAGAGCAAACCTTCGATCCACGTGGACTATCGTGGACGAACTTTCCATTGCTCACCGACGGTAAAGCCATGACCCAGTTGCACGGCAAGACCCTGTTCATCACCGGCGCTTCGCGTGGCATTGGCTTGGCGATTGCCCTGCGCGCCGCGCGCGATGGCGCCAACGTCGTCATCGCGGCCAAGTCCGCGGTGCCCAATCCGAAGTTGCCGGGCACCATTCACAGCGCGGCGGCGGCGGTGGAAGCCGCCGGTGGCAAGGCACTGGCGATCCAGTGCGACATTCGCGAGGAAGATCAGGTCGAAGCCGCGGTGGCGGCCGCGGTCGAGCGATTTGGCGGCATCGACATCCTGATCAACAACGCCAGCGCGATCTGGTTGCAAGGCATCGCCAACACGCCGATGAAACGTTTCGACCTGATGCAGCAGGTCAATGCCCGTGGCACCTTCCTGTGCACGCAGAAGTGCCTGCCGCATCTACTCAAGGCCGCCAACCCGCACGTGCTGACTCTGGCGCCGCCACCCACGCTCGATCCCAAGTGGTGGGGTCCGCACGCCGCCTACACCCTGGCCAAGATGGGCATGAGTTTCGTGACTCTGGGGCTGGCCGCCGATCCGGCCACCCAGGGCGTTGCCATCAACGCCCTGTGGCCGCGCACCATCATCGCCACCGATGCGCTCAACATGATTCCCGGCGTCGAGATTCCACGCTGTCGCACCCCCGAAATCATGGCCGATGCCGCGCATGCGGTCGTGACGCGCACGGCACGCGGCTTCAGTGGCCAGTTCCTGATCGATGAAAACGTGTTGCGCGAAGCCGGCGTGACGGATTTTTCCCGCTACGCCGTCGATCCGACGCAAACCCTGCTGCCGGATCTTTACGTCGACCCATGAGCGATTGGATTCAGGGGCGCGTTCAAACCAAGGTGCTGCACGCCGCGAATGAGCCGATGAATATCCGTAAGTCGCACATCGTGTGCATCCTCATGGCGAACTGCGCTTGATAGGTGGCGAAGCCCTGGTAACGCGCAAGCTCAGCCGCCCGGAGCAACCCGCGAAACGGCTTGTGGAGGGTCGACTGCAGCGCCTTGTTGGGTGGCGGCTGCCCAGCCTTCGGGCCGGAACCACCTGACATTTGAAGCCAGCTGCTCGTAACCGAGTTCCTTGCGTAGATCCTTCCGCAGAGAATTCAGCAGTGGATCAAGCGAGGCCTGCTTCGTTGCTTCAAAGTCCTTCGTGAAGGATTCAACCAGTTCAACTTGCGCCTTTGATCCAAAGAGCTGGATGTCGGCGATGGCGCTCTCCATATCTCTGAAGTGTTGCGCAGCGGGTGCCGGCGGACGATTGGCAGAGTTAGCCAAGTTCTGAAATGCCTTGACCAAGAAGTCGGTGCGAACCTTCCGATTGTGGGTTACGCGGTCTCGCCATGCCGTAAGACGGTGGACGACGAACCAGCCAACGAGGGCGACGCCTACAGTGACGAGATGAGAAGGGATAACGAAGTTGTTCATACTTCCGCTGCCCAACCAATTGTTAGCCAGCAGCTCCATGAGCTTTTGGCGCGGATTTCTCAAGCGCTTCAGCCATACGAGTTTGCCAGCCTGGGCCACTGGCTTTCCAGCGCTCGATGACTTGCGGCGGCAAGCGTAGCGAAAGAAGCTGGCGCGGATTATCCAGCTTGGGGCGGCCGCGGCGTACTAGTTTTTGGCCATGGTAGAGGTCTGCACCGGCGATCCAGTCATCCGTGATCTCCGGGATGTCCGGATCACGCAAGGTGCGGGGTAAGCTTTTTTGCTTCACGTTCATGGCAATGCCTCATGCTGATGATGCGCCTTGCGGAACCACGCGGCGTCCATGGGAAAACGACAAGTCGAGAGTCAAGCCAACCCGCGGTGATGAAGCGAAGCTCGCCGTAGTCTTGGCGGTCATCCAGGCGAGTGAAGTGCGGCCCAGAAAACACTTCATTGGCGCGCAGCATGTCGAGGCTGCGCTCGTGCAGAGTCCAATCGCGCTTGGCTGGATCGCATGTGATTCGCACATCATAAATGTAGCTACAATAAATGGCTTTCTCAAGCGCGAAATGTGCTGACTCCGCTGGCTAACGAATGCAAGGGACTTCCCCGTCCCGGGTGTGATGAAAGCCCATCAGGTTTGTCTGGGACACGGTTGACACTCAGGGTCTGAGGCGCACCGCGATCGCATTGCCGCCAATACTGCCCGCATGAGCGGGCAGTATTGCATCACGGGGAGGCGCTCAAGCTTCCGGCCTAGATCGCCTTGGAAAAGCGCGCCGGCTGCATGCTGGCTGCGCGTTCGTGCAGGTAAGCATCAAAGCACATGGCCAGATGCCGCAGCAGCAGTTGGCCGCGACTGGTGGCGCGGATGAAGTCCGATGAAATCTCGACCAAACCATCGGCCTGCATCGTACGCAGACGCTCCAGCGCGCCGGCAAAATAACGTGTGAACACCACGCCATGATCGTGCTCGATCTCGCGCACATCGACCACGCCCACGCACATGATCTGGCTGATGACATCGGCGCGCACCAGATCATCGGCATCGAGCGCAAGACCACGCCAGACCGGCAAGCCATCACCGCCAAAACGAAGGCGCGCTTCCCAGGTCGCGAGGTCGCGAGGGTTCTGGCTGAAGCTGGCACCGATATGGCTGATGGCGCTGACACCAAAGCCCACCAGATCGGTTTCCGCGTGGGTGGTGTAGCCCATGAAGTTGCGGTGCAGACTGCCGCTGCGGCGCGCCTTCGCCAGTTCGTCGGTGGGCAGGGCGAAGTGGTCCATGCCGATGTGTTCGTAACCGGCGGCGGTGAGCTTCTCGATCGCCAGACGCAGCAGCGCCAGACGCACACCCGGACTGGGCAAATCGGCGGCATCGAGCTGTTTCTGGGCCTTGAACAACTCCGGCAAATGCGCGTAACCGTAGATGGCGAGCCGCTCGGGGCGCGCCTGCAGCACGGTGTCCAGGGTGCGGCCAAAGCCGGCTTCGGTTTGCTTGGGCAGGCCGTAGATCAGATCGACATTGACCGAACGCATGCCGTGACGATGGCAGGCATCGATCAGATCCAAGGTCATTTCCACGCCCTGGATGCGGTTGACGGCAGCCTGCACCGCCGGATCAAAATCCTGCACCCCGAGACTGGCGCGGTTGAACCCCAGCGCCGCCAGGTGCCCGATTTCCTCGGGCGTGACGTGGCGCGGATCGAGCTCGATGGAAAAATCGCGTTCTTCGGTTTCGTTGAAGCGGAACTGGCGATTGAAACTGTCGAGCAACTGTCCGAGTTGTTCCGGGGTGAGGAAGTTCGGCGTGCCGCCGCCCAGATGGAGCTGGATGACTTCACGGTCGTCATCGAACAAAGGCCCGATGCGATCGATCTCCAGATCCATGGCCTCCAGATAACTTGCGCCACGACGATGGTCGCGGGTGATGATGCGGTTGCAGCCGCAGTAGAAACACGGGCTTTCGCAAAACGGAATGTGCGCATACAGCGACAGGCGGCGCGGCACCGGATCCTCGTTGCTCAGGGCGATCTGTTCGCGCAGCGCCTGCGCGTCGAACGCCTCGTTGAAGCGCGGTGCGGCAGGATACGAGGTGTAGCGCGGACCGGGCCGGTCGTACCGCTGCAACAGCGCGTCGTCGAGAATGGGTGGCAGTTTCATCTGGGCAGTGTGCCACCCGTGTACACGCCTGGACTTGACGAGGATCAAGTCGCGGGCAGATCACACCATCGGTGACGACCGCCGTCCCGATCGGTGAAAATGGGGTGATTTCTTCAGGAGGCGTGACCATGGCGATCGTGCGGATGAGTGATTTGAACCTGGCCGGACAGCGGGTGTTGATCCGCGAGGACCTCAACGTGCCGGTGGCCGATGGCAAGGTCACGTCCGAACAACGCATCCTCGCCGCCTTGCCGACCCTGCGCGCGGCCTTGGACCAAGGTGCGGCGGTGATGGTGATGTCGCACTTGGGTCGGCCCAAGGAGGGCGAGTTCAGCGCCGAAAACTCCTTGGCGCCGGTGGCGGCGCGCTTGGCCGAGCACTTGCAACGGCCGGTGCCCTTGCTGCGTGACTGGCTAGATGGCGTGGAGGTGGCGCCCGGTCAGCTCGTGCTGTTGGAAAACTGCCGCATGAACGTGGGCGAAGGCAAGGATGATCCGGCGCTGGCGGCCAAGTATGCGGCGCTGTGCGATGTGTTCGTGATGGATGCTTTCGGCACCGCGCACCGCGCTCAGGCCTCCACCCACGGCGTGATTCGTGCGGCGAAGGTCGCTTGCGGTGGGCCGCTGTTGATGGCCGAACTGGATGCCTTGGCGCGCGCGCTGCATGCGCCGGCGCGGCCCTTGATGGCGATCGTGGCCGGTTCCAAGGTGTCCACCAAGTTGGAACTTCTTGGCAGTCTCATCGAGAAGGTGGATCAGCTCATCGTCGGCGGTGGCATCGCCAACACCTTCCTGGCGGCGCGGGGCTTTCCGGTCGGCAAGTCTCTGCACGAGGCCGATCTGATCGAGACCGCGCGCCAGATCATGGCCAAGGCCGAAGCCCGCGGCGCACAGATTCCGTTGCCGACCGATGTCGTGGTGGCGCCGGCGTTTGCCGCCAATGCGCCGGCCACAATCAAGCCGGTCGATGCGGTGAGCGCGGATGACATGATCCTCGACATTGGGCCGGCGACCGCTGTCGCCTATGCCGCGCAGATCGCGCGCGCCGGTTCGGTATTGTGGAACGGGCCGGTCGGGGTGTTCGAATTCGATGCCTTCGGTGCCGGCACCAGAGCCGTGGCCGAGGCGATTGCGGCATCCCATGCGTTCTCGATTGCAGGCGGCGGCGATACCCTGGCTGCCATCGACACGTACGGTGTAGCCGATGGCGTGTCCTACATTTCCACCGGCGGTGGTGCATTTCTGGAGTTCTGCGAAGGCAAGACCTTGCCGGCGGTGGAAGCGCTGGAAGCACGCGGGCGCTGAACCTGCGAGGCGGCCTACAATGGGCCGATGAAAAAACTTGTCCTCATCGATGGCTCGTCGTACCTGTATCGCGCCTTCCACGCGCTGCCACCGTTGACGGCCGCCGACGGCACGCCCACCGGCGCGCTGTTCGGCGTGGTCAACATGCTGCGTTCCACGCTCAAGGCCGCGCCCGATTACGTGGCCTTTGTGATCGATGCGCCCGGCCCGACGTTTCGCGACGATCTTTATCCGCAATACAAGGCCAATCGGCCACCCATGCCCGATGACTTGCGCGCCCAGATCGTACCGATGCTGGAGATCGTGGCGGCGCTGGGCATTCCGATTCTGCGCGAGTCGGGCGTGGAAGCCGACGATGTGATCGGCACCTTGGCGCTGGCGGCCAACGCCGAGGGCATCGAAGTCGAGATTTCCACCAGCGACAAGGATTTCGCGCAACTGGTAAGGCCGGGCTTGGCCTTGTTGAACACCATGACCGGCCAGCGCATGGCCAGCGATGCCGATGTCGTGGCCAAGTTCGGCGTGCCGGCGGCGCAGATCATCGACTACCTCAGTCTCACCGGCGATGCCGTGGACAACGTGCCGGGTGTGGACAAGTGCGGGCCGAAAACAGCGGCGAAATGGCTATCGACCTATGGCTCACTCGATGGCGTGATGGCCAATGCCGACGCGATCGGCGGCAAGGTGGGTGAGAACCTGCGCGCCGCCTTGGCGCATCTGCCCTTGAGTCGCACCTTGGTCACGATCCGCACCGATGTGGCCTTGGCGTGCGCACCCAGCGATTTGGCTTTGACCACGGGCGACACGGACGCCCTGCGGACGCTGTATCGACGCTTTGGATTCAATCAAGCACTGCGCGATCTGGAGGGCGGTGCC
This sequence comes from Chiayiivirga sp., assembly GCA_035703435.1. Classification (GTDB taxonomy): domain Bacteria; phylum Pseudomonadota; class Gammaproteobacteria; order Xanthomonadales; family Xanthomonadaceae; genus Denitratimonas. The sequence continues at coordinate 5,969 of DASSYF010000020.1, read as the reverse complement.
GCAGGTGTTGGCAAGGTCATCGAGAAGGAGCCAGCCAAGGCGCGCGGCACGGCACGCGCGGTGCAATCGGTAGTCACCGAGGCCGCACCGTATTCAGCGCTGGCGGTGGCGGGCGTGTACGAAACCATCCTGAGCCACGAGGCGCTGATGGCATGGCTCGAACGCCTGCGATCGGCGCCCTTGATTGCCTTCGACACCGAGACCGACAGCCTCGACCCAATGCAGGCGCATCTGGTGGGCCTGAGCTTTGCAATCGAACCGGGTCATGCGGCTTACGTGCCGCTGGCGCACAACTATCCGGGCGCGCCGGCGCAGTTGCCAATGAACGAAGTGCTCGATGCGCTGCGCCCGATTCTCGAAGACGCGCAGCGGCCCAAGATCGGCCAGAATGGAAAATACGACCTGCACGTGATGCGTCAGCATGGCGTGGCGATGGCAGGCCTGACACAGGACTCGATGCTGGAAAGCTTCGTGCTCAACTCCACCGCCACGCGGCACGATCTGGACTCCTTGGCGCAGCGCTACCTCGGCTACACCACCGTGGCCTACACCGACATTGCCGGCAAGGGCGCGCGGCAGATTCCCTTTGCCCAGGTCGATCTGGAAACGGCCGCCCACTATGCAGCCGAAGATGCTGATATTTGCCTGCGCCTGCATCGAGTGCTTCGGCCGCAACTGGCGGCTTCGCCGCGCCTTGATGAGGTGTACCAAGGCATCGAAATGCCGCTGGTCGAGGTGCTTGCGCAAGTGGAAGCCAACGGCGTCCTGATCGATGTCGCCGAACTGCATCGCCAGAGCCGAGACCTTGCGGCGCGCATGTTGACAGCCCAAACCCGCGCCTTCGAGTTGGCCGGGCGCAACTTCAACCTGGATTCGCCCAAGCAATTGCAAGCCGTGTTGTTCGATGAATTGGGTCTGGAGCCTCAGTTCAAGACGCCGACCGGCCAACGTTCGACCAACGAGGAAGCGCTCGAAGCCATCGCCGAGCAACACGAACTGCCGCGCCTGATCCTCGACTACCGCGCCCTGGCGAAATTGCGCAGCACCTATACCGACAAGCTACCGGAGATGGTGAACCCGGCAACCGGCCGCGTGCACACCAGCTACCACCAAGGCGGCGCTGCCACCGGTCGGTTGTCGTCATCGGATCCCAACCTGCAGAACATTCCGGTGCGCAGTGAAGATGGGCGCCGCATTCGACGCGCCTTTATCGCGCCGCCCGCGCGCCGCATCGTGGCCTTCGATTACTCCCAGATCGAGCTGCGGATCATGGCGCACCTGTCCGAGGATATCGGTCTGATCGAGGCTTTCGAACGTGGCCTCGACATCCACCGCGCCACCGCAGCGGAGGTCTTCGGCGTGCCACTGGCGGCCGTCGAAGCCAACCAGCGTCGCGCGGCCAAGGCCATCAACTTCGGCCTGATCTACGGCATGGGTGCCTTTGGCCTGGCACGCCAGATCGGCGTCAACCGTGCCGAGGCGCAGGATTACATCGCGCTCTACTTCAAGCGTTATCCCGGCGTGCACGCCTATATGGAACGCACCCGCGAAGCGGCCCGTGCGCAGGGCTATGTCGAAACCGTGTTCGGCCGACGCCTGTATCTGACCGAGATCCACTCACGCAACGCCAACCAGCGCGCCGGTGCCGAGCGTGCCGCCATCAACGCGCCGATGCAGGGCACCGCCGCCGACATCATCAAGCTCGCCATGCGCCAAGTACACGACTGGCTGGTTCCACATCGGAATCGGGCGCAGATGGTGATGCAGGTGCACGACGAACTGGTGTTCGAGGCCGATGAGGCCTTCGTCGAAACCCTGATCGGCGGCGTGCGCGAGCGCATGCAGGACGTGGTACCTCTGCGCGTGCCGTTGCTGGTGGACGTCGGCACCGGCGCCAACTGGGACGAGGCGCATTGAGGCATCAAGACCAGAATGGTGTGCTGGTATCCATGTTCTCGCGTTGAATCATGAATATCCAACAATGATATTCGTGATTCATTTCTTGAAACTGTTCGATATTCAAAGACATTGGCGTCGAACCCATGACTTTCGGCATAGCTATGCGGTTTCGCGCCGATGCAATGAATGCGTCCTGAATTCATCAAATGTCACAGTGAAAACTCAGGGAACCTTCATGCTGCTTTGCTAATCTATGCCCACGGTGGACGCAACGCCACCCGTGATCCACCTGCCCCCCTCGGGTGGATCCGCTGGAATCCTGGCACTCCCCTAGCCCGATTCCAGCCCAGGCCCCGCAAGTCCCTCCCCTGGCTTGCGGGGCTTTTTCTTTTCGGCTCCCGCTAGACTGTCCGCAACCTTGTTTTGCGGAGTTCCGACATGCCCAGCTTTCACCCGCCACGCCGCTTGTTGCTGGGTCCTGGCCCGTCCGATGTGCCTCAACGCATCCTCGACGCCTTGGCGCGCCCCACGGTGGGCCATCTGGACCCTTCGTTCGTGGGCATGATGGACGAGCTGAAGGGCCTGTTGCGCTATGCCTTCAAGACCGACAACACCCTCACTATTCCGGTTTCGGCGCCAGGTTCGGCCGGCATGGAATCGTGTTTCGTGAACTTGGTGGAGCCGGGCGATACCGTCATCGTGTGTCGCAACGGCGTGTTCGGCGGGCGCATGCGCGAAAACGTGCTGCGCTGTGGCGCGAATGCGGTGATGGTCGAGGACGAGTTCAGCCAGCCGGTCGACGCCAACAAGGTCGAGGCGGCACTGCGCGCCCATCCCGGCGCCAAGGCCGTGACCTTCGTGCATGCCGAAACGTCCACCGGCGCGCGCTCGGATGCCGCCACGCTTTGCCGTTTGGCACGCGAGCACGGCGCGCTGTCGATCGTCGATACCGTCACCAGCCTGGGCGGCTGTGAGCTGGATGTCGATGGCTGGGGTGCGGACGCGGTGTACTCGGGTTCGCAAAAATGCCTGTCGGCGCCACCGGGATTGTCGCCGCTGACCTTCAGCGCCCGTGCCGTGGAAGTGCTCAAGGCGCGCAAGCATCCGGTGCAAAGCTGGTTCCTCGATCTGAGCCTGGTGATGGCGTATTGGGACGGCGCCGGCGGGCGCAGTTATCACCACACCGCGCCGGTCAACATGCTGTACGCCCTGCACGAGTCGCTGGTGATGTTGCAGGAAGAAGGTCTGCAAGCCGCATGGGCGCGGCATCAGGCCAATCACGAACGCCTGCGCGATGGCCTTGAGCGGCTGGGCCTGAGTTTGCTCGGTGATGATCCGAAGGCACGGCTGCCGCAGCTTAATCCCGTCGTCGTGCCCGACGGCGTGGATGAAGCCGGCATTCGGCGTGCCTTGTTGAACGAGCACGGCATCGAGATCGGTGCGGGCCTGGGGCCCTTGGCCGGCAAGATCTGGCGCATCGGTCTGATGGGCGCCTCCAGTCGACCGGAAGCCGTGGATCGTCTGCTCGAAGCGCTGTCGGGTTTGCTGCAACGCAAGCCGGCGTAAGTTGACTAGTGATTCGACCCTCAAATGATCCGAACCGGGCGTAGCTGCCGAGCTTGCTCGGCAGGCAATGGAGCACGCTCCATTGCTGCAAAACAAGGGCCGGATCAATCGGGCAAAAAAGCACTCATCACGTCATTGAGAAAGCGCCGACCCAGCTCGGTTGGCGCCACGTGATCGCCATCGCGTGCGATCAACTCCTTTCGGATCAAAGCCTCCATCGGCTTGGCGAGCGCGGTGCGCGCCAGGCCGGTACGCGATTCGAAATCCATCAGCGAAAAGCCATCGACCAGGCGCATGGCGTTGAGCATGAAATCAAACGGTCGCCGATCGGCCGCGATCCACTCATCGCCGCCGATTCGGGCGGCGCTCGTGGCGGCGTTCATGTAGCTCTGCGGGTGTTTGAGCTTCCAGCGCCGCAGGATGCCATCCTCGGCCGGCAGGGTGATCTTGCCGTGTGCGCCGGCACCGATGCCGAGGTAATCGCCAAAGCGCCAGTAGTTGATGTTGTGCGCGCACTGGCGGCCTTCGCGGGCGTAGGCCGACACTTCGTACTGGCGAAAGCCGGCCTGCGCCAGTGCGTCCTGACAGCGTTCCTGCATGGCCCAGGCAGCGTCGTGATCGGGCAGCCCCTTGGGCGGCTGCTTGGCGAACGGTGTTTGCGGCTCCAACGTCAGTTGATAGTGCGACAGATGCGCGGGCGAAAGCGCAAGGGCGCGTTCCAGATCGTGCAAGGCCATGGCCTCGCTTTGGCCCGGCAAGGCGTACATCAGATCGATGTTGAAATTGTCGAAGCCCGCCTCCTGCGCCAGCTTGATCGCGCGCTCCGCCTGATCGGCGTCGTGGATGCGGCCCAGACGCTCCAAACAGCCATTGTCAAAACTCTGTACCCCGAAGCTCAGGCGGTTCACGCCGGCGCGGAGATAGGCGTCGAAGGAATCGTGTTCGACCGTACCGGGGTTGGTTTCCAGCGTCACTTCCAGGCCGGGTCGAAATGTCAGCAGTGCCGAGGCTCGATCCAGAAACTCGCCGATGGCTTCGCCGGAGAACAGGCTCGGCGTGCCGCCGCCGAAAAACACCGAGGTGATGGGTCGGCCCCAGACCAAGGGCAAGTCCTGCTCCAGATCCGCCAACAAGGCCGCCACGTAGTCGGCCTGCGGCAGCTGTTTGGGCTGCTTGTGCGAATTGAAATCGCAGTACGGGCATTTGCGAACGCACCAGGGAATATGCACGTACAGCGCCAGCGGCGGCAGGCTGAGCATCGCGATCACCGAGAACCAAAGCCCCTATTGTGCCGCGCCCATCCTGCACACACATGGCCACGATCGTCATGAGATCGCGGCGGCGGCATCCGTCCCACGATACTCGGCAGTTGGGTAGCCCACGATTCGGCGCGCTTGACGCATGCGCTAGACTGAACACCTTTTCGTGTGTCTTTCGCGCCCACGGCGCGCAAGCCCCATGGTTGTTGCAGGCCAGCATGTGCCAGGTCATCGATCCTGGCTTGGGAGGAAGGATGAATCCGTTGACTGATGTGCAGATGCCCGATAGCGATCCGATCGAAACCCGTGAGTGGCAGGAATCCTTGGCCGCGGTGATCGAGCGCGAGGGCCACGAACGCGCCCACTACCTGCTCGAACGTCTGGTGGCGCAAGCACGACGCACCGGCGGCGCCTTGCCCTTTTCTCCGACCACCGACTACATCAACACCATCCCGCCGCAACTGGAAGCCAAGAGCCCAGGCGATGCCGCGATGGAGTGGCGGATCCGTTCGATCATCCGCTGGAACGCGATGGCGATGGTGGTGCGCACCAACCGCAAGCCAGGCGACCTCGGCGGTCATATCGCCAGCTTCGGCAGCTCGGCCACGCTCTACGACGTCGGCTTCAATCACTTCTGGCGCGCACCCGGCGCCAACCATCCGGGCGATCTGCTCTATTTGCAAGGCCATTCCAGCCCCGGTTTCTATTCGCGTGCCTACCTCGAAGGTCGCATCAGTGAAGACCAGCTCGACCACCTGCGCATGGAAGTGGATGGAAAGGGTATTTCCTCCTATCCGCATCCGTGGCTGATGCCGGACTTCTGGCAGACCTCCACCGTGTCGATGGGCCTTGGCTCCTTGACCGCGATCTACCAAGCCCGCAACAGCCGTTATCTGGAACACCGCGGCATGATCCCGACCACCGATCGCAAGATCTGGTGTTTCATGGGCGATGGCGAGTGCGACGAGCCGGAAAGTCTCGGTGCGATTTCGGTCGCCGGCCGCGAGGGTCTCGACAACCTCGTGTTCGTGATCAACTGCAACCTGCAACGCCTCGACGGCCCGGTGCGCGGCAACGGCAAGATCATCCAGGAACTGGAAGGCTTGTTCCGTGGCGCCGGTTGGAACGTCATCAAGGTGATCTGGGGCAGCTACTGGGATCCGCTTCTGGCACGCGACACCGATGGCATCCTGCGCAAGCTGATGATGGAAACCGTCGATGGCGAATACCAGAACTGCAAGGCCT
>DASSYF010000065.1:0-15561 GCA_035703435.1 Chiayiivirga sp. | reverse complement strand
GGATCGAGCAATCTCCCGTATCGCGAGCAATGCGCGACCTGGAAAGCCAGCTTGGCGTGCAGTTGTTCGACCGCAGCACCCGCCTGACGCGGCTGACCTGGGCCGGCCAGGTGTTCCTCGGCGAATGCCGGCGCGTGCAGGCGACCGTGGAGCAGGCAGTCAAGAGCGCCAAGGCGGCGGCACAGGGCTACCAGGGCCATCTGCGCATCGCGATCTGCGACAGCCTGGCGCAGCCCCGCATCGCCACCTTGTTGGCACGCAGCCGCGAGGATGAGCCCGAGATGGAGATTCGCGTCTTCGAGCTGCCGTTCGCGCAGCAGCTCAAGATGCTGCACGACGATCTGCTGGACATCGGCTTTGCCTTGTCGACGCGGTGCATGATGGCCTCGTCGCTGAGCCGGTGTGGACCGATCCGCTGTCGGTGATTGTGCCCGCACGCCACCCCTTGCTGGTGCACGTGCAGGTGCCGCTGGCCGAAGCCCTGAAGTTCCCGCTGATTCTGTGCCATCCCGAATCGGGATCGGGTTGCCGCCATCAGATTCAAGCGCTGTTGCAGGACGCATGCGCGCCCCTCAAGCTGGTCGATGAAGTGACCAGCCTGGGCGTGATGCTGACCCTGGTCGGTGCCGGCTACGGCATCGGCTTCGCCATCGCCTCGCAGGTGCAGACGCTACAGCGCCCGGACATCTCCATTCGTCCCTTGGCCGGCAGCCCACCGGTGCTCTCTACCTACCTGCTGCGCCGCCGGGGCGAACCCTCGGAGCCCATGAAGCGGTTCATCGAGCGGGCGAAAGGCGGGCGGGACCGCGCCTGTCGATGATGAGTCAATCCTTTGAGGACGCAGCTCACCTGTCCGTAGCGGCCTGTGGCGTGATGTGCCAGTGGACAGATAGACTTCGGTATGAAATCCGATGCTCTGGCTGTTGATGGATGTGCTTGGCTCGCTTTGGATCACCCGCAGCGGCTTGCGTTGACCTAGCCGAAGACTTGAGTCCACAATCGAGTCTATTCCGTGACGCTTGGATCGGAAAAAACGTTCGTAATAAACGAGTTAGCGACCGGGTGCTGTTCCCTTCACCCGCTCCACATTGACCTGCTGCGGCAAGGCACGTCGCTGGGTGGTGCCAGGCCGAAGTCCACGGTACGGGACACCGACGCGAGAGCACGACCTGGTTGACCGAGGACACTGGCGTCATCGACAGCCGTGACATGCTGATGGCCGCCGCGGCGTATTTCAGGCTGGACACGGTGCAGGCCGAGGCGATCTGGAGTGAAGTGACCCAGGCCGTGGCGGGCTGGCGTGCATTGGCCCGGGGATTGGGCATGCGCGGCGCCGATCTGCTGGACTTCGAGCCGGCCTTCGTCGAATCGTCCACGCCCTGACGACATCGGCAGGACATGCCGCTACGGCTGAGAATCGTCCTGGATCGTTGCGACCAACGCGGCGCACAGCCAGCGATAACCGATGCGCTCCTGTTCCAGCCGCAGTTGTGGCCGGATTCGATCATCGCGCAAGTCGTCGTAGAGAGCGGCTTCCTCATCGAACAGCCGGGACAAGGGCAAGGCATGACGTTTGTCGAGGGGCTCCTCACCCCATTGAGGCGCGTGCGCCATCAAGGTAGCGCGGTCCATGAGGAACGACGCGGCGAGCGGGAAGTGCTTGCGCAGGCTGTCCAGAATGGCAAAGCCATGGGTATCGATGTCTCCCCAGTAGTGCAGCGAGGCGCGATTCAGCCAGTCGGCTCGTGCGAGCGCTCCCCAGCCATAGCCAGCACCGAACACGACGATGGCACCGGAGACCGGTGGAAACGCCAGAAAGTTCACCTCGTTTTCGGTGATGAACACACGCGTTGCTGGCAAGGCAAGCGTGGCGAAGCTGTCCTCATCCAGGGTGATGTCGGTCAGTCCGCTGCAGCCGGGAAGCTGGGGCAGTTGCGGATCGAGCCAGCGCAGGCGGATGCGAACGGGCTTTTCGCGAAAGCCGTAGCGACGTGCGAACCCCGCCACCCCGGTTGCAGCATGGTCGATGGCTTCAGTCGGCAAGGCCAGGTCCAGCCACTGGGCCAGCGTACCGCGATGGGCCTCGATGAACTTGCTGTCCACGCCCGGCGCGTCGACCTGCCGAAGATAGACGCTTGGACGTGGATGGGCCTTCACCCAGGCCACCACGGCCAGCAGGCGCGGCCAGTGTTCGGCCAGTGCCAAGCTCTGCAACGGTGATCGGTGCAGCCACGGCAACAGCGCGGCGTGCACTTCGGCCGTTTGCTGCCAGAGCGACTGAAAGCGGCGGGCATCTGCGGTCTTGCCGATCATCGCCAGCGCGTCTTCCAGCGCATCGATCCAGAGTGACTCCGGCAGGCGCTGCCGTCCCTGCACCCGATGCGTCCATTCGCGCCATTCAATGCGCACGCGTGGCAGGGTGCTGATGTCGCGTACCCAGCCGCGCACGGCATCGAAACGGTTGCTGAGATCGGTGGCGGACGGCGACTTCAGCGACAGCCGCAACGGCCAGCTCAGCGTGCCGTCGCCGACCACGGTACGCAACAACTCGCCGCGCTGCCACAGCCGTTCGACCTGCGCACGAAGGTCGGCGGGCTGGCTCCATGTCATGCAGTGCCTCCGGTGGCCGTAGCCTTTTGCGCCCGGTATTCCTCGATGCTCAGGCTGCGCAGCCGCGACTCGCGGCCGGCCTCGTTGTGCACGAAGCCGACGCTGGACACGTAGGGCTCGATGATGTGGATCTTTTGCAGCGGGGTGATGATCAGCAATTGCAGGTTGAGCTGGCGGAACAGTTCCAGCCCGTACTGTGCCGATTCGTCCGAGCCGCGCCCGAAGGCTTCGTCGATCACGACAAAACGGAACGATCGCGAGCGCACCGCTCCCCATTCCAGGCCGAACTGGTAGGCCAGGCTGGCGGCCAGCACGGTATAGGCCAGCTTCTCCTTCTGCCCGCCGGATTTGCCGCCGGAGTCGGAGTAGTGTTCGTGTTCGGCATCGTCCTCGCGCCAGCGCTCGCTGGCGGAAAACAGGAAGCCGTTGCGCACGTCGGTCACCTTTTGCATCCAGCGCCGGTCGATCTCGGCCAGACCCTCACGCCCCCGGAAGCGGTCGATGATGGCCTTGACCTGCAGAAACTTGGTCTCGGAATACTGATCGTCTTCCGAGCCGCTCAGCGCGCCTTCGGTGCAGGCACGCAGATCCTGCAGAAAGTCGCGGATCTCCGCATCGGGGCTGGGCTGCGCCAGCAAGCGGATGTAGCGTCCGGGGTTGTAGTCGATCACCTGCAAGGAGCGGTTGATGACATCGACACGTTCCTTGATCGTTTCCCGCTCGCGCGCGAGCTGGGCGTTGAAGTTGGCGATCTCGTTGATGGTGTTGACGTTGAGCAATTCCTTGAAGCGCGCTTCGAAACGCGGCAGGTCGTCGCGCTGCAAATCGGTCATCAAGCGTTCGAACTCGGGCAGTGCAGCCAGGCTGATGTCGATCTCGGCGGTCTCGGCCTTGAAGGCTTCCTTGAAACCGCGCATGGCGTTGATGATGCGTTCGGTCAGGCGCGAGAGGCGCTTGTCTTCGGCATCGATGCGGGCCTGCAAGGCGTTGCGCACGTCCTGTTCGCGGTTGTCGCAAGATTCCACCGTGAGCGGGTGGTCGCCCAGAATCTCGGCGCGCCAGCCCTCAAGCGATTGCAGCAAGCTATCGTCAAGTGCGGCTTGCGACTGGATTTCGAGTGACTGCGTCTGCTGTGCCTGGGCCGTTTCGTGCTTGCTGCGGATTTCTCCGCGTTTGCCTTGTGCCTCACCAAGATCGCCTTCGATTGCCTTCAGGCGCTCAACGACCTGCGCCAATTGGTTTTCCAGTTCCAGCAGGGTATCGGAGGCCGCCTTGAGGCGGTCGCGTTCATCGATCAGTCGCGCAATCTCGCGTGCCGGTGCCTGCCAGTCGATCTCGCTGAAGCGGGTGAAGACTTCGAGCTTGGCCAAGGCTTCCAGTTGCGTCTGGCATTGCCCGCGCAATCGCTGAGTGTTGGCAATGCGCACGCCAAGGTCGCCCAATCGCTGTTCCAGACCCTCGCGTTCGTCACGCAAGGTACGCAACTTGTCGGCGTTGCTCCAGCCCAGTACGTAGCGACTGCGATCGTCGATGCGGCGGCGGTCGTCCTTTTCGTGACGTCCGCTCGGGTCCTTGATCTGTCCGGCGCGGGTGATGGCGCGGGTCTCGCGGCGAAACTGCTCGGCGCTGTCGCAGCAGGCCAGGTCGAAGCGGTGCTGCAGCTCACGTTCCAGCCAGTCGTAGTGCGGCGTGTCGGGCTTGATGAGCAGCTTGCGCGCCAGTGACTGGGGGTGCAGGCTGACGGCCTGCGTGGACGTGCGTGCACGCACGTGGAAGTACACCAGACGCGCGCCCAGGTGCTGGCGTTCCACCCAATCGGCCACGTCCTTGTAGTGCACATCCGGCACCAGCAGGGACAGGCCGAAGCCATGCAGCAGGCGTTCGGCTGCGCCCTCCCAGTCGCGTTCGTCCTCGCGCACCTGGATCAGTTCACCGGCAAAGGGCAGGTCCTGCTCGGCGATGGACAGGGCGGCGCACAATGCGTCGCGGATGCGCACCTGAGCTGCGTCGATATTGCTCTTGCGGCGCGCGAGGCTGTCGATCTCATCGCTGAGCGCTTGGTGTTCTTCCTGACCTCGCCGCAGCGTGTAGCCGTCTTCATTGATCTGCGTGTCGTGATCGGCAATGCGTGCGCGCAGCGTTTCGGCGTGTTCTCCGATGGTGGATCGTTGGGTCATGAAGGCGGCTTCGTCCAGCGGCGCCGCTTCGCCAATGCGCGTCAACAGCGTGCTGTACGCGTCCGCTTTCTCCAGCCGTTGCTGTTTCTCGGCCTCCTGCTGCTGGATGGCGGTGGCGAGTTGTTGCAGCCGGTCGCCGCCGTTCTCGCGCAGTGCGCTTTCGAGCGTCCCCTGCTCGATTCGGGCGGTGTCTCGTTGCTCGCCCAGTTGCTTGATACGGGCATCCCAGCGCGTCGCATCCTGACGCAACAACGCCAGGCGCCTCTCCAACAGTGCGGCCTTCAAGCCGGCGAAGTACGGGCGTAGGGCATCGCGACCTTCGCGCAGCGTCTGGATCTCGGCGGCTATTTGCCGGTGGCGATGGCCATCCTCCACCAGTGGCGTCAGCAATTCGATCTGGCGCTTGGCTTTGAGTACCGATTGATGGGCGCGGTCGAGGTCATCGAAATGCCCGAGCAGTGCCTCGATGCGGCTCTTCACGTCGAACGGCTCAAGCATGTGGCTGCGCACGAAATCGGTCAGGTTGCCCACCGATTTCATGGAAACCGTTTGATGGAACAGTTCCAGCGCCTGCTCGTGCTCGATGCCGAAGCGGCGGCGGAACCAGGCACCGTAGGGCGGGAAGCTGTCGTTCAGTTCACAGCCCATCGCCCGCAGCTTCTTGCGCAGGCCGTTGATGTCGCTGCCGAATCCAGAAAAGTGTTCGGTGATGGACAGTTCCCGCTCTGCCGTCACGAACAAGCGCGCGGGCTGGCCCTGTGGTTCGCGAAACCAGAAGACTTGCGCCAGAGTGACCGCCTGATCGTAGCCTTCGTTGCGGAAGACACTCAGGATCACGCTGTAGCTGCTCGTGTCGCGCAGCGCTACCGGGCGGGCGCTGCCGGTGGTCTCGTTGCGCTCGCTCTTGTAGTGGCCCAGCACGTAGGATCGGAGTGATCGCTCCCGCGTGTCGGCGCCCGCGGCCTTGTTGTAGGCGATGCGTTGCGCCGGCACCAACAACGTGGTGACGGCATCGACCAGGGTGGATTTGCCTGAACCGATGTCGCCTGTCAGCAGGCCGTTGCGCCCATCGAGTTCATAGCGCCAGACGTGCCGGTCGAAGGTGCCCCAGTTCAGGACTTCCAGCCGCTGCAGGCGAAAGCCGACGCGACTGTCGTCGGCCACGAAATCCAGTGCCGGTGACGAAAAATCGTTCATCAGCCGGCTTCCTTGTCGTGATCGGCACCGGACAATGCGGTGCGATAGCCCTCCAGGCGCGCATCGAAGTCGGCCAACCACTGTGCATCGACGAACGCCTTGAGGATGCGCCGCACTTCGTAGCGAGGTGCCTGCTGAGTGACGCCGGCTGCGGGCTTGAGTTTGCGCAGATAGCCCAGATCCACCACCTTGGTGATGGTCGAATCCACTTGGTCGATGAGGCGCGCCTCGTTGCTGCCGTCCGGCAGGAACACGCGCATCAGTTCGGCGATCTCCTCGCGCGACAGCACCAGCCGGGTATCGTCACCGCCGGCGTCGGATTCGGCCATGCGCTTGCGCAGCAAGGCCAGCATCAGACTGACCGGGTAGGACAGCGGTCGACGCGCGATCAGGCGAGGTGGACGGGGTGTGGCGCCCGCATCCTCCGGCTCCGGCTGGCTTTTCAGGAAGGCGTAGCCCTCGGCCTCATCCAGCACCAATTCCAGCAACAACACCGCCACCTGCTCCCGCACCCGCGCTTGCAGGCTCAGCAAGCTGGCCCATAGGCGCTCGTCGTCCTGGCGGTACAACACGCCTTTGAGCAAATGCACCATCAGTTGCGAGAGTTCCGCTACAACGGGCGGGCGGGACTCGGTGCTGCCGTCTGCATCATCCGGGTGCCTATCGTTCATAGGTCATCGCTCCATCCGTCTCAAGGTGCATTCAACGCGCAAAGATGATGCGGGGCATGCGCGCCCGCCGTCGCACTGTTGAGCCATCGTTGTCCTGCATGGCCCATTCGATGATCTCCTGCACATCGTCATCCACCGTGGCCCTGAGGCCATCCAGCCCGCGGCTGCCCGCGTGGGCCAGCTCCAGCCAGGTCACCAGCTCGGCCAATCCCTGTTGCAGCGGCTGAGTTTCCAGCAAGGCGCGCAAGCTGATCTGCGACTCTTGCCGCAATGCCTGCCGCAGGGTCTGACGCAGGCGGGTCTTGTCCACGACGTGCTGGTCGAACAGGCGTGCGGTGTCGATGTCGTCGTCACCGTCCTCCAGCACCAGTTCCGCCAGGCGTGGCTTGGCATGAAGCGCAAACAGGGGACGTTCCTGTGTCAGGGCAAGGTCAGCACTCATCTCGTCGAGCGGCATCACCTCGCCGGCCGGAGGCGTGTCGCGCAAGGCCAGCGCCTTGGTTTCGATGCCGCGCAAGAGTTCGAGGATGCGGCGGTTTTCCTGGAAGGCGCGGTCATCCAGGAAGCGGCGCAGTTGTTGCGACAACTGCGCGACCGTGCGTTGGGTATGTTCGCCCGCTTCCAGCCAATCGTGGTGCACCCGGCGGGTGCGCGGCTCCGGCTTGAGCGCAGCCACGGCGGGCAGGTCGAGGATTTGGTCGAGCCGAGCGGACAGCTCTTCCTGGCGACGGCTGGACATCAGGAAATCCCAGAACGCACGGAAGCTGCGCCCCTGATCGGAATCCCCGATGGCGTCGCGCTCGCCCATGACTTGGTCGAGCAAAGCTCCCTTGCTGCCGTCCCACAACGCGATTTTCTCGCGGACGCTGCGGTCGAGCTGGCGAAAGTTGTGTTCCACCTGACGGAAGTCGCTCAGCAGCTCACGCGCCACCTGTTGGAATTGCAGGAAGCGATCCTTGATGGCAGTGTCGTCCATGAGCGGCATGTCACCAGACAGGACGCGGCCGATCTCGGCATCGATCTCGTCGCGCTTGCGCCGCAGCTCTTGCAGGCGCCTGGCCGGATCGGTCTCGCTTCCGGTGCTGATCTGTTCCAACAGCGAGAACAAGGTCCGCAAGCGCGATTCAGTACCGACGAAAGGCCGTTCGGTCAGCGACACCAGCCAGGCGATGGCCTTTTCCGTGGCGGGGGTGAGATCGAACTGGGCTTGGTCGGTGCCGGGTTTGTAGAACTTGCGCAGCCAGCCCTTGTCCGGCGCGCACCAGTCATTCAGGTATTCGGTTGCGGCTTTCGGATATGCCGCGGCACCGAGCTGTTCGCGCAGGGCAAACAACTCGTCTTCCAGCATCTCGGCCAGATCCGCTTCGCTCGCCAGCCGCACGTTCGGTGCAACGAACGCCCGGTACAGGAAGCTTGCGACCAATGGCGCGTGTGGCGAGGCCAGCAATCGCCATGCAGGATGCCGATCGCGGTATGTCGTGAGCGTGAGGTGGTCGAGTGCCATGAGGGGCTGCCTTATTCGAGCCGTTCGTTGACAACGACGTCTCGATCCGACTGCACGGATCGGCCCGCCCAGAACGCGAGGGTCAAGGTCGCGTGGTCACTCATGCGAAATCGCCTCCAAGTAACGAGGCAGTTGCGTGGTCGGCAGGTGTGCTTCAAGCAGGGCGCTCGGGGTGACCGGATCGTCTGCATCGGTCACCAGCAACACGCGGATGGCATCGGCTTCCAGCCACGCCTGCACGCCTTCGACCTTCCACGCGGGTTCCAGCGGAAACAGCGCATCGACCCTGCCATCGCGCCCCACGATGGCGATGGCCGCGCCGATGCAGGGGCCGTCAAGGTAATTGTCTTCCGCCTGCTCGGCGACGGCGCTGATCACGAGCCGACCGTCCGGCAGTACAGCGCCGTCGGTGATGGCCAGGGTGGCGCCATCGATCGTGCCGGGGATGAACCATTGCACCGATTGTTCCGACAAGGCGTCGATGGTGCGATCCTGCTGCAGGGCGTCCAGAAACTCTTCCAAGGGCAAGAAGATCCGCGCACTGCGCGGCTGCGGTTGACTGCCACGATGCAGGAGTATCAGATGGTCATCGATCCTGGCGACGCCTTCGATGTTCAAGGCCGTTACGTGAGTGCGAAGTGCGTTGTACAGCATCGAAAAATCGATGGACACAGGCGGGCCTGCAATGGATCCATCAACGGCCAGCGACAGAAGCACGCCTTGATTGCGCGAAGGGGTTGATCCGGAGGGCAGGGCGAGCAGCGCGCCGTGCGGGTGGTCGCGCAAGGTCGGCAGGTGAAGCAGGGCTTCGAGGTCGGGCTTGAGCGCCTTGCGCGCGGCGGTATCGCTGGGGAGTTGACCCGGGAACACGCGAACCCAGGTGCCGGGTTCAGTGCCTGCGCGATGGAAGCTGGCGATATGCAGGGCATCGTCCGCGATCACGTGGAAATGTTCGCCAACCATGGCCAGTCCGCTTCCGGCCGAAAGAAACGCGGGCAGCCCGGGCGCTGATTCCATGTTCAGCGTGCGAACGATGCGAGGATGGATCGTGTGCATGAATATGGGTCGCCTGGTCGCAAAAAAAGCCACCGATCGCCATGATCGGTGGCTTTGGGTCGAACGGTCAAAAATCAGGCGGCGAGGTGACGCAAGGTGTATTGCAGGATGCCGCCGTGGCGGTAGAACTCGCGCTCCTTGGGCGTCAACAGCATCACCTTGACCTCGAACGACTTCGTGCTGCCGTCCGCCGCGGTGGCCGTGATCGTGGCGGTGGTGGCGTTGCCATCGTCCAGACCGGTGACGGCAAAGGTTTCAAAGCCGCTCAAGCCGTGCGTCACGGCGCTTTCGCCGTCCTTGAACTGCAGCGGCAAGACGCCCATGCCGACGAGGTTGGAGCGGTGGATGCGTTCGAAGCTCTCGGCCAGCACAGCCTTCACGCCCAGCAACAGGGTGCCCTTGGCGGCCCAGTCGCGGCTGGAGCCGGTGCCGTATTCCTTGCCGGCGATGACCACCAGCGGGGTGCCGTCGGCCTTGTACTTCATCGCCGCATCGTAGATCGCCAGTTGCTCGCCGCTGGGAATGTATTTCGTGAAGCCGCCTTCCACGCCATCGAGCATGCGATTCTTGATGCGGATGTTGGCGAAGGTGCCGCGCACCATCACATCGTCGTTGCCACGGCGGGAACCATAGGAATTGAAATCGATGGGCTGCACGCCACGGCCGACAAGGTAACGACCGGCCGGGGAATCCTTCTTGATCGCACCGGCCGGGGAAATGTGGTCGGTGGTGATCGAGTCACCGAACAGACCGAGGCAACGCGCACCCTGGATGTCCTCGATCTTGCCCAGTTCCATCGTCATGCCCTCGAAGTAGGGCGGGTTCTTGATGTAGGTGGAGGCTTCATCCCAGGCGTAGAGATCGCCGTCCGGCGAGGTCACACGATTCCAGGCGTCGCTGCCCTGGAATACGTCGGCGTAGTTCTTGGCAAACATTTCCCCGTTCACCGAGCTGGCAACGAGGTCGGCAATTTCCTGATTGGAGGGCCAGATGTCCTTGAGGAATATGTCCTTGCCATCTTTGTCCTTGCCAAGTGGTTGGGTGCTGAGGTCGATGTCGATGGTGCCGGCGATGGCAAAGGCCACGACCAGTGGCGGCGAGGCGAGGTAGTTCATCTTCACCTCGGAATGGATGCGGCCTTCGAAGTTGCGGTTGCCCGAAAGCACCGAGGCCACGACCAGGTTCTTGTCGGCAATCTCGCGGCTGACATCGTCAGGCAACGGGCCGGAGTTGCCGATGCAGGTGGTGCAGCCGTAACCGACCAGATAGAAGCCGAGCTTCTCCAGATCGGCCAACAGATCGGTCTTCTGCAGGTAATCGGTGACGACCTTGGAGCCGGGCGCGAGTGAGGTCTTGACCCACGGCTTGGGCTTGAGTCCGCGTGCCGCCGCCTTGCGTGCCAAAAGCCCCGCGCCGATCATCACGAACGGATTGGAGGTGTTGGTGCAGGACGTGATGGCGGCGATCACCACCGAGCCGTCTTCCAGTTCGCAATGGCCGTGATCGGGGCAGACATTGGGAACGTGGCTGTGTTCGCTCTTGGCGTGGCCCACGGCCGTCGAGCCGCCTTCGCTCAGGAAGCGTTCCTTCTGCTTGTCCCACGGCTTGTTGCCATTGAGTGCGGTCATGGCCTTGGCGTAGCTCGCCGGCATGTCGGTCAGCAAGACGCGATCCTGCGGGCGCTTGGGACCGGCCAGTGACGGCTTCACCTCGGCCAGATTCAATTCCACGATGGAACTGAATTGCGCTTGCGGCGATGTGTCGTCGTGCCACAGGCCCTGGGCCTTGGCGTAGGCCTCGATGAGCGCAATCTGATCGGTACTGCGGCCAGACAGATGCAGGTAGTTGAGCGATTCCTGATCGATCGGGCAGATTGCGCAGGTGGCGCCGTATTCGGGTGCCATGTTGCCCAGCGTGGCGCGCGTGGCCAGTGGCAGATGCTTGAGACCCGGGCCGAAGAACTCGACGAACTTGCCCACCACGCCATGCTTGCGCAGCATCTCGGTGACGGTGAGCACGAGGTCGGTGGCCGTCGCGCCTTCCGGCAGCGCGCCGCTCAATCGGAAGCCGACGACCTGCGGAATCAGCATCGACGAGGCTTGGCCAAGCATCGCCGCTTCCGCCTCGATGCCGCCCACGCCCCAGCCGAGGATGCCCAGGCCATTGACCATCGTGGTGTGCGAGTCGGTGCCGAACAGGGTGTCGGGGAAGGCCCAGGTTGTGCCACCGATCTCGCGCGTCATCACGGTGCGGGCGAGGTATTCCAGATTCACCTGATGCACGATGCCGGTGGCCGGCGGCACCACGCGGAAATCTTCCAGCGCCTTCTGGCCCCAGCGCAGGAAGGCATAACGTTCGTGGTTGCGCTGGAATTCGATGTCGGCGTTGCGCGCCAAGGCATCGGCCATGCCGAACACGTCCACTTGCACGGAATGATCGATCACCAGTTCGACCGGGGCCAGTGGGTTGATCTTGTTGGGATCGCCACCCAGCGCCTTCATCGCATCGCGCATCGCCGCCAGATCCACCACGCACGGCACGCCGGTGAAGTCCTGCAGCAGCACGCGCGCCGGAAGGAAGGCGATTTCGGTGTCGGGTTCCTTGTTCGGATCCCAGTTGCCGACGGCTTCGATTTCCTTGGCGGTGACGTTGATCCCGTCCTCATTGCGCAAGAGGTTTTCCAGCAGGATCTTCATCGAAAAGGGCAGGCGCGCGATGTCGAAGCGTTTGCCCAGCTCGGGCAGGCTGGCGTAGGTGTAGCGCTGGCCGCCGACATCGAGGGTTTTGTGGGTGGCAAATGAATCGAGCATGGTGATGACTCCAGTGAGGCGTGAGGGCTTGGCATGTGCCAATCGTTAGGGAACATCTGAATAAGCCG
This sequence comes from Chiayiivirga sp., assembly GCA_035703435.1. Taxonomy (GTDB): domain Bacteria; phylum Pseudomonadota; class Gammaproteobacteria; order Xanthomonadales; family Xanthomonadaceae; genus Denitratimonas. The sequence continues at coordinate 3,468 of DASSYF010000065.1, read as the reverse complement.
TCATTGCGAGGAGCGTAGCGACGCGGCAATCCATGGATGTACGACAAATCAAAGACATGGATTGCTTCGCTTCGCTCGCAATGACAGTGTATGGATTGCTTCGCTTCGCTCGCAATGACAGCGTGCTGACTTGTTCCGATGTTCCTTGGGCGAGTTTAGCGCCGTGGGCGCGGCGTGAGGCTGCGGACTGGGTTTCGATGCGCCGTGCCGATCCCGATTGGACTGCGGCTGAATCGAATCGTTCGGCACGCGGCTTCGTAGTGAGTATGCATGATAAAGTATGCATGTTTTCTGCATATTCAAGCCGCAGGAGGGTCCATGGAAGCCACCGTCGCCGAACGCGGTCAGATCACCTTGCCCAAGGCGGTGCGTGATGCCTTGGGCCTGACCAAGGGAACGGTCCTCAAGGTGGAATTGAACGGTGGCACGATCGTGCTGCGCAAGGATGTGAGCGATGCCATTTCGCGTGCGCGTGGTCGTTTCAAGCTGCCGCCGGGCGTGAGCAGTGACGACATCATGCGGGAACTGCGCGGCCGTGCGCCCGACGATCCGTTGGAGTCCTATGAAGTCCTGCGCGAACCGGGCGAGTCGCCACAGGCCGACAGAAAATGATCGCCGTCGATACCAGTGTGCTGATCGATCTGCTCGGTGACGATGTGCGTGCCGATGCGGCGGAAACCAGTGTGCGCGAAGCGCTGACGCTGGGCCCGGTGGTGGTGTGCGAGGTGGTGGTGAGCGAAATCACCGCCGGCCTTGGCCATGGCGACGAAATCATGGACGTGGTCGAGGACATGGGTTTGCGCTATCTGCCACTCGAACGCCGTGCCGCGATTCGCGCCGGTGAGATGCAGCGTCGCTTCAATCAGCGCCGGCGCGCTTCGGGGCAGGGCATCGCCATTCGCACGGTTCCGGACTTTCTGGTCGGTGCGCACGCGCTGCTGCAATGCAACGGTCTCATCACCCGCGATGCGGGATTCTTTCGCGACTATTTCAAGGGCCTGAAGCTGATCGTGCCCAGAAGCTGAGGTCGGCCCGCGCCGGTTTCAGAGCGTTTTTCATCCCCGATCCTGGAGTTATCTCATGCTGGACGCCTACCGCCAACACGCTGCCGAACGCGCTGCACTCGGCATTCCTCCGCTTGCCCTCAACGCCACGCAGACTGCGGCGCTGATCGAGCGGATCAAGAATCGGCCCGCAGGCGAAGCGGAGTTCCTGCTCGACCTTCTCGTCAACCGCGTGCCGGCAGGCGTGGACGATGCGGCCAAGGTCAAGGCCTCGTATCTGGCGGCACTGGCTTTCGGCACCGAGAAAAATGCGCTGATTTCGCGTGCCCGTGCCGCCGAACTTCTGGGCACGATGCTGGGTGGTTACAACGTCGCCCCGCTGGTGCAGTTGCTGGATGATGCCGAAGTGGCCGTCACGGCCGCCGATGCACTCAAGCACACCCTCCTGGTGTTCGATGCCTTCCACGACGTGCAGGAAAAGGCCAAGGCCGGCAATCTCCACGCGCAGGCCGTGCTCGATAGCTGGGCCAACGCCGAGTGGTTCACCCGTCATCCGGAAGTGCCGCAATCGCTGACCATCACCGTGTTCAAGGTGCCGGGCGAAACCAATACCGATGACCTTTCGCCGGCGCCCGATGCAACCACGCGTCCGGACATCCCGATGCACGCCCTGGCGATGCTAAAGAATGCCCGTCCGGATGCACCGTTCCAGCCGGAAGAGGATGGCAAGCGTGGTCCGATCGGCGAGATCCTCAAACTCAAGGAAAAGGGCCATATCGTGGCCTATGTCGGCGACGTGGTGGGCACCGGTTCCAGCCGCAAATCCGCCACCAACTCGGTGCTGTGGTGGACGGGCAACGACATTCCGTTCATTCCCAACAAGCGCGATGGCGGTGTGTGCCTGGGTGGCAAGATCGCCCCGATCTTCTACAACACCATGGAAGATGCCGGTGCATTGCCGATCGAACTCGATGTGTCGCAGATGAATCATGGCGATGTGATCGAGCTGCGCCCCTACGACGGCCAGGCGCTCAAGAACGGCGAAGTCATCGCCACCTTCGAACTCAAGTCCGAGGTGTTGCTGGATGAGGTGCGCGCCGGCGGCCGCATTCCGCTCATCATCGGTCGCGGCCTGACCGCCAAGGCGCGCGAAGCACTGGGCTTGCCGCCCAGCACCATGTTCCGCCTGCCGGTGGTGCCACCCGACACCGGCCGTGGCTTCACCCTCGCGCAAAAAATGGTCGGACGCGCCTGCGGCTTGGCCGAAGGTCGCGGCATGCGGCCGGGCACGTATTGCGAGCCGAAGATGACCACGGTCGGTTCGCAAGACACCACCGGCCCGATGACGCGAGACGAACTGAAGGATCTGGCCTGCCTGGGTTTCAGCGCCGATCTGGTGATGCAGTCCTTTTGCCACACCGCCGCATATCCCAAGCCGGTGGACGTGAAGATGCACCACAGCCTTCCCGAGTTCATTTCCACCCGTGGCGGGGTATCGCTGCGTCCGGGCGACGGCATCATCCATAGCTGGCTCAACCGCATGTTGTTGCCGGACACCGTGGGCACGGGCGGCGACAGCCACACGCGTTTTCCGATCGGCATTTCCTTTCCGGCCGGTTCCGGCTTGGTGGCCTTTGCCGCGGCCACCGGGGTGATGCCGCTGGACATGCCCGAATCGGTGCTGGTGCGCTTCAAGGGTGAACTCCAGCCCGGCGTGACCCTGCGCGACCTGGTGCACGCCATCCCGCTGTACGCGATCAAGCAGGGTCTTCTCACGGTGGAGAAGAAGGGCAAGAAGAATGTCTTTTCCGGCCGTATCCTCGAAATCGAGGGCCTGCCGAGCCTCAAGATCGAACAGGCCTTCGAACTGGCCGATGCCTCGGCCGAACGCTCGGCCGCTGGTTGCACGGTCAAGCTCGACAAGGCGCCGATCATCGAATACATCCAGAGCAATATCGTGCTGCTCAAGAACATGATTGCCCAAGGCTACGAAGACGCCCGCAGCCTCCGTCGCCGCATCGCGAAAATGGAAGCATGGCTGGCCAACCCGACCTTGCTGGAGGCCGATGCCGATGCCGAATACGCCGCGGTGATCGAGATCGACTTGAACGACATCGTCGAGCCGATCGTCTGCTGCCCGAACGACCCGGACGATGCCAAGACGCTTTCGGACGTGGCCAATGCCAAGATCGACGAAGTGTTCATCGGTTCCTGCATGACCAACATCGGCCATTTTCGTGCGGCTGCCAAACTGCTGGACGGCAAGCGCGACCTGCCCACGCGCCTGTGGATCGCCCCGCCCACCAAGATGGATGAGGCCGAACTCACCAAGGAAGGCCATTACGCCACCTTCGGCACCGCCGGTGCGCGCACCGAAATGCCGGGTTGTTCCTTGTGCATGGGCAATCAGGCCCAGATCCGCGAAGGCTCCACCGCGATGAGCACCAGCACCCGCAACTTCCCC
>DASSYF010000043.1:0-8655 GCA_035703435.1 Chiayiivirga sp. | reverse complement strand
CAAGCCCGATGGCACGCGGAACGCCCAGCGCTGCGAGCGGCCATCGCCTTCGATCGCGATGACTTCACCCAAGCCATCGACGTGGCCGGTGACCAGATGCCCACCCAGACGATCGGCCAAGCGCAAGGCCTTTTCGAGGTTGACGGCATCGCCCACGGCCGCATCGCCCAGCGTGGTCAGGCCCAGAGTTTCATTGGAAACATCGGCGACGAAGCCGTGTGCGGACGGCTCCAGCGCCGTGAGGCAAACCCCCGACACCGCGATGCTGTCGCCGTTCGCGACATCGGATAGATCGAGCGGGCCCGCATCGATATGCAAACGCACATCGCCGCCGCGTGACTCGACCTGGGTGATGGTTCCGAGGGATTGGATGAGGCCGGTAAACATGCACGTTCTCCGCAAAGGCAAGCGAAAAACGCCGACAAGGCAAGCCACGCGCCGGAGCGCGGACGGTCTTCTCTTATCCGGACTATGACCGTCGGCTCCGGCATTGGACCGGATCTGCTGACCTTGCTCCTCGCAAGCGCTCGCGGGCTCGTCGCTGTGCGACCTACCGCCGGTGGGGACTTTCACCCCGCCCTGAAGACGTTGCCCGACGCACAAGCGTCAAGCCAAGCGTAGATGGGGATGCTCGTCGTCGATGACAAGGGCCGCGGCAGGCTGTTGGCATGGCGGCGGATGCGCTGCGCTTATCCGCCCTACGGTGTGGTTAGCACGAGGGTCAGGGCCAGGGCCGCGGGCAGGGCTTGCACGAACAGGATCTTGCGGCTGGCCGTGGCCGCGCCGAACAGGCCCGCCACAAGCACGCAGGCCAGAAAGAAAACGCGCACGGCAAACCCGTCTTGGTCCAGCCACAGGCCCCAGATCAATCCGGCTGCGAGAAAGCCGTTGTACAGCCCCTGATTCGCCGCCAGCACCCGCGATTGCGCGGCAAACTCTGCGGTCAGTCCAAAGGTCTTGCGGCCCTTGGGCGTGGTCCACAGGAACATTTCCAGCACCATGAACCAGAGCTGGAGCGCCACAACCAACCCGACCATCACCTGCATTGCCAGAATCACCTTGCGCCCTCCACGGCAGAAAGCCGGTGCGCACCAGCGTGAGCGATCAGGGCCGTGGACGCAACAGCAGACGCCAGTCGTCGCCGATCCGGCGTTCGTCCACACACTCCAGTCGCCAGCGATCAGCCATGTCCGACAGCGACGGCACGTCCATCAGCGGCCGCGCACTGGACCCAAGCAGCACGGGCGCGATGTAAAGCAAAAGTTCGTCCACCAGCCCTTGCGCGAACAGAGCACCGCTCAACTTCGGGCCGGCTTCGACCTGAACTTCGTTGATGCCGCGTGCAGCCAGTCGTTCGAGCACGACTGCCAACGACAGTCCTTCGCCTTGCAGCGGCACGGCCTCGCACGCGATCCGCGCCAGATGTGCGCCGGGCACTGCGTTGGGTGCGTGGAACACCAGAGTCGGCGCGCTGCCATCGAGCACATTCGAACCCTGCGGTGTTCGCAATGGTCGATCCAGCACCACGCGCAGGACCGGCGCGACCTCGGTATTTGGCATGCGCACGGTCAATCGCGGATCATCGGCCAGCAACGTGCCCGAGCCGGTGAGAATCGCGCCGGCTTGGGCACGCCAGCCCTGCACGTCAGCGCGCGCGGCCTCACCGGTGATCCACTTGGAATCGCCATTGGCCAGCGCGGTGCGCCCGTCCAGGCTCATCGCCAATTTCACCCGCAGCCACGGCCGACCACGCTCGATGCGCGAGAAGAACCCGCGGTTCACGGTCCGCGCCTCGTCCTGCATCACGCCATGACAAAGTTCGATACCCGCCGCGCGAAGCCGAGCCATGCCCTGCCCCGCCACCTGCGGATTGGGGTCGCCGGTAGCCACAACCACGCGTGCCACGCCCGCTTCGATCAAGGCATCGGCACACGGCGGCGTGCGCCCGTGGTGGCTGCAGGGTTCCAGTGTCACGTAAGCCGTCGCCGCTCGCGCCCGTTCGCCAGCCTGTTGCAAAGCAAACACTTCGGCGTGCGGCTCGCCGGCCCGCACATGCCAACCTTCGCCCACGACCTCGTCGCCGCGTGCAATCACGCAGCCCACCATGGGATTGGGTCGAGTGGTGAACGCGCCGCGTTCGGCCAAGCGCAGCGCACGCGCCATCATGGCGTGATCGATGGCGGACAAGGGCGCGTTGTCGTTCATGGCGGACCTAGACCAGCGCAGGCAAGCGCAGCACCGCGAGCCACACGGCGATCACGCCCAAACCATCGACCAGCATCGCACCCATCGCGCTCACCGCGGCCGTGATCGTGCCACGCAAGGGATGGCCCCGAAGCCGCCACCACACGAAGGCGACCAGGACCGGCAGCAATACGGATACGGGCCAATAGTCCATCCAGAAGGCGGTCAGTGTCGGAAGTTCGGCCTCGGCCGAGGCATGGATCGGTGCCAGATACGCGTGCAAGACCCAAGGCAGGATCGCCGCCGGGATCGAGCCGATCAGACCCACGTTCGCCAGCAGGGTTTGCCGCCGATCCACGACTCAACGTCTCGGATCGCGCGGCGGCGGGCGCTCGTCCTCGACCACACCCAGCAAACGCAACTGCCCTTGTGACGAAGGCAGGTCGCGTTCCAGCATTTCGATTTCCTCGCGGAACTCGGACACATCTTCAAACCGCCGATAGACCGAGGCGAAACGTACATAGCCGATATGGTCCAGACCGCGCATTTGCGCCATCACGAAATCCCCGATCCGCCGCGAGGCCAGCTCGCGTTCGCCACTGGTGCGTGCTTGCCAGACGATGCGACGCACCGCAGCTTCCAGCACATCCTCATCCACCGGCCGCTTGTGCAGAGCGCGCTGCATCGACAGGCGCAGCTTGTCCACATCGAACGCCACCCGCGAGCCATCACCCTTGATGACCACCGGCAGCTTGAGTTCCGGCGTTTCCAGCGTGCTGAAGCGCTCGTTGCATTGCCCGCACTCGCGCCGACGACGGATGGAACTTCCGTCCTCGCTCACCCGCGAATCGATCACTCGCGTGTCTTCGTGCTGGCAGTAGGGGCAGTACATTTTCGGAAATGGGGAATCGGGAGTTGGGAATAGGAAGAGCGGACAGCGACACGCCTTGGAGGCTACAGAATTTCCGAAGCGACTCAGGTCACGAAAGCGATTCTTGGCGATTCCCCATTCCCTACTCCCGATTCCCGGTACTTCTCCATTCCCGATTCCCGATTCCCCGCTCTCAATACACCGGATACTTCCGACACTGTGCGGTGACGTTCTCACGCACGCGGGCGATGACGGCTTCATCGTTGGGCGCGTCGAGCACGTCGGCGATCCAGTTGGCCAAGTCGATGCAGTCCTGTTCGCCATAACCACGGGTGGTGACGGCAGGCGTGCCGATGCGCAGGCCGGAGGTGACGAAAGGCTTTTGCGGATCGTTCGGTACGGCGTTCTTGTTGACCGTGATGTGGGCGCGGCCCAATGCGGCCTCGGCATCCTTGCCGGTGATGGGCTTGCCGATCATGTCCACCAGCATCAGATGATTCTGGGTGCCACCGGAAACGATCTTGTAACCGCGTGCGATGAGGGTGCGAGCCATCGCTTGCGCGTTCTTCACGACCTGCTGCTGATAGCTCTTGAACGCAGGATCGAGTGCTTCCTTGAACGCCACGGCCTTGGCTGCGATCACATGCATCAAGGGGCCGCCCTGGATGCCGGGAAACACGATCGACTGGAGCTTCTTCTGGATGTCTTCGGCGTGCTCACCCATCGACGAAGTCTTGCCCACGATCAAGCCGCCACGCGGGCCACGCAGGGTCTTGTGGGTGGTGGATGTCACCACATGCGCGTGTGGTAGCGGGCTGGGATAGACACCCGCCGCAATCAGGCCTGCGACGTGCGCCATGTCCACGAACAGATAAGCACCGACCTTGTCGGCAATGGCGCGGAAGCGCGCCCAGTCGATCACCTGCGAATAGGCCGAAAAGCCCGCCACCACCATCTTCGGCTTGTGCTCCAGCGCCAGACGTTCCACTTCGTCGTAATCGATCAGGCCCTGATCGTTGACCCCGTATTGCACCGCATGGAACAACTTGCCCGAGGCATTGACCTTGGCGCCGTGGGTGAGATGACCACCGTGCGCCAGACTCATGCCGAGGATGGTGTCGCCCGGCTGCAACAGCGCGAAATACACGGCCTGATTGGCTTGGCTGCCCGAATGCGGTTGCACATTGGCGTAATCGCAGTCATACAGCTGCTTGAGTCGCTCCAGTGCCAGCCTCTCGGCAACATCAACATGCTCGCAACCACCGTAGTAACGCTTGCCCGGGTAACCCTCGGCGTACTTGTTGGTCAAGACGCTGCCCTGCGCCTGCATCACCAGCGGACTGGCGTAGTTCTCCGATGCGATCAGTTCGACGTGGTCTTCCTGGCGCTGCGCTTCGTGCGCGATGGCCTGAGCCAGTTCCGGGTCGAATGCCGCAATCGTGGTGTTCTTGTCGTACATGGGAAACCTCCTGAGCCAGCCTGCCATGATACTGCCATGCCGCCTCGAACGCCTTTCGAAACGGCCTTCCTTCCATGCGGCGACAATCAGCGGGTATAGGCCGTTTCGCCGTGGGACGTGATGTCCAGACCTTGGCGCTCGTGCTCCACGCAGACGCGCAGGCCCACCAGAACATCCGCCACCTTGTAGGCGAGAGCTGCCACCAGTCCGGACCAAACCAAGGTGATGACCACGCTGCGCGTCTGCACCCACAACTGGTGACCCATGGAAAAGTCATCCGGCGCGAGTCCGCCCGTCCCGCCCAGTGTCTGTGACGCGAAAACGCCGGTCAGGATCGCGCCCACGATGCCACCGATGCCGTGTACGCCAAAGACATCGAAGGCATCGTCCACGCGCATCAGGCGTTTGAAACCGCCCACGCCCCAGAGGCAGATCGGGCCGACGATCAAACCCATCACGATGGCCCCCATTGGCGACACGAAGCCGGCAGCCGGTGTCACCACGACCAAACCTGCCACCGCGCCCGACACCGCACCGAGCAGCGAGGCACGGCCGTTGCGAAGGGCTTCGGCGCCCAACCAACTGAGTACGGCCGCCGCCGTGGCCAGGAGCGTATTGATGAAGGCCAGGCCCGCCACGCCGTTCGCGGCGCCGGCGGAACCGGCATTGAAGCCAAACCAGCCCACCCAAAGCAGGCTTGCGCCAACCATGGTCAGGGTCAGGTTGTGAGGCATCAGGGCTTCCTTGCCGTGCCCGGTGCGCTTGCCTACCCAGGCCGCGCCGATCAGGGCCGCGATGCCGGCGTTGACATGCACCACCGTGCCACCGGCAAAGTCCAGCGCACCTTCCTGTGCCAACCAGCCACCGCCCCAGACCATGTGCGCCAAGGGCACGTAGCTGAAACTGAACCAAAGCACGGCAAAAATCAGCACCGCTGAAAAGCGCATGCGCTCGGCAAAGGCACCGACGGTCAGCGCCACGGTGATGGCGGCAAACGTCGCCTGGAACGCGACAAACACATATTCCGGAATGGTCGGCAACAGGTGCGACAACGTGTCGGGTGCAATGCCTCGCAACAGCGCACGTTGCAAGTCGCCAAAGAAATGACCTTCACCGGAGAAGGCCAGGCTGTAGCCATACAGCCCCCACAGAATGCAAACCAGAGCGAAGATCACGAACACCTGGATCAGCACCGACAGCATGTTCTTGGAGCGCGCCAGACCGCCGTAGAACAGAGCCAACCCGGGAATGGTCATGAGGATGACCAGCAAGGTCGACGTCAACATCCAGGCGGTGTCGCCGGAATCCATGTGTGGCTGCGCGCTGGCCATGGAACTGAACCCGCCCAGTGCCAGTGCGCCCATTGTCCGCATCACGTCTCGTTGCATCTGTCCTCCGTCACTTCCCAACACGTCGACCGAGAATCCCCCTGTCGCAGCCTGCGAGCGGCAGGCAGGTGGCGGGTGCACTGCCGATGCTGCGCCGCAGCATCGATTATGCACACCCGACGAAGCAACGCAAATGTTTCCATGACCGCGCGCAAAGTCCCCAGAGGAACCCGTGCGCCGGCAGCGTCGGCCCAGCTGGCCAGCACCCCACCAACCACACCAAACAACGCACAGTGCCACGAGGCGAACCGTTATACTGCGCGGCTCCCAAACCGTTTTGTGCCGTGCCTGCCGTGCGCAGGCCAATGGAGCCTGCATGTCTTCGCAATACATCTACACCATGAATCGCGTGTCCAAGGTGGTGCCGCCCAAGCGGCAGATCATCAAGGACATTTCGCTGTCGTTCTTCCCCGGCGCCAAGATCGGCCTGCTCGGCCTCAATGGCGCGGGCAAATCCACGGTGCTGCGCATCATGGCCGGGGTGGACAAGGATTTCGAAGGCGAGGCGCGTCCGCAGCCCGGCATCAAGGTCGGCTACTTGCAGCAGGAGCCGCAACTGGATCCCGAGCAGACCGTGCGTCAGGCGGTGGAAGAAGGCGTGGGTGAGGTGATGCAGGCGCAAGCCGCGCTCGATGCGGTGTATGCCGCCTACGCCGAGGAAGGCGCGGATTTCGACGCGCTGGCGAAGGAGCAGGAACGCCTTGAAGCCATCCTCGCTGCCGGTGATGCGCACACGCTGGAAAACCAGCTCGAAGTGGCCGCCGACGCCCTGCGCCTGCCGCCATGGGACGCGGTGATCGGCAAGCTCTCCGGTGGCGAAAAGCGCCGCGTGGCGCTATGCCGACTGTTGCTGCAAAAGCCCGACATGCTGCTTCTGGACGAACCCACCAACCACCTCGATGCCGAATCGGTGGAATGGCTGGAGCAGTTCCTGCACCGCTATCCGGGCACCGTGGTGGCCGTCACCCACGACCGCTACTTCCTCGACAACGCCGCCGAGTGGATCCTGGAACTGGATCGCGGTCGCGGCATTCCGTGGAAGGGCAACTACACCGACTGGCTGATGCAGAAGGACGAGCGTCTGAAGCAGGAAGAAAACCAGGAAAAGGCCCGCCAGAAAGCCATCCAGAAGGAACTGGAGTGGGCCCGCCAGAACGCCAAGGGTGGTCGTTCCAAGGGCAAGGCGCGTCTGGCTCGCATCGAGGAGCTGCAGTCGGTCGATTACCAGCGCCGCAACGAGACCAATGAAATCTTCATCCCGCCCGGCGAGCGCTTGGGCAACAAGGTGATCGAGTTCAAGAATGTCTCCAAGCGTTTTGGCGATCGCCTCTTGATCGACGACTTGTCATTCCAGGTGCCGCCCGGCGCCATCGTCGGCATCATCGGCCCGAACGGCGCCGGCAAGTCCACGCTGTTCAAGATGATCATCGGCAAGGAAAAACCCGATTCGGGCTCGATCGAAACCGGCCCCACCGTGCAACTGGCCTATGTCGATCAGAGCCGCGATGCACTGGAAGGCAACCACAACGTGTTTCAGGAAGTATCGGGCGGCGCCGACATCCTCAACATCAACGGCATCGAGATCCAGTCGCGCGCCTACATCGGCCGCTTCAACTTCAAGGGCACCGACCAGCAGAAGATGGTGGGCTCGCTGTCTGGTGGTGAACGCGGGCGCCTGCATTTGGCCAAGACGCTGCTGATGGGCGGCAACGTGTTGTTGCTCGACGAACCATCCAACGACCTCGACATCGAAACCCTGCGTGCGCTCGAAGACGCCCTGCTGGAGTTCCCCGGCAATGCCTTCGTGATCAGCCATGACCGCTGGTTCCTCGATCGCATTGCCACCCACATCCTCGCTTTCGAGGGCAACTCACACGTCGAGTTCTTCCAGGGCAACTACCGCGAATACGAGGAAGACAAGAAGCGCCGTCTGGGCGACGACGCCGGCCCGCACCGCTTGCGCTTCAAGGCGCTGAAGTAACCGGGATTCGGGGTCACTGGCAATCGCGGGCAAGCGCACTGGCCCCTGCCCGCGATTGCCGCGAATCCGCAGCCACAGAATACCCGTCCAGTGCGAGGAAACGTCCGATGACCTTCATGCAAATGCTGGCCCAGCGCTGGCAGCAGGCGGATTCGCTGGTGTGCGTCGGGCTCGACCCGGAGCCGGCGCGTTTTCCCGCCAGCCTCGGCACCGACGATGCGGTGTTTCGTTTCTGCGCCGCCATCGTCGATGCCACCGCCGACCTCGTCTGCGCTTTCAAGCCGCAGATCGCCCACTTTGCCGCACTCGGCGCCGAGGACGCGCTGGCGCGATTGATCGCGCACATCCACGCGCAGCATCCGGGCGTGCCGGTGATCCTCGACGCCAAGCGCGGCGACATTGGTTCCACCGCCGCGCACTATGTGGAAGAAGCCTTCGACCGCTACGGCGCCGACGCGGTGACCTTGAACCCCTATCTTGGCCGCGACTCGATCCAGCCGTTTCTGGATCGCGCCGACAAGGGCGTGATCTTGCTGTGCCGCACATCCAACCCCGGCGGCGCGGATTTCCAGGCCCTCGATTGCGGCGGCGTGCCGTTGTACCTGCGCGTCGCCGAGACCATCGCGCGGGATTGGAACCCGCACGGCAATTGCGCCCTGGTCACCGGCGCCACCTGGCCCGAAGAACTGGGCAAGGTGCGCGCGGTAGTGGGCGAGATGCCGCTGCTGGTGCCGGGCATCGGCGCCCAGGGCGGCGATGTTGCGGCCGTGCT
>DASSYF010000006.1:0-16344 GCA_035703435.1 Chiayiivirga sp. | reverse complement strand
TGTATGGACTCCCCTGTCAACCCTTGACGGCATGAATTTGTGAAGCGGCAGCTTCACGGCATTTGATTCCGTCTTTTTCATCCTGATGACGCGTTTGCTTCAACCCCGGCAAGACGGGAGCGGTTGCATTCGTGTATTCGGCTTTGCGGTGGGCTGCGCCCGAGCCATCATGGAATCCGCGACAAGAGGCCAAAAAACAAGCCGATGCCCACGCAGAGGGCGAGTACGAGCAGTTTGCTGCCCAGCGTCGGGCATTCCTTGAAGCCGAAGGGGTCGAATCGAACGTACGGGCTTTGGAGGATGCTGCCAATGCTCTGCCGAAACCGAAGCGGAAGTGATTGCGGATGACAGTTGATTTGATTGGATGCCTACTCGGCCCGAAGGGTGGCACAAAGGATTGATCTTGTTCTGTTGTTCGGTCCGACAGGCGGCAGGCCGGTCGGACGATGGAGCCGATGGTGTCGGCTCCATCGTTCATGGCACCTCGGACGATCAGCTCTCCCAGCCGCAGCTCTGCCCTTGGTTCTGCTGCTCCAGCCAGGTTTGCAGCGGGGCGAAGTATTCCAGCACCGCGCTGGCGTCCATCTGGCCCTTGCCGGTGAGTTCTTCCAGCGTCTTTTGCCAAGGCTGGCTGCTGCCATGTTGCAGCATGGCCCAGAAACGCTTGCCGGCTTCGGGGTTGTTGGCAAAGTTGCACTGATACAGCGGGCCGGTGTGGCCGGCGGCATCGCACAGAGCCTTGTAGAACTGGAATTGCAGGATGTGCGAGAGGAAGTAGCGGGTGTAGGGCGTATTGCCCGGTACGTGGTACTTCGCACCCGGATCGAAGAACTCTTCGCCGCGCGCATCGACCGGTGCCACGCCCTGATATTTCTTCTTCAGATCCCACCACGCGGCGTTGTAGTGGTCCGGCGCGATGGAACCATCGAACACGCCCCAGCGCCAGCGATCGATCATCAGGCCGAAGGGCAGGAAGGCCACCTTCGCCAGCGCCATGCGCATCTGTGAATTGATCACGGCCTGCTCGCTGACTTCGGGCTTGTCCACCAGTCCGATCGAGGCGAGGTAGTCCGGCGTCATCGACAGCACGATGGTGTCGCCGATGGTTTCGTGGAAGCCATCGTGGGCGCCGCCCTGGAACAAGGCGGGTTGATCCTTGTAGGCGAGGTAGTAATAGATGTGGCCGAGCTCGTGGTAGATCGTTGTGAGCTCTTCTTCGTTGGGCTTGATGCACATCTTGATGCGCACTTCGCCCGAGGTGTTCATCGGCCAGGCGCTGGCGTGACAGACCACGTCACGGTCGCGCGGCTGGATCAACTGCGAGTCGGTGTAGAACGAGGCGGGCAGGGCCGGCATGCCCAGTCCGGTGTAGAAGCTTTCGGCCAGACGCGTCATCGTGGTGGCGATGTCGAAATCGGCCGTGCGGCTGAGTTCGACCTGCTGTTCGGCGGTGAGCTTGCCCAGACCGCCGGCTTGCGCCACGGACTCGGCCAGGATCGCATCGCGCTGCTTGCGCAGGGCCGCGCTGATGTCGAGGCTGCCCACGCCCTTGTAGGGTTCCAGCAGAGGCCAGAGGTTGCCCCAATCCTGCTGCCAGAGGTTGCCGGTCAAGTGCGCGGGAATCAGTCCGTTGACTTGGCCCTTGTCGCCGTATTTGTCCACCAGCTTGTTGCGGGCGTAGCACTGCAGCTGGGTGTAGAGCGGCTTGACCTGTTCCCACAGGCGATCGGTTTCGGCCTGGAATTCGGCCGGGGTCATGTCGTAACCGGCGCGCCAGACTTCGCCTGTGTTGGCAAAGCCCATTTCCTTGGCGCCTTCGTTGGTCAGTTCGACGAAGCGCTGGTAGTCCTTGCGCATCGGGATCGAGATCGTGTGCCAACCGCGCCAGGCTTCCAGTTGTTGCTCGTAGCTGCTGTGCGCGGTGTCGGCGAGGATCTCGGAAATCTGGCCGATGTCGAGGCAGTCCTTGCCGGCTTCGCCATCACGGCACCAGTGGCCGGCGCCATAGACGCCGCCCATGCGGGTGGCGATTTCGGTCAGTTCCTTCAAGCGCGCCGGATCGCGTGGCGCCGGCATCGAGGAGCCGGCCTTGAGCAGGTGCAGGGCGCGTGCCGTCGCGGGGTTCTGTGCGGCTTCGTCGTAGGTCTTGGCCTGTTCGATGAAGGCGTTCTGCAAGGTCAGCCAACGGGCGCTGGAGGCCGAAGCCACGCGCTGGGTGTCGGCATTGATGAAGGTGTTGGCCAGCCATTCGGCCGAGGTCATTTCCGGCGTGGTATCGACGATGGTCTGGTTGACGCGGGCAATGAAGGCATCGGCGCCTTCTGCCGGTTTGGCGGGTGCCGTGGGCACGGGTGCGGCGGGTTCGGGTGCACTGCCGCAGGCGGAAAGGCCCAGGATCAGGGCGGCGATGGCACTGCCGAGCAGGGTGGGTTGCAGTCTCATGGTGGATTCCTTGGGTGTTCGAAGGTGGCTGCCGTCACTGCGCGGCAGGAAGGAAGCCGGGGTCGGTGATGCGCATGCGGGTGACCGTGCCGTAGCGGGCAAGATCCTTGGCGATTTTGTCGCCATCGCCAATCACCACCATGGCGTAATCATCATTGTTGGCAAACACCGATCGCGCGGCATTGACTGCCTGGACCGAGGCGGTCTGGATGCGGTGATCGTACTGGGCCAGGTTGTCGCGGCTCAAGCCATGCAGCGCGAGGGCGGCAAAGGCTTCGGCCAGTTGCCCCGATGTCTCGTAGTCTGGCGCAAATTGTCCGAGCACGTAGTTGCGCGCCGATTCGAGTGCCGCATCGTTCAGCGGTTCGGCATGCAGGCGCGCTTGCACGGCCAGTCCCATGTCGATGGCGCGCACCGTGGCATCGGTGCGGGTGAACGAGGACCACGCCGCAGCGCCGGGCAGCGCCATGCGATCCAACGATGCACGAGCGCCGTAGGTAAGTCCGGACTTCACCCTCAATTCGGCATTGAGCATCGAGGTGAAGCGTCCGCCGAACAGGGTTTGCACGAGGTTTTGTGCAGGTTCCGCCGCGTCACCCACGGCGGCGCCGACCTGACCGATCCAGAAGTAGGTTTGGGTCGCACCGGGCTTGTCAACGAACAAGACCTGCCGACCTTTCACACGCGCCTGAGCCGAGACTTCGGGCAAGGCACCCGTGGCCTTGCGCCACTGGCCAAAGCGTGACTGGATGGCTTGGATCATCTGCCCCGGTTCAAAATCACCGGCAAGCGACAGAATGGCGCGATCGGCGCCCAGCTGGGTCTTGAAGTAAGCCTCGAGGTCCGCACGCTTCAGGCGTTGCAAGCTGGTTTCATCGCCACTGACCGAGCGCCCGTAAGGATGGCCACGAAACAACCACGCCTCGCCATAGATCGACACCAGCCCGCGCGGGTCGCCGTCTTTCATCGCGACCAGCGATTGCACGGCACGCGTGCGGAGCTTGTCGAATTCGGCCTGATCCAGCTGTGGTCGTTGCAAGGCATCGGCCATCAGTTCCAGCATCAGGGGCGCATCGGCGGCAAGAAAATCGGCGCTGACCCACACGGCCTCGCGGTCGGCGCTGAATGCGAGTTCGCCACCGACATCGGCCACCGCACGCACGAAGGCCTGCGCATCGCGCGTGCCGGCACCCTTGCCCAAGAGATCGGCCAAGAGCGAGGCGCTGCCTTCCAGCCCGGGGGCGTCGGCCAATGCGCCGCCCCGAATCGCGACGCGAGCCGAAATCATCGGCACATCGGGCTTGGGCGTCAGGATCACGACCATGCCGTTGTCGAGGGTGAACTGCTGTGAGGCCGGCAGGTTCAGTGCCGCAGCCCACGGTGCTGCCAGCCACAGCAACGCGACCACGAGCAGTCGTTTCAATGCGGTCTTCGTCATCGCTCAGTTTCCAGTTCGGGTGGTTTGGCTGGCGGGACGAATCACGCCCACGGTGCGATTCGTCGCGCGCAGGCGAGTGCGAGCCGCGGCATTCACGTTGTCGCGTGTCACCTTCGCCAGCTTGTCGGGTGCTTCGAACAGAGCTTGGTAATCGCCGTGGAAGACCTCATGGCTTCCCAACGCCTGGGCCTTGCTGGAGATCGTGGACAGGCCATTCCAGAAGCCCGCTTCGGCCACCTTGCGGGCCTTGGCCAGTTCTTGCTCGCTGATGCCATCGGCCATCAGGCGCGCCAGTTCCTCGTCGACGACCTTCTCCACCACCGCAGGATCCGCGCCGGGGGGAAGCATGACGTAGATCCAGAACAGGCCCGGATCAAAGCCCGCATCGACTGAGCCGCTCACGCCGAGGGCGAGTTGATCCTGTTCCACCAATCGTTGATGCAAGCGTGAGGCATCACCTTCGGTCAGGATGGTTTGCAGCAGTTGCAAGGGGGCCTGATCGTCGGCTTTGGCATTGCCGATATGCCAGGCCATGGCCAGCATCGGTGCCTGAAGATCGGGCTTTTCCACCACCACGCGGCGCTCGCCCTGTTGCTCGGGTTCGACCGTGGTAATGGCGCGCGGTGCCGGTTGACGCGGAATGGCGGCAAAACGCGCACGAATCTTTTCCATCACCGCCGTCGGCTCCACATCGCCCACCACGAACATGACGGCGTTGTTGGGTGCGTAGTAGGTGGTGAAGAAGGTCTTGAGATCGTCGTGCGTCCACGCCTCGACATCCGACGGCCAGCCGATCACCGGAAACTGGTACGGGTGCGCGACGAAGGCGGTGGCCTGCATCTGCTCGGCGAGCGCGCCAAAAGGCTGGTTGTCCACCGAGGAACGGCGCTCGCTGTACACCACGCCGCGCTCGCTTTCGATCACCTTGGGATCAAACGCGAGGTTCGCCATGCGGTCGGCTTCCAGATCGAGGATGGTGTCCAGTGCTTGCTTGGGGAACCAGTCCTGGTACACCGTCACATCCGACGAGGTGTAGGCATTGTTGGCGCCGCCGGCGGCTTCCATGGTGCGGTCAAACTCGCCAGGCGCCAACGTGCGCGTACCGTTGAACATCATGTGTTCAAAAAAATGTGCCAAGCCGGTGATTCCCGGATATTCGTTTCGCCCGCCGACACGAAACCAGGTGTAGAGCGCGACATTGGGAATGTCGTGATCCGGCCAGATCACCACTTTCAGCCCATTGTCGAGGGTGTGGCTGACGATGGCGTCGGCACCGACACGCGCCGCGGGCGATTGATCGGCGTGTGCGGCACCTGCCAGGGCAAGCCCCAGCGTGCAGGTCAGCGCGAGGATTTTCATGCGTGGACTCCTGAAGTGGCGGGGCCGAAACCTTGGGGACGTCTGAACAAGTCAGAACGTTGTCATTGCGAGCAAAGCGAAGCAATCCATGCCTTTGATTTGTCGACTATCCATGGATGACAGGCTGCCTCCTGCAGTCTGCCCTTCAGGCCATTCGCTGCGCGAATGTTCGCTTTGGCATCCATGCCTGCGCAGTGCCACGTCGCTGCGCTCCTCGCAATGACGGCTTATTCAGATGTTCCTCAGGCCCAGTTGCAGACGATCTTGCCGCACTGGCCGGCTTCCATCAGGTCGAAACCCTTCTGGAAGTCGTCGATGTGGATCTGGTGGGTGAGCACCTTCTGCAGCGGGAAGCCGGTCAGCACCATCTGGGTCATCTTGTACCAGGTCTCGTACATGCGCCGGCCGTAGATGCCCTGCAGGGTGAGGCCCTTGAAGATCACCTTGTCCCAGTCGATGCCGGCCCCGCGCGGCATGATGCCGAGCATGGCGATGCGGCCACCGTGGTACATGCAGTCGAGCATGTCGCCGAAGGCGCGCGGATTGCCGCTCATCTCAAGGCCCACATCGAAACCTTCCATGTGCAGGTCTTTCACCACCTCGCGCAAGGACTGCTTGGCCACGTTCACCACGCGGGTGGCGCCCATGTCCGCGGCGAGTTTCAGGCGATAGTCGTTGACATCGGTGACCACCACATTGCGTGCGCCGACGTGCTTGCAGATGCCGGCGGCGATCACGCCGATTGGGCCGGCGCCGGTGATGAGCACGTCCTCGCCGATCACGTCGAACTCCAGCGCGCAGTGTGCGGCGTTGCCGTAGGGGTCGAAGAACGCGGCCAGTTCCGAAGGAATCTGATCGGGAATCGGCCACAGGTTGCTGGATGGCATGGCGATGTATTCGGCGAAGGCGCCGTTGCGGTTGACGCCGATGCCGACCGTGTTCGGGCACAGGTGCTGGCGACCGGCGCGGCAATTGCGGCAGTGGCCGCAGACGATGTGGCCTTCGGCCGACACCCGATCGCCCACCTGATAGCCGGTGACGGCATCGCCCAGCGCCACGATGCGGCCGACGAATTCATGGCCGATGGTGAGGCCTGGCTTGATCGTGCGCTGGCTCCATTCGTCCCACAGGAAGATGTGCAGGTCGGTGCCGCAGATGGCGGTCTTTTCGAGCTTGATGAGCACCTCGTTGGGGCCGATCGATGGCACCGGCACTTCTTCCATCCAGATGCCGCGGCTGGCTTCGCGCTTGACCAGCGCTTTCATGGTTTGGCTCATGGTCGATCCGGGTGATGAGTTGAAGCCGTGAATTATAGGCCGGCGTGGTGGCTGCGGCCTGAGTGACTTGTGGCCCATTCGCACGCCGCACCGGCTTCGTAGAATGCAAGGTTTGACCATGATGAGGGTTTTGACGATGCGCACCATCCTGATGATGGCCGGCCTGGTGGCAGCCACACCGGCTCTGGCCGTGGAGGGCATGTGGACACCCGAGCAGCTTCCCGAAGTTGCTTCCGAACTCACCCGCACGGGCCTCAAGCTCGATCCAGCAGCATTGAGCGACCTGCGCGGTTATCCCATGGGCGCGGTGGTGTCGCTGGGCGGCTGCACCGCGTCGTTTGTGTCCCCGAACGGTCTGGTCGTGACCAATCACCACTGCGCCTACGGTGCCCTGCAACTCAATTCCACGCCCGAGCACAACATGCTGCGCGACGGTTTCATTGCCGCCTCGCTGGCCGATGAACCGTCCGCCGGGCCGGGAGCGCGCTTGTGGGTGACCGAGGACATCAGCGATGTCACCGCCAAGGTGCTGTCCGCGATCCCCAAGCGCGCCAATGACCGCGCCCGCAACGATGCGCTGGAAGCGGTGCAGAAGAAGCTCATCGCCGCGTGCGAGACCGACTCCCGCTACCGCTGTCAGGTGTTTTCCCATTTCGGTGGGGTGCAATACCGCCTGTTCAAGCAGTTCGAGATTCGCGATGTGCGTATTGCCTACGCGCCGCCCGAAAACATCGGCAAGTTCGGTGGCGATGTCGACAACTGGCAATGGCCGCGCCACACCGGCGACTTCACGTTTTATCGCGCCTACGTCGGACCAGATGGCAAGCCGGCGGCGTATTCGAAGGACAACGTGCCTTATCAGCCCAAGCAGTACCTGCGCCTGGCCAAGCAAGGCGTGGCGAACGGGGATTTCGTGATGGTGGCCGGCTACCCAGGGCGCACCCAACGCTATCAGTTGGCCAGTCAGATCGATGATGCGATCCAGTGGAGCTATCCGACCCAGATCAAGGCCTTCGACGACATGATCGCGATCGCCGAGACGGCCGGCAAAACCAACCCCGATGTGGCGATCAAATATGCCGCGATGATTGCCGGGCTCAACAATGCTCGCAAGAACATGGCCGGCATGCTGGAAGGTTTCGAGCGCGCTGATGCCTCGGGCACCAAGCACCGCGAAGAAGCTGGTTTGGTGAGTTGGCTGGAAGGGCAGGGCCGTACCGGCAAGGCCGCGCTCGAAAACTATCGTGCGTACGCCGCCTTGGTTGAAGCCCAGCGCCAAACTCGCGAACGCGACAATGTATTGGGTTGGCTGACGCGCAGTGGTTTGCTCGGCACCGCCAACAGCCTGTACCGGATGTCGCAGGAGCGCAGCAAGCCCGATGCCAAGCGCGAGTTCGGCTATCAGGAGCGCGATTGGCCGCGTCAGGAAGCCGGCTTGAAACAGCTCGATCGACGCATGGATCCGGCCGTGGATCGGCAGGTGCTGGGTTACTGGTTCGACAAGTACGCGGCCCTGCCGGTCGAACAGCGCATTCCGGCACTCGATGCCTGGGCGGGTCTGGATGGCAGTGAGCAGGGCAAGGCAGGTCTTGCGGCGCGTGTGGATGCGCTCTATGCCAACACCACGTTGACCGGCTTGGATGCGCGTCTGGCGGCTTTCAACGCCGATCAAGCCAGCCTGAAAGCCAGCAAGGATGGCTTCATCCAGCTCGCCATCGTGCTGGAACCGGCGCTGAAGGACATGGAACAGCGTTTCAAGACCCTGAGCGGCGCCATGGCCCGTCTGCAGCCCGGCTACATGCAGGCCTTGATCGATTATCGCGCCAGTCAGGGCAAGGCGACGTACCCGGATGCCAACTCCAGCCTTCGCATCACCTTCGGCAATGTCATGGGCGTGTCGCCGCGTGATGGCTTGGAATACCTGCCTTTCACCACGACCCGCGGTCTGGTGGAAAAGCATTCCGACCAGCCCTTGTTCGATGTCACCCAGCCGCAACTGGAGGCCATCGCCGAGCGTCGCTTCGGGCCATGGGAAGTGGCTGCGCTCAAGGACGTGCCGGTCAACTATCTGGCCGATCTGGATGTCACCGGCGGCAACTCCGGCTCGCCCACGCTCAATGCCAAGGGTGAGCTGGTGGGCTTGATCTTCGACGGCATCTGGGAATCGGTGGCCTCCAACTGGGTGTTCAACCCGGCCCTCACCCGCACCATCCACGTCGATTCGCGCTACATGCTGTGGCTGATGGACGAGGTGTACCCGGCACCGGCGATTCTCAAGGAACTGGGCGTCGAACCGCATCACTGAGGATGTCCGACCACGCCGCTTCGTCAACGCGAAGCGGCGTGGGGTGCGGTGCCGATGATCCATGCACGCGCCGGATTGCGTACAGTAGGCCATCACGCTGGCCTTGGAGCGGAAATGAATCTGTCGCAATGGCTGGATTACCAGCAATCGATCCATCCCAAGTCCATCGAACTTGGGCTGGACAGGGTGCGCGACGTCGCGCAACGCATGGGGCTGCGCAAGCCGGCGCCGCGTGTCATCACGGTGGCGGGCACCAACGGCAAAGGTTCGACCGTGGCCTTCATCGAGGCCATGGCGCGTGCCGCAGGCTACAGCGTCGGTGCCTACACCTCACCCCATCTCGTGCGATACAACGAGCGCGTGCGCATCGATGGCAAGGATGCCGTGGATGCAGCGCTGGTGGCGGCATTCGAGGCGGTGGAGGCCGCGCGTGGCGACATCAGCCTGACCTATTTCGAGTTTGGAACCCTGGCTGCGCTGTGGCTGTTTGCGCGTGCGCCGCTGGATCTGGCGATCCTGGAAGTGGGTATGGGCGGGCGACTGGATGCGGTCAACATCGTCGATGGCGATGTCGCGATCGTGACCACCGTGGCGCTCGATCATGTCGAAACCCTTGGCCCGGACCGGGAAACGATTGCACGCGAGAAAGCCGGCATCTTCCGCGCCGGCAAACCGGCGGTGATCGCAGAGATCGATCCTCCCGATACCCTCCTGCGCGAGGCCGATCACGTCGGTGCCGTGACGGTGCGTGCCGGCCGCAGCTATCGCTATGAGACATCATCCACCGGCTGGGTCTGGAGCGACGATGGCGATGCCATCGCGCTGCCGGCGCCGGGTCTGGAAGCGCCGGCGCAACAGGCCAATGCCGCCGCCGCCATTGCGGCGCTGCGCGCCTTGGTGCCGGCCTTGCCGGTTCCCGACGCGGCCTTGGTGCAGGGCGTGGCGAATGCGCGGCTGGCCGGGCGAATGCAGCGCATTGATGGGCCGGTCGAGATCGTGCTGGACGTGGCTCACAACCCGCAGGCTGCCCAGCAACTGGCATTGTGGTTGCAGCGCCATCGGGTGCGCGGCGCGACGCTGGCGGTATTTGCCGGTTTGGCCGACAAGGATGTTGCCAACGAAGTCGCCGCGCTCATGGGGCGGATCGACATCTGGCATCTGGCCGGTTTGAACGGGCAGGGCTCACGCGGGCAAACCGTTGATGTGTTGTGGGCCAAGATTGGCAGCCTGCTCTCACGTTCGCTGGTCATTCGCCATGAGGATGTGGCGCACGCTTTGGCCGAGGCCCGCCGCACCGCCCAGGCCGGTGATCGGATCGTGGTGTTTGGCTCGTTTCATACCGTCGGTGAGGTGCTGGCTGCGCTGGATGCTGGCTGACCGGACGTTCGTCGGCCCATTCGTGTGCGGCGTTCTGGTGAGCCTGCGGCGTTATACTTTGCGCCGTCTCGCACCGGGCTCGTCGCATGGACGCCAACTTGAAACAGCGCCTCGTTGGTGCCGCCGTGCTGGTGGCGCTGGCGGTGATTTTCCTGCCGATGTTGATCGGTGGTCCGGAATCGTCGAACGATGCCGCGTCGGTTTCCACCGATATTCCCGATCGGGGTGATCGTCAGCTCGTGACCCGCGATCTGCCTTTGGCGCCCGCCTTGCCTGCCGCGACGAACGACGCTGCAAACGCCGTGGTCGACGAGAATCGCGTTGCCACGGTCGACATGACCGATGCCCCGGCGCGCGTGGATGCGCTGGCCGATGATCCATCCACCGCGCCTGCGACACCCTCCGATTCGCCAGCCGTGACGGCCCCCGTCGACCGCGCGCCTTCGACGCCTGCCGCGGTTGCCAGCGACAGCGTGGCCAGCACTCCGGCTGCAGCGGCGTCGAATACGCCGACCGTGGCCTCGGTCGCTGCTGCGCCGACGCCTGCGCCCGTGGCCGCCACGCCCAATGGAAACTGGGCGGTCAACCTGGGCACTTATGCCAACGCCGGTAATGCCAATGCGTTGGTCGCCCAAATGCGTGGACAAAAACTTGCGGTCTACAGCGAATCGATCAGCCTCGATGGCAAGCCGGCGCAGCGCGTACGCCTCGGGCCTTATGCGCAACGATCGCAAGCCGAATCGGCACGCCTGTCGGCCCTCAAGCTGCGCGGCGACCTGCCGACCTCGGTGATCTCGCTCGAAGGCGAAGGCGAGGCGCCTGCCGCCAAGCCCGCCGTGGCGGCTGGTTTCGCGGTGCAGCTGGGTGCGTTCGCCTCGCAAGCCGATGCCAATGCCATGCGCGGTCGTGCGCGCGCGGCGGGATTTTCCAGTTACGTCGAGCGCGTGGCCACCGATAGCGGCGTGCTCTGGCGCGTGCGATTGGGGCCGGAGCTTCAGCGTGCCAATGCCGAGAAGTTGAAAGCCGACGCCAAGAACAAGCTGGGCGTCGATGGCAATGTCGTCGCGCACCCCTGAGTTGCCGTCGCGATGCTGACTTGGCTCGACATCCTGTTGCTGGTGATCGTGCTGTTGTCCGCGCTGATGGGCTTGTGGCGCGGGCTGATCACCGAGGTCATGGCCCTGGTGGTGTGGGCCGCCGCGTTCTGGCTTGCGATAGGTTTTGGACCACAGGTGGCCGATCTCTACAACGGCTACGTCGAAATGCCGACGGCACGCTGGTTGCTGGGTTACGCCACGGTATTCGTATTGGCGTTGATCCTGGGTGGACTTCTCACCTGGCTTTTGCACCGGGCGGTCAAAGGCACCGGCTTGACCGGCACCGATCGCCTCCTCGGCCTGGGCTTTGGCCTTGCACGCGGCGCCGGCGTGGGCTGCGTGTTGGTGCTGGGAGCAGGGTTCACGCCACTGCCAAAAGAAGCGGGTTGGCAGAACGGCCTCCTGGTGCCCGGTTTCACGCGGGCTGCGCAATGGATGCAAGGCTGGTTGCCCAAGGTGGTGGCCGAGCAGGTGTCCTTTGCCTCCATCGACCTGACACCCTTGGCGTTGCCAAGCCCAGCCTCAACGCCGGCGGTGGCACCCAACTCCGCGTCAACGACGACGCTTGCCTCGCCCGAGGCGAAACCTTTGACGCAACCCGAACAAGCGACACCCTGACGAGGCGTGCACCCATGTGTGGAATCATTGGAATAGTCGGTACCGGACCGGTGGCGGCATCGCTGTACGACGGCCTGACCGTGCTCCAGCATCGCGGCCAGGATGCCGCCGGCATCGCCACCATCGATGGCACGCGCCTGCGCATCCACAAGGGCAAGGGCCTGGTGAAGGATGTTTTTGACGCCGCCCACATGCACCAACTCACCGGCCGCATCGGCATCGGCCACTGCCGTTACCCCACGGCGGGCACCGATGGTTCGGACGAGGCCCAGCCGTTCTACGTCAATTCGCCCTACGGCATCGCGCTGGCGCACAACGGCAACCTGATCAACACCGATTCACTGCGGCGCGAGGTGTTCGAGGCCGACCGTCGCCACGTCAACACCGAGTCGGATTCGGAAGTCTTGCTCAACGTGCTGGCGCATGAATTGTCGCGTCAAGTCGAGTTGTCGGCGGATGCGGTATTCGACGCCGTGGCTTCCGTGCACCAGCGCTGCCGAGGCGGCTACGCCATCGTGAGTTTGGTTCTGGGTTTGGGCTTGGTGGCCTTCCGCGATCCGCACGGCATCCGACCACTGGTGCTGGGGCGACGTGAAAGCGGCGAGGGCGTCGAATATGCCGTGGCGTCCGAATCGGTCGCGCTCGATTTGCTCGGCTTCACCCGCCTGCGTGACATCCAGCCGGGTGAGGCCGTGGTCGTTACCGCCAGCGGCGAATTGCATGCGCGACAGTGCTCGGCCAAGGTCGCGCACGCGCCCTGCATCTTCGAATACGTGTATTTCGCTCGTCCCGACTCGATGATCGAGAACGTGTCGGTGCACAAGGCGCGCATGCGCATGGGCGTCAAATTGGGCGAGAAGATCCTGCGCCTGCGCCCGGATCACGACATCGACACCATCATGCCGATCCCCGACTCGGCGCGTGACTCGGCCCTGGAAGTGGCCAACGTGCTGGGCGTCAAATACCGCGAGGGCTTCACCAAGAACCGCTACGTCGGACGCACCTTCATCATGCCGGGGCAGGGCGAACGGGTGAAATCGGTGCGGCGCAAGCTCAACGCGATCCCGCTGGAGTTTCGCAACCGCGTGGTGTTGCTGGTGGACGATTCCATCGTGCGCGGCACCACCAGTCGCCAGATCGTGCAGATGGCGCGTGACGCCGGCGCACGCAAGGTCTATCTGGCCTCGGCCGCGCCGCCCGTGCGCTATCCCAACATTTACGGCATCGACATGCCGGCCGCGAGCGAGCTGATCGCGCACGATCGCAGTGAAGAACAAGTGCAGCAGGCGCTCGGATGCGATTGGCTCATCTATCAGGATCTGGCCGACCTGGAATGGGCCGTGGCCGAGGGCAATGACGCCCTCACCGGCTTTGATTCATCGTGCTTCACCGGACGCTACGTCACCGATGTGGAAGCCGGTTACTTTGAGCACCTGCGCGAACAACGCGGCGACGGGGCCCTGCGCACGCGCGCTGCCGAATGATGCCGAACGCGAGTGGTGCGGCGACGTCATCGCCATCCTCGCTCGCGCCGCGTCATTCGCTCGCCAGGGATTTCACCAGAGGTGCGTGCAGGGCGCGCCAGGCGGGCACGATGGCGCTGACGATCCCGAGCGCGACGGCGTAAGCGACCACCAGGCCCACGATACCGCCGGTGACTTCCATCGCAAAGCGGATCGAGATGCCCGCCGACGACGAATCGACCTGATGCGCATGCAAAAGCAACCACGCAGCTGCGGCGGCGAACAGTGCGCAGAACACCGCCAGCAGGATCACTTCCAGCAGGAGTGCGACGAACAAGGCGCCGTTGCCATAACCCATCGCACGCAGTACCGCCAATTCACGGCGACGCGCCCGCAGCGCCAGCCCGATGGCACTGTTGCCGGCCAGAATGGCCAACACACCCAGCACGATGGCGATCACCAACGAAGCGGCGCGCACGAACAGGTCGAGGAACATCACCCGCTGTGCGTAAAAGCCATTCTGGCGATACACCTTCAGGCCGCGCAGGCGCGGATCGGCTTGCATCGCGGCCGCGAACTCCTTGAGGGCGTCCGGTGACACCAGCCGAACCCAGACCGAGGTCGTCTGCCCGTCCGCATTGAATTGACCGCGCAGATTTTCCAGATCAGCCCACAACTCGGATTCCCACAGGCCGTTGCCGGCGGAGAACTCGCCGCTCACCGTCCATTGGCTCGTGGAGCGTTTGACCAGCGATAGATTGGCGCCGGTGTCGGTGAAGGGGTAGATCTGGCTGGCCGTCGTACCCGAGATCAACTCCATCACGCCCGCTTCCGGTCGCTTGCCCTTGGTAAGGCGCACCGCGTCGCCCACCACATCCCATACCTGCGGCGACACGCCGCGCACCAGCAAGGTGCCACTCGCGCCATCGCGGCGTGGCATTTGGGAGGTGACCACGAATTGCGGTGCGATCCGGGGTGAGCCATCGCTGCGAAGCGCTACACCGGGCAGGACGCCGATACGCGCGACCAGCTCCGGATCGATGCCACCATCGGTTTCATCGAAGCCGCTTCCGCTCAACACCACCGCGACATCCGGCAGGCCGGTACGACCGGCGATGCGTTTCAGGCCGGCAGAAAGAGTGAGCAACACCAGCACGGTGAAGCTGGCCACCAGCAGGCCGGCTGCAATCAACAGCGCATTGCGTGGACGCGCGCGGAAATTGCCCAAACCCAAACGCAATGCCGCCCACATGGACCGAAGGCCGTCCATGCCTCAGTTCTCCCTGCAATCGAGCGGACGCGCGCGCAAGGCCAGAAGACAGGGCTGCAACAACGACAGCGCCGCCATTAACGCCAACCAGATCGGCAGCAAGCTCCACGCCCAGGGTGCCGGTGCAACACGCAATAGCTGGCCCTTGAGCACGAGCGGCAGATAGTGCAGCACCACCTGACCGAGCGCCATGCCAAGCACGGCCCCACACAGCACGATGCCAAGCACTTCCAGCACGTAACCACCGGCCAAGACACGGCGCGGAAAACCGAGCACCCGCATCATGCCGAGCGTGGTGCGCCGCTCGGTGGCGGCGTGGGCCATCACGCTGGCCAGCACCAAGAGGCAGGAGAGGAACAAGGCGCCCATGACCAGCACCACCAGATATTGAACCTTGCCCATGCGCGAGCGTGCATCCTCGCGCACCGTGTCGGGATAGGCAGCCACCGGCGGGTCGTCATGGGCAAAGGCAGCCTCGATGCGAGCAGCCAGCGCCTGGTTCTGGCCCGGGGCGCTGGCATCGACATGGATCATCATCACATTGCCCGGCTTCGCCACCATCGAGTGTTCTTCGTTGATGTAGTCGAAGTGCGCCATGGCGGAAAGGTCATCGTTATCCAAAAGCCCCACGCCGCTGATGTGCAGTGGCATGGGTTTGCCGGCAATGCTCATGGGCTCGATGCCTTGCCCAAGCTGCCAGCCACACTTGGCGGCGGCTGCGCGACTCACCAAAAGCCCCAAGCGATCTTTCTGCCAACGTTCGAGGGCGTCGGCGTCGAACTCGTTCTCGAAATACGTGACGTCGGCCTTGGCAACCGTCGAGCCGCCCACCGCATTGACCGTCACCATGTCAGCGCCGCATTGAATCAATTGCAAATCGAGGTAACTCAGGGAGGCCACGCCGGGCAGGGCTTCGATCCGAACCGCATATTTCAAGGGCAATGGTGTGCGCTTGTTGCGCGCATTATCAACGCGAATGCTGTCGGAGGTGCCGCCACCTTTCGGCGTGATGAACGGCGAGGCGATGGCGGCCAATGCAAACCACGCCGCCACGGTGACGGCCACCGTCAAACATAAATAGGAGAACCGCGCCAACGGCCCGGTGCGAGCCAGAAGCAGCGAGGTCTGTGTGCCCTTGAGCAAGTCGATGCCGTCATTCACGCGCTCAACACTCCCGGGAAAACCCGCACGATCATTCAGTCGGGAAATTCAAAAACGAGCGTATATCTCCCCGCATGCCGACTTGTCGTTCGATCAGTTTCAGATCTTTGTCGAAATAGAAGATGGTGGGCATTAGGCGGGCGCCGATGAATCCGGTGTTTTCGCTAATTGATCTGTGAAACACTGATATGGAATCGGGTACGTCCGGGCGCTGGTACTCCTTGTCCGAAACGAGGATCAACGCGATATCGGCGTTTGTGGCATCCGGGCTCTTTCCATTGGACTCGCGCACGGCCTGAAGCAATTCGGGTAGGACGGTGAAGGAATAGGACTGTATCACGATGGCCGGGCCGTGAAGTTGTTCACGCAGATCAACCGTGCGACCGTCGTCAAGTCTGACTTGAATGCCTGCTGGCAACACTTCACCGACGTGAGACTGCTGCTCCTGCTTGACCTTCTCCGCCATTTCCCTATCTGGCTTGCCGAGCTCTTGCGCCAAACAAGGGTTTGAAAGCGCGATCACGCCGATCGCTGTAA
>DASSYF010000007.1:0-11096 GCA_035703435.1 Chiayiivirga sp. | reverse complement strand
TTTGTCGAACATCCATGGATGACAGGCCGCCTCCTGCAGCCTGCCCTGCGGGCCATTCGCTACGCAAATGTTCGCTTCGGCATCCATGCCTGCGCAGTGCCGCGTCGCTACGCTCCTCTCCATGAACCCATGCGATAAGTTATTGATTCGTCATCGCGAGCGCAGCGAAGCGATTCAGCGTTTTGGCTCCGAATTTCTGGATTACAGACTGCCTCCTGCAGTCTGCCCTCCGGGCCATTCGCTGCGCGAATGTTCGCTTCGGCATCCATGCCTGCGCAGTGCCACGGCCCTTCGGGCCTCGCCATGACGGCTGGGGGGCAAGTTCATGGCCCGTGGGCATTTTCGGAACGGAAAAGGGATCTAGCAATGACGAATTATTCAGAGGTTTCCTAAGGATGGCTGCCGTTGAGCGACCACGCATCACCGTGGCCACGGTTGTGGCGCTCGATGGCGCGTTGTTGTTCGTCGAGGAAGAAAGCGCGGATGGCTTGGTATTGAATCAGCCTGCGGGTCATCTGGAACCGGGCGAGAGCCTGATTGAAGCGGCCGTTCGCGAGACGCTGGAGGAGTCGGCATGGACGGTTCGTCCGAGCCACCTCGTCGGCATTTACCAATGGCGCACGCCCGACGGCACCGAGTATGTGCGCGTGGGCTATGCCGCCGAGGCTTTGTCTCACGACCCCGAACGCGCTCTGGATGTTGGCATCCAGCGTGCGCTTTGGCTCACGCCCGATCAGATGCGGCAAGAGCGTTCCCGACTTCGCAGCCCCATGGTCGAGGCCATGGTGAATGACTGGCTCGCCGATGTTCGTTACCCACTGAAGCTCGTTCAGCACCTCGAACCATGACAGCCGCACGCTGGGATGTCATGGTCGGCGTGTCCGGTGGCGTGGACTCATCGGTCGCCGCCCTGCTGCTGAAACGCCAAGGCGTGAATATCGCCGGCCTGTTCATGCAGAACTGGGACGATGATGACTCGGGCGAGTGCCGCGCCGAGGACGATCGTCGCGATGCCGTCGCGGTATGCGGCCAACTGGGCATCCCGTTTTTCGCCCGCAACTTCGCCAAGGAATATTGGAGCGGGGTGTTCGAGCATTTCCTCGCCGAGTACCGCGCAGGGCGAACGCCCAATCCCGACGTGCTGTGCAACCGCGA
Organism: Chiayiivirga sp.; assembly: GCA_035703435.1. Taxonomy (GTDB): domain Bacteria; phylum Pseudomonadota; class Gammaproteobacteria; order Xanthomonadales; family Xanthomonadaceae; genus Denitratimonas. Next base: position 9,941 of record DASSYF010000007.1, on the reverse strand, counting down.
GATCAAGTTCCGCACCTTCCTCGATGAAGCCCGCGCACTCGGCGCAGAACGCATCGCCACGGGCCACTATGCGCGGGTGGACTGTATCGATGGCCGCTTTCGCCTGTTGCGTGCAATCGATCGCAACAAGGACCAGACCTACTTCCTTCATGCCTTGGGGCAGGAGGCACTCGCCGCCACCGTGTTCCCGATTGGTGACTTGCCCAAGGTGCAGGTACGCGAACTGGCACGCGAGGCCGGCTTTGCAGTGTCGGCGAAGAAAGACTCCACCGGCATTTGCTTCATCGGTGAACGCGATTTTCGCAGCTTCCTCGGCCAGTACCTTCCGGCGCGGCCAGGGCCGATCAAGGACGTGCAAGGCGTGGCCCTGGGCGAACACGCCGGGGTTTTCTACTACACCTTGGGTCAGCGTGAAGGCCTGCAGCTGGGCGGCATCAAAGGTCGCGCGCAGGCGCCTTGGTTCGTAGTGGGCAAAGATGTGGCCAGCAATACCCTGTACGTCGATCAGGGCCACGACAGCCCATTCTTGAAATCGACGCGACTCTCCGCCTCACACGCCAGCTTCACCGCCGGCGCGCCACCCGCCAGCGAGTTCGACTGCACCGCCAAGACACGCTATCGACAACACGACGAAGCCTGCCGCGTGAGGGTTCACGCCGACCAGTGCCTTGAGGTGTGCTTCGACCGCCCGCAACACGCCGTGACGCCCGGGCAATCGGTGGTGTTCTATCAAGGTGACGAGTGCCTCGGCGGCGCGGTGATCGACCGTAGCGATGCGCCGATGCCGTGGTTGGACCGTTGAGGCTGTGTCGGACTGAAGTCCGACCTACGGGTGTTTCACGCGGGTGGCCATGACGTGCGCGCCACTGCGATGACAGTCGGCCAATTTTGCCCCGCTAAAGCAAATCTGGTTCGCCCCAACCCTCAGCCGATTCCATGCCTTTCGTTGTCGAAAACCCCACAAAAAAACAGGCTTTCGTAGAGCGCAGCTTGCTGCGCTGGGCGACCCGTAACGCAAGGGCAGCGCAGCAAGCTGCGCTCTACGAAAGCGCCGGTTCTGCGGTACTTCGCGGGTCAAACGGTCACGGCTTGGCCGAGCCATGGGGCTAACCAGAAAAGCAAAGCCGGAACGCTTGCGCATTCCGGCCTGCTTGTTCGATCAATTGGTACCGGTGATAGGACTCGAACCTACACGACATCGCTGCCAGTGGATTTTGAGTCCACCGCGTCTACCATTCCGCCACACCGGCACGGGTAGGCGGCGCATTGTAAAGCAGGTGGCGCCGATGTGGAAGCGCGGTGACGTCGCTCTTGTTCGTAACCCCGCGCAAGTTCACCAACACCGTCCGTTGGACTCATTGCCACTTTTGCCTTTCACACCCGCGTTGGTCAGGGTTAGGTTGCCGCACTTGTCCGTGGACTGCGCGCCGGTTGCCGTCGCCGTGGCGGTGTAGGTCAGGTTGTTGGCACCCAGCGCAACGGCAAGCGTGTAGTAACCCTCTTGCGACGTGTTGGATGCAAAACCCAACTGCGACAGCGTGCCGCTGTAGCGGTTGTAAGTGGAGTAGAACCGCTCCTGCGAGGTGGCGAGGTTCTGCAACGCATGCTGTCCATCCGTACGCCGGGCGCGGAAGGTGTAGTTGTTATAGGCCGGCAATGCAATGCTCGCCAGAATCGCGATGATGCCAACGACCACCATCAGCTCGATCAAACTGAAGCCGCGCTTCCGAATCATGTCAATCCCTCGTGTCCTTGGTCTTCGATCAGTTCCCGCTCCACGAGCGACGGCGCCAGACGGGGGAGTCCAGCACGATGGGCTGCGGCGGCGGCGGTGTCGTACCACCGCCACCGCCGGCACCGCCGACGTCGATCAACATTGGCAAGATGATGCCACCACCACCCAACTTGGATACCATCGGTGTGGAACCGGAGGTCGCCACCGCACTGACACGTGCGCCCACGAAGTACCCGCCGCCCAGAGCGGTTACGCCACCGTCGGAACCACCATTGCCGGCGTTGGCCATCATCACCGCGCCCTTGGTGGATGGGTCGCAGTAGTTGTCCTTGGTGGGGATCATGGTGGTGAACACGGCACTATTGGTTGGGAAGATCGCGCCTGGCGTGACGATCACGCGCTCACCCGCGGCCGCTGCGATGTCGAAGTCGATATACCAGCCCTTGTCGCTGGCGCTCAAGGCAGCGTCCGTCAACTTGCGTAGCTTGGCATTCGCCAGCGCCCCACTGCCAGAAACCTCGGTCAGAGTCTGCTTCTTGAGCTGACTCCGGCTGACTTCGACCGGATCACCGCTCGAATTCACATCCTCGCGAATGCCATAGGCCGTCTGCACCGGGATGGCTGAACTGTTGTCGCCCGCGCCCAGATACTTGCCCGTGCCGAAGACCACCAGGAAACGGCTGGAGAACGGATCCGGGAACAAGCGCGGCTGCGAGGTGATCGGCTGCACGCCTTGCTTGTTGGTATTGCTGTCTTTCTTGCCGCGATATGCGAGCGTCACTTCCCACTTGGAAGCATCGGCATCCGTCAGATCAAATCGCCACAGGTTGCCCATCAGGTCGCCGGCAAAGGCCACGTCGTCGATCTGATCGCTTTCATAATCGCCCAACACGACCGGACCCAAGCCATGGCTGCTCACGCCGGAAATTCCGGTTGGGGTCTTGAGCTCGGCGATCATGGCGCCAGTCGCGGCGTCGAGCACGAACAAGGCGCTGTAGGGCTTGCCCGAGCCATCCTTGGGCGCCTGCGCGGCAATCGCCTCGCACAGCGGCTTGGAGCCGAACTCCGGCTCGTTGGTGGGAACGTCCGGCATGCCGCAGTCCGGGAAGTAACCGCTACTGACAAGGACCACCCACTTGCCATTGGCCAATCGGCCAATGTAGGGCGTGGAAGTCGTGTAACCCAGATCGGAGGCCTTGCAGCTGCCGTCGTTGCTGACGCAGCTGGTGCTGACCTTCATGTCCGAATCGAATTCCCACAGCACCTTGGTTTGATCAAACGCGGCAGGGTCGGTGACGTCCAGCCCAAACACGCCGCGCCCGCCGATACCCACCGCGCCGGTCAGAAGCGTCTTCCAGCTGCCGTTGATGAATACATCGCGAGTACGCGGCGAGGCATCGACCGTGGGGCGGTAGACGAAGTTGGCGTCGGTGAGATTGCCCAGATTGGCGTAGACGGCACGGGGAATATAGGCCCAGCGCTCATTGCCGCCCGACGTGGAGAAGGTGCACGTCGGGTTGGAAGGGTCCGTGTAATCGCAACTGGGTGCCGGCGCGGAGAACGCATGCAACATGCCGTCGTTGGCACCGATGTAAACCGTGCCCTCACGGTTGGCATTATCGACCACGAATTTGCTGTAACCATTGCCACCGGTCGCGGCGACTTCTTCCGGTGAGCCGGAGGGCCAGGTGTCGTAGTAGCCTTCCGAGGGATAGGACACATAGATCGGCTGCGAACGGATGATGGCGCCCAGCTTGTGCGCACGGTTGCGGTAGACGCCACCCGACTGGTTGGCTTCGAAGGTCTTGTCGCCGCGCAGATAATCCACGCGGTTGACCATCGTGTCGTTGCCGCCGAGCAGCGCCGGACGATTCATGCCCAAGGCTTGCCAGCAGTCCCAATCGCTGGCGACGCCCGACTTGAACTCCTTGCCACCACCCCAGACGCCATCTTTGGGCGACAGGGGAGTCGTGCAATCCACGCCCGTGTAGACGCCGGTGTAGATCTTGCGTGAACTGGCGCTGAGGGCATCCAACTTTGCGGTCAAGTCCCAGATCACCCCGCCACGACTGCCGTCGGGCTTCATTTCCATCGCCTCCAGCGAGCCGCTCCAGTTGCCGGTGTTGTAGCCGGTGTCGAACGAGAGCGCACCGGTCACCGCCACGCTGGCATTGGCCGAACGCGGTTGCGGGGCGACGTTGCGTTCGGCGATCTGGGCGATGGCGCGGGCAAAGCCGGCGGCCAGTTCGGTCGGATTCTTGGCGCTGAAGAAATCGCCGTGCCCCACCACCGAGGCATGCGCCAAGTCGGCGATGTTGTTGATGCTGTCATCGGTTGGCGTGGGCCAGGAGAAGCCGGTGATGGCCGCCGCTGCACCACTGTCACCGCCTTGATCGGCCCACGCGAAAATCTGGTCCATCGTGGTGCCGGTAGGCGTGATATTCACTGGATCCCAACCGATACCCAAGCCGAACGTCGTCATATGCTGCCAGAAGGCCGGGTCCCGCTTGCTCACAGGCACAAGGTTGTCAACCGCGCGAAGATCAGTCTTCCAATAATAGGCCGCCACGTCCGCCAACGAGGTGCCGCTATTGATCCCGCCCCCACTGAAGGGTGGGACAGCACTGTAACTGCCGCTATTGCCACTGGGCCCCGTGTGAACGGTGCCTGCAGAGCTGGCGGCCCCGGATACACCACTGGCGTTGGAGCTATTCCAGAAACCATCCGTGGTCAGGATCGTGTACGAGGATCGGCAAGACAGTTCGTCCGTGTTGCTGCCACCTGGCACGTAGTTGGGATCTCCGTCCATGGTCTGCCACGGCTGTGCGCTCTCAAAGTACGCACCGGCCGATTGAAGTGCAGCCCGCAGCGGCGTATTCCCGCTCGGCCCCAAGGTCGCCAGCCAGTTCCAGAACTGCGCCTTGATGGTGCCGGGAGCGCCGTTACCAAAACGCGAAACATTGGAGATCGATCCCTTCGAGCGTGAAAACACCGGCGTCGGCAAATTGCCACTGTTCTGGTTATTCAGGGCACCAAAGCCAAGGCGATAATTGGCCGACAGGTTGGCGAAGGCCGTCATCACGCCGCTCTTGGCCATCAGGGTGCGGTTGTGGTAATAGCTGAACCAGTTGGCCACGTGCTGCCGGTCCGCCGCGCCATCGCGGCAGGTCGCTCCCGTTGGCACCTCGACCGCTGCACAGTCTCCACTGGCGGCGCCGACGAAGTTCTGGACATAACTACCGCTTGAATTCTTGGTGGTGTAGTAAAAGAAGGATTTGCCCGCCGCGCATTTTTTCGCGACCGGGTCGTACGCATCGGTCACCCTGTTGCTGCACGGCGTTCCGTAGGCATAGTTGTTGCCCATGTCCCAGAAGCTGTAAGCGTTGCTGGGCGGGTCATTCTGATCGGTGTAGTAGCAATATTCCGGATGACGACTGCCGGACCAAGCCCAACCGGACGGGCAGTTCTTGTTTCGTGCGTTCCAACTGCTGCTTTTGAGCTTCAAGGGATAGGAATAACGCACGCCGCCATAACTGGTTGCCGTCCGGATTTCGTATCGACCACGGTAGGTGGAAAGATTGACCTGATTGCTGCCCGTATCAAAGCCATTGACGTAGGCGTCATCGAAATCGGCATTCGGATAACGCGTGCCATCGGCCTTGGGTGGTGGCGTGTAGTCGGAGGTCGGACTGTAGTACACGCCGTTGTCCGTCGCATTCACCAAGCTGGTGTTGATACCCCACGGCGAACTTTGAGTCCCAGAAATATAACCGTAATCGGGCATTACATCCCAGGTCATCGAACCGGAGTCATCGAGCATCAGAACGATATTCGGCGGCACCGCGACGGTGTCTTGCGCGGGTGAAGCGCTGAGCTCCACGCAGCCGTTCTGGGCCGACTGGGTACATTGCGCCGAGGCATCACCACTGGGCACCAGTACGGCGGCCAACATCAGCCCAGCCAGCGCGACCAACCCGAGGTGGGTGGAATGAAGGGGCGTCTTTAGAGCGGGGGGCTTGATCGACATGATGTGATCTCCAACTCAGTTTCTGGTTTGTGCGTCGAAGGTGCTCTGCAGCACCCGGATGGCGTTGTCGTTGCCGCCCGCAGCGCGTGCGGTAATGCGATAGGTGTTGACTCGGACACTGCCGCTAACGCCGGTACCAGCGCCCGATTCCTGTTGCGGACCTGCACCCGGCGGGCGCACGCGCCCCAGGTCTTCGATGATGTAGCGCGGGTTCTTCGCCAGTTGTGCGGTGTTGAGGCTGGCGCCGGTATAGCCGCCCGTTCCGGCCGGCCCTTGGTACTGGATGCCGGTCGCAGGCCAGGTGCTGCCCTCCCGGAATTGGGTCACGACGCCGCCGGGCCCGTACATGCTGGTGTTCGCGGGGTTGTACATCACGCACCCTTGAGCACTCAGACTGCCATCGGTGCAGATCAGCTGCCCACCGACGACGTTGGTGCTGCGCCAGATGTTCCACTCGGCGCCACGCAGGGCGGTGTTGGCGCTCATCTGGGATTGCTGGCTGTTTCGCAGGTTACCGGCCATACGCAGTTGCAGGGCCGAGTTGCCGGTTACCGTGATAGCCAGAAGGGTGATGACCAAAAGGAAGATCATGCCCAAGACCAAGGCCGCGCCACGCTGGCTTCGAGAGCCGATGCCCATCGCGAGCGGCATTGGAAGTTGGCTGGATTTCAGAGGTTCACGACGCATGGCGAGTTCCGAGTTGAAGACCATCATGGGTTGTAGTTACGGGTAGCCACCAGCGCCGTGAACTCACGACGCAACAAGCGATCGGGAAAGCCCTGATCGGCCACCGGCTGGATGGCGTGGCCGGTGGGAGCGGTCGGCGTGTTCAGCGCGCCATAGCTGTAGAACAGCTCCTGAGGGGTGAGCTGGCGCAGCGGCACCTGGCCACTGGCCAACAGGTCAATCTCCACACTCATCACGGCACGCCACAGACAACCGTAGGGATTGGTGGCGCCGGTCACGGAGTCTTCGGGCTGAATCCAGGGGCAATTGGCCGGTGGCGCCGTGTCGACCTGGTTGGCGGTCATGAAGCCCACCAATCCGTTGTTTTGCATCACGCCATAGCGGAAGTTGAGGCGCTCGATCCCACGCACCAACTCCTCGTTGGTACCGTTGAACCTGCGCATCAAGGCACCGGTGGTTTCACCATTGCCGTTGCCCGCATCAACCACTTGCAGAAAGTAGGTGACGGTGTTGTAGGCGTTGTTGAAGTCGAACAGACGCAAGGCCTTGGAGCCGGTCATGGCATTGGGCGTGTTGAAATTGACGGTAGGTGGCGCGACGGGCACCAAGTTACCGCTACCTTGACCGGTGACGGCAAAAACCTGACTCAAGGAGCAATCCGACAACATCGCCAGACTCGACGCACCAAAGGTGCTCACGGGCGGCTCGTTCGCCAAAGGCGCTAGCGTAATGCTTGTCACCGAGCCGCCGAAGCCTCCGGTGATCGAACTACCACCCGGGCTCCCGATGCTCCAGCCCTGGCTTGAGTCCAGATAACGCACGGTCAGCACCGAACTGCCGACCACGCGATTGCCGATCGCCGTGCCCTGCGATGGGATCCCAGGCACCATCGTATTGGGATCAAGCGGCGTGCAGTTGTTGGCGTCGCAGTCATAACCACGCATCGACAGATATTCCGGTATGGCATAGGCCATCGAGGGCGCCGCGGGGTACGCACCACCCCACGGCGTGGTGACGTCGTTGAGTGCGCCGAGCAGCAAGGCGCCATTGGCGTACACCTTGGGCGCGCGCAAGTTGTCGAGCAGGATGTTGGGGTTTCCGCTGGGCAGCGACGCCTTGCCGCCGCTGCTGCTGCAGTACTGGGCATTGGCCATGCCGATATCGGCACTCAGGCTGGATATGGCAAAACGACCCGACTCCTGCAATGAGGCCAGTTGGTCCAGCGCCTTGACACTGCTGGAGGTCGACAGGAACACGGCGCCGACGCCACCGACGACCAGCAAGCCGATCACCATGGCGATCATCATTTCGACCAGGGTCATGCCGGCTTGGCGCACCACACGGGGCTTGGAAAGGATCACGGCTGGAAGTTCCATGCAAAGGTTTGGTTTTGCGTATCGCGCCCGGTGGCATCACCGAATCCGCGATCGCTCCAAGTGATGGTCATGGCGCAATTGCCGCCATAAGGAGGGCGCATGGCGAGCTGCCCGGTGTTGGGCATGTAGCCCACGCCTGCGTTGTTGCACTGGATGGTGGCGCTCGGGTTGGGGAGGAAGGTATTCAGTTGCGCGCTCCATTGCGCCTGGTCATAGGCCGCCAACTGAGCGGCGTTACACCCGGCGTTGCAGTTGGGTGGCGTGCCTGTGACTGGATAGCTGTTGTTGTTGTAGGCACCCGCCCACACACCAGCCATGTTGGCCGACATGCGATCGGCCATGTTCTGGGCCAGATACGAGACATGGGTGCGCTGGTAGGCGCCGTGGTCAGCACTGGTGGCAATCACCAGCAGGCCCGCGATCCCAAGCAAGCCGACACTGAACACCAACACCGCGATCATCACCTCGATCAGTGAAAATCCAGCTTGCCGCAAACCGTGGCCAAGTGTGTTCATGGGCAGGTACTCGCCTTCTGGACCGAACCGGATTTCAGGATCTTGACGTACTTCTTGCTGGGACTTGCACCGCTGCTGTCCTTGACCTCGAAGCAGGCTTGTGCCGCCAGGGCTCCGCGACCGTCAAAGCTCACTTCGGTAACCGTCGGGTTGGGTGTCACCGCATATTGAGCATCGCGTGCCGGATAGCTGCGGACGGCGGTGTTGTTGGCTGTAAGCACGTCCCACCCGCCATTCCAGCTGCTGGTGGTGGCCTTGACCCGAATCGGTGCATTACGAGTAACCGCTTCTGCCCGCGCCGTGCGCAAGGCAGCGAGCAGGTCGTTGTAGGTGTTGGTGACGTTGTTGGCCGACATCATGCTGCGAAAGCTGGGGATCGCTATGGCCAGAATGATGGACGCCACCGCGATGGTGATGATCAGTTCCACCAAGGTGAAGCCGCGTACGCGACGCCCGAATGTACATGGAAGGATTTTTTTGGACATGGCCTGAGTGTCGTTAAAGAAGACAACGGTTTTCCATGTGCTTACCTAAACACAGAACGCGACGCCTTGGCAGCACATGGCGATGAGCGGCGAGGAGGTGCCGATCAGTGGTGGATTTTGCCCAATCGTGGGGCGGTTTTGTTGCGATTGCGGGCCAACTTGACGCCGATTGGCGCCCGAATCAGGCTCCCAGCGCCCGCGCATGGTGGGCCAGGTGCTCACCGATGAAGCTGGCGATGAAGTAATAGCTGTGGTCGTAGCCAGCATGCAGGCGAAGTGTGATCGGGTAAGCACATGCGTCTGCCATCGTCTGAAACCGTGCAGGCTTCAATTGCATTTCAAGAAACTCGTCGCCCAGCCCCTGATCGACCAATATGGGCAGTCGCTCCGTGGCCCTGCGCAGCAACTCACAGGCGTCGTAGGCTTTCCAGGCCTCGCGATCTTCACCCAGATAGGCGCCAAAGGCCTTTTCGCCCCAGGGCACTTGCGAAGGCGCCACGATCGGGGAAAACGCCGAAACACTGCGATATCGACCCGGATTGCGCAAGGCAATCATCAAGGCACCATGGCCACCCATCGAATGCCCGCTGATACCGCGCGCATCGGTCACGGGGAAGTGCGCTTCGATCAGAGCGGGCAATTCTTCCACGATGTAGTCGTACATCCGGTAATGCCCTTGCCAAGGCTCCTGCGTGGCGTTGATGTAAAAGCCTGCACCCTGCCCCAGATCGTAGCTGTCGGCATCGGGCACGCCCTCGCCGCGCGGGCTGGTATCGGGGGCGACGATCGCCACGCCGTGCTCGGCGGCATAACGCTGGGCACCGGCCTTGGTGATGAAATTCTGCTCGGTGCAGGTCAGACCCGATAGCCAGTACAACACCGGCACCGGGCCGCGCTCGGCCTGGGGTGGCAAATACACGCCCAAGCGCATGTCGCAGTGAAGAACCTTCGAAGGATGCTGGTAGACGTCTTGCCAGCCGCCAGAACAGGCGCGATGTTCGATGCGTTGCATGAGTTGAGTGCCAAGATTGGGGATTGGGGAACCTCAGTACGCCACCACACTGCGAATGGCCTTGCCCTCGTGCATCAACTCGAACGCGTGGTTGATGTCCTCAA
>DASSYF010000042.1:0-39796 GCA_035703435.1 Chiayiivirga sp. | reverse complement strand
GAAGCGAACATTTGCGCAGCGAATGGCCCGCAGGGCAGGCTGCAGGAGGCGGCCTGTCATCCATGGATGTTCGACAAATCAAAACCATGGATTGCTTCGCTGCGCTCTCCATGAACCCATGCGATAAGTTGTTGATTCGTCATCGCGAACGCAGTGAAGCGATCCAGCGTTTTGGCTCCGAATTTCTGGATGGCCACGGCCCTTCGGGCCTCGCCATGACGGGTGGGTGGCAGGTTCATGGCCCGTGGGCACTACGGAACGGAAGAGGGATCTCGCAATGACGACATTTCGGCTTATTCAGTTGCTCCTTGGTGGCCGCTCGTCGGAGCGTGCAAAGTTTCAAGCGGACTGAGATGGCACCGGATTTGCGCCCGTGCTGCGCTGCAGCACTTGCGCGGCGGCCGGGTGCATGCCAGACTCCGCGCCCATGCCTCATCTCTCCGCCCACGTCGAAATGCTGTCCCCCGCCCGCATGGCGGCTGGGATGACTTCGCGTGCGCGCCGACCGTTTCCGCCACGATAGGCCGGGCGACGACGGGTCTCCGTCAACGCGACTTCCACATGGAAAGCCCGGTCTCGAAGCCGGGCTTTCGTTTTTCTGACTTTCCCACCGCTGCAAGGTCATCCCATGACGCTCAAGCACTTCCTCAACACCCAGGACTGGTCGCGCTCCGACCTCGATGCTCTGCTGGCGCAAGCAGCCGCCTACAAGCGCGACAAGTTGGGTGATGCGCTCAAAGGCAAATCCATCGCCTTGGTGTTCTTCAATCCCTCGATGCGCACGCGCACCAGTTTCGAGTTGGGTGCGTTCCAATTGGGTGGGCACGCCATCGTGCTGCAGCCGGGCAAGGATGCCTGGCCAATCGAGTTCAAGCTCGGCACGGTGATGGATGGCGATACCGAGGAGCACATCGCCGAAGTGGCGCGGGTGCTGGCGCGCTATGTGGACCTGATTGGTGTGCGCGCGTTCCCGAAGTTCGTGGATTGGCAGTACGACCGTCAGGACATCGTGCTCAAGAGTTTCGCCAAGTACTCGACGGTGCCGGTGATCAACATGGAAACGATCACCCATCCCTGTCAGGAACTGGCCCACGCTCTGGCCCTGCAGGAGCACTTCGGCACCGGCGACCTGCGCGGCAAGAAGTACGTGCTGACCTGGACTTACCACCCCAAGCCGCTCAACACCGCGGTCGCCAATTCCGCGCTCACCATCGCCACGCGCCTCGGCATGGACGTGACCTTGTTGTGCCCGACGCCCGAGTACGTTCTGGATGAGCGTTACATGGGCTGGGCGCGTGACAACGTGGCTGAAAGCGGCGGTTCGCTCACGATCAGCCACGACATCCCGAGTGCCTATGCCGGCGCCGACGTGGTGTATGCCAAAAGCTGGGGCGCGTTGCCGTACTTCGGCAACTGGGCACCGGAAAAGCCGATCCGCGATCAGTACCAGCACTTCATCGTGGACGAGACCAAGATGGCGCTCACCCGCGATGCCGTGTTCAGCCATTGCCTGCCGCTGCGCCGCAATATCAAGGCCACCGACGCGGTGATGGATTCGCCGCGCTGCATCGCCATCAACGAGGCCGAGAATCGGCTGCATGTGCAGAAGGCGGTGATGAGTGCGCTCATCCCCGCCGGGAATCGGTGAACGGGAATCGGGAATCGTAAGAGCCAAGAGCAAGGGCTCGCACGCCTCAATTTTTCGAATACTTTCAGGAAAGTCTCATGTCCAACACCAATTCCCAATCCCGAATCCCCAATCCCGCCCACGGAAAAAGCAAAGACATCGTCCTTGCGTTTTCCGGCGGGCTCGACACCAGTTTCTGCGTGCCGTATTTGAAAGAGCAGGGCTGGCAGGTGCACACCGTGTTTGCCGATACCGGCGGGGTGAGTGCGGAGGAGCGGGCCACGATCGAGGCGCGGGCCACGGAGTTGGGTGTGGCCTCGCATGTGACGGTCGATGGAGGGCCGGCGTTGTGGGCGGGTTTCGTCAAGCCTTTCGTCTGGGCGGGTGAAGCGTATCAAGGGCAGTATCCCTTGCTGGTATCGGATCGCTACCTCATCGTTGATGCGACCCTCGAACGCGCGGCGCAGTTGCACACCAACGCTGTGGCGCATGGCTGCACCGGCATGGGCAACGATCAGGTGCGTTTCGATCTGGCGGTGAAGGCCTCAGGCCATTACCGCATCGTGGCGCCCATCCGCGAAATCCAGAAAGAGCACACCCAGACCCGCGCTTACGAGCAGAAGTACCTCGAAGAGCGCGGCTTTGGCGTGCGCAGCAAGCAGAAGGCCTACACCATCAACGAGAATCTGTTGGGCGTGACGCTCTCGGGTGGCGAAATCGATGCGTGGGAAGCCCCCGGCGATGGCGCCCGTGGCTGGTGTGCGCGTCGTGAGCAATGGCCGTTGGAGTCACTGGAAACCACCATCGGTTTTGTTCAGGGCGAAGCGGTGAGCCTGGATGGCAAGCCAATGCCCGGCGAAAGGATTCTCGCCCGGCTCAACATCATGTTTGCCCAGTATGGTGTCGGTCGAGGCCTGTACACCGGCGACACCACCATCGGCCTCAAGGGCCGCATCGTGTACGAGGCACCGGGCTTGACTGCCCTCTTGGTGGCCCATCGCGCGCTGGAAGAAGCGGTATTGAGCAAGCAACAGAACCGCTTCAAGCCCGAGGTGGCGCGCAAGTGGGTGGAGCTGGTGTACGAGGGTTTCTATCACGATCCGCTCAAGACCGATCTGGAAGCCTTCCTCGCCAGCTCGCAGCGCATGGTCAATGGCGAAGTGCGCCTGCGCACACGCGGCGCACGCGTGGATGCGGTGGCGGTGCAGTCGCCGCACATCCTGACGTCCAAGGGCGCCACCTATGCGCAATCGGCTGATTGGGGCGTCGAGGAAGCCGAGGGCTTCATCAAGCTGTTCGGCATGAGCAGCAGCCTGTGGGCTGAGGTGAATAGGTAGGAATCGGGAATCGGGAATCGGGATGACCAGCTTGCGGCTGTTGAGAGCCGGGATTCCCAGGGAACCTCTGAATAAGCCGTCATTGCGAGGAGCGCAGCGACGCGGCACTGCGCAGGCATGGATGCCGAAGCGAACATTTGCGCAGCGAATGGCCCGCAGGGCGGGCTGCAGGAGGCGGCCTGTCATCCATGGATACTAGACAAATCAAAGACATGGATTGCTTCGCTTCGCTCGCAATGACGGCGTTTGGACTTGATCAGATGTTCGCCAGGGCCGTGGGCGGATGTGACGGATGGAGCGTTGGGTATGAGTGACTTGCTGGAAGCATCATTGGCGCATTTGGAGAAGCTGGTGTCGTTTGATACCCGCAATCCGCCGCGAGCGATCGCCGCTAGTGGCGGCCTGTTCGACTATTTGCGCGAGCGACTGCGCGGTTTCAAGGTCGAAGTGACCGATCACGGGGCCGGCGCCATCAGCCTGCACGCGGTTCGCGGCATGCCTTCCTTGTTGTTCAACGTGCATCTGGACACCGTGCCCGATTCACCGCACTGGAGCGCCGATCCGCATGTGATGCGGCGCGGCGATGATCGGGTCATCGGCTTGGGTGTGTGTGACATCAAGGGCGCGGCCGCGGCGCTCCTGGCCTGTGCCGAACGCAGCCAGGGTGATGCAGCGTTTCTTTTCAGCACCGATGAGGAAGCCAACGACCCGCGCTGCATCGACGCCTTCGTGGCGCAGGATCATCCTTACGAGGCGGTACTGGTGGCCGAGCCGACGCGCTGCCGTGCGGTGTTGGCGCATCGCGGCATTTCTTCGGTGTCGATGCGATTTGCGGGCCGCGCAGGTCACGCTTCGGCGGCCTTGGATCCTTCAGCCAGTGCCTTGCATCAGGCGGTGCGCTGGAGTGGTCGGGCCCTGGACCATGTGCAATCCATGGCGGACGAACACTTTGGCGGATTGAGCGGGCTGCGCTTCAACATCGGTCGCATCGAAGGTGGCATCAAGGCCAATGTGATCGCGCCCGATGCCCATCTGCGTTTTGGCTTTCGGCCCTTGCCATCGATGGACACCGACGCCTTGCTCGCCACCTTTGCCGGTTTCGCGCAACCGGCAAAGGTGCAGTTCGACGAAACCTTTCGTGGTCCGAGTTTGCCTTCGGGTGAGCCCAGTCAGGCCGAAATGCGTCGTCTGGCGGCGGAGCAACTGGCCCGGTCACTGGGCCTTCCCATTGCCGATGCGGTGGATTTCTGGACCGAAGCCTCGTTGTTCTCGGCGGCCGGCTACACCGCCATGGTGTACGGCCCGGGTGACATCGCCCAAGCCCACAGTGCGGACGAATGGCTGGCCTTGTCCGAACTTGATACTTACGCCAACTCCGTGCTGCGCATCCTCGCCCAATGAACATCGAAAGCAACAAACAAACGCGGCAAACCATCGTCAAGTTGCTGTCGAACCTGGGTAGTGCCAAGGAAATCGACCAGTACCTCAAGCGCTTTTCGCAGCTCGATGCCAAACGCTTTGCCGTGGTGAAGGTCGGCGGCGCGGTGCTGCGCGATGACATGGATGCCTTGGTGTCCTCGCTATCGTTCCTGCAGCAGGTTGGCCTGACGCCCATCGTCATCCACGGCGCTGGCCCGCAACTGGACGAAGAACTCACGGCGGCCGGCATCGCCAAGCAGGTCGTCGATGGCCTGCGTGTGACCAGCGATGAGGCGCTGGCCGTGGTGCGTCGGGTGATGCGGCGAGAAAACAGTCACTTGGTCAACGAACTCTATGCCCAAGGTGTGCACGCCACGTCCTTGACGACGGGCGTGTTCGAGGCCGAGTTTCTGGACCGCGAACGCTTCGGTTTCGTCGGGCGCGTCCGTCGAGTGGAAGTGGAGGGCATCGAAGCTGCGATCCGATTGGGCGCCATTCCAGTGATCGCCAGTCTCGGTGTGACCGTGGGCGGCCAGTACCTCAACGTCAACGCCGACTGGGCCGCCAATGAGCTGGTGAAAACCCTTCAGCCCTACAAGATCGTGTTCCTGACCGGCACCGGCGGCCTGCTCGATGACAAGGGCAAGGTCATCGATTCGATCAATCTCTCGACCGAGTACGAGCACTTGCTGCAACAGCCCTGGATCAACGGCGGAATGAAGCTCAAGATCGAACAGATCAAGGATCTGCTCGACACCTTGCCGCTGACCAGCTCGGTGTCGATCACGCGGCCGGATGAGTTGACCAAGGAATTGTTCACCCACAAGGGTTCGGGCACCTTGGTGCGCAAGGGCGAGCGCGTCTTGCACTTTGACTCCTGGCAAGGCGTGGACCTGGCGCGGATGCGGGTGCTGATCGAATCCAGTTTCGGTCGCAGCTTGTTGCCGGATTATTTCGAGCGCACCGCGCCGTTTCGCATCTATGTGAGTGAAAACTACCGTGCCGCCATGATCCTGACGCAGGAGCAGGGCTTTGCCTATCTCGACAAGTTCGCCGTGCTCGATGAGGCTCAGGGTGAAGGCTTGGGGCGTGCGGTGTGGCAGGTGGCACGCGAGGAAAATCCCCGGATGTTCTGGCGCTCGCGCCACAACAATCAGGTCAACATCTTCTACTACGCCGAATCCGATGGCTGCATCAAGCAGGAGAAGTGGAAGGTGTTCTGGTACGGCATCGACGATTTCGCCGACATCGAACGCTGCGTGGCGCTGTGCCGCACGCGGCCGGCGACCTTGGTGGATTGACATGAGTGCATCGGAATCACCTTGGCCGTGGCGGCAGACGCCGACGCTGTCTGGTCGGCACGTCGTCTTGCGGCCGCTGGCCGTCGAGCACATCGCAGGTTTGCAGCGGGCGCGTGACCACGAGGGATTGCATGGCATGTGGTACACGAACACGCCAACGTGTGAAGGCATGGAGGCCTTTGTCGCGGCCGCCTTGAAGGCTCACGTCGAAGGTCATGCCTTGCCGTTCACGGTGTTGAAGCCCGATGGCGAGATCGTCGGAACCACGCGCTTGTATGCCTTGGAGGCGAAGTTGCCGAGTCTGAGCATTGGCTACACCTGGTACACGCCGTCGGTGCAACGCACGGGACTGAACACCGAGGCCAAGCTGTTGTTGCTCAGGCACGCCTTCCAAACCTTGGGCTGCATCCGGGTCAGCTTTGAAACCAGCGTGGCCAATGTCCGCTCGCGTGCCGCCATCACCCGTCTGGGTGCGAAGCAGGACGGCATCTTGCGCAATCACAAACGTCATGCTGATGGCAGCCCGCGCGATACCGTCGTGTACTCGATCATCGACAACGAATGGCCCGAGATCGAGCGTGGTTTGCTGGAAAAACTGAATTCGTACGAGATGATCGACCATGTCCACTAAAACCATCGGAATCATCGGCGCACGCGGCCATACCGGCGCCGAACTGGTGCGCCTGATCCACCATCATCCGCAACTGGAACTGGGCTTTGTCACCTCGCGCGAGCTCGATGGCCAGCGCGTGGCCGAGCACGTGTCCGGCTATGAAGGCGAGCTGTGTTTCATCAACCCGAGCCATGAGTCCTTGCCGGGTCTGGGCGTGGATGCGGTGGTGCTGGCCCTGCCCAATGGCAAGTCCGACGAGATCGTGAAGGCCTACGATCAGGCCGGCGTCGATCCGGTCTTCGTGGACCTTTCGGCCGATCATCGTTTCGATTCGAACTGGTATTACGGCCTGCCCGAGATCACCCGCGGCGACTATCGCGGCCAGCGCCGCATCGCCAATCCGGGCTGCTATGCCACCGCGATGCAACTGGCGATCTGGCCGATGCTGGAGTTTCTCGCCGGGCCGCCGCAGTGTTTTGGGGTGTCGGGCTATTCGGGTGCGGGCACCACGCCTTCGGACAAGAACAACCCTGAGTTGCTGCGCGACAATTTGATGCCGTATTCGCTCACCAACCATATCCACGAGCGCGAAGTCAGCGCCCATCTGGGCGTGCCGGTGGAGTTCATGCCGCATGTCGCCCCGCACTTTCGCGGCATCACGATCACCGCCAATCTGTGGTTGCGCGAGGCGGTGAATCTGGACTGGGTGCAGGCGCGCTACCGGCAACGCTATTCACGCGAGCCCTTGGTGAAGGTGCTCGACGAGGCGCCATGGGTCAGCCGCATTGCCGGATGCCACCACGTGGAGATCGGCGGTTTTTCACTGGCGCCGGGCGGTAAGCGTCTGGTGCTGGTGGCAACCGAGGACAACTTGCTCAAGGGCGCGGCCACCCAGGCCGTGCAGAACCTCAATCATGCCTTCGGCCTGGACGAATGGGCGGGCATCCCCGTGCAGGAGAACGATCATGGCTGAGTTGCTCTGGCAGAAGCCCGGTGTGACGGTGGATGCGGGCATCCAGCGTTTTCTGGCGGGTGATGACGTGATTCTGGATCGCGAGTTCTTCCTGCACGACATCCGCGCCAGCCGTGCCCACGCACAGGGTCTGTGCCGGATCGGCATCCTGAGTGCCGATGAGCTGTCCGGGATCGAACGTGAACTGGATGCGCTGGCGACTGATTTTTCCAGCGGCATCTTCGTGCTCGATGAGCGTTTCGAGGATTGTCACTCCGCGATCGAAGCGCGACTGACCGAGCGCTTAGGTGATGCCGGGCGCAAGATCCACACCGGACGCAGCCGCAACGATCAAATTCTGGTGGCCACGCGCCTGTGGTTGAAGGACAAACTGACCGAGGTGGCGAAGATCTCCCAGGCCTGCGCCAAGGTGGCGCTGGATCGCGCCGAGGCAGAAAAGCATTTGCCCATTCCCGGCTACACCCACATCCAGCGCGCTGTCGTATCGTCGGCTGGCATGTGGTGGGCAGGCTGGGCTGAGGCCTTCATCGACGATGCCCTTCGAGCGCGCGACACCTTGGCCTTGGTGGATTGCAATCCTCTGGGTACGGCCGCAGGTTACGGCGTCAATCTGAAGCTCGACCGCGACTACACCACCGATGTACTGGGTTTTGCGCGGATGCAGGTATCGCCCATCTACGCCCAGCTCTCGCGTGGCAAGTTCGAGTTGGCCGCGCTCGAAGCACTGGGCAGCGCGACGCTCGACCTGCGCCGGCTGGCCTGGGATTTGTCCTTGTTCACCAGTGCCGAATTCGGCTTTGTGGTCCTGCCGCCGCAGTACACCACCGGTTCTTCGATCATGCCCAACAAGCGCAATCCGGATGTGATTGAACTGATGCGCGCCACCCACGCCAGTGTGGCGGCGGCGCGCACCGAGATCGAGCAACTCCTGTCCTTGCCCTCGGGCTATCACCGCGATCTGCAAGCCAGCAAGGGCGCGATCGTGCATGGCTTTGGACGCGGCTTGGCGGCCTTGTCGTTGCTGCCGGACCTCATGGCCAGCGTGCAATGGCGCGAAGCCGCCCTGCAAGCGGCAATCGACTCGGGCATGTACGCCACCGACGTGGCGGTGGAAGCGGCAATCGCCGGCGTGCCGTTTCGCGATGCCTACAAGGCTGCGGCTGCCAGCGCATCGAGTGCCGGTTCCGGACGCACGCCAGCCAGCTCGCTCGCTGCGCGCACGTCACCCGGCGCGGCCGCCGATCTGCGCCTTGATGCACTGCGTCGGCGTTGGGAGGCGATTTCAGCATGACACGGAGTTTGGTGGATGTTGATCGACACGCGACGAGGACAGCGTGATGGCCACCGCCACGGTCTTTCCCGAGCAGCCCTTGCCATCATGGCGGCGTGCGGTGCTGAAGGTCGGAAGCAGTCTTCTGGCCGCGCCGGGCGGCGGGCTTTCGGCCAAGCACGCATTGCCCTTGGCGCAGTTCGTGGCGAGCCAGATGCTTGCCGGACGCGAAATGGTGATCGTGTCATCCGGCGCGGTCGCGGCGGGACGGGCAATCTTGCCCAAGGTGGCCGAGACCGGCAGCGCAATGGCAGCGCGTCAAGCCTTGGCTGCGCTCGGACAGGTGCAATTGATCGCGTTGTGGCAGCGCTTCTTCGATCGTCCCGTGGCGCAGGTGCTCTTGACCCACGATGATCTGCGCAACCGCAGGCGTTTCCTCAATGCGCGCGCCACCCTGCAAGAACTCCTGCGCTTGCACACCTTGCCGGTGGTGAACGAGAACGACACGGTGTCGGTGGATGAATTGAAACTGGGTGACAACGACAACCTTGCCGCCCACGTCGCCGCGCTGATTGATGCGGATGTGTTGTTCATCGCCAGTGACGTGAAGGGTTTGTACGACGCCGACCCGCGCAGCCATCCCTCGGCAAGGGCGATCGATCTCGTGGTCGAGATCACCCCCGCGATTTTGGCGATGGCCGGTGGTGCCGGCAGTGCGGTGGGCACCGGCGGCATGCTGACCAAGGTGCAAGCCGCCGCCAAGGCGGCCAGCGCCGGCATCGACACTGTGCTGTTCGATGGCACGTCCGCCTCGGTATTGCGCGGTCTGGAACACGACCGACTCAGTGGCACCCGTTTTGCTGCGGGTTCGACCCGCCTCGCCGCACGCAAACACTGGCTGCGCCACGCGCCAGTCGTCGCCGGTGCCATCGTGGTGGATGCCGGTGCGGCTCGCGCGGTGTGCGAGAAGGGCGCATCCTTGCTACCCGGTGGCATCGTCGACGTCGAGGGCGATTTCGCCCGCGGCGACATCATCACCATTCACTGCGCGCAATCGGATGGCTCACGCCCGATCGCACGCGGCATCGTGCAGTACGCCGCACGCGACATTCGCCGCATCGCACACCATCACAGCGACCAGATCGAGATCATCCTCGGCTACAACTACGGCGACAACATCGTGCACCGCGATGATCTGGTGGTGGGCTAAGGCACAACTGAACAGGCCGAAACCTGATTAACCCCGCCCCTCAGCCGATTCCATGCCCTTCGTTGTCGAGATTTCCACAGAACAAGCCGGCTTTCGTAGAGCGCAGCTTGCTGCGCTGGGCGATCGGTAAAGCCGAGGCAGCGCAGCAAGCTGCGCTCTACAAAAGCGACGGTTCTGCGGTACTCCACGGGTCAATCGGTTACGGTTTGGCCAGGCCATGGGGCCAATCAGGAGCTGATACGACGGTGTAATCAGGCCTTCACTTCATCTACGACCACGGTGCATTGCATCATCCTGCAGTCGCAAGCTTGAAGTAGCGGCTGGCAACGCGACCGACGGGCGCAAGGCCGCAGTGAGCGAATAAAGGACACGTGTGTCTTCGGTGTCTGCTTCCAGCAGCGCGTCCAGCGGCATTTCGATGCCACGAAAGTGGCGACGGAAGGCGCGCAACGCGGCCTGCGGATCCTCCAGCGGATAACCGATCGCGGCCAGCGCCAGCCAAGCATCAAAACCCGCCGGTGCCGCAGGCGCATCGGGTGATGGCCAAAGGCCAAAGCCGGCATCGGCCAGTTGCTGCCAGGGAAAGCGCGCGCTGGGATCGCGTTTGCGAGTCGGTGCCATGTCGGCATGGGCAATGACTTGGCTGCGCGGAATGTAGAGGCGATCGCATAGGTCCGTGAGCAGGGCGATCAAGGCATCGATCTGCTTCGGCGGGAAGTCGGCGCTGCCGTCGTTGTCCAGCTCGATGCCGATGGAGGCGGAGTTGAGATCGGTGATCGTGCCCCAGCGCCCGCCACCGGCGTGCCAGGCGCGACGTTCGTCGGACACCAGTTGATACAGCGCGCCATCGCGGCCGATGAGGTAATGCGCGCTCACCGGCCCACCGCTGTTGGCGGTGCGCAAGGTTTCGAGGCTCTGCGCCACGCTTTTCTGTTCGGTGGCGTGGATCACGATGATGATGGGGCGGCGTGCATCGTGGTTGGCTGAGTGTTCCCACTTCGCCATCGGATTGCGGGGAGGCGCGCTGCTGCAAGCGGTCAGCAGTACGATCAGTGCGATCAGTGCGATCAGTGCGAGTAGGCAGGTGCGAGCATTCATGCCGGCATTGCACGCAAGACCGGGTTCGAAATCAAGTCGGGGGAGGTGGCGAGCGGTGCTCGGTGACGAGGGTGCCGCCGAATTGCCCGCAGATCGCCAGAATCCGAAGCTCGTCAGCCATCGCCCGATGCTGCAATCGGGTCTCCTCATTCGGAGTCTCGGTATGGCGGCATCATCGATTTTTCATGGCGCAACCTTCAAGGTGTTGGGGATCGGGTTTCTCGCCCTGTTGATGTTGATCCCCTTGTCCATGGTCCAAAGCTTGGTCAGTGAGCGTGAAGGTCGCGCGCACGATGCGGCTGGCCAGATCGCCTCGCGTTGGGGGGCGGCGCAAAGCTTGGCGGGTCCGGTGCTGGTGGTGCCGGTCAAAACCTGGCCGATGCGCAACGGCCAGCAGGTGATGGTTGAAACCCGTGAGTTTCTCTTGCCGGACAGGCTGTCGATCAGCGCCGAACTGAAGCCGGAGGTGCGCCACTACGGCATGTATTCCTCGGTGGTGTACGTGGCCGCCATCGCGGTGAAAGGTGGCTTTCGTGCCGAGGATCTGGCGGCATTGGCGGCCGAAGAGGGTGAGGTGCAATGGCAACGGGCAGAATTGCGTGTGCCGGTGGCCGATGTTCGTGGCATTCGACGTGTGTCGGAGTTGACGGTTGATTCACGCATCCTGAACTTCGGTCCCTCCGCCGACGGCGTGGCCGACAGCAGCGCGATCAGCGTGCCGCTTGGTTTGAACGGCGCGCCGACGGATGCATCGTTGAATTTTGAGTTCAGCCTTGATCTGGCGGGCAGCGAGCGATTTTCGGTCTTGCCCTTGGCGCGCCGTACCGAGGTGATGATTCAAGGCGCATGGGGTGATCCGGGTTTTGATGGCGCCTTCCTGCCAGCCAGCCGTGAGGTGACTGAGCAGGGTTTCAAGGCGAGCTGGCAGGTGCTGGATCTGAATCGAGCGATTGCCACGCGCTGGAATCAAAAGCAGGGCGAAGCCATGTATCTGGGCTCGGAAGCTTTCGGTGTCAGCCTCGTGCAGACCGTGAATGCGTACCAGCAGAACGTGCGGGCGGGCAAATACGGCGTGTTGTTTCTGGCGTTGACCTTCGTGGCGTTCTTCTTGTTCGAAGTGTTGCGCCGCCTGCGTGTGCACCCGGTGCAATACCTGTTGGTCGGTGCGGCACTGTGCACGTTTTACGTGGTGCTCTTGGCGTTGTCCGAGCAAATCGGTTTCGGGCTGGCGTATATGGCCGCCGCCACGGCCACTTCGATCTTGATCGGTGGCTATGCTGCGGCGATTCTGGGTACGCGACGCGATGGCCTCACCTTGGCCGGACTGATGGCCTTGGTGTATGCGCTTTTGTATGGGTTGGTGCGCAGCGAGGATTACGCCTTGCTGATGGGCGCGATGGCCTTGCTGGCGGCCTTGGCGGCCTTGATGTATCTGACCCGCCGAGTGGATTGGTATCAGATGGCCGCGCGCGACTGAGGGTTCTCTGAGTCGGTCAGGCGCGGCGACGAGCTTTGACCAAATTGTCCACGTCATCGAGCGCCCGCCGCAGGCGCTCGGTGGCATCGGTGATGCGACGCGGCGCGGCGCGCAGACTGGTGCGCAGGCTCAGGTCCGGGTCATCGAGAATATCCCGGCGCAGGATCAGTCCATGACGGGCCAGGATCGGCGCCAGTTCCGCCGAGCGGGCGCGCAAGTCGGCGAGGGTAGCGGCATAGGCGAAGTCGCAAACCTCGGCGCGGGCGCTGTAGCTGAAGGCGTTGGTGAAGAACATGTCGCCATCGAGTGGGCCGGGTTCGAACACCAGTTGGTCGATGTCGGCGTATTGCTGGGCGTGGCGTTGCATGCCCACCCGCATGCGCGAATACAGGACCGTGCGGAAGGCCTGCGACAGCACCATCGGCAGGCCGCCGCTGGCCAGCCGCGGTACCTGGAATCCCTGCGAGTGTCTGGCTTTCACGGCGTCCACCGGCACCAGCGGATTGATGCCGATGAACAGATCGATGCCCGCATCGAACGCGACCGAGGCGTGCATGGTGCGGCGCAGTGCGCCATCCACGAATTGACGACCGCGAATCGACACGGGGGGATAGAGGCCGGGCAGGGCGGCACTGGCTTGCACGGCTTGGGAAATCGGGATGTCGTTCCATTCCGCATCACCGAAGCGCACGGTTTCGCCGTTGTCCAGATCCACGGCAATGATGTACAGCCGCCGCTGCAGTTCGCGGAAGTCGTCGGTACGCCCGTGCCGACTGTAGGCCTCGCGCAAGAATCGCGCGACCGGCGCATTGTCGAACAGTGCGATGGGTACCAGTGCCCCGAGGCGGCTCAGCGCA
This sequence comes from Chiayiivirga sp., assembly GCA_035703435.1. GTDB lineage: Bacteria > Pseudomonadota > Gammaproteobacteria > Xanthomonadales > Xanthomonadaceae > Denitratimonas. The sequence continues at coordinate 26,614 of DASSYF010000042.1, read as the reverse complement.
TCACCCAAATGACGGCTTTCGGGTTGCGACAGCAGACTGCGGCACCAGTCCACCAACAAGCGCGGCGCCGACACCGCGCGGCCGAGATACTCGCGCACCGCCGGACGCACGAAATCATCGGGATTGAAGCGCACGTCGTTGGCATCGCCGGTGATGAAGATCCGGCACATCTGCTCGGTGTCGATGCGATTGGCGAGGCTGGCCGCGAGAAAGGCGCCGGAGCTGACGCCGACGTAGACATCCAGCGAGGTCAGGTCCAATCCGTCGATGGCCTGTTCCAACGCACGCAACACACCCAGTTCGTACATGCCGCCAATCGGGCCGCCGCCGGCAATCGCGATGCCGATGCGGGATCGGCTGCGGCGGCGACGGGTGGCGGGGTGCAGGTTGAGCATGGCTGCGGTCGTGGGCTGAAGTTCTGCGCGATTCTAGACCGAAGTCATTGGAGTGATTCTTCCAAACCGCGCACGTAAACGCTTACGCAAACTCGCGTTCCAGATGGCGATGGATCTCGCTTTCGATCGGTCCGCGCAGGGCCATCAGCAGGAATCCGAGATTTACCCGAACCCGGACTTCCTTGGCCAGCAACTGGATTTCCCCATTGACGCCGGGGCGTTCAAATTCAAGCGTGTCGCCATTCCAGGCGCACGCCACATCGAATCGTTGCTGGATTTTCTCGGCGACGCGTGTGACCGCCTTGCGGGCATCGGCCAGGCTGCGGGAATGGGGATGGCATATGTCGATACTGGCCATCGTGTCCTCGAATGGGGTGGTCGAGATGAATTCTGCCGCCAAGTGATTTGCCACGCCACCCTCACATGCGACGGCGCGCTCTGATACAGTTTCGCCACCAACACGGGAGGGCCGTGGATGCGTCTGGTGTTTCGAGGTCGGCAAAGAGCTTCGGTGAGCCTGAATGCGGGTGAGCTGAGCTTTGGTGCCTCCGACCAGTGCGACGTTCAAATCAAGGATTCGGGCTGGTTGCCCCACCACGCCACGCTGACGGCAGACCCGCAGCGCGGGGTCTGGTTGCGAATCGCGTCCGGGGTCGAGTCAGCGCACGTCAATGCCCGCCCGATACGCGAGCAGGCCATGCTGCGCCTGGGCGATGTGGTGAGTCTGGGCAACGTGCAGTTCTGCGTGATGCTCGACAACGACGATGTCAGCGTGCGCGATACCCCGTCGCACGCAAGCGTGCCCTCAGATCCGGCCACCCGGGCCGCCACGGCGCGGGCCGTATTGCGCGCGGTCGCGGGTGCCTATCACGGGCGTACCTATTCCTTGGGTACGGGCATCCTGCTCGGGACGGCGGCCGATGCCGATATCCGCATCGAGGACGTCAACCTGGCGGCGCACCACGCGCGTTTCAGCCTGCGTCACGAGCAGGTGATCCTGCGCGCCGAGGCCGAAGGCAACAAATTGCGGGTCAATGGGGAACTGGTGGAAAACGCCGTGCTCTTTCCGGGTGACCAAGTGGCGATCGATCCACATCGCTTCGTGGTGGAGGCACCCGGATTGCCGCCACGCGGCGGGGACGGCGGCATCGGTCGTCAACGGCCCATCACCCAGACCATGCCGGCGATTCGTGGTGACGCACCAAAGAACACGGACGTGGAAGCGAACGTCGAACGCGTATCGAGCGGTCGCAATATCGGCTATTTGCTGCTGGCGGCGTTCCTGATCGCCGGTGCCTTGGGCGTGCTGTTACTGTTTGGCATTCGCTGAGTGCATCGGCCGCTGAGGGCGCGCGTGCCTCTGATAGAATGGCCGGTCTTATTTTTGTATCGACCGCAGCCATGATCGAGCTCAATCCCGTTCGTTACCAGATCGTTGACCTCACCGAGCGTTTCACCGCGCTCAGGGGGTATCTTTGACTTCGACCTGAAGGCCGAGCGGCTGGAAGAAGTCACGCGCGAACTGGAAGACCCAGGCGTCTGGAATCAGCCCGAGCGCGCTCAGGCTCTGGGCCGCGAACGGGCCAGTCTCGACAAAGTCGTTGGCGGCTTGCGTCGCATCGAAGCCGGCCTCAAGGGTGCTGAAGAACTGCTCGAACTGGCTGAAATGGAAGACGACGAAGCCACCGCTCTGGCCGTGGTGGATGACGTGGCGGGCTTCGAGTCGGAACTCGCCAAACTCGAATTTGCCCGCATGTTCAGCGGCAAGATGGACGGCGCGCCGGCCTTCGTGGACATCCAGGCCGGTGCTGGTGGCACTGAGGCCCAGGACTGGGCGGAAATGCTGTTGCGCATGTACCTGCGGTGGTGCGAGTCGCGTGGCTGGAAAACCGAATTGCTGGAAGCCTCCGGCGGCGACGTGGCCGGCATCAAGTCCGCCACCCTGCGCGTGGAAGGCGACTACGCCTACGGCTGGCTCAAGACCGAAACCGGCGTGCACCGGTTGGTGCGCAAGAGTCCATTCGACTCGGACAATCGCCGACACACCAGTTTCACCTCGGTCTTCGTATCGCCGGAAGTCGATGACGACATCGAAATCGAGATCAATCCGGCCGACCTCAAAACCGACGTGTACCGTTCCTCCGGTGCCGGTGGTCAGCACGTCAACAAGACCGAATCGGCGGTGCGCATCACCCACGTTCCGAGTGGCGTGGTTGCAGCCTGTCAGACCGAACGCAGCCAGCACGCCAACCGTGATCGCGCCATGAAGATGTTGAAGGCGCGCCTGTACGAGCTGGAGATGCAAAAGCGCAATGCCGAGCGCGATGCGGTCGAAGCCGGCAAGAGCGACATTGGCTGGGGCAGTCAGATCCGCAACTACGTGCTCGACCAGAGCCGCATCAAGGATCTGCGCACCGGCATCGAACGCAGCGATACCCAAAAAGTGCTGGACGGCGACCTGGACGAATTCGTCGAAGCCAGCCTCAAGGCCGGGCTCGATGCCAAGTCCAAGCGCAGTGATGCCGCCTGATCCCGCCACCTGATTCCCTTCCGTTCCGAACTCCCGCCATGACCGACACGACGCCCGCTGTGCCCCTCGACGAGAACAAGCTGATCGCCGAGCGACGCGAAAAACTCAAGCAGCTGCGCAGTGGCGGCGTGGCCTTCCCCAATGATTTCCGGCGCGAGCATTACGCAGGCGATCTGCAAGCCGAATTCGCCGATGCTGGCCGCTGGGATGCCGAGGCCCTGGAAGGCCTTGGGCGCGAGGTTCACCTCGCCGGTCGCCTGATGGCCAAGCGGGTGATGGGCAAGGCCAGCTTCGCGCAATTGCAGGATGAGTCCGGCCGGATTCAGGTGTTCCTGCAGGCCAATGCCTTGGGCGAGATTTACGAGGCCTTCAAGGCGTGGGACGTAGGCGACATCGTGGCCGTGGTGGGAACGCTCACCCGCACCCGAACCGGCGAACTGTCGGTGCGGGCGGCGCAGATCAAGCTCATGACCAAATCCTTGCGGCCCTTGCCGGACAAGTGGCATGGCTTGAGCGATGTCGAGCAACGGTATCGCCAGCGTTACGTGGATTTGATCGTCACGCCCGAAGCGCGCGAGGTGTTCATCACCCGCTCGCGGATCGTGCGCGCCATCCGCAACTGGCTCGATGAGCGGCGCTTTCTCGAAGTGGAAACGCCGATGATGCAGATCATCCCCGGTGGTGCCACGGCGCGGCCTTTCATCACCCATCACAACGCACTCGACCTCGATCTTTACCTGCGCGTGGCACCCGAGCTTTACCTCAAGCGTCTGGTGGTCGGCGGGCTGGAACGCATCTACGAAATCAACCGCAACTTCCGTAACGAAGGTGTGTCCACGCGACACAATCCCGAGTTCACCATGCTGGAACTGTACGAGGCCTACGCCACCTACAGTCAGATCATGGACCTGACCGAGAACCTCATCCGCGATGCGGCGCGCGAGGTGCTCGGCCGCACCACGGTGACTTGGGAAGGTGCCGAAATCGACCTTGCGCCGAACTTTCGCCGTTGGCGCATGGATGAAGCCGTGCGGCACCACAATCCCGAGATCAGCGTGGCCGATTGCACCGACCGTGACGCCCTCGCACGCCATTGTGAGCGACTCAAGATTCGCATCAAGCCAAACTACGGCTGGGGTCGCCTGTTGCTGGAGATCTTCGAAGCCACGGTCGAGCACACCTTGGTGCAACCGACCTTCATCACCCAACATCCCGAAGAAGTGTCACCCTTGGCGCGCGCGTCGGATACCGAGCCGGGCTACACCGATCGCTTCGAGCTGTTCGTCAACGGCAAGGAAATCGCCAACGGCTTTTCCGAGTTGAATGATCCCGAAGACCAAGCCGCGCGCTTCCACGCCCAGGTGGCGGCCAAGGATGGCGGTGACGATGAAGCCATGCATTTCGATGCCGACTACATTCGTGCGCTGGAATACGGCATGGCGCCGACCGGCGGGCTCGGCATCGGCATCGATCGACTGGTGATGCTGCTTACCGGCGCCGAGTCGATCCGCGATGTGCTGCTGTTCCCGTACATGCGACCGGAAGCACGCGGGCCGGTGTGAGCCCGTCCGCGTGCCGCTGGCGAAGGCGAAGGCGCGGATACGAGCCTCTCAGCGCAGATCGAAACCGACACCGACATTGATCCAGCGCCCCGGGATCGGCGCAAAGCCGGTCTCGATGATGTTTTCATTGCCCAGATTGTGGACCTGGATGAAGGCGCGCAGATGCTCGCCGCGCCATCCAAGCTTCACGTCGGTCAAGGTGGCCGAGTCCTGATCGACGTAGCGTGGCCGACGCACGGCGAGATCGGCCGTGACGCCAGCGCCCAAGTTGATCTGCGCATCGGCCAGAAAGGTGTGACGGGGAACTTGGCCTGCGTATTTGACCTCTCGCCCGGACTGATCGATGTCAACCTTGAGTCGGTCGTAGCCCAGGGTCAGGCCATCGAGCCACTCCACCGCAGGACGCCAGCGCCATGTGGCTTCAACGCCACGGCCACGGTAGTCATCGACATTGCTGGCAATCCAGGTCACGGATCCGGGCGCGCGCGTCCAATCGATCCAGTGACGGGTGTGGCGCTGGTACACGGCCATGCGCAGGGTCTGTGTCTCGGATTGGCCTTCGAGGCCGATTTCGGTCGCTTGGGAAACTTCCGGCTGAAGCTGTGCGGAGCCGCGATTGGCCGAGGTTTTCAGGAAAAGCTCGGTGTAGGAGGGCTCACGCGCCGAGCGGGCGCTGGCGATAAAGCCACGCCATGTTTTGTCGAAGCCGTGGCTGAGGGCGAAGGCGGGTAGCCACTGTCCACGGTATTCGTCAAAGTGCGCCCGATTGAGGCTCACTTCGGCCAGGGTATCGGGCCCAAGTTCTTGCTGACGCAGGATCCAGAACGAGGATTTGTCGCGACGGTGATTCTGCAGGGCATTGGATTGCAGTCGCTCATGGCGCAGATCGGTGCCCATCGCGGTGGTGCCGAAAGCATCTTCATGGCGCACGCTGGCCTGCAGCCCGGTCACTTGGGTTTGATGCTCGTTGATGTAGTCACGGCTGCCGATCCGGGTGAGGAACCAGTCGTCGTGCTGGTTGGCATGCGCGCGTACGCTCAACTGCCAAGCACCGCGACGCGCATCGGCGCCGAGCCAGGCCAGCTGCATGTCGGTGTGCTCTCGCGCATTGGGGTATTCGGCGCTGTAAAAGCCCCATGCGCCGAAATCTTTCTCCATCGAGCCCGCGCCAAAGTTCAGATCGAGCGCCCCATGCTGGCTGCTTCCGGTGTAGAGCGCCTCGCGCACGCGGGCGTCGCTCGGTCCGGAACGGTCATCGCCATCGGTATCCATGCCGGCAACGGAAAGCGCGTGCTGGCTTGTGCCCAAGGGCGTCGCCACGCGCGCATTCACCGCACGGGTGGCATTGGAACCCAGCATCACCGAGGCACTCAACTCACGATCCTGCGGTCGGCGGGTGATGAGGTTGATGACGCCGCCGGTGGCGCTGCCGCCGTATTGGATGGCACCAGGACCTTTGACGATCTCGATGCGCTCGATGTGCGCCAGTGGGATCGGGATATCGAGGTTGTGATGCCCGGCCTGCGGGTTCTGGATCGGCACGCCATCGATCAAGATCAGGGTTTGCTCGAAGTTGCTGCCGCGTATGCCCAGATCAGCCTGCACGCCCGGTGCGCCACGCCGCTGAATGCTCAAGCCCGGTTGCTGGGCGAGCAGGTCCGCAAGATTGGCCGCAGGGGCGCGCTCGATGTCCTGACGCTCGATCACCCAGACCGATCGCGGGGTCCTCGAACTGGCGGTATGCACCGGGCTGGCCGTGACTTGCAGGGTGTCCAGACGGATTGCTCGTGCGGTGTGTTGTCCATGCTGTTCGGACGCGCGGGCCGCCTCCTGTGGGTGCGTGTAGCCGGGGGCTGGTGCAAGCGCCAGCAAGCCGACCATGAGGCTGGCCGTGGTGGAGACCGGAGCTCGATCCATCGAAGCGTTCCATTCGGATTCGGAGCGCGAAGTATGGTTGCTTTGTGCGTCGCGTCAATCCATGGACAGATGAACTTTCTCGTTCAAGTGCATGAGAAGTCGTTGTTTGATGGCCTGAGTATTTTATTCCACATGCAGTTTGCCTTGTGTCGCAGCATTGACCTGCACCGTGGATGTTTCGATCGTTCAATGGAAAGCGGCCACGCAGCAAGGTGGCCGCTTTCATCGACGCCGGCCGTGTTCAGCGGCGGAATAGATTGCGCAATACCGCTCCGGTACGGCTCTTCGGCTTGGACTCTTCCTCACGCGGATGCTGGGTGGGTTGCCCATCGGCCGTATTGGCCATGTTTCCCGAGGGATCAAGTGTGATCAGTGCCATCGACTTGTTGCGCACCCGCACTGACCATTCCGGTTTCCACTCCGCCTTGGGGTCGCTTGGACGCGGCGGGTGCACGACATTGAGCTCGTTGCCGTACGCGATGCCTTGCACCATGGCCGCTTCGGCCTTGGCAAAGATGCCTTCGGGAATGACGCATGAGGTTTGTCCGGGCGGCAGCAGGACTTTTTCCTTCAGCCATTGATCGATCGTGCCATTGGCGATGTAATCCATCAGGCCGGTGCCCGGATCGGGCTGCTCGGATGAGCTCCACATGACCATTTCCAGCACCTTCTCGCCATCCTGACCCGCACTGAAGGCATTGAACAGATAGGCACGCGCGGTGGGCAGGGCCGACCAATGCAGTTGTACGCTTTGGGTCGGCGCACCGGACGATTGCAGGCCCAGGCTTGGCATGAAGTCTTGATTTTGTCCCAAAGTGAAGCGCATATCGTCCGGGATGCCTGCGCCGCTGACCGCATGCTCGCCGGCAATCGAGCTGTTGCGAGGAATCTGCGAATTTTCGCGTTCATTGGGCCAGATGGCAAAGCCCGCCTCGGCGCGTGCGCCACGATCGGTGACGCGGCGGCCTTGCATGAAGTTCGTGTAGTCCTGCTCGGACAGTTTGGACATGTCCAGAATGCGTGGTTGCCCCGGCTTCACGACCGGACTGCACCCCCAATAGAACAGGATGCGGCCGCGTGGCCGTTCCGGATAGCTGCCTTCATCGCTGTTTCCGGTCAGGCGTTCGCGCGGGGGTGTGACCAGATGCAGCGGGCGCGCACCGAGGTTGGCTGCCGATGGAATCGTTTGCGTGGCCGAGGTGCCCGATGGCTGCTTGCGGGTATAGAGCGCGATGTCGAGTTGTCGACCGATCGCGCCCATGGCTTTGGTTTGGCCAAAATTGCCTACGCCAAGCGCATGACGACCATCGCGGCCGGTGTGACTGGTGCGATTCATCATGCCGCGCATCATCATGCCGCCCAAACCTTGCACCTGCGGCATCTCGTCCATGCCCATCATCGAGAAGGTGGCCACGTCCATCCAATAGTTCACTGGCGGCGTCGGTACGGGCGGTGGGGTCTTGGTGTTCTGGGCTTGGGCGAGCGTGGCGCTCAGGGCCATCAACAGCATCAGGCTGATAGACAGGCGGCAGGGCAGTGGCTGTTTGGGGCTGGCCATGCCGACGCCCGTTGTGACGTTGGTGCGATGATTTGAACGATGGACGTGCATGGGCTGTACTCCTTGCGGTGGTGGCTGTACTGCCGAGGCTCAGGCAGCTTGCAACCTGTTACGCAACAGGAATCCAGAAACCGTCATCACCCGATGCTGATGTGCTCACGGTCGTGGGGGTGGCATGTGCCGGCCGCGGGGCTTCAAGTCAACAGCTTTCGCTACACTGTAAAGCTCGGCACAAACGGCAGGATTCGACCCATGCGCTATCCCATTGGAATTCCCGGCACGCCTTGGGGCGCGGCAGACGTGGCTCAGTGGCGGGCTGCGCAGCCGCGCCGACGGGGCTACGCTGACGAAGTGGAGAGTCGGATTCTGGCGCTGGCCTCGCATTTCGATGTGCAAGAGTATGGAGAAACTGCCTACGGCACCGAGCATTACCGTCTACATGCGCTACGCAGCCGGAACTGGGATCACGCCTTGCCAGTAGCCTTGGTGACCGGTGGTGTGCATGGCTATGAAACCTCGGGTGTGCACGGGGCGCTGCGCTTTCTGGATCGCCACGCCGAAGCCTATGCCGGCAAGATCAACCTGTTGGTGGCGCCGTGCGTCAGTCCTTGGGCTTACGAGCGCATCCAGCGCTGGAATGCCAACGCGATCGACCCGAACCGTTCGTTTCGGGCCAACAGTCCTGCAGGCGAATCGGCGGCGCTGATGGCGCTGATTGTGCCATTCCTGGGGCGTTTCCTGCTGCACATCGACCTGCACGAAACCACCGACACCGACGAAAGCGAATTCCGCCCGGCCCTGGCGGCGCGCGATGGCAAGCCGTTCGAGCCAGGCACGATTCCCGATGGCTTCTATCTGGTGGATGACAGCGAGAATCCCCAGCCGGACTTCCAACGCGCCATCATCGAAGCGGTGGCCAAGGTCACCCATATCGCGCCGGCCGATCCGGATGGCACGATCATCGGCTCGCCGGTGGTGGCGCCGGGTGTGATCGAATACGCGCTCAAACCACTGGGCCTGTGTGCCGGCATCACCGGCGCACGTTTCACCACCACCACCGAGGTCTATCCCGACAGCCCGCGTGCCAGCCCCGAGCAGTGCAATGCCGCGCAGGCCGCGGCGGTGTGCGCGGCGCTGGACTATGTCTTGGGCAACGGGCGCGGCATCACGTCCGCTTGAAGCTGGCCTGCTGGCGTGGGGGAGTTCGGCACTTCGCCGCACTCCCGCCATTGCGCAGCCTTGTCCGGAATGCATTCGGTGATGTTCGTGAGCGGGCTTGCAGTTCAGGAGGCTGATCGTGATCTCAGCCCTCGAATCCGTCGCTGAAGATCGCATCGCCGAGCGCGGGTTCGGTCACCGTCATGCAGGCGGAAAACTCCGAAGTGCTACCTGCCGCGTTGGTGGCGGTCAGGGTCAGGGTGTCCCCCACGTCGGCATCCATGGTGGGTAGCCAGAGGGTGAAGGGTGCGGTGCAATTGAAGGCATCGCACGCGATGCAGAACTGGCCGCCACCGGGACAGTACGGTGCATTGGTGATGTTGAGGAACATCGCGGCGACGGGTTTAAGCCCTTCACCGTGGCCATTGGCATCGCAGTGATCGCCACTGAAGACTTCGATGCGATACGGGCCGCCCACGGTCGAACGCAAGATGCCTTTCACGCGCACCGGCCGATCCACGGGGTGCATGTCGTTGTTACGCAGTTCGGCGCTGTTGATCTCGGGAAAGTTCTGGCCGCCATTGCCGGCGCAGCCCAGGGTGGGCTCGCAGAAAAAAGGGTCAGCGTCGTTGCTGCTCACGCCATTGCCACCCAGATCGATGCCCAAGGCCTGATTGCGGGCCATGCGATTGCCGGTGACGGTGTTGCGTCCGCCGGCACTGGACATGATGCGCACGCCATCATCGCCATTGCGCCCGATGGTGTTGTCGCTGATCTCGTTGTCGTGCGCATCGGACTGCACCATGACGCCCATGCGCCCGTTGGGCGCGGTGAAACTGAGCACGCCCGTGCCAGCGCCGATGCGGTTGTCGATGATCTTGTTGCCTTCGGCCGAAGCACCCGACAGCAGGATGCCATCGACCGTGTTGCCGCTGATGATGTTGGCGGTGATGCGGTTGAAGCCACCATTGATGCGGATGCCGGTGCCATTGGGCAGCGCGGTCATTCCATCCTTGTCCAAGCCGATGAGGTTGCCCCGAACCGCGTTGTCATCACCGCCTGCGCCGATGAAGGTCGTTATCAGCACGCCGACGTCGCTGGAACCGCCGATGAGGTTGCGCGTGGACAGGGCCAGTCCGCCCACCGTGGTCTGGCCGCCGCCGATCAAGCCTATCGCCTGCACATTGCCACTGAGCGTCGGCCCGGTGCTGCCGATTTGGCCTGCGAACTGATTGCCGTACACCGCATGGCCTTCGCCGAACGCGAGCGCGATGGCCAGGTCGAAGCCCTGAAACGCGAGGCCGAAGACGGAAATGCGACCGTTGTTGATGCCCGACATCGATTCGATGCCGATGCCGCCTGCGCCACTGAGGATCACGCACGGCACGGCATTGAATCCGTTCTCACTGGTGTTGATCACCGAACCCGGTTGCGACCACCCGTCGAAACTCACGTCCTCGTGAACTTGAAGGGAACCTGACAGTGCGACCGTGCGCGGGCAGTTGCCCGGAATGTTGAAGGCGATGCGGTTGAAGCCTGGATCGAGGTTGGCATTCTCCAATGCCTTCGCCAACGAACCGCTGCCCGATGCATTGGTGTTGGTGACGGTGAATGTGCCGCTACCATCGATCGGTGATTCCAGTGCGCCGATGTCGACTCGGGCGCCCACCACGCGGTCACTGCCGGCGAAGTCGACATCGCCAAGTCCATCGGGGACGATCGAGGTGCCTGCGTTGATCATCGGAGAGCCGGGTTGCGGTACGAAACTGCCATCCAACTGCGGTGCGGATGAGACGTTGCCTGTCGATCCAGGAAGAAGCGCGCCGCCATAAAGAAAGCTGATGCCGTCATAGCGATTGTTGACTGCCATGACGTAGGCCTCGGCGAAGATATCGTTACCGGCTGCGCGGCTGAAGATGTTGTTGTACAAACGGGCCGATCCCAAAGTTTCCGTTTCGTTACTCGTGAGTTCCACGCGGCCATTGACGACGGTCGAGCCCACCATGACGAGTGAGGATGGATCGTCATAGGTATCCTGGTCATAGGCGAGATAGATGCCGATGGATGCATCGGCCGCATAACCGGTCTGCGGAATGCCGACGCCGTTGGTGAACAGGGAATTGCGAACTTCCACGTTGTGACACCAGCCGGTGGACAAGAACATGCCCTGATCGATGCGAATTCTGGAAAGTTTGATCGAACGCCGCTGCGATGGACATGGGCTGAGCACCTGGCTGTAGGCCTCCAGTGACGTACCCAGCAGGGTCAGGCCGGCGAGGCTGATGCTGCCGGTGTTGCTGATGAATTTCAGCTCGGACTGGTTGCTGGTGGTGAAGGTGCTTGCGCCCGGATTCAAGCTGTAGCTGCTGCAGTTGGCGTTGTAGCCGCCACGCACGGTGAGCTTGCCGATCGGCACGATGTATTCGAGTTCGCCCTGATAGCGCAGATCGTCGCTCAGGTTGTAGGTGCCGGAACGTACCTTGATCAGGCTGCCGGTCCCATCGACTTCGGCATCGTCGAGTGCCGCCTGCAACTGGCCGACCGTGCCGACGCAGTATTCGGTGTCGGCCAGTGCCGGGGATGCCAGCATGGCCAGTGCAAGGAGACTGGCCAAACAAAGAGGTGCGTGATGCGCGCGCATGATTCGATCCGTGATTGGGGGTGGCACCTTCAATCACGGAGAGTGGCGGCGACAGGGGCCAAACCATCGACGCCGATGTCGGACAATGATGGCGTCAGCAGGCGAAAGGGCACGTGCATCGGGCCGAGGAGGCAATGCCAAGCTATTGATCAGTCGCCAATTTTGTAGCAATGGAGTTTGCTCCATTGCCTGCCGAGCAAGCTCGGCAGCTACGCCGGGTTCGGACAACTTGAGGGCCCGATCAAGATCACTGCGGCGCGATAAAACCGCACCGTCAAGACGATCAGCCGCGGGCTGTCTTCATTGCGTGCGCACGGGTGGCCAGTTGCTGCCAACGTCGGCGCGCCTGCGCGCGGTCGAATCCTTTACCATCGAGCAAGGGCTTGGCGCGGTCGAGATCCTCGATCGCGCCCGGTGCATCGTCCTGCCTCAGGCGCAGTTCGGCGCGCACTAGCCAAGCATCGCCCAATCCCGGTTTGCCTGCATTGGCCTTTTCCATGATCGGCAGCGCCTTGTCGATCAAGGCTTGCGCTTCATCCGTCGCTGCAGCGGTATCTTGGGCCAGCAAGCTGCGCGCAAGGCTTACCCGCAGGCCGGCCGGTTCGGCGTGGTCATCGCCATAGGACTTGACCATGATGTCGATGGCACGGCGAAACGCCGGAATGGCAGCGGCGTCATTGCCTTGGCGCCAACGCAGTTGGCCCAGCGTGCCAGCCATGTAGCCGCTTTCGTAGGAGTCATCCTTGCTGATGCGCGCCACCACCGACACGGCCTCGGCGGCCAGCTTATCGGCAGCCTGCAGGTCACCGGACTGGCCCAGACTGTCGATCCACAGCATCGCAGTCAGCCAGGTGTAGGTGCTGTCACCGGTCGCCTGCTTGAACGCTGCAAAGGCCTGCGCGAAGCGCTCGTTGGCAGCCGCATAATCGTTGCGATGGAGTGCCAGCGTGCCATAGACCTGCAACAGTTGTGCATATTCGCCCGACTGCTTGCCCTCCATGTTCGCCAGGCCGTCACCGATGACCTGCTCGGCCTCGTCGTAGCGTTGCATGCGCCGCAACAGATCCCCTAGCCGGATCGCCACGCTCGCCAGCATGGGATGGTTTTGCGGCAGTTCCTTGCGTGCGATCCGCGCCGCCGCCTGCATCTCGGGCAAGGCTTGATCGTAGTGAACCTGATAACGCAAGGCATCGGCGATCATCGCGTGCGGAACGACCGCAAGCACGTGGTCGGGCCCATAACTGCGTTCGATGATGGTCAGCGCGCGACGGCTGGTGGCAATCGTTGCGTCGAAGTCTTTTTTCTCCACCAATAGACCCGCCAATGCGTTCAGGCGCGGCACGAGTTCGGGCGCATCGGTGCCGTACAGTTTGACGTTGACATCCACACCACGCTGCAACAGTGTGAGGGCGGCATCGAAATTGCCTTCGAACATCTCGACTTTCGCCAGTGCCGACTCGGCGATGATCGTGCGCGCATGCTCGGGCCCGAGCGTCTTGCGCAAGGTGTCCACCGCATCGCGCAACGAGGCCGCGCCTTCCTCGTTGTTGCCCGACTGCACGAGCGCACTGGCGTACAGCGCCTGCGCATCGGCGCTCGCACCGCTCTCCCCGCCACTGAGCGCCTGTTGTTGTTCCCAGGCTTGTTTGAGGGTTCTGGATGCCGCCTCGCGATCCCCGAGGCTGAGCTGGATCTCACCCAGATCGCGCCGCAGCTCGACTTGCAGCTCGGGATCGTCCACCAAGCTGCGATCCAATTGGGCAATGCCGGCCGCGATGATCTCGCGTGCGGTGCGACTCTGCGCCTTGGCGCGGCTGAAAGGGTCCTGCTCGCGCAGCAAGGCCAGCATGTAGTCCTTGACCTGTTCGGATCGTGCCAACTGGCGCTCGGCGTTGGCGCGTTCATGATCGGCGCGCAGAGCCTCAGACCGCGCTCGATCAGCTTGCCAAAGCGCCACGCCGAGGCCGGCAACAAGCGCCAGCAGCGCGGCCGAGGCGACCGCGACGCCGAGCCGATGGCGACGCATGAACGTGCGTGCGCGATAGCCGGCCGAATCCGGTCGCGCCGCAATCGGGCGTCCATTGAGCCAACGATGCAGATCGGCCGCGAATGCCGATGCGCTGCCATAGCGTCGCGCAGGATCGCGCTGCAAGGCCTTGCCCACGATGACGTCAAGATCGCCGCTGAGGATGCGGGTCAGTTGCCTGGCATTGCCACGTGTGCCATACAAGTCGGTGATGCGCGCTTCAGTCAATTTTTGCGCCGCCGTGCTGACCTGGGTACTGGTCTCCTTGGCCAGCTCCAACGCCAACTGTGCCGGCGTGGCCACGCGGCGTTGCGGTGGCAGTTCGCCGACCAGGAGTTCAAACAACAGCAAGCCGAGCGCGTACACATCGGTCACGGTGCTGATGGGCTCGCCAAGGAGCTGCTCGGGCGTCGCATAGGCCGGTGACATCACCTGCAGTCCCGTCCCGGTTCTGATTGCGTCGTCGTTGTCTTCGATCAGTTTGGCGATGCCGAAGTCGAGCACGTGCGGTTCGCCTGCGGCGTCGACCATCACGTTCGATGGCTTGAGATCGCGATGGATGACCAGTTGTGCGTGCGCGTAGGCCAGCGCATCGGCGATCTTGACGATGAGGCTGACACGCGCGGCCACCGATAATTGGTGGTGTTTGGCAAAGTCACCGATCGTCTCGCCCTCGACGCGCTCCATCACGTAGTAGGGGCGATCGTTCCCGCTCGTACCACCATCCAGCAGGCGCACGATGTTGGGGTGCTGCAACTTGGCCAGAATACGCCGCTCCTGCAGGAAGCGTCTCAGGATGGCCTGACTGTCCATGCCGGCCTTGAGCAGCTTGATCGCGACCTGCTGATCAAAGTGGCCGTCCACGCGCTGTGCCAGCCAAACCACGCCCATGCCGCCTTCGCCCAACGGATGCAACAGGCGATAGGGTCCGAGCATGTCACCCGCGCTCTCACCGATAGTCGTGGCGATGCGCAGCGGTGGCAGCTGGTTTGCTGCATCGCCATCGAGCAGGGCGCAGGTGGCGCGATCGGCAGCGAGCAGGGCGCGAACCTCGCGCGCCAAGTCAGGATCAGATGCCTGCAACTCCAGTAGTTTGGACTCCTGTTGTGCAGGCTCCAGTTCCACCAGCGTGTCGAAAAGCTCGGCGACCTCATGCCAGCGCTCGCGTCCGGCTGTCATACCTCAGGCCACCGCCAATTCTTGCTGCAGGAATGCGCGCGCCCGTCGCCAGTCGCGTTTGAGCGAGCGTTCCGATCGTTCGGTCAGCACTGCGATTTCGTCCAGTTCCAGACCGCCGAAAAAGCGCATCTCGACCAGCCGCGCCAGCGCCCCATCGAGCTTGCCAAGGTTCTCCAGTGCGCCATCCAGCGCCAGAACCTCCTCGTCCCGACCGTGTTCCATGGCCTGCATGGCGTGACTGCCCAACGAGGCCAACTCGAGCCCACCGCCACGTCGCTGCGCCTTGCGTGCGCGCGCCTGATCGATGACGATCTGGCGCATGGCGCGTGCGGCCACCGCGAAGTAGTGCGCACGATCATTCACCTGCAAGGCGCCATGATTGGCCAACTTCAAGTAAGCCTCGTGAACCAGCGAAGTCGCCCGCATCGCGGGATCGCCGCGCAACTGGATCTCCGCCACGCGATGCAGTTCCTCATAGAGCGCCGCGAACAGGCGGTCACCCGCCTGCCCATCGCCATTTCGCGCCAGGCTCAGCAGTTCGGTGATGTCAGTCATTTGCCCCCCCCGGCATCGGCAGCCCGAGCGTGATTTTCGCGGCAGTCTGGCGCGAAGCAGTTGGCCGCGCAAGCGGCGTCATGGGCTCGAATTGGGCTGAGCTGACACCAAACCCGGCCTGTGGAGTGCGACTATTTCGACGGCGTTTCGTGGCCTTGGTCCGAGCGCGCTGCTGTAGCCGGAGCCAAACCCGATCAAGCATCCATCTGAGCCCTTGAGCCGGCGATTGGGTTGCTCATGTGACTCGGCTTCTGGCTGCGCGACCCTTGCGCATTTCGACAAGCCAACCCGGCGTGGTTGCGGGCAAGGTTTCAGGTGCGATCAAGCTTTGTTCTGGTGCAGACGGATCAGCCAACACGGTGACGGTAGCGGGATCGATCGGCGCCGGGTCGAAGGTGTACGGCCCCGCCACGGTGTGCTGAAGGCGGCCGAGGCTGTCGCGCCAATGCGCGACCACGGCCCAGCGATCTCGGCCCCTTGGCGTGTGAAATGATTGCGTGCGTACGCTTTCGACCTCGCGCTTGTAACCGAGTCGACGCAGACGCTCGAATCTCTGCGTTTGGCGGCGTACCTGCCGCCACAGGAATGGAATCGGCAGCAAGGGAAGGCAACCGAAGCCGACGAACCATGCCATCATCAAGCCGGCACGAATCGGGTCGTCGTGCATGGCGTACTCCGGCGAACGTGCGTGGTACAGGATCGGGATGCGCTCCCCGACCACGGCATCCACACCGTTGAGCGGCCCCGAGGTGTTGGCGATGCGCTCGACCCCCGTGGCATCGGCATAGCGCACCTGCGCGATCGGCGACGAGGTGCCAATCAATTCCAACACAACGCCTTCGGCGCGCAGAGCCATGCTTTGCGACTGCCAGTCCATCAGCGCGATGACGCCGGTGAGGAAGAACACCAAAACCGAAAATCCGACCACAAAGGATGTCGCAAGGACGCACTCCGAACGCATCTTGTCTGGCGGCACCGAGGCTAGCAATGCGCGCCGTGTAATGCGGATTGGGTTCGGCTGACCGGTGTCAGCGCCTGAAATCTGACTCATGGTGACCTTCGTCTGGTGTGTGGAACCGACAGCGACAGCGGGCCTGTGACCTTGTTCGGATACAAGGATGGTCGTGATCGAATCGTGCGATTTACTCATTTACCACGCAAAAGGGTGGCAACGTGGGCCAATCGATGATCCTGAAATCCGAGGGTGCAAAAGGCGGCCACGCCCCTGTAGGTTGGATTCCTGCAGGACGATCATGAGCCGGGCGTGCACGGACGCTGGTAGTGTCGTGACAGACTCATGAGCCACCCAATGAGGAAGTCAATGTGTCCAGAATCCTGAAGCTGTGATTGATCTTTGCCCTGGTGTTCTGCCTGCCCGGGATCGCCATCGTCGGCTACGCAGTGAAACAGGCGGCCAACGCGATGGCCTTGACCCGCATCGGTAAGGTTCAAGACGCCGTCATCGTCAAGTACGAGCGACCCAGCTACACATCGCGCAAGCCACGGCTGGGGAGTTCGTTGTGTACGCTCGTCCAGTTCGAGCATGAAGGCCAGAGTTACGAATTTTCTGACGATTGGTGCAGCCGGTCACCCGAGGATTACCCGATCGGAACGAAGGTGTCCGTGGTATTCAATCCGGACTCACCGTCCGAGGCGCGGATCAATCGCTTCTGGGAGCTTTACGGGGTCAGCCTGATGTCGGCCTTGATCGGTACGCCGTGGTTGTTGCTGGGCCTTGCCCTGGTGATCCGCATACGATGACGCCAGCCCGACATGCACGCGGCGCGGTGGCCGTTGTGCATGTCGGTGTTCAGGAATATCTGAATCAACCCTCATTGCGAGATTCCTTTTTCCGTTCCGAAAATGCCCACGGGCCATGAACTTGCCCCCCAGCCGTCATGGCGAGGCCCGAAGGGCCGTGGCCATCCAGAAATTCGGAGCCAAAACGCTGGATCGCTTCGCTGCGCTCGCGATGACGAATCAACAACTTATCGCATGGGTTCATGGAGAGGAGCGCAGCGACGCGGCACTGCGCAGGCATGGATGCCAAAGCGAACATTCGCGCAGCGAATGGCCCGAAGGGCAGACTGCAGGAGGCAGTCTGTCATCCATGGATGATCGACAAATCAAAGGCTGTATAGCCCCTCTCCCTCAGGGAGAGGGGTTGGGGTGAGGGAATCGTTGCCGGAAAAGCAAGATAAAAGCCCCTCATCCGCCCTTCGGGCACCTTCTCCCGGCGGGAGAAGGGATTGAGTAACAGCGTTGGCTGAGTGATGAGGCTAGTCAGGAATCGAAGACATGGATTGCTTAGCTTCGCTCGCAATGACGGCGTTTGGACTTGATCAGATGTTCCTTCACGGTGCTCGCCTCACGCGGCGCGCGAGGCGCGCTTGCGGTCGATCTCGGTGAGGTGCTTCTTGCGCAGGCGGATTTCCTTGGGCGTGATCTCGACCAGCTCATCGTCGTCGATGAAATCCAGTGCCTGTTCCAAGGAAAACTTGATCGCCGGGGTCAACTGGATGGTGTCGTCCTTGCCGGATGCACGCATGTTGGTCAGCGGCTTGGGCTTGATGGCATTGACGGTGAGATCGTTGTCCTTGGAGTGGATGCCGACCAGCTGGCCTTCGTAGACCTGATCGCCTTCGGCGGCGAACAGCTTGCCGCGTTCCTGCAAGGGCCCGAGCGAATAGGCCGGCGTCATGCCAGGGGCGTTGGCGATCATCACGCCATTGATGCGCTTGGCGATCGGGCCTTGTTCCTTCGGGCCGTAATGATCGAATACGTGGAACAAGAGGCCCGATCCCTGGGTGAGGGTCTTGAACTCGTTCTGGAAGCCGATCAGGCCACGTGCCGGAATCAGGTATTCGAGCCGTACGCGACCCTTGCCGTCGGACTCCATGTTCTTGAGCTGGCCCTTGCGCGTGCCGAGCTTTTCCATCACGCCGCCCTGATGGATTTCTTCCACGTCCACCACGACCTGTTCGATCGGCTCCATTGGTTGGCCGTCGATCATCTTGATGATGACTTCCGGACGCGAGACGGCCAGTTCGTAGCCTTCGCGGCGCATGTTTTCGATCAACACCGACAGGTGCAACTCGCCACGGCCCGAAACGAGGAACTTGTCCGCATCCTCAAGTTGCTCGACTTTCAAGGCCACGTTGTGGACGGTTTCGCGCGCGAGGCGATCTTTCAACTGACGGCTGGTCAGGAACTTGCCACCCGACAAGTCCTTGTTGCCGGCGAAGGGCGAGTTGTTGACTTGGAAGGTCATCGAAATCGTCGGCTCATCGACGGTCAGCGCCGGCAAGGCCTCGGGTGCATCCAGTGCGGTGATGGTGTCGGAAATGGTCAGTTCCTGGATGCCGGAAATGGCCACGATGTCGCCGGCTTCGGCGGTTTCCTGCTCGATCCGCTCAAGCCCGAGGAAGCCCAATACCTGGAGCACCTTGCCCTGACGCTTCTTGCCTTCGCGGTCGATCACCGCCACCGGCATGTTTCGCTTCAAGGTGCCGCGCTGGATGCGGCCGATGCCGATCACGCCGACGAAGTTGTTGTAGTCCAGCTGGCTGATGCGCATCTGGAACGGACCTTCCTGATCCACCGGCGGGGCCGGAACGTGGTGCATGATGGCCTCGTACAGCGGCGTCATGTCGCCGGAACGCACATCGTCGGTGAGGCCGGCATAGCCGTTCAGACCCGAGGCGTAGATGATCGGGAAGTCCATCTGTTCAGGCGTGGCGCCGAGGCGATCAAACAAATCCCAGACCTGTTCCACCACCCACTCCGGACGCGCGCCCGGCCGGTCGACCTTGTTGATCACCACGATCGGCTTGAAACCCATGGCAAAGGCTTTCTGGGTGACGAAGCGCGTTTGCGGCATCGGCCCGTCCATGGCATCGACCAGCAACAGCACGGAATCGACCATCGACAACACGCGCTCCACCTCGCCGCCGAAGTCGGCATGGCCGGGCGTATCGACGATGTTGATGTGGTTGCCGCGCCAGTTGATGGCGGTGTTCTTGGCCAGGATGGTGATGCCGCGTTCCTTTTCCTGGTCGTTGGAGTCCATCACGCGCTCGGTCAGCACCGTGCGCTCGTTGAGCGTGCCCGATTGCTTCAGAAGCTGGTCGACGAGGGTGGTCTTGCCGTGGTCGACGTGGGCGACGATGGCGATGTTGCGAAGGTTCTGGATTGACATGGATGCAGCGGCCAGTGAGGGGCAAGCCCGGGCGAAGTAAAAAACAGCGCACAGTTCGCGTGCAGACGCGGTGTTGAACCGACGGCTGCACGTCGTCTTTGCGGGAGTTAGCCGGGCATTTTACGTGGAGACGGGCCTTCTGTCGCGTTTCGTGCCGTCGCGCATGCAGCTGGCGGTTAAGCGAACCGGTCGGGAAGGGGCTGCATGGAGCCGAAAAGGACGTTCATGCGCGTGCTCGACGTACGCCGCAGCGGAAGGTGCGCGTGGCGCCCGGCTCAAGCCGAATGGCCTGCAACCATTCGGGCCGATTGAACGCATCGGCCATGCATTCCATGGGCTCCAGCGCCAAGGCCATGCGGGCGCGCTCGCCGAGGGTGTCGCCGGTGAAGGCATGCATCACGCCACGTTCCTGCCATACCTCGATGCCGACGCCGGTTGCGGGATTGGCGAGGCGCGTGTACAGCAGGCCGTCGTTGGCCTGCTTCAGTCCGACATAGCTGTTGTCGAGCTGGCGTGCGCCGATGGTTTGCGGCTGACGGAAGTCGAGCGCCGGATTCTGGTCGAGCGCGGCATAGGCCGCTTGTCCGGGTACGGCAATCAGATCGTCGCCGGTACGCATGGTGGAATGCGCCGGGATCGTGAGTGACCAGTCATCGAGCAGGCCTTCACCCATCCGAAAATAGGCATGCCACCCAAAAAAGCAGGGCGCCGCGGTATCGCCGGCATTGTGCATGTGGGCGCTGAGGCTGAGGCCGTTGGCATCCAGCACGAATTCCAGATTCAGATCGATGCAGAACGGATAACCCAACTGTGGCGCGATGCGGGTGTGCAGCACGGTGCGTGCGGACTGTGAGTCGGCAACAAGTTCCGCCAGATCAAAATCGGCATCGCGCACAAAGCCATGGCGGAAGCCGCGAACACCATTGGCAGCAGCCGGGTCGAGATCATGCGGCACGCCATCGAAGCGATAGCGTGCTTCCCGTATGCGGCCACCAAAGGGCGCGAGGATGGCGAAGTACGAACCTTGCCGGGCGAGGATTTCCACCGCGCTCTTGTAACCCGGTGCGACGTTGAACACGCCCGCAGCAAAGGGGAGTTCCAGACTGAGCAAGGCGGCGCCATGCAGGGCGATGCGCGCGCGCTGGCCGCGATCATCGGCCAGTACCACGATTGGAAGCGAATCCAAGTGCTCAGTCGTGGCGCGAAAACCTTTGGTCATGCACGCGAATCCATCCTTGATGCCAGCAAGGCTTCCAGCTTGCGCTGGTCGATGGCGAAGTTGCGGATGCCCTCGGCCAGCTTTTCGGTGGCCATCGCGTCCTCGTTGTGTTGCCAGCGGAAACTGGATTCGCACAGGGCGATCGGTGGCGCTTGGCGAACACCGGCATCGTTCAGTGCCCGCTCGACGTCCGCGTCGGATTGCGCCATCGCGGCCAGCAAATCCGGCGAGATCGTGAGTCGATCGCAACCGGCCAAGGCCAGTACTTGCGCCGTGCTGCGGAAGCTCGCGCCCATCACCACGGTCGCATAGCCGTGTTGCTTGTAGTACTGCCAGATGCGCGTCACCGATTGCACGCCCGGATCATCCTTGGCTTCGGCGGGTTTACCCATGCCGTGGGCCAGGTGCCAATCGAGGATGCGGCCCACGAAGGGCGAAATCAGGAACACGCCGGCCTCGGCACAGGCCACGGCTTGGGGGAAGGAAAACAACAAGGTCAGGTTGCAGTGGATGCCCTCGCGCTCCAATCGCTCGGCGGCGCGAATGCCTTCCCAAGTGGCTGCGATCTTGATCAGGATTCGCGACGGATCGATGCCGGCCTCGGCATACAACTGCACCAAACGCTTCGCCTTGGCCACGGTGGCTTCCGAATCGAAGCTCAAGCGTGCATCAACTTCGGTCGAAACCCTGCCTGGAATCAGCTTGAGGATCTCGCCGCCGATCGCCACCGCCAAGCGATCACAGGCATCGCCCAGCGTGTCGTTGCCATCGGCCTTGGCGACGGCATCGGCCAGCAAGGGTGCGTAGGCGGGCAGGGTGGCGGCCTTGAGCAGCAGGGATGGATTGGTGGTGGCATCCATCGGTGCAAAGCGGGCGATGGCATCGATGTCGCCGGTATCGGCAACCACGGTCGAGTAGGCGCGAAGGAGGTCGAGCTGGCTGGGCATGGGATTGAGACTCGGAGTGGAAAACCTGCGGATTATCGCCCGTTCGCACCAGAGGATGGGTCACCCATCGCTCGCCAGTCGATCAAGCCGACCATCAGGTCGCCAACGCCGTGCCCGCAGCGTGGCCCGAGGCCCAGGCCCACTGGAAGTTGTAACCACCGAGCCAGCCGGTCACGTCCAACACTTCGCCGATGAAGTACAGGCCCGGCACCGTGCGCGACATCATCGTGCTCGATGACACGCCGTGCGTATCGACGCCACCCAAGGTGACCTCGGCGGTGCGATAACCCTCGGTGCCGCTCGCCACCAGCGACCAGTTCGCAAGGCCTTGCGCCACCGCATCCAGCTCGGCCTGGGTGTACTGGCGCATCGGTTTGCTGGCGAACCAGTGCTCGCACAGGCGCTGGGCAAAACGTTTGGGCAGCACTTCGGCCAGCAGGGTTTTGAGTTCGGCATCGCGCCGATTGCCCTGCCAGCGCCGCAGCAGATCGGGAACATCGTGATCGGGCAACAGGTTCAAGTGCAGCGCGTCGCCGGGCTGCCAGTAGGAGCTGATCTGCAGGATAGCCGGCCCACTGATGCCACGATGGGTGATGAGCATGGCGTTGCGAAAACGCGTGCCCTTGCAGTGCGCCTCCACCGGCAGTGAAACCCCGGCCAAGTCCTGCATGCGTTCGGCGTGCTTTCCGGTTTGGGTCAAGGGCACCAGTCCGGCGCGGGTTGGCAGTACGTCATGCCCGAATTGCCGCGCGATCTGATGTCCGAAGCCCGATGCGCCCATGCTCGGAAACGACAGTCCACCGCTTGCGATCACCAGCGACTGGGTTTCGAAACAGCCCTGCACGGTGCGCAGCCGGAAACGTCCGTCATCACGGCGCTCAATCGCCTCGGTGCTGCACTGGCTGCGCAACTCGACGCCGGCGGCCTCGCACTCATCCAACAACATGGCCACGATGAGCTTGGATGAGTCATCGCAGAACAGCTGCCCCAGCTCCTTCTCATGCCACGCAATGCCATGGCGCTCGACCAGCTCGATGAAATGCGCAGGCGTGTAGCGCGCCAGCGCCGACTTGCAGAAATGCGGGTTGGCCGAGAGATAGTTGGCTGGCGACGCCCCGGTATTGGTGAAATTGCAGCGCCCACCGCCAGACATCAGGATCTTCTTGCCGACCTTGTTGGCGTGTTCGATCACCAGCACTCGCAGGCCCCGCTGCGCGGCGGTGATGGCACACATCAACCCGGCGGCGCCGGCTCCGATGATGATGGCGTCGTATTCGTGGGCTGGGTTCGATCTCATGGCGCGAGTTTCGGGCCTCACCGCGATGGGATCAATCCGAATGTGAGCGACAGCTTGGGTACGCCCGTGTGCGTCGCAGAGTGAATCTTGCCGGGGTTGAAGCAGAGCAAGCGTCAGCAGGGAAACGCAGAATCAGAAGCCATGGAGCTGCTGCGTCACAAATTCATGCCGTCAGGGGTTGACGGGGGAGTCCATACACGAATTGTTAGGCCGCGGCTCATGAACTCTGCGGATGCTCGTTGCGATACAGCTCCCACTCGTCCACCACGGTGCCATCCGGCAAGTGGCACATACCTTTTTGTGCGCCGGACTCATCCATCACAATCTCGACGTGCCCGCCCTTCTCTTTGTCGCAGTACTCAGATGCGGGGTTTGCAATAGCGGCGGCGCTTTGCGGCGAATCAGCAGATGGGCAAGAGGAGAGCGCTATGCCGCCAGACAGTGCAGCTGCCAGAAGAACAACGTTGCTTTTCATCTCGACTCACTGATGATGTAAGTAAAGCGCCCTAACGAATGAAAGGGACTTCCCCGTCCCGAGTGTGCCGCGCGTTGGCGGGTTTCGGCAACCAGGTGCCACGATGGGAAGTGCAGCCTCGAATCTCCACACTCGCGATTGGAAGGGGAAGTCCCATGCGCATCGTAACCCTCGGTATCGATCTGGCCAAGAACGTATTTGCCCTGCACGGCGTGGATGAAGCCGGCAAGCCGGTACTGATTCGCCCGAACGTGGCGCGCTCGGCGCTGGTTGAATGGGTGGCGAATTTGCCGCCGTGTTTGATCGGCATGGAGGCCTGTTCGGGCTCGCACCATTAGGCGCGTGTGTTTGCCCAGCACGGCCACACGGTACGGCTGATGGCACCCAAGTTCGTGGCGCCGTATCGGCTGTTGGGCAAACGCGGCAAGAACGACGTTGCCGATGCGCAAACTATTCGTGACGGCGTGCGAGTGGCGGCGTGTACTTGCGCACGCTGCTGATCCACGGCGCACGCTCGGCCCTGGTGGCCGCGCACACGGCACGAAAACGTGGTCAGCCGCTGGATCGCACCCAGCAATGGGCGCTGGCACTGGCTGAACGCAAAGGCCACAACACGGCCGCCGTGGCCTTGGCCAACAAGACCGCGCGCCGGCTATGGGCAGTCGAGCATCACGGCACAAGTTTCGACCCCGAGCACGTCAGCAGGCGCCAAGCACACGCCGCCTGATTCCCGTTCACCCAACCGCAACACCGCGTTACCGCAACACCGTTCCACCCGTTCTGCTGTTGAACACTTCAAATCATGCAAGCGTGTCGGTCCCCGAAGCAGCCAAGCCGATAACAATGTTGATCTTCGTGATGGTTTGAACATCTGGCCCTGCTTCGCGGGTGAGCAGGGCTTTCGAGCGGCATGCCGCGAGCCTGCGAACGACTGCCGGCATGCAAGCCGGCAGGCCGGAATGATGGCTCGGGCAAAGCCCACCGCAAAGCCGAATACACGAATGCAACCGCTCCCGCCTTGCCGGGGTTGAAGCAAACGCGTCAGCAGGATGAAAAATCAGAGTCAAAAGCCGTGGAGCCGTTGCTTCACAAATTCATGCCGTCAGGGGTTGACGGGGGAGTCCATACATGAATTGTTAGGCACCGGTTGACTTTAGCAGAGATGCATACCAAAATCTGGTACAGCGGTGGGAGGTTGATATGGCTAGGAACACGAGCGTTAGCTTGGGCGATCACTTCGAGCAGTTCATTGCTGGCCAGGTAGACAGCGGGCGGTACGGGTCAGCGAGCGAGGTTGTTCGAGCCGGTCTGCGGTTGCTTGAGACTTCTGAGAGTAAGCTTGAGGTGCTGCGGGGCGCGCTGGTTGCAGGTGAACGAAGTGGACGGGCCAAGTACAGTTACGAGTCGCTTGTAGCAGAGCTTGACTCGGAGCAGCTGTGAAGCAATTTGACCTCACTGTGTCCGCGAAAGCGGACTTGATGGCGATTGCACGATACACGCAGGGCCGATGGGGTGTTAAGCAGCGAAACGCCTACTTGAAGGAAATTGACCAAGTATTCCGCGAGCTAGCAAGTAGCCCGTTAATGGGCAAAGCTTGCGATGATGTTCGCGCCGGATACCGCAAGTTCCCGCACGGCTCGCATGTGATCTTTTATAAGCGAGTAAGCGAAGAAATGCTGGTGATAGTGCGCGTTCTTCACGCAGCGATGGACGTGGACTCGAATCTCGGTGCCTAACGCTGGAATTCAGCCGCCGACAGCCCGCGTAGCGGGATGACAGTCCGGTTGACCGAACTGTTATGCGACTGACTCAAGTTGCCGGCCCGGAAAAACAAGTACTGCAGGATGACAGTGAAGGGCCGTACCCAAGACCTTTGCACGCTCAACGCCCAAGTTGACACGCCCGGTTTCAATGCTCGAAATCGTGGTTTGGGGAATACCACAAAGTGCCGAAAGCTCGTTCTGGCTGAGACCTTGCAGCTCGCGGATGATGCGAACGGACTCGCCAGGGCCCGCATGTTCGGTTCAACACCGTCGTGCGCGTCGAGGTTGATGGCAAATTTTTCAAGAATAAGCCCGCTTATGCGCAAACGTGGGTTGGGAGCACGGATTTAGGATGACGTTTGCGGCGTCTCGCTTGGCCGGCCTTTGGATTCGATGGTTATCGCCGCCCAAAGCGCTAATAAAGGACAGATGATCAATGCTAATAGCGATGGGATGATCGCGTCTCTCCAGTCCCTTTGATTAACGATGAACGGCCAGACGTTGATTCCTAGTCCCACGAAGTGCAAGAGCAGCACTGATTTCCCTACGCTATTGAGTCCGCGCCATTGGATGACGCTCGCGACGTAGTGATATGCCAAAGCAAGTAGCGAAGGGAAAAGGAATATTGCGATCCACGGCAGAGGAGGTGAGTCACTTAATTTCGATGCGTTCTCAGGGGCGGGAGAGGGACGCGTATCGGATGCTTGTTGCTCTGCAGTGATCGTGCGTTTTCTGCTTTCTTTGGCTATACGCACATAGCTGTTGCTTTCGATTGTTCTTTCTATTTCGAGATTTTGGTAGATCGAAATCAGGTTTGGAAGTTGAAATATGACAAAAAATGGCGCTATGACGAGAATTGCCCTTAGAAGAACTGATGGCTTCGACATTGACTTGTTTTATCTATTTGGTGGAGATGGGTGAGCTGGCGTGAATTCAGCGCGAATCGACTAGTTGATTGGGTTCCGCCTAACGCCAGAGTTAAGCCGACTTGCGTAGTGGAGCCAAACTCATGGCAAGCTTGTTTTGCCATGAGTTTGGTGTAACGAAGCAAGTTCGGCTTGAATGATCGAATGGACTCCCCCGCGTCCCACACGGCTTCGATGAGCCAGACTGATGTTGTTGACCATCAGGACACGGGATCACGAGAGGAGTCCGCCATGCACGCTACCACCAAACCTATCCACACAGAATCAT
>DASSYF010000009.1:0-2066 GCA_035703435.1 Chiayiivirga sp. | reverse complement strand
ATGAGGCCAGAGTCCGACATGTCATTTTGAAGTTGGCGCGGTGCCATGCGGCTTATGAACTCAACGAACCTCAATTGAGTGCGCCCAGTCACCTCTTGGTGTTGCCTCTTCCGACTCTGTCAGAAGCTCAACGCGAACACTTTGAGACCCCGCCTAACAGTTCGGTGTGGCCTGAGGTGGGAAGCAGAGCTATGCAACGCCTATTGATCGCAGATGAAGCGTATCCAATGGGCTGGATCACTGTCCAAGAAGGCCGTTACAGGTACATGGCCATTGGAGCGGAAGCCGTCATGATCCGAGGCGTCCTAAGCGAGTAAAAAGAGACTTCCCCTCCTTTCGGCCTCGAGGGCCATGATGGTGTTGCAAACCAACCGTCAGCAGAAGAGGAAGTCTCCATGAGCACTATAACCATTGGTGTGGACTTGGCGAAGCACTTGTTTTCGGCGTGCGGGATGGATGGCACGGGGCACGTGTTGCGGCGGCAGGATCTGAAACGTGACGCGTTTGCGTTGTGGTTGGCGCAGTTGCCGGCGGGTACAGTGGTGGCCATGGAAGCATGCAGCGGGGCGCACCACTGGGCGCGGCGGTGCCTGGAATATGGCCTGCAGCCGAAGATTATCGCCGCGCAGTTCGTCAGACCGTTTCGCAAGGGAAGCAAGACCAAGAACGATCGCGCCGATGCCGAAGCGATCGCCACGGCGGCGCGCCAGGGCAACATGCGCTTCGTGCCGATCAAATCGGTCGACCAGCAGGTGCGCTTGTCCTGGCACCGGGTGCGCGAAGGCTACAAAACCGAATCGCTGGCGATCGGCAACCGCCTGCGCGGTCTGCTCGCCGAGTTCGGGTTGATCGTGGCACAGGGCAATCTGGCGCTGCGCCGCATGCTGGCTGATCTGGATGCGCACCCGGAGTTGCCGGCCGAGCTCAAGGAACTGCTGCGTGATCTGGCCGACCATTGGATCAAGTTGCGCCTGCACCTCGACGCGTGCGATGCACGCATCGAGGCCCACGCGCGTCAGGACGAGCGCTGCGTGCGCTTGCGCGAAGTCATTGGCCTGGGAGCAATCACGGTCGATGCGACGGTGGCCACGGTGGGCAACGCACGAGAGTTCCAGCACGGGCGGCAGATGTCGGCGTGGCTCGGCCTGGTGCCGATGCAGCACTCCAGCGGCGGGCATGCGCGACTGGGTGGGATCAGCTGCCGGGGCGATGCCTACCTCCGCACGCTGCTGATCCAGGGCGCCCGCAGCAGCCTGCAGCGGGCCAAGGCGGTCACCACCGAAAAGGCCACGCCCGAGCAGCTGTGGATACGCTCACTCGATGGACGCATGCCATTTGGCAAGGTGATCGTCGCCATCGCCAACAAACACGCCCGACAGATCTGGGCGATGCTGGCGCACGACGTGGACTACGACCCGCACGCGAGTTTGCAGCATCCAATGCATCACGCAACCGGCGCGGCTCACGTGGCGCACGCGGCCTAGCAACAAAGTTTCGATTCATCGTCAGCGCGAAAGGTAGACAACAGGTCAGACCAACCCAAAGCGAACCTGACTAACTAGATGGACGTCTACACGGTGCTTCGGTTGATCCCCGCGCACCAGGCAGTCCGATGAACGAATGAGGTCTTTGGGTGCGGTTTATACATAGGCCCGAGTCAGCATCATCGACTCAACAAGGCCGGTTACGGAAATGCAGTCTGACATTCGTTGTCCACAAATAGCGCCGACACGCAGTACCAAATAAACAGGACAACTTGATGACCGGCAGTGGCCCGAAAGCCCAGGGCGAAAAACTCATTTACCCGGAATTGACAGGAAGTCTCTTACGGAACTGTTAGGCGGTATACCCAATACTATTGAGTGCATCTTGGATTAAATCAGCTTGTTGGTGCATGCCCATTTTACGAAGCTCCTCAGCAAAGAGCGGCCACGGCGGGAAAATTGCCTTAAAGGGATTTGCATCAGGGCCGGTATACATGCCGCCGCCGGGACCAGTGTAGATGTCAGGTCCCGTGTGATTCTCTTTCCCAGCGGGTCTGGCGTTTGAGCGCCGCCCGTGATGCG
>DASSYF010000030.1:0-3655 GCA_035703435.1 Chiayiivirga sp. | reverse complement strand
GGGTGGCTTGGTCATCGCAGGTCGATCCACTCGCGTGTCTGCACGGCAATTGCCGGGTGCCGATGGCGCACCGCACACGGCGAACCGACCGCTAGGGTGCCAACGACATACCGAACAGGCGCAAGCGCGCGTGAAGATCGGGCGTGCGGGAGGCGAACGTTGGCCGGACTTTTCCGGCCGAGGGCCTGATCGGCAACCAGCGCGCCATGCAAGGCACGTCGACGCCACGCACAAGGACATGATGCCGCTCCATGCATCTGTCCGATCTTGTCGCTCCCATCGACGATGGAACTACTCGGCATTTCGTGCAGTCAGCGAGGTGGTCGTGACGCCTCGGGTTTGTCGCTGGCACGTGCAGGCGGGGATGCCGTGACCTGATCCAGACCATAGAGATAGTCATGGCCGTATGCGCTACCGTCCACGAGCTCGTCAGCCTTGATGCCGGTGAAACCTTTGTCCTTGTGCGCGCCACACGTTTCTGTGCAGTTCCAGGCCGTGCCATCGCGCGCGTGGACGATCATCACCGTCTTGATGCCATCGCCCACAAAGGCACCAGCCGGCGCAAAAGTGAGTGACGGAATCATGGCCTGCTTTCGTTGGCTGTGAAGATTTCCACCCAAGGCAATGAGGCGGCCCTTGGTAGCGAGGCCGCGCAAGTGCTCACCCACTTGCTTGTTCATCTGCACTGCATTCTGCTCCTTGCCCGTCAACTGGAAATCCAGCGTGAGCTTGCCCTGCTTCTCCAGCGACTCCAGATAGTCGACCAACGACATCATCGCCTGCGACGTCCTGCCATCCACCCCGCCCCAAGCTCCGTTGTGGGTATCGCGGGCGAACTCGGGCAGCTCAAGCGAGACGAAGAGCGGTGCAGCGCCGGCAGCCACCTCCGCGTCCGTCAAGCAACGCACGAGGTTGGGTGATTCCACTGTGCCATGTAGCTCGCCGAGGTAGATGTTGCCGAGCTTCAGCAGAGGCCGGAGCTTCTGCGCGGAGGGACACTCAACAGATGTGTGGTCGGATGCTGTAGAGGCATGCGGAGGCATGGCCAAGCCGGCAGGGGCCAGCGAGGCAAGGCCGGCGAAGGCAGCCACCCGTGTGGTGAATCGAATCCTGGAATGCGTGCGGTTTGGATACTGGGAGTGCATGGCTTTCTCGCAGGTGACAGAACGTGGCCGCCAGTGCGACCAAAGGAGACGAAGGTGATTGATGACTACGCTTGCCTGATACCCCCGGGGTCCAGGGCGTCATCAGATTTGCTACGCCGCCTCGGCATTCAACTTCACCCAGCGCCTGCACGACCTTCATGATGGTGGCGAACTTCGGGTTGCCGTCCGCAGACAGCGCCTTGTACAGGCTTTCGCGGCGCAGGCTGGTGTCGCGTGCGAGTTGGGACATGCCGCGGGCGCGTGCAACCACGCCGAGGATGTCGGCGATGAAGGCGGGATCGCCGGTTTCGAGGGCAGCGGAGATGTACTCGGCCTGGGTTTCGGGAGTGCCCAGGTGCTCGGTGGGGTCAAAGGGATGGGTTTTGGCACGCATGTTCAACCTCAAAGGCTGTCGGCAGGTTCTCGGACAGCCCTGTGATTGCCGAAGTGCCTGACGCCACCAGTCAGGCAGCCCGTGGTTCCACCCGGCGCAGGATTTCATCGCGTGTAGCCAGTGTCTTGAGATCGTAAGTCGCCTGCAGGTTCAGCCAGGACACCGCGTCGCCGCCGAAGTAACGTGCCAGGCGTTCGGCGGTGTCGGCGCTGATGCCGCGACGTTCATTGACGATTTCGTGGATGCGTGTGGCCGGTA
Organism: Chiayiivirga sp.; assembly: GCA_035703435.1. GTDB lineage: Bacteria > Pseudomonadota > Gammaproteobacteria > Xanthomonadales > Xanthomonadaceae > Denitratimonas. The sequence continues at coordinate 1,858 of DASSYF010000030.1, read as the reverse complement.
CGCTCAGCGCCACGGCCAGGGCATTGGCGCTCATCCCGAGCGGGGTGAGGTAATCCTCGCGCAGGATTTCGCCGGGGTGCACGGGGCGCATGCGGTTGACGGGAGGTTTCATGTTGCTTTCTCAGTGGTAATCCACGATTTCGACGTGCTCGGGTCCGCTGGCTGTCCACACAAAGCACGCGCGCCACTGCCGGTTGATGCGGATGCTGTACTGGCCAGCGCGATCGTGCTTGAGGGCTTCGAGCTGGTTGCCAGGGGGTGAACGCAGAAACTCAAGCGTTTGCGCGGCATCGAGTTGCGACAACTTGCGGATGGCGGCGTCCTTGATGGCACGAAACCGACGAGGATCGCCGCCCTCGAACAGCGCCTGCGTATCCTTGCAATGAAAGCTCCTGATCACGTGCCGACGGCATTACGTTTAACGTAACACGTCAAACGAGTAATGTATCCGTTGGACAACGCATCACCTTGGCCGAGAAGGGCTTGCAAGCGGATCAGAGCCGCTCAAACGTAAACGGCGCCGTATTGCTACGGCGCCGTTCCAGTTTCAGATTCCGGCCTTCGCCGGAATGACGAACTTCAGAGCGCCTCGAAGATCCCCGCCGCACCCATGCCGGTGCCGATGCACATGGTCACCATGCCGTACTTCTGCTTGCGACGGCGCATGCCGTGCACCAGCGTGGCGATGCGCACGGCGCCGGTGGCGCCCAGCGGATGGCCCAGGGCGATGGCGCCGCCGAGCGGGTTGACCTTGCTGGGGTCGAGCTTGAGATCGCCCATCACGGCCAGGGCCTGCGCCGCGAAGGCTTCGTTGAGTTCGATCCAGTCGAGCTGATCCTGGGTGATACCGGTTTGCGCCAGCGCCTTCGGAATCGCTTCCTTCGGGCCGATGCCCATCACTTCCGGCGGCACGCCAGCGACGGAGAAGCCGACGAAGCGGGCGAGGGGCTGCAGGTTGTATTGCTTGATGGCTTTTTCGCTGGCGAGCAGCACGGCGCCGGCGCCGTCGGACATCTGGCTGGAGTTGCCGGCGGTGACGGTGCCCCCGAACTGGCCGTTGCGGAACACGGTTTTCAGTTTGGCCAGCACTTCAGGCGTGGTGCCTGCGCGCGGGCCTTCGTCCTGGTCGATGACGCGGTTGTCGGTGGTGATGTCGCGGCTGGCGAGATCCGGGTAGTGGTCATCGAGCTGGAACGGGGTGATCTCGTCCTTGAACTCGCCAGCGGCCTGGGCGGCCAGTGCGCGGCGGTGGCTTTCGACCGAGAACGCGTCCTGCTGCTCGCGGCTGACTTTCCACTGCTTGGCGACGTTTTCGGCGGTGATGCCCATGCCGTAGGCGATGCCGATGTTCTCGTCCTGGAAGATCGCGGGGTTCATGGCGATCTTGTGGCCCATCATCGGCACCATGCTCATGCTCTCGGTGCCGCCTGCGAGCATCAGGTCGTCCAGGCCCAGGCGGATGCGGTCGGCGGCCATCGCCACCGACTGCAGGCCGGAGGAGCAGAAGCGGTTGACGGTGACGCCGGGCACGGTGTGCGGCAGGCCGGCCAGCAGCAGGCCGATGCGCGCCACGTTCATGCCTTGCTCGGCTTCGGGCATGGCGCAGCCGATGATGACGTCGCCGATCTGGTGCGGGTCGATGTCGGGGTATTGCGCCATCACGCTGCGGATCACGTGGGCGAGCATGTCGTCCGGGCGGGTGTTGCGGAACACGCCTCGCGGCGCCTTGCCGACCGGGGTGCGGGTGGCGGCGACGATGTAGGCGTCCTGGATTTGTTTGGTCATGACGGAACTCCAAAAGGGTGAGAAAAGAGTGGAGAGGAGCGAGAAGTGAAAGAAAGCCTGGGCTTCGACTCTC